>NZ_CALHVM010000057.1 GCF_938039205.1 uncultured Campylobacter sp.
GCTATTTACGGTGGGTATTCCTACTATATAGCCTGCGGAACAAAAATTTTGCGAAATTTTGGAAAAGCGCTTGTGAGACGAGCCGCCCAAATAAAATAAAGGCGAAGTATTTTGAGATGATTTTTGGGGTTTTGAAGTTAAAATTTGACGAAGATAAGGCATGTAGCCTATCGAGTCAAATTTTAACAAAATCCACAAAAAGCGCTCAAAAGACAAGCCATCTAGCTAAGCATAAAAAAGCTTAAAAAGGCCAGATCGCCTCCATAAGCTTTGTCCCCCACGGCTTCCTCGTCGCCCTATCCACGTCGCCTTCGGTTTTATATAAGATCTTGGCGTCGGCGATGTAGCGCGAGTCGATCTCGTTGGCGTTTGAGATGTCGTACGGACGGATCACGCCGCTAAGCTGCATGATCTGCTTTTCGCCGTTTATGAGCAGCTCGCGCGAGCCTTCGATAAAGTAGTTGCCGTTTTCTAGCACCTTGATGATGCGTGCCGAGATCGTAGTAGTAAAGGCCTCTGCGCGCACGCTAGATCCAGCTCCCGTAAATTCGTTTTTCGTGCCCGCGCTAAAGCCGATATCGCCGGCTTTGTTTAGCTGAGTAGCTAGCGTCGATAGCGGCGCGGAGCCTGCAGTAAATATCCCTCCACCAAGGTTTATCGTGCTGTTTTTACTCGTGTCGTGCTTGCCGCTGGAGCTTTGGTTGGCGCGCTCGCTGATAACGACGGTTACGATATCGTTTACGTTCATCGCCTTGCGGTCGGCAAAAAGCGGGTTGTCGCCGCGACCAAAAAGACTGCCCGCGTTTGGTTGGTTATTGACCTGTTTGGCAGGAAGCTGCTCGACGTAAACGGGCGGCTTCATATCTATGCGAGGGTCGGCACTAGGTAAACACCCGCTCAAAAACGCTGCTGCAAGGGCGCAAAAGTAAATATTTTTTCTCACGTTTTACCTTAAAGTGAAAATTTTACGATAAAATAAGCAAATCAAGTTCCAAAAGGAAAATTATGGCTAATTCCATCCTTGCGCTTGGCGCGAATTTTCAAGAAATTTACGAAATTATATCAACAAAATTTAAAAATGTAGCCGTTTTTGACCCCATCAATGATTTTTATGGACGAGAAAATACCCAAAAGGCTTTTGAAAACGGCAGCGAGCGTGAGTTTTTTAAAAGCGCGATAAATGAATTTGACCGCCTGGCCGAGAGCGCTGATTTTGTACTCGTTAAACCCGCGCAAAGCATAGCAAATATCGGCGAAATAGAGCTAAATTTACAGATCGCTAGAAATTTAAACGTTCCGGTTTTTTGCCGCGAAAATTTGAGCTTTTTTACGCGAAACTCAAAGCTAATCGTAAGCGGAAATTTAGATGAAATTTTAAACGCAAAGCAAGATATCATCACGCCTTTACGCTTTGAAAATTCGCTATTTAAACTTGCCGCAAGAGATAAAAAAACCGTCGTTTTGCCTGAAAGCGAAGACGAGCGGATACTAAGAGCGAGCGAAATTTTACTAAAAAGCGGCGCAGTAAATTTGATCCTTTTGGGCGACGAAAACGAGATTAAATTTGACGCGGAGAAGCTCGGGGTAAATTTAAGCGGCGCGAGATTTATAAATTTAGAAAAAAACGAGTACGCAGATCGCCTAACCACCGCGCTTTTTGAGGCTCGCAAAAGCAAGGGCGTAAGCATGGAGCAGGCTCGCGAACTCGTGCGAGATAGGACGTACTTTGCCACGATGCTGGTGCAAGAAGGGCTGGCAGATGCCATGGTGAGCGGCGCAAACACGACCACGGCACACACCATCCGCCCAGCACTTCAGATCATCAAAACGCGCCCGGGTAGCCCGCTAGTTTCAAGCTCGTTTATAATGTGCTTTGCGGAAGAGATCCTGATCTACGCCGACTGCGCGATAAATCCAAACCCGGATGCCCAGCAACTAGCGCAAATCGCTCTAGCCTCGGCTGATACGGCGCGCGCTTTTGGACTAGAACCACGAGTAGCGATGCTAAGCTACTCTAGCGGAGATAGCGGCAGCGGCGCTGATATCGATCTGGTTAGAAGCGCTGGCGAGATAGCGCACGATTTAGCCCCCGCCCTAAAAATCGAAGCTCCCGTACAGTACGATGCGGCCATAGACCCCGTAGTAGCGCGCAAAAAGCTGCCAAACAGCGACGTAGCAGGCCGTGCGAATGTTTTTGTATTTCCAAATTTAAACGCGGGTAATATCGGCTATAAAATCGCGCAAAGAAGCGCAAACTGCGTCGCCGTCGGACCGATCTTGCAAGGTCTAAAAAAGCCGGTAAACGACCTAAGCCGCGGATGCGGCGTGGGAGACGTCGTAAATACGGTCCTAATAAGCGCGATACAAGCCGCAAACGAAGGAGAAAAATAGTGAAAATTTTGGTTTTAAACTCAGGCAGCTCGTCGGTTAAATTTCAGCTTTTTGATATGGGCGACAACCGCGTCATCGCTAGCGGCCTAGTCGAAAAGATCGGCGAAGCAAGCTCCTATGCCAAGCTAAAAGACGTTAGCGCGGATAAAATTTACGAGGAGCGCGCGCCGCTAAAAGACCACCACGAGGGGCTTGAGGCGATGAGGCGACTGTTTGTTAGCTCAAATATCCTGCATGATTTTAGCGAACTTGGCGGTATCGGACACCGCATCGTGCACGGCGGCGAGAGCTTTAGCGACTCGGCTCTAGTCACCCCTGACGTGATCGCCAAAATCGAGCAAAACTCCATGCTAGCACCCCTTCACAACCCAGGCCACCTAGCGGGTATAAAAAATGCTATGCATGAGAGTGGTAAAAAGGTGCCTCACGTCGTCGTTTTTGATACCGTGTTTCATCAAACTATCCCTGAGTACGCCTACCGCTACGCCCTACCATTTGATCTTTGTAAGAGGCTACACATCCGCAGATACGGCTTTCACGGCACCTCGCACCACTACGTCACCAAAAAAGCCGCTGAGCATCTAGGCGTGCCGTACGAGAAATTTAACGCCGTCTCGCTACATCTAGGCAACGGAGCCTCCGCCTGCGCCGTTCAAGGGGGCAAAAGCGTCGATACCTCGATGGGCTTAAGCCCGCTAGAAGGCCTCATAATGGGCACTAGAAGCGGCGATATGGATCCTGCGGTGCTTACTTATCTTTTAAATTTAGGCGAGCTCGCGGCTGAGGGCATAGACGCGTTTTTAAACAAAAAAAGCGGGCTACTAGGCATCTGCGGCTCAAACGATATGCGCGAAGTGGTCGCCAAAATGCACGAAGGCGACGAGCGCGCGCATCTAGCATTTGAGATGTTTTGCTACCGTATTAAAAAGTATATCGGCGCGTATTACGCGGTTTTGGGCCGAGTGGATGCGGTTGTTTTCACCGGCGGCATCGGCGAAAACGCCCCGTATAGCCGTGAGAAAATCTGCAACGACCTCACGCACATGGGTATCAAGATCGATCATGAGCTAAATTTTGCCGCAAGCGGCGGTATACGAGATCTCAGCGCCCCTGATGCGGCGGTAAAAACTCTCGTCGTGCCTACTAACGAGGAGCTAGAAATCGCGCTAGAAACAAAGCGGGTGATAGAAAATCTCTAAATTTGAGCTTTTGTCTGTGTGGCCTGCGCGGGAAGTAAGCTTGCGGCGGGCCTCTTTGATTTAGCGAACTTTGCGACCTGCAAATTTGACGAGTTGCGCCAAGGCTCGGTCAAATTTGATCTTATAATTTACGCTCAAAAACGGCGGCAAAATTTGACTAGCCAAACCCCAAATTTGCTCCGAGTCAAAATTTGACTCTAAATCTCTCAAATTTTAAAAATCCTCGCTCAAATTTACCCGACCAATTTACTTTATTTTAAGCCGCGCTCGGTCAAAATTTACGTAAAATTTAATCAAAAGCGACCAAATGACCCTTTCGCAAGCATTTTTATTAACCGTAAAAAAACAAAAAGAGTGCCGAGCTAGAATCGCGGTATCTCCGACAAGCGTTATTTTGGGCGTCGGCGTCATAGCGCTGTTTCTTATCCTCGGAAATAGATTCGATAGCGATCAGCTCTCGTCATTTGGCTTTATGATGGTGTTTTTGCTTGTTTTTTCTCGTTATCTTTTTAAAATACTTAATCACATCGAAAAAGTAGAAAAAGCAAAAGAGGAATACAACGAATTTTATAAAGAGGTTTTCGCCCCCGCGCTCATCAAAGATATCGACGAGAGCTTCACGTATAGCGCTTACGGCGGCATCTCGCAGAGCGAATTTTACGCGGCGGGGATTTATAGGCCGAGCATTTTTTATAGCGAAGATAGCGTACGCGGCGTCTATAAAGGCGTCAAATTTAACCTGTGCGAGATTATTAGCCACGAGCGCGAATACCCGCGCGTAAATAACAAATACGTCGCCGCGTTCGTCCTGCTAAAGTATGCGTTTGACAAGTATTCGGACTTTAAAGGCAGCGTGCTAGTTTACGAATTTAATAAGAAATTTCGCAGAAAAACGGTCGCTGTGAGTAAGGATTTCAATACTAAATTTTTAGGCGACAAAGAGCTGCTCGACGACGTCAAATTTAATGAAAATTTTAGAGTTTTTACGACCGATAAGATAGAGGCTAGGTACCTGCTCACGCCTGCGTTTATGGGCAAGCTAAATATGCTAAAAGCCTACAAAAACACGCTAAAATCGCCGAGTGCTGCCTTTATGGATAACAAATTTTATCTATTTTGCTTTAGCAGGAGAAATTTTTTCGAGGGGCGGCTTTTTGATAAACTAGACATCGCCGAGGCTCGCCGCGAGCAAAGATACGTGAGGCAGATGCTTAGCGTCATCGACGAGCTAAATTTAAGTTTAGATATTTATAGGTAAATTTGCCTCAAATTTGCGCGGGTTGCCTTAAAAGTACTGCAAATTTGAGGCCTCTCACGAATAAATTTACGCTACTTTAAATTTACCGCCGAAACGTCAAATTTAACGGTGACCCAGCTAAGCCAAGGCCGCCGCATTAAATTTAGCCGATTTTACGGATATTTGCAGGTAGCGCTTGTCTAGCACAGGTGCCCACTAGCCAGTCGTTTAGGCTAAATTTGCCCTTTCGCTTCGGATCTAGTAGGCCTAATTTGTTGTGATTTACCCCTTTTTCCGCGCTTTCTAGCCAAAAGGCCGGTTTGCCGTCGATAAAATGCACCCTGGCGCCAAACTCATCGTGTCCAAATCCGTGCTCGAGGCTGATGACTCCGCTAGCTACGCCGTTTGTTACGAATGCCTCGCCAGTTTGCGAGCCGTACGGCGTCGTGATCTTGACCTTGTCGCCCGTTTTGATCCCCTGCTCGCTTGCTATATCCTCGGCGATCCTTACGAAATTTTTCGGATGTATGGCGCGTAGCTTTGGACTAACGATCGTGTAGTAGTGCTGGATGTTTGATTTTCTCGAGCTTACGAGGTATTTCCACTCTGATTTTGGGAAAAACTTTTCTAGCGGAGTACCGTCGCTAGCGACTGCAAGGGCTAGAGTCGGCGTGCCCGGCATATACTCGCCCGTGATAGAGTGCCTGTGTCCGCCAAGGGGCTCGTAGTAGATCGCAGCAGGCGTAGCAGCCGGGACTTTTACCGTGGTTTTATCGCCCTTGTACGCACTCTCGTAGCTGTCAAACCTACCGCCCTTTGCCAGCACGTGCGCGACTTTTGCTTTTTCCTCGTCTTTTAAAAACGGCTCGAGCTTTTTCATGGTTTTTGAAATTTTGCTGAGTTTTAAGTCCTCTTTGCTGATATCTTTTACGCCCTCTCCGTCAAAGGCCAAATTTGCTAGCGCCGCAGCGTAATACTGCTCCTTCGTATCCAGATCCATCGGCTTTCCGTCTTTATCCTTAAAGGCGCCCTTGCCAAAGCCCTTTAGCCCGAGCCTCTTTGCCACCGCGATATAAAAGGCCTCCACGTCGATTAGCGTGCCGTCTGCGGCGCGGTCTTGTTTAGCAGCGACGGCCGGGTAGCGCACGACCGAGGTTTTAGCTATCGTACCCCAAAGCGAGTTTGGCAGCGCCCAGTTTTCGAGATTTACTCCGTCTGGCACGATGTAGTCGGCGTAGGCGTTGGTTTCGTTCATAAAGGCGTCGATACCGATGAAAAGCGGCAAATTTTTGCTATCTTTTAGCGCGTCGAGTACCGCAACCTCGAGCCCTGCCTGCCCATACATCACGTTTGTCATGTAGTTTATAAACGCTTTTACTTTGTACGGATAGCCCGCGGCGTGGCTAGTGAGCGTTTCGTTTACCAGTGGCATCGAGATAGGATACCACGGCTGCTGCGCCGGATAGCCGCTACCGCCAGCTGCGACTTTGCGTTTAAACTCCGAGCTCGTTTCGTAATACTTGCCCGAGCGGGATAAATTTAGCCCGTTTGGCTTGTATGCGCCCTCGAAGCTCTCCAGATCGTACCTGCCTTTTAAAAACTCGTGAGTGCCCGCGCTTGCGTTTACGCTGCCGCCCTTGTAGCCGTAGGTGCCCATTAGCGTATTTAGGCAAAATATCGCGTACGTGCTCATGGCTGCTTGCGTGTGCATCATGCCGCCGTGGACGTTGGTGCTAACCTGCCTTCCGTTTTTGGTGAAATTTTCGCACAGCCAGAGGATATCATCTACGCTCACGCCGCAAATTTTGGAGTACTCTTTGAGGCTGTGTTTATAGGCTGATTCTTTTAGTAGCTGCATTGAGCTTTTGACCTCGACTTTTTTGCCGTTAAGTAAAATTTTGCCCTTGTAGTAGAGCTTAGCAGGCTCGTTTATCTTGTAGCTTTGGATTTTGCCGCTTTGAGAGCAGACCTGCCACTCGTCGCCAACAAGCGCAAATTTACCGTAGTCTGGGTGGCCTTTTTGCGTGATGACTAGGTGGGTGGCGTTGCACCAGTGTATCTCGCCGGCTAGCTTTGCTTGCTCTAAATTTGGCTGCATGAGGTAGTTTGCGGCGTATTTTTCGTTTTCTATGATCCAGCGTATCATCGCCATAGCAAGCGCAGTGTCGGTGCCCGGTTTTATACCGATCCAGCGGCCTTTATCGGAGGAGGCGAATTTGACGGCGTTTGTTAGCGTCGGATCTACCACCGCATAGCTGAAGCCGTCGTTTGTACTTCTTGCGTAGGCGACCATTTTGGCTTGTTTTTGGAACGGATTTCCGCCGTTTGCGGGCGAGGTGCCCCAGTAGATGGTAAATTTGGAGTTTTCGTAGTCGGGCTTAGTATGGGCAAAGCCCTTTGCGTTGTGCGCGATCTTGCCGCCGACTCTAAAGCCGCCGCCGCAGATACCGCCATGCGAGTAGTGATTTATAGTGCCGAAAGATTTTTTGATAAAGCGATCGACGATATCAGAGCGTCCGTCGTAGAGATAAAAGCTCAAAAGCTGGTTGCGCTTGGTGCCGTATTCCGGATTTGCCTCGTCGATGAGTTCGTCTGAGAGTATAGCCCTAAGCCCGTCCACGTGCCCCTCGCCGAAAAGATCTCCGCCCTCGACGACCTCCTCTATGAGCTGCTCGAAGCTGATCTTTTTCCACTTGCCCTCGCCTCTTTTGCCCACTCGCTTAAGCGGCGATAAAATCCTAATAGGCGAAGCTATCATCTCGGGTAGCGCCGCGCCTCTAGCGCATACGGTGGCGCGCCGATCGTCCTCTCCGCTAGCCGTGGTGGCTAGCAGCGCGTCGTTTATCGAGGTATCAAAGCTCGCCCAGTGCACGTTTGATAGCGGATGGTACGGGTTGCCCGTACATCTTAGCACGCGGTCTGCTTTTTCGTCCACGTGCAGGCGTAGTCCGCACTTTGCCACGCAGCCGTGACACATAGAAAATACCACGCTATGTCCGTCGTTCATCGAAATTTTGCCGTCTTTTACGCTAAATTCGGGCTGTAGCGAGCTGCCTTGCGGTTTATAGTCGTCTTTTATTTTTCCCGCGTCGTCCGCTACCGCAGCGGTCGCGCCCACGGCCGAGATCATCGCCGCGTTTTTTAGAAATTCTCGTCTTTGCATTATTTTCTCCTTACAGCGCGATCTCTTCGCTCCAGCTGATCGCTTGCTTGTAGCCGTTTTTAGCCAGCAGCTCCTTG
>NZ_CALHVM010000058.1 GCF_938039205.1 uncultured Campylobacter sp.
GCAGATGGAATCCGAAGATGAAAAAATTCATTTTCGGCGAGAGAAAAGGTATCTATATCATAGATCTACAAAAAACTATCCGCTACTTCCGCTACACTTATAATGTCGTTCGCGACGCGGCTGCAGAGGGTAAAACTATACTTTTCGTAGGTACTAAAAAGCAAGCTGGCGCAACTCTAAAAGAGTATGCTGAAAAATGCGGCATGCCGTACGTAAATCACCGCTGGCTAGGCGGCATGATGACAAACTTCGGCACTATCCGCCAATCTATCCGCAAACTCGAAGTAATCGAGGCTATGGAAGAAGACGGCTCTATAAATTTACTAACTAAAAAAGAAGCGCTAATGCTTCGCCGCAAAAAAGAGAAGCTTCTAGCGTCTCTAGGCGGTATCAGAAACCTAAAAACCGTGCCTGATATGATTTTCGTCATCGACACGGTAAAAGAAAAAATCGCCGTCCAAGAGGCTAACCGCCTAAAAATCCCTGTCGTAGCTCCGATCGATACAAACTGCGATCCTGACGTTATCGACTTCCCGATCCCTGGCAACGACGACGCGATCCGCTCGGTTCAGCTTTTCTGCCAAGAGATGGCCGAGGCTATCATCGAGGGACGCTCTCAGCTTGAAAAAGACGGCGGCGAGCAAGAAGAAGGCAAAGAGGCTGTAAGTCAAGCCGAAAAAGACGCAGTCGTAAACGAGGCTGCGAGCGAAGACTTCTCAGAGGACTTCAGCGAGGACGAAGAGTAATGGAAATCAGCGCACAAATGGTAAAAGAGCTCCGCGAATCAACCGGAGCGGGAATGATGGACTGCAAAAAGGCGCTAGCCGAAGCTAACGGCGACATGGAAAAAGCCGTTGATATATTGCGCGAAAAAGGTCTAGGTCAGGCCGCTAAAAAGGCTGACCGCCTAGCTAGCGAGGGTCTTGTGAGCGTTGTTGTTTGCGATCACTGCAAAACCGCGACTATCAGCGAGATAAACTCTGAGACTGATTTCGTCGCTAAAAACGCTCAGTTTCAAAATTTGACAAAAGACACTACGGCGCACATCCAAACAAATTTGATAAAAGACGTCGAGAGCCTAAACGCAAGCGTTATCAACGGCGTTAAATTTGAGGATTATTTTAAAACCCAGATCGCTACTATCGGCGAAAATTTGGTCGTTCGCCGCTTTGAGACTATAAAAGCGGACGACAAAGGCGTAGTAAACGGCTATGTGCACTCAAACGGCCGCGTAGGCGTACTGATCGGCCTAGCTTGCGAAAGCGCTGAAATCGCAAACAAAGCGGCTGAATTTGCAAGAAATTTGTGCATGCACGCAGCTGCTATGAAACCAAGCGTAATCAGCTATAAAGACCTTGATAAAGATTTTGTCGAGAAGGAATTTATCGCACTTCGTGCTGAGCTCGAAAAAGACAATGAAGAGCTAAAACGCCTAGGCAAGCCGCTTCATCACATCCCAGAGTATGCTAGCCGCTGCCAAATAGGCGATGCAGAGCTTGCTAAAGCTACGAAAGCCATCGAAGAAGAGCTAAAAGCTGAAGGTAAACCCGAGAAAATTTGGGATAAAATCATCCCTGGCAAGATCGAGAGATTTTACGCCGACAACACCGTTTTAGATCAGCGCCTTACGCTGCTTGGACAGTTTTACGTAATGGACGATAAAAAAACTATTGAGCAAGTCGTTGAAGAAAAAGGCAAAGAGCTAGGCGGCAAGATCGAAGTAGTAAAATACGTTCGCTTCGAGCTTGGTGAAGGCTTAGAGAAGAAAAACGAAGACTTTGCGGCCGAGGTTGCGGCGCAAATAGGCTAAATTTATGGAAATCTTAAAGGGCGTAAATCTAGGCTTTGCGTATGATTATACGCTCTTTGAGAATGTAAATTTAAGCGTCAATGCCGGCGGCAGCTGCGCTATAACGGGCGTTAGCGGCTGCGGCAAATCAACCATACTCCATATACTTTCTACTCTTTTACGACCCAAAAACGGCGAAGTTATCTACGGCGGCAAGTCGCTTTACGACTTACCTGCAAACGAGCTTTTACGCATTCGTAGATTTGATTTTGGTATTATTTTCCAGGCGCACTATCTTTTTAAAGGCTTTAGCGCGCACGAAAATATCGAGCTAGCCTCCGTTTTATCCGCGCAAAAGATCGACGATGAAATTTTGGCAAATTTAAAAATAGACGGCGTAATGAACCAAAAAGTAGGCGAGCTAAGCGGCGGGCAGCAGCAACGCGTCTCGATCGCTAGAGTGCTTTGCAAAAAACCTCGCGTGATATTTGCGGACGAGCCGACGGGAAATTTAGACAAGCAGACCGCAAACGAAGTGATGCAAACGCTGTTTAACTACATCAAAGCAAACGATGCGGCGCTGGTTTTGGTCACTCACGACAACGAGCTTGCGCAAAAATGCGACGAGGTTTATCGCCTCGAAGACAAAAAATTCTCTTTAATTTCTCCCGAAGCTATTTGAATATTTTTGCAGCAACGATTTGCCAAATTTATGGCTTAAAATTTAAGCTCAAATTTGTGAGCTATTTTTAAGTCAAATTTATCGTAAGAGGTTTTGTGTTCGCAAGACATAGCGACTTGTTAAAATTGCCGCGACAAGCCTAATTTCGACTTCGGCAACCGACAAAACATAAAAACGAACGCCTACAGCTTGCCGTGCCGCAAAACTAAAATTTAACCCAAAAACAAAAATTTAAAGCGGTCGATAAATTTAAACCGCCTGAATTTTAAAATGGGCAACTGCGTGTATAATTTTAGCGCTCAAAGCAGCATTTACCGCGCCTAATCTAGCTAAAATTTCCGCACGTTTTCATTTGGCTTTTAAATTTACCGAATTTTCAAGGATTTAACCCTAAAATAACGGCATTTAAATTTAAAACGAAAGAGTCAGGTGGAGCTAGTCGAGTTTTTTGCGCCCGAGCGCGTCATCACTTTTATGTTGCTGTTTGCGCGTATAGGCGGGCTGATGCTGTTTTTCCCGTTTTACGGGCATGAGCAGATCCCTATGAGCGTCAAGACTGCGTTTTCGTTTCTGCTAACGCTATTTTTATTTCCGCTTGCCAGTATCAAAAGTGGCGAGATTTACTATCTAGCCGTAGATATCGTGAGCGAGGCGGCGCTGGGAGTTTGCGCAGGACTGCTGCTTCACATCGTTTTTGCCAGTTTGCAGTTAGCTGGCGAGCAGATATCGATGATCATGGGCTTTTCGATGGCTTCGGTGCTGGACCCACAGACCGGCCTTAGCTCGCCAGTTATCTCAAATATCATAAATTTCCTCGCTCTTATGACTTTTTTGGCCTTTGACGGGCATCATCTTATCCTGCTTTTTATCTCAAATTCGCTTACGCACGTTCCGTTAGGCGGCTTTTACCCGAGTCCCGATATAGTGCAGTACGCCTCAAAGTCCATGATAAATTTATTTACTTTTGGATTTATCATTTCCTTCCCGATTTTGGCGCTTTCGCTGCTTTCTGATTTGATTTTCGGTATGTTGATGAAGACGATGCCGCAGTTTAACCTACTGGTCGTTGGCTATCCGATCAAGATCACGATTGGCTTTGCCGTGCTGATCGCTATACTAGCGGGCATGATGGAGCTTTTTAGGCAGCTCGTGCTTCGCGTTATCAACGATCTTCCGTCGCTATTTTTCTAAAACTAAGCTTGAAGTAATGGAAAATGTTTTAAAATACGTTTTTTAGGTATAAAAAGGAGAATTCGTGAAAATCGTTCTTGTAAACGCCAATCCCGCAGTATCGCGCTTGGCGACGCTGGCTCTTAGCAAAATGGGTTACGAATACGTCGAGATCGGCGACGCCAGCGAGCTTAGCGGCGTTTTTGACGTGCTTATCTTGGATAGCGATATCGACGTAAAAGAGATGAACCTAAAAGAATTCGCAAATAAAATTTTATACCTTTCTTCTAAAAATTCTCCGACCTTTGAAAATGCCGACAGGATACTGCCAAAGCCGTTTTTGCCGACGGAATTTATCACTATCGTGGAGGATCTGGCGAGTAAAACAAAGAGCGCCGAGCCTGCTGCTGCGGCAAAAGACGAAACCGACGAGATCTCAGTCAAAGGGTTTGAGTTTATGGACGATCCGGCCGAAGACGTCTTTGAAGACGAGATCATGGAGCTGGATCCGGGCGAGCTTAGGCTAGACGACGAGTTTGACGATATTTCGCAAGCGGCGTCTGGTAAAGATAGCGCCTTTGACGAGTTAAACGAGATCGTAAAGGCTATCGACGATATGGATGAGCTAAGCGAAAAGCTCGAAGGCAATGAGCTGGATTTAGACGATGCGGACGATGAGCCGACGGAGTTTGATGAGTTTGAAATCGCTGCAAAAGACGATAAATTTGACGATCTTTCTGCGGATATAGATGCGCCGGATGAGCTTCTTGGTGGCAAATTGGAGATGGCCGACGAGCCTGAACTCGGCACGGCAGAGCTTGTTGTAGATGGCGAAGACAAGCATGAAGAGATTGATGATAAATTTGAGCTTGATTTTGACGGTAGTATCGAGGATATCAAGCATCAAATCGACGAAATAGACAAGATGGACGAGCTGTCAGAAAATTTGGATACAGACGATGAGCCTTTGGATGCTAAATTTGAAACGGCGGACGAGCCTGATATGGCCAAGTTTGTCGATATGGATAGTGCGGACGAGCGTGAAGCTCTGCAAAGCCTTGAACAAGCGGAAGATGACGATAAATTTGCAATAGAAGAAGCTGAGGAGCAAGAGGATATCTTTGCCGATATGGATATGAAATCCGACGAGCCCGACGAGCAAGAGGTGCAGGTCAAAAATAGCGCCTTGGGCGATGAGTTTTTGCTAGACGATATGGACTTAGCGGGCGAGGAAGAGAAAGAGGATTTTGAGAGCGAAGCAAATTTGACGCAAGATGTTTTAGATGACGAGCTTGCGGATGATATTTTTGCCGCAGACGATCAAAGCGAGACGGAAATAAATCTCGAGCAAGACGCACAAGAAATCAGTGAGTCCGAAGCCATGCAAAACGAGCCTGAAATAGAGCCGCAGATTGATCCGAGCGAGTATGGCGACATCGAGCAAATCAGCGAAAAAGATATGGCTTTAGCGCTTAACGAGAGCGGATTTGAGAGCGGCGAAGCGGCGGATTTAGGCTTGCACAAATCTCAAACGGCCTCAAAAATAGACGAGCTTAAGGCTCAAATTTCAGACGCTGTGGCTAAAAATCTAGAAAATTCGCTGCAAGACGGCGAGCTCCGAGAGGCTCTAAAAAATCTCAACATAAAAATCAATATAAGCTTTGAGGAAAAGTAGTTGAAGGGGCAAATTTTAATTATCTCCGGCCCCAGCGGTAGCGGAAAAAGCACACTTTTAAACCGTCTTTTAAAAGAGGAAAACGATCTTTATTTTTCGATATCAAGCACAACAAGAGTGCCGAGGCAGGGCGAGACCGATGGCGTGAATTATTATTTTACAAGCGAAGACGAGTTTAAAAAAGGTATAGACGCGGATGAGTTTTTGGAGTGGGCGTGCGTGCACGGCAACTACTACGGCACATCGCTAAAGCCCGTTTTAAACGCGCTTGAAGAGGGCAAAATTGCCATTTTTGATATCGACGTGCAGGGTTTTAATATCGCAAAATCAAAATTTGCCCAAAATATTACCTCCGTTTTTATCACGACAGCTAGCAAAAACGAGCTAAAATCAAGGTTGCAAAATCGCGGCACCGATAGCGCGGAAACCATCGAAAAACGGCTGATAAATGCGGTCGGCGAGATGGAGCATATCTTAGAGTACGATTATTTTTTGATAAACGACGACTTGCAAAACTGCTATGAAAATTTGCGCGGGATTTTGCGCTCGATGCGCCTAAAAACGTCAAATTTAGACGCAAAAGAGATTATTAACAAATGGAATAATTGATAAAATTATGCTAATATAACGAAAATTAAAAGGAGAAAAAATGGGTCCAAGCGTCCAACAATTGCTTATTATTTTACTTATCGTGGTCTTGCTTTTTGGAGCGAAAAAGATCCCTGAGCTCGCAAAAGGCCTAGGTAAGGGAATAAAGAGCTTCAAATCAGAAATGGAAGATGATAAAAAAGCCGAGAACGTAGAAAAAGTAGAAGAGAAAAAAGAAGAAACCGCAACCGCCGCAAAGACTGAAGATACGGCTAAAAACGCGTAAGGAAAGGCGTTGAAAAAAAGCGTAATAAACGAAATAAAAGGCGTCGTGGACTTTGACTTTGCGCTGGAGAAGCCAAAAGATAAGGGCTTGGCGCACTACGCGATGCCTACTTTTAGTTTGGCAAAACAGCTCAAAAAATCCCCCGTAGCAATAGCCGCCGAGCTAGCGTCTAAATTTGAAAATAGCGAAGTTTTCGAGGCAACGGCGCTAAACGGCTATATAAATTTTAAACTAAAGCCTGCATTTTTGGATAAATTTGCCTCGGCTAGCCTTGCAAATCCGAGCGAGTTTGCAAAAGGCGGCGGAACTAGCGGCGAGAAAATTTTGCTCGAGTACGTCAGCGCAAACCCGACTGGTCCGCTTCACATCGGGCATGTTAGGGGTGCGGTTTTCGGCGATACGTTAGCTCGCGTCGGGCTTCATATCGGCGAAAATATCTCGACTGAATACTACATCAACGACGCAGGCAATCAAATCGAGCTTCTAGGAACGTCCATATCGCTTTGGGCGCGCGAAAATTTATTCGGCGAGAGAGTGGCGTATCCGGAGAAATTTTACCGCGGCGACTACATAGAGCCTATCGCAAAAGAAGCGCTAGAGAAATTCGGCAAAGAGATATTTTACGACGAGAGCCGAAATCTAGAACTCGCCGAGTTTGGCAAGGATAGGGTGCTGGTTTTGATCAAGCAAAATTTAGCCGACGCGCAAATTTTCATCGAAAACTGGGCCAGCGAAAAGAGCTACTATGACAAGCTCCCTCTCACGCTAGAACGCCTAAAAAGCGAGAACGGCATATACGAGAGCGAGGGTAAAATCTGGCTAAAATCAAGCGAAGTCGGCGACGAAAAAGACCGTGTCATCGTGCGCGAGGACGGTCGCGGCACCTATCTAGCCGGCGACGTGGTATATCACGACGATAAATTTAGGCGCGGATTTGACCGCTGCATCAACATCTGGGGCGCCGACCACCACGGCTACATCGCACGTATGAAGGCGGCGCTGCATCTGCTTGGATACGACGAAAACCGCCTTGAAATCATACTTTCGCAGATGGTGAGCCTGCTAAAAGATGGCGAAGCCTACAAGATGAGCAAGCGCGCGGGCAACGTCGTGCTGATGAGCGACGTGGTCGAGGAGATCGGCTACGAGGCGCTTAGATTTATATTCCTTAGCAAGCGCTGCGACACGCATCTGGAGTTTGACGTGGATGAACTAAAGCGCGAGGATAGCTCAAACCCGATATTTTATATCAATTACGCGCACGCCAGGATCAATCAAATCTTCGCAAAAGCGGGCAAAAACGTCGCCGATGTCGCGAGCGTTAAATTTGCAAATTTGAACGAAGACGGCAAGAATTTGCTATTTGAGGCGCTCACGCTAAACGATATCTTAGTCGATAGTTTTAACACGCGCGCGGTAAATAAAATTTGCGACTACCTAAAGAGCTTGGCGGCGAATTTTCATAAATTTTACAACGAAAATCGCGTCGTAGGCAGCGAAAACGAAGACGAGCTTTTAAAGCTTTTCGCCGTCGTCGCACTCTCGATAAAAACGGCTCTAGGTCTAATTGGTATCGCTGCAAAAGATAAGATGTAAGAGTTAAATTTAATAAATTTAGAAGCGCTAACCGGCGCTTCTTGTTTAAAAACAACCCCTTAAAATCCATGAATCTTTCCAAAATTTCCGCCGCACTTTTCTTTATATTTTTGATATCGATAGAGTACCTAGCCCTCACGCCAGCGCAGATAAAACTCGTCGAAAACAGCTGGGATAAAGCAAATCACTTCATTGCATTCGCCGCGCTTTACGTTACTTTGCATTTTGGCTTTTGTAGGCTAAATTTGGGTGCAAAGTTTGCTATTTTGCTAGCATACGGTATCCAGATAGAGATCATGCAGTCGTTTGTGCCAAATCGCTATTTTAGCCTACTAGATATCGTCGCAGACGGCATCGGTATAGTTTTTGGGATCTTGCTGTCAAGAATTTTGGGGCGAATTTTGGATCGGTTTAGAGCTAGATTTTAAATTTAAAACTTCAAATTTGACGGCTCGGCTATGTGGGCTTATTTTGCGCCGTGCCGTTTTGCTTTGTTTAAACTCAACTTTTACCATCAAATTTACCGCGTCAAATTTGAGCGAAATGGCGGGCTAAAGCGATAAATTTATAAATAGTCGCTAAAATATGCCCTAAATTTAGCACCAAGTGACAAGAAAACAGCGCAACCCGCGGCTAAATTTAAGAAAAAATCCAAAACGAAAGAGTAAAAAATGAGATGGCAAGACAGCAGACGAAGCGACAACGTCGAGGATAGACGGCAAAACAGCGTAAACAGCATGGGGTCGCTGGGCGCACTCATACCGATTATCAGATTTTTGCTGGGCTCAAACATTGGCCGCGTGGTGCTAGTTATCGGCGCGGTCGCGTATTTTATGGGCTTTAACCCTCTCGCGCTACTTGATGGCGGTGGCGCGGGCACTCAAAGGGCGGCGCTAGATAGCCCGCAGGAGAAAGAAAAGGTTTCCTTTGTTTCAGCCGTGCTGGCGCAGACCGAGGACGTGTGGAGTAAGGTGTTTAAGGCGGGCGGCGCGCAGTACAAAGAGCCTAGCTTAGTGCTTTTTAGAGACGGCGTTTCTAGTGCGTGCGGCACGGCTAGCTCGCAGATGGGGCCTTTTTACTGCCCCGCGGATAAAAAAGTCTATCTTGATCTTAGCTTTTTTGACGAGCTAGAGGCCAAATACAAGGCCGCGGGCGACTTCGCGCAGGCATACGTGATCGCCCACGAGATCGGGCATCACGTGCAAAATTTACTAGGCACGCTCGGTAAGGTAAACGAGCTAAAATCGCGCACGAAAAGCCCGGTAGAGCAAAATGCGCTGCAAGTCAAGGTCGAGCTGCAGGCCGACTGCTATGCGGGTGTCTGGGCGCACTACATGGGGCGCTACAAGGTGCTAGAAGACGGCGACATCGAGGAGGCGCTAAATGCCGCGAGCGCGATAGGCGACGATGCGCTACAGAAAAAATACCAAGGCCGCGTGACGCCAGACTCGTTCACGCACGGCTCGTCAAAGCAGCGTATGACGTGGTTTAAAAAGGGATTTGAGGGCGGACAGCCAAGCTCCTGCGCGTTTGAGATCTGAATTTGACTTTTTAGCCCTGGACTGCGTTTGGCGAGCGCGAAATTTCTACTCGGGCATATTTGGATAAATTTAAATGCGGCCTTTCGGATGTCGTTTGTCGCAAGTAAATTTTAGATTTCCGTGATTTTAAATAAATTTGGGCGCGGCGGTGCCTTTTGTTTTGCAAATTTAAATTTAGCCAAGCAATCGATAAAATCAAAAATGGAGCGAAAATGCAAAGAAGGGACTTCATAAAGGGCGCGGCGACCTGCGCGGCGGGTCTTGCCGCGGGAGTGAATTTGTTTGCCCAGCAGATCGGCGAGATCGGCGCGGCAAATTTGACGGACGGCGTAGATCTAAGCGGCGCGAAAAATCTCGGCGAAAAGTTTGCGGCTATGACGCCATACCTCACGCTAAATAATAGAATTTTGATGCCGATCATTGGACTTAGCGCAGCTAAATTTGATGGTTTGAAAGACAAAAACGCGCTGGGGGACGGCTCTTGGGCTAGGCTACCGCCTGATCGATACGGACGGGGGCGAGGAGGGCGCAGCTGTTGCATTTGCGGCTAGCAGCTTAGAGCGCGGACAGCTATTTATCCAAAGCGCGCTCGGTGCTCAAAACGGCGATGAAAGCGGCATGATAAAAAGCTTTGAGCACTCGCTGAAAAAACTAAATACCGACTACGTTGATTTACTTTTGCTGCACGCAGGGGCGGGCGATGTTAGCCTTGCTTGGCACGTTTTACAGCGGCTTTACCGTGAGGGACTTGCGGCGTCGATCGGCATTTGCGATTACCCTGGAGAATTCGGGGCCGAAAATTTAGCCAAAATCGCGCAAGGCAGCGAAGTTAAACCCGCGGTTTATCAGACGCCTGCGCACTCCTATCTGCGGCGCTTTGTTGCGCACGGCAAGGTGACCGACCATGACGTGCAAGTGCAGCTGCTATATGAACCCGGCGAAGAGCTAAAAGAGCCTGCGCTTGCGCAAATCAGCGAAAAATACGGCAAAACGCGGTCACAAATCATCTTGCGCTGGCTCGTACAACACGGGGTTTGCGCGGTAGTAAACTCCGATAGCAAGGAGCGATTGCTTGAAAATATCGATATTTTCGGCTTTGAGCTCGCGGACGAGGACGCCGCACAGGTAGAAAAGCTCTGGCGGAGCTAGTAGGCGGACGAGGCTGGTTTTGCGCTCAAATTTGCGCGTCTTAAATTCGGCAAGCTTGGGTTGATGGCAAATTTGCTGATTAGCTGCGCTAAATTTGCTAGCTTTAGAGACGTTAAATTTAGCTTTAGCGGTCTTGGTTAAAATTTCGCGAATCGCAGCGAAAAAGCGGACAACAAACCTAAGGAAAATCAATGAAAACTTGGACTACGAGGCGCTTAAGGCGGAGTGGCAAAAAGAGTGGAATGAAAAGGGCGAGAAATATGCCAAGGCCGTAAACGATATGGTGGCGTTTGCGGAGGTTCACGGCTGGGACGCCTACAAGGGCGAAGATCTGGTCGATGAGCGCGAGGGTATGACGCAGCTTTGCGAGGCGGTTTTTGCGCTACTAAAGGAGGCTAATGAACGGGGCGAAACGGTGAAATTTAGAGCTGATTTTCCGCCCTCAAACATTATCTTTGAGGGGTGCGAGGATGAAGCGGGCAACGCTGGCGAAAAGGATAAAATAGGAGACAAGCTAGGCAATGTCGATCAAATTTGTGCTTTGCGCAGCGAGAACGTCCTTTTTATCGTCTCTCAAAGCGAGCCTGAAGGCTGGCGTAAGAAGCTATATCTGCTAGAAGGTGAGCACGTTAGCGTTATCGCAGAGGGCGTCATTACGGTGGGCAAATCCAAACGAAACGAAATTTACGCCCTTCTTAGGAGAGGCGAGATAGAGCTCATAAAAGGCTACGACGGCAAGGGTGGCGGCGAGCCTATCGCGAAATTTAGCCACGACGTGGAGCTGACATACGACGAGGCTGAAATTTTACCTTTCAACGACGGTAGCAAGGTGCTTTTGAGCTGCCACGACGGGATATTTTTGATCTCGCAAAGCGGCGCGAAGCTCATCCATCCGATCTATGAGGACGGGCAGCTCTACGAGGACGATGACGGCAACGCTGCACTCTATATCGACATGGCTAACGCGGCGCTATCAAACGACAACGCTCTCATCGTCGCCGGCGAGCAGTGCGACGATCACGTCCTGATGGATAGCGAGGGCGAGCGGCTCGGCAGCATCGGCGCGCAGAGCTCGTATCCGCACTTTTGTCTATTTAGCGCGGACGATACTCAGCTTATAGCGAACTCCTGCCACTTCTGCAACGGCGTCACGATCGGCGTGGACAGGGCGGCTCTAAAGCAAGGGGTGGATGTTGAGGCTTATTCGTATGACGAAGATGGCGAGAAAAATTTCACGCTGATCGACGATGCGATGAGGGTTTACGCGGGCGTAGCGACGCGGGACTTTTATATCCTCGGCGACGCATACGGCTACATAAAAGCAGTCGGCAAGGACGGGCGTAAAATTTGGCACCACTATCTGGGCGGTACGATAAAGTCTATGGCTCTAAGCGAGGACGGTAGCGTGCTTTTTGTGGGTACATACGGCGGCAGGCTACATAAACTACGCCTCGGCGCGGGCCAAGACAGCCACACGATCGGCAACGGCAACCACAAAGAGGAATTTAGACTGATCGCTTATGAGGATAAAATTTATCGGTGGTAAGAGACGCGCGGCATAGCGGCTCAAATTTTAACGTTTTTAAAATGCCGGTCTTGGCAAATAAAATGCGGAGCTAAGATTTGCAAAATTTGACTCAAATTTTAAATGCTAAAATTTAAAACAAATTTACTAAATTTGAATACAAAAAATATAAAACGAAGTATTTTTGCCGCGAGACCGCTAAAATTCGGCTCAAATTTACGAGTCGGTAAAAAGTGCGGCGACAAAATTTATAGACCTCGTCGCCGCAAATTTATCAGTTGTTACTCGCCGACCGTATCGGTGTCAAACGTGCCCTCAAGTATGCTTTTGATAAAAGAAACGGTCGCAAAGCGCGCGGCTGGCAAATTTATGAGCGTGTGCGGAGCATTAGGTAAGAGCAAAACTATCGCATTTTTCTTGTCGCCGTAGGCTGCGGCGCAGTTTCCGGTGGCGTTTTCGTTGCCCAGATAGCTATTTTTTTGAGAAAAATATTTATCCTGATCGCTTACTAAATTTAAAACCGGCGTATCGCTAAGCGCCGTTTTATGTTCTTTTACAAAGTAATTCTCCTCGCACGACCAAGAGTTTATAACCTTGCCCAAAAAGTCATTGCCCTCGTATCTGGCTACAGCCACCGCGCCTTCGCTGGTGCCGGCTAAAAATAGCTTGCTCGTATCCGCCCATTCAGTGTTTTTTAGCGCTTCCAAGGCGATTTTGATTTCGCTAGAGCGTAGCGAATGGACCTTTTCGTAAATCTCCTTATCTGCCGGAGATTTGTAGGTTATCCTGTTTTCTAGGGCCATGCTATCAAACATAAAGCTTGCTATGCCCTCTTTTGCTAGCCACTCTTGCCATTTGTCAAGGCCTATTTTGTTGTTGATACCAGATGAGCCGTGCAGGAAAACTACGACCGGCGCTTTGGCTTGCGTCTTTGGGGCATCTTTAAAAAGTCCGACGTAAATATCGCCGCCCGTGACATTTTTTGGAAGCGCGATTTGAGCCTGCGCTACGCCTTTTTGGGCTGACTCGCTCGTGTGCAAGTACGCGTCGCCCGCAAACAAATGCGCCGTAAAGAGCGCAACCAATAAAACAAAAGTTTTTCTAAACATAAGCATCCTTTATCTTGACTTTGGTTGATTATATAAAAAATAGATTTAAGGCAGGCTTTTAATTTATAAAATAATCGCTAAAAAAGTAGGGAAAACTCGCGGTAGTCGGCTTTTAAATTTCGGCGCTAAAACTGCCTTGACCGTAGCGCGCTAAAATCGGTTGCTTTTGCGTATTAAAAAGTTCAAATTTAGCTCCTTTTTGCCAGTTTTTGTAAAACCAAAGCGCAGTAAAACGCGTCTAATTCGTGTTTTGTACCCCGCTCACTATCGGCTCTGTGTTAAATTTTCGGGCGAAATTCAAGGTTGCAAAACCCATCTTGCCGGCTTTGGCGCCAAATTTGATCGCAAATTTTCCTTTTTGCTCGCCCTCTTAAAAGTTAAATTTCGCAAGATAATTTTTAATTTTATTTAGCTTTTGGATTTTTTCTGCTGGAGATTTTACGGTCAGGAGAAATTTAGCGTAGGTTTTTAGTTTTATTTTTGTTACGCCAGTTAAATTTGCGAGCTTTGCGCCGTCAAGCGATTAGGGTAAAATTTGACTCGATTTGTCACATCAAAAAGATAGTTGTCTGGGCACGTAAATTTGGATTTAAGAAATTTGGGAGTTTATGATAGAGGTGATCTTATTAAGCTCGTCCATAAACTATGAGCGGTCAAATTTAAATTCCAGTTCGTGCCGCCAGTCTTTGCAGTATGGGTTTGAAAAGTCGCTAAATTTGACGACGTCCGCTTCAAATTTGACTTTTTTAAAATAAAAGCAAAAGCCTGCGATGTCGGCTTTTGACTAAAATAATCAAGCACGCCGCTTGCAAGATCGGGCAAATCTTAGCGTTAAAACGGCGGCTTTGGTCAAATTTACCGTCCGCTTTGCGCTTTAGGCAAATTTGACGCTACTGGCGCGGCGAGCTAAATTTAGCTTAAGCTTTTACCTCTTTTAGCTTGCTTAAAAACTCTTCGATGTTGTATTTGGCGCGGTACTGCGCGCTCATGAGGTGGATGAGGATGTCGCCTAGATCGATCACGACCCAGTCGCCGGAGCTTTCTATGCCTAAAAACTGCTCGCCCTCGTCCTTTAGTCCCTCTTTTAGGTCGTCCGTTAGCGAGTAGGCGTGACGTTCGCCCATCGTGGTAGCGATGATGACGCATTTTGCGATGTATTCGCGCCCGCTCATGTCGATAGCCTCGATGGCTTCGGCCTTCTTGGCGTCTAGGATTTTGATGATTCGTTCTATTCTTTCTTGCATGTTTTTCCTTGGTAAAATTTCGCCGCCTCGTCCGCTATGCACGGTATCATCAGGCTTTTGTCCAAATTTTGCCTGATTTGCGATGACGAAACGGGCGCATTTATGCTTAAAATTTTAAAATTTTCAGGCACGACTACGTCGCCGCGGCTAGCTACGACGAAGGTCGCTAGCTTAAAGAGCTCGTCTATCTCGTGCCATTTATCTAGGCTTGCTAGATGATCGGCGCCGATGATGAGGTAAAGCTCGCTCATAGCGTAAATTTGCCGTATATGACGCACGCTTTCTATCGTCGGTACGGGACGATTTTGCGCGATCTCGTAGTCGCTCACGCAGACTTTTGTCAGCGCGCCCCAAGCCTCGTTCGCCCACTTTAGCCGAAGCAGCGGCGGAGCGGAAAACTCGCTCTTAAACGGGCTGATAAAAGTCGGCATGATGATGAGCTTGTCCGCGTCTAGCTGCTCTAACGCGGCTTTAACGGCGGCGTCGTGCCCGAGATGAGGCGGGTCGAAACTACCGCCAAAAAGCGCGATTTTCATAAATTTGCCTTTAAAATTTCGGTGCAGTTTAGCGAATTTGAAGTGAAAATTGGTTGAAAATCAAAAAATTCGCCGATAAAGCGCAAATTAAATGGAGATTTTGTAAAATTTGGGGATTTTTGGGCTCGCAAGGCTCGTTTTTTGGCAAGCAAGCAAGGGCCAAATTTGCAAAGGCGGGCTTTAGAGCGGCTTAAATTTACGCGCTCGGCATCGGTTGAGGCTGGTAAATTTAACGCGCAAAAGCTAAAAAGTATGAAAATAACCTTTCCGCGCGCCCTAAAGCGACCGGAAAATCTAGCACAAGGAGCTAAACATGGTAAAAATCGCGATCAACGGTTTTGGACGTATCGGCAGGTGCGCTGCTCGTATTATTTTAGAGCGAGACGACGTTGATCTTGTCGCTATCAACGACACGGCGACGCGCGACATGACGCGCTATCTGCTCAAATACGACAGCGTGCACGGCGAATTTAAGCAAGACGTTAAGGTGATAAGCGACGAATTTATAGAAGTAAACGGCAAAAAGATAAGAGTTTTTTCAACAAGAGATCTAAACGAGCTTAGCTACGCAGACTACGGCGCAGACGTGGTTTTGGAGTGTACGGGCAAGTTTTTAACCGCCGAAAAATGCGAGCCCTATCTAGCTCGCGGCGTCAAAAAAGTCGTCATGAGCGCTCCTGCAAAAGACGACACGGCGACCTTTGTAGTCGGCGTAAACGACGATAAATACGCAGGCGAAGCGATCGTCTCAAACGCAAGCTGCACGACAAACGGCCTAGCTCCCGTCGCAAAAGTACTAAACGATAAATTTGGCATCGTAAAAGGGCTCATGACCACGATCCACGCCTATACGAACGGCCAAAGCTTGGTTGACGTGAAGGCTAAAGACTTCCGCCGTTCGCGCGCTGCAGCCCTAAATATCGGGCCTACGACCACTGGAGCCGCCAAAGCTATCGCAAAAGTACTTCCTGAGCTAAACGGCAAGATGCACGGCCAAGCCGTCCGCGTACCGGTCGCGAACGTCTCGATGGTCGATCTAACGGCAGTTTTGAAAAGACCGGCTAGCAAAGAGGAGATAAACGAGGCGTTTAGAACGGCTGCGGAGTCAAATTTAAAGGGAATTTTGTTTGTCGATGACGATTATAGAGTTAGCAGCGACTTTTGCACGAGCGCATACAGCAGCATCGTAGCCAGCGACACTACGCAGGTCATCGCCGATGATATGGTGAAGGTCTTTGCGTGGTATGACAACGAGTGGGGCTACTCGACAAGACTCGTCGATCTAGCTAAGATCGTGGCTACGAAGTAAATTTAAAGGGTGAAAAATGAGTGAAATTTTATCGATCAACGATCTTGAGCTTAGCGGCGCGAAGGTATTTGTAAGGTGCGATTTTAACGTGCCGATGGACGAGTTTTTAAACATCACTGATGACCGCAGGATCCGCTCAGCGATCCCAACTATCCGCTACTGCCTAGATAACGGCTGCAGCGTGGTTTTAGCTAGTCACCTAGGACGACCGAAAAACGGCTTTGAGGAGAAATTTTCGCTACGAGGCGTGGCAAAGAGGCTTTCTAGGCTACTTGATAGAGACGTGATTTTTGCCGAGGACGTCATCGGAGCGGACGCCAAAACTAAAGCCGCCGCGCTAAAGCCTGGCGAAATTTTACTTCTTGAAAATTTGCGCTTTGAAAAAGGCGAAACCAAAAACGACGAGGCGCTAGCCGGCGAGCTCGCTAAATACGGCGAATTTTACATCAATGACGCGTTTGGCGTCTGCCACAGGGCGCACAGCTCGGTCGAGGCGATCACTAAATTTTACGACGAGAAACATAAAGCGGCGGGATTTTTACTGCAAAAAGAGATAAATTTCGCCCAAAATCTCATCAAACACCCTGCGCGTCCGTTCGTCGCGGTCGTTGGGGGTAGTAAGGTTAGCGGCAAGCTGCAGGCTCTACACAACCTGCTTCCGCGCGTGGATAAGCTGATAATCGGCGGCGGTATGGCGTTTACGTTTCTTAAATCGCTCGGCGAAAATATCGGAAACTCGCTACTCGAAGAAGATCTCTTGGGCGATGCGCGCGAAATTTTGCGCAAGGGCAGGGAGCTTGGCGTTAAAATTTACCTGCCGGTGGACGTCGTCGCGGCTCAGACCTTTTCGGCTGAAAGCGCTGTAAAATTCGTCCCAGCTCAAGAAATACCTAGCGGCTGGATGGGGCTAGATATCGGACCGGCATCGATTAGGCTCTTTAAAGAGGTCATCGCCGACGCGCAAACCATCTGGTGGAACGGGCCGATGGGGGTTTTTGAGATGGATAAATTTAGCAAGGGCAGCATCAAAATGAGCCACGCAATCATCGACACTCACGCGACTACCGTCGTTGGCGGCGGCGATACGGCCGACGTCGTAGAGCGCGCGGGAGACGCCGACGAGATGACCTTTATCTCAACAGGCGGCGGCGCGAGTCTGGAGCTTATCGAGGGTAAGGAGCTACCCGGCATAAAACCGCTTAGAAAGGCTGCGGAGTGAGGTTTTTAGCAAATTTAAAGTGCAATCACACAAGAGCGAGCTTTAAAGAGTACGCCCAAATTTTAGACGCAAATTTAAGCGCAAACGACGACGTGACGGTGTTTCCGCCCTTTAGCGCGCTTGATCTTGCGACTCATAAATTTAAACTCGGCGCTCAAAATTTCTACCCGTGCGAAAGCGGCGCTCACACAGGCGAGATCGGCAAGGCGATGCTGGACGAATTTGGCGTAAAAAGCGTGCTGATCGGACACTCCGAACGGCGAGAGCTTGGCGAGAGCGAGGATCTCTTGCGCGCTAAATTTGACTTCGCCGCAAAGGCGGGCTGGCAGATCATTTACTGCATCGGCGAAAATTTGAGCGTGAACGAAGCGGGTCGCACGAAGGAGTTTTTGGCTGAGCAGCTAAAAAATATCGACCTTGGCTACGAGCGGCTGCTGATCGCCTACGAGCCGATCTGGGCAATAGGCACGGGCAGGAGCGCGAGCGCGGAGCAGATCGAGGAGATTTTGAATTTTATCCGCGAGCAGACGAGCGCACCGCTACTTTATGGTGGCAGCGTCAATGCCGCAAATATCGGTGGGATCTCGGGGATTAAAAACTGCGATGGAGTACTAGTGGGTACGGCGAGCTGGGACGCGTCGAAGTTTTTAGAGCTTATACGCGTTGTCTCGCATCGCTATACTTCATTGTCTTAAAATTTTGCTCGGTCATTGCCTAATATGGTAACTCCCGTCGCAAAATTTTAAGCCGCCTAGTCTAGCTTCGCGATACTGCCGCTATCAAATTTGGTTTTAAATTTGAATTGCAAAAATTTTATGTCAAATTGCGTAGGATTTTGAGATGATTTTTGGGGCTTTTATTAAAATTTTGCGTAGGCTAGACGGATGGTCTGCCGAGCAAAATTTTAATAAAAGCGTCAAAAAGCGCTCAAAAGCCAAGCAAAAATAGAAAGGAGAAATAATGATTTTAAAAGGAAAAAAGGGCCTCATCGTCGGCGTCGCTAACGCCAAATCTATCGCTTACGGCATCGCCGAAGCTTGTCACGCGCAGGGTGCGCAGATGGCCTTTACCTACCTAAATGACGCGCTAAAAAAACGCGTAGAGCCGATCGCGGAGGAGTTTGGTAGTAAATTCGTCTACGAGCTAGACGTAAATAACCAAGCTCACCTAGACGGTCTTGCGGATCGTATCAAAGCAGACCTTGGCGAGATAGATTTCGTCGTGCATGCGGTAGCCTATGCGCCTAAAGAAGCGCTAGAGGGCGAGTTTGTAAACACTACAAAAGAAGCCTTTGATATCGCGATGGGTACGAGCGTGTATTCGCTGCTAAGCCTCACACGCGCGGTGCTTCCGGTGCTAAAAGAGGGCGGCTCGGTGCTTACGCTCACATATCTTGGCGGGCCGAAATTCGTGCCTCACTACAACGTCATGGGCGTCGCAAAAGCGGCTCTTGAAAGCTCAGTGCGCTACCTCGCTCACGATCTTGGCGCTAGAAATATCCGCGTAAATGCGATCTCTGCGGGCCCGATCAAAACGCTTGCGGCAAGCGGAATCGGCGACTTTAGGATGATTTTACGCTACAACGAAGTAAACAGCCCACTAAAACGCAACGTCACGACGCATGATGTCGGTAACAGTGCTATGTATCTGCTTAGCGACCTTGCTAGCGGTGTGACCGGCGAGGTGCACTACGTCGACTGCGGCTACAACATCATGGGCATGGGCGACGTGGCCACCGACGCCGAGGGTAACACGATCCTAGCTTGGGACGCAAAGTAATCTACTAATATAAATTTGGCGGGGCGACTCGCCAAATCCTTCTTTTAAATTTCATCAAATTTGACCCAAATGGCGCGCGATGAGGGCTTTAGGCGAGCTTATAGACACAAATGAGCCGGGGCCGGGCGCTAATAGAAGAGTGGCTAAAAGAGGCCAAAAATGGCTATGAGATTTTACCGCGTGACTAGGACAGGGCTCAAAGCGAGCTTTTGGGGCTTCAGGTCACTACACGCTCGCCGATGGGAGCGCTTGTTTATGGGTGCGGTGGCGTTGTGATAGAGAGCGGTTGGCTGCGCGTGCTTGGTTCTGGCTGCGAGCGGATAAATCGCGGAATTTACAGCTTTAATCTTGGCAAAAGCTTTAGTGAGTCTGGGCAGATGCCTAGCTATTTGCTCGTGGCAGACGATGTTTTGGGCGGATTTTTCGCGATAAACGGCGGCACATTTTGTGGCAAATCCGGCAACGTCTTTTACTATGCGCCAGATAGCGGCGACGCAGCTTGGCTACTCGCAGTTTTTGTACTGGGCGCTTTGCGGCGATATATCTAAATTTTACAAGCTTTACCGCTGGGATGGCTGGCGCGATGACGTGAGAAAATTTAGCCTTGATAGGGTGATGTTTGCCTTGCCGCCGATACTTTGGCAAGATGCTGACGTAAAACCAAGGCTAAAACAGATGAAAAAAACGGCATGGGCATAGACGAGTACTTTGCTTCTATTTTTAACGGCGGCAAGTAAATTCAAATTTGACGGGAACTAACATAATAGTTGATTTACGCTTTTGCTTTTACAATCTCATCCGCTTGCGGGTGGTCGCTAAAATTTGGCACTCAACTAAATAAATTTAAACAAATATCCTAAAATAACCGCAAATAATCTTTAAAGGATTTCTCATGCAAAGCTTGCTTTTTACGCCGCTAAAAATCGGCGATCTGCAGATCAAAAACCGCGTCGCCATGCCGCCGATGTGTATGTATAAGGCCAAAAACGAAAACGGCCAACCTAGGTGCTTTCACCGCTTGCACTACGCCGCTCGCGCGCTAGGAGGCGTCGGGCTCATCATCGTCGAAGCTACGGCGGTCGAGCCTAGAGGCAGGATCACGAGTCGCGATCTGGGGCTATGGAACGACGAACAGCAGGAGGCGCACGCCAGGCTCGTCAAGGAGTGTGTCAAATACGGCGCCACAATGGCCGTCCAGCTCGCGCACGCTGGCAGAAAAAGCGAGTGTGAGGATCTGATCGCACCTAGCGCGGTAAAATTTAGCGAGAGTTACAAAACGCCGAAACAAATGAGCGTAGAGGACATTGTCTCGGTCAAGCAAGCTTTCGTCGATGCCGCGATCAGAGCCGAGCGTGCAGGATACGCCGCGACCGAGATCCACGCCGCGCACGGCTATCTAATCAGCGAATTTCTCTCGCCTGAGATCAATCTACGAGACGACGAATACGGCGGGAGCTTCGAAAATCGTACGAGATATTTAAAAGAAATTTTAAGCGAGATAAAAGCCGCGGTGCAAATCCCCGTCGGCGTGCGCATAAGCGCGGATAGCTGGGTGAAGGGCGACTGGAGTCTAGAGGATAGCGTGCGGCTAGCAAAAGAGCTCGAGGCTTTGGGCGCGGCGTTTATCCACGTCTCGGCGGGCGGATTTTTTGAGCGCACGGATAGCGCGCCTGCGTTTACTCCGCTGTATCAGGCGAGCTACGCTAGGGCGGTAAAACAGGCGGTTGGCATACCCGTAATCGCGGTCGGGCTCATCACAAAGGCATCTGAGGGCGAGGCGCTGCTGTTAGGCGGCGTTTGCGACGCGGTAGCCTACGGTAGAGAGCTGCTGCGAAATCCAAATTTCGCGCAGGTTGCGATGAGTGAGCTAGGGTGCGCTGAACTGATAGAAAACTCATACAAAAGGGCGTTTAAGTAAATTTATAAGATCGCTCGGCGTAAATTTGAACTAATTGCGTCGGCTAAATTTTGAGTAAATTTGATCGGTCGCTTGGGCAAACCGTTTGGCAAATTTAGCCTAGCTATTAGGACTGTAAATTTGGCAAATTTACGTCCCTGCTACGGCGTCAAATTTGATTTGATTGCTACCGATTTTAGTAATGCTAAATTCATAAATAAAACGGCTGATTTTTTGATTTATTGCGTCAAATTTGTAGAATTAAAGATAAAATTTAAGCCGCAAAAACGGCTTAAATTTAGGTGAGTTTGTAGCTAACCGGGATTTTTATGACGTAGTCGCGATCAAGCGTCGGAAAATCAGGTGCAGCGCGGTTTATGAGCTCGACTGCGGCCTCGTCTAGTGTCTCAAAGCCTGAGCTTTTTATCACCTTTACGTCGCGGACGCTGCCGTCTTTTTTGTATAAAAAGCTAACCTCTACGACGCCTTGATGGCGCATTTTTTGCGCGCGTTTAGGGTATTTGTGATGCTTTTGTATCGCCTTTTGGATCTTAGAAAATCTCTCGTCGCCGGCTGATGTCGCGAAGTTAAATTCTCCAACTGTTTCAGCTCCGCTAGGCGGTAAATTTGATTTTACGTTCGAGCTTGGAGCACTACTTGGTTGCGCTGCGGGCGGCGTAGAAGTAGGCGGCGACGGCTGTGCAGGCGGTACTACCTGCGCTACTTGCGGTTCCGGTTCCGGTTCCGGCTCAGGCTTTTTAACCGGTTTTGGCGTAGGTTTAGGCTTTGGTTTTTCCACGGGCTTTTCCACGGGTTTTGGCTTCTCTACCGGTTTTTCTATTGGTTTTGGTTTTTCTATCGGCTTAGGTGGCTCGACCGGTTTTGGCGGTTCTGGCGGCGTGACGACAGGTTCTGGCGGAGGCGGCGCAGGCGGTGCCGGAGGCGGCGGGGCCGGTGGGGTGGGTGCTGGCGGGAGCGGAGCTGCTGGCGGCGTAAAGGTATTTAGCGCTATCTTGACGCTTTTTTCTTCCGGCATCGGTTTTAGTTCTTCGTAAAATTTGATAAAAGATCCGATGAGGATAGAGTGCAACAGGATAGAAACGCCAAGCCCCGTAAAGCTGGCGCGTCTATTCAGTTGTTGTCGTGATAGCGAAGTTTTCATGATTTTTTTCTTTTAGTATGTCGATAACCTTGATAAACGAGTCAAATTTGCTCTCTTTATCGCTTTTAAGTTCTATTAACGTTTCGTTTTTTATCTCGTTTAGCTTTTCTTTCAAATTTTCCTCGGCGATTTTCTCTTCGCCTATAAAAAATTCATTATCTTTATTAATTAAAACGGCTATTTTATCGTTTTCGTCTTGCTTTTTTTCCGCGCTCTCGCTGTTTGGCAGGTCGATTTTGATATTGCCCTGAGCGATAAAGGTAGAGATGCTAAGCACGATAGCTAGCAAAACGAGCATAATATCTATGAGTGGGATTACGTTTAATCCCTCTTTTTTAGGCATTCTCACGTGAAGCCTTGTAGCGGTTTACGAGTACGTCCACTTTTCTCATAAACGCGTTGTAGATCATTAGCGTCGGTATCGCGACGATGAGGCCTAGCGCGGTTGCTTTTAGTGCGAGAGACAGGCCGACCATGATGCTTTTAGTATCGATGCCGCCGCTCATACCCATGTCGTAAAAGGTTACCATGATGCCCGCAACCGTACCCAAAAGCCCGATATACGGCGCATTTGAATAAACGATATAAAGCGTTGTTAAATTTCTGGTTACGCTCTCTTCAAAGTCGTCTTGGTTCTTGTAGTTTTCAAATTTAACGTTTGCGTAAAAGATCAAGCGCTCTATCGTAAGCCACACTACCGTAAAACTCATAAGCCCTAAAATACCGATGATAACGTAATCGACGTTGTGTTTGAGAAATTCCATTTAATGCCTTCTTGTAAAATTTGCGCGCCAATTATAGCAGATTATGGTATTTATTGTCAATAACGAATAAGCAAGTAATATTTTATATAAATTTACCTAAAATTTAGTCTTAAGATTGTAGTATTCGTTTTCAAAATTTGAGCTGATTAAAGAAAACAAAATTTAAATGTTTTTCTAAATCGGCGCAAATTTTCGTAAATTTAAAGAGGAGAAAAAATGAGTTTTAACAATGTTGCGAAATTTTCTTTCGTAGCGGCTCTGGCTATCGGCGCAAATGCCGCGGAGAACGTAACGCTAAGCGGCGTAGAGGTAAGCAGCACTAGCGGCGGCTACGGCGTAGACGACGTAAAAATAAGCACGAGAAACGCAGGCATACTAAAAGACGTTATGCGCGATATCCCGGGCGTTTACGTGGGCGGTACGAACGGCATGAATCAAAAAATCTACATGAGAGGCGTGAGTGACCGCGGTCTAAACATCACGATCGACGGCGCGAAACAAAACGGAAATACCTTTCACCACAACGCAGACCTACTAATCGACCCTGATCTAATTAAAGCCATCGACGTTGAGGTCGGTGCGCGCTCTGTGGTAAACGGCGCTGGGGCTCTGGGAGGTTCGGTAGCCTTTAGGACGGTGGACGCTAGAGATCTGCTGGAAGAGGGCGAAATCATCGGCGCCAAAATCAAAACGGGCTATGCCTCAAATAACGACGAATTTTCGCAAGGACTCATGGTTTTTACCGCGCCCGTCGAGGGGCTTGACTTTTTAGCCGCGATAAATCACAAAGGTTACGACTACGGTAAAAGCGGCAATGGCAAGAAAATCGGCGGCGACGGCAACGACCTTAGCTATCTTTTTAAGCTCGGATACAGCTTTTTAGATGCGCACAGGATATCGCTCTCTCACGAGCACAACCACTACAAGGGACTTTATCCTTTAAGAGCAGAATTTGGTAGTTGGCATACAAATGATGACTACCGCAAATACGAGCGCGACACGACGACGTTAAAGTACGAATTTACTCCTAGCGAGCTGCTAAACCTAGACGTAACGGCCTATCATACGAAACATCAGAGGATCGACGGTAGCAAATGGGGCGTAAAAACTAGAGGCCTAAGCGCGAAAGCAAAAACCGCGATAGAGACGGGCGACGTGACGCAAACGCTAAGATACGGCGCGGAGTACTACCACAGCGAAAATTTTAACAAGCCGCAAAACAACCGCCCCGAAAAAGTAAACAACTACTCGTTTTATTTGGAAGACGCGATCAAATTTGCAGGCCTAACCGTGACTCCTGGCATCAGATACGAGCGCCACGAGCTAAAGACCTATAACGGTACCGGCGCAAATATCGGCGGGTACAAATACAAATTTGACGAATTTACGCCAGCTCTCGCGCTTGATTACGAGTTTATGAAAGGGCTTGGGGTATTTGCTAGCTACGCTAAGGTGTTTAGAGGACCGGACGTTATGGAGTCCATGCTAGCTAGCGGCTCTAGCAGGGGTACGGCGCTGGGATACAGAGCAAACCCTGATCTAAAGGCCACTACGGGCGATAGCTACGAGATCGGCGGACGCTACAAGGGCGAGTTTAGCGAAACGGGACACGTTAGCTTCGTAGCTAAATACTTTAAAACCAAATACAAAAATCTAATCGTAGATAATAACGCAGCCGGCGGACGCATAAATCCGGTGCTTTATAGGATCAACGCAGGCGGCGCGGATATCGACGGCGTCGAGCTTTTGGCTAGGCTAAACCTAGATGCGCTAAGCCTGGGTGCCAGCTACACTCATCAAAAAGTAAGATATAAAGACCGCGTGAGAAACGGTAGCGGCGGCTACTACACGTCAAATATCATTGGCTACCGCGACCAAGGCGACAAATACACCTTTAACGCCGAGTATTCGATAAACGCTATCGATACGCTCGTGGGCTATAATCTTATTTATTTCGCCTCGAAAGACACGACGAGTGCTGGCAACGACGCTGCCGTACATATCCCGAGCTACGCCGTGAGTGATATCTATCTCACTTATGCGCCAAGTGGCGGTAAATTTAAAGGACTTGAGATAAACGCTGGCGTTTATAACGTATTTAACAAAGCCTACGTCTCGCACTCTCAAAGAATGGCCCAGTACACGGGCGATGCGAACGCGATCGACTGGGAGCCTGGCAGAAACTTTAAGGTTAACGTCTCTTATAAATTTTAATTTTTATTCTAAACTTACGCTTCCGGGGGCTTAAATTTGAGCCCCTCTTTTTCTATCTTTTATAAAATTTACTCAAATTTGGCGTTGTTTGTTTTTGCTATTTGCAGGGAAAATCCGCTCAAATTTAACCTGTTTTTTGGCGGAGCGAATAAAATTTGGCTATGGAACGTCAAAAATAAAACCTAAATTTTAGCTGTTAAATTTGCGAGTGTTAGGCATCAAATTTGACGGATGGTTTTTGGTTTTTATATTTTTAAGATGTGGGTTTTGGGAGGTAAATTTTGAGGCAAATTTGAAGTTAAATTTGCTACGGTCAAATTTAAAAAGGCGAGCCGAATTTGACTCGCCGTAGTAAATTTAACACCGAATTTAAATGCGTTAAATTTAGCGCTTTCTGCCCATTCTTTTTAGATTGTCGCATGCAGACGTGTCGCCGCTAAAGCACGCCGAGCGGTAGATGCTTCTAGCTTTTGACTCGTCCTGCGCTACGCCTAGGCCGTGCTCGTAAAGTACGGCCGTGTTCGTGCAGCACGGTACGTCGCCTAGTTTGCAGCCTCTATCGTAGGCCGACATAGCGTTTGCGTAGTCTGGCTCTTTGCCGTCGGCGTTTGAGCGATAAAACTCGCCTAGGTAGTAGCACGAATACGCGCCGCCGTTCGTGCATGAGGCGCTATAGATTTCAAGTGCTTTGTTTGCGTCTTTGCTTACGCCAAGGCCGGTTTGGTACATGTTGGCGAGGTTTGTGCAGGCGGCTTGATAGTTGTTTTTGCATGCTCTTTCATAGTATTTTAGAGCGGTTTTGTGATCTTGCAGATTTTGATAGCTGATGGCAAGATCGTTGCACGCGGAGTAGTTGCCGCTTTCGCATTTTGGCTTTAGAACTTCGATGGCGCGTTTGTTAAAATCGTAGTCGGGGTTGTCGTTGGGTCCGCCGCTTGAAGCTGCGCATCCTACAAACAAAAGCCCGATAAAGGTAAGAAGTAAATTTCTCATTTTTTATCCTTTCCGTCGTTTTTAAAATTGTCCAAAGAGGTCATTTAGCGCTTCGCTGATACTAGGGTGGGTGAAAATCTGATTTTTAAAGAAATCAGCGCCCGCGCCTAGAGCCATTGCGATGGCGATCTCGTTGATAAGCTCGTTTGCGTAAACGCAGTGAAATGCTGCGCCCAAAATTTTGCCGCTTTTTGCCTCCACGATCGCTTTTAAAAATCCTGTTTCGTTGCCGACTACCTTTGCGCCGGGGACCGCGGCTAGCGCTAGTTTTAGGACTTTAAAGTCTAAATTTTGCGCCATGGCTCGTTTTTCGCTTAGTCCTATGCTAGCTAGCGGAGTCTCGGTAAAAAGCGCGCTAGCGTGAGGTGAACGGTTTAGAGTACTACGTTTGCCCGCACCAAAAAGCTTGTCGAATACGATGCGAAAATCATCTAGGCTCGTGTACGTGAAAAGCTCGCCGCCGCGAACGTCGCCCACTGCGTAGATATGCGGCTGGGCGGTTTGTAAAAACTCGTTTACTAGCACGTTTCCCTTAGTGTCCGTTTGTACACCTGCTGCGCTCAAATTTAGCTCCGCAGTCGCCGCTACGCGCCCCGTCGCTAGTAAAAATGCGTCCGCGTCAAGGCTTTTTGGCTCGCAGTTTTGGGTGAAATTTAGCGTGCCGTCTTTTAAATTTTTAACTTCGCAGCCTTCTAAAATCTCGACGCCTTGCATTTGTAGCAGCGCCTTTACGCTCTGTTTTACGTCCTCGTCCTCGTTTTTTAGCACGCCCGAGCGAGCTACGATGGTAACTTTTGAGCCAAACTCGGCAAACATCGAGGCAAACTCAAGCCCGATATATCCGCCGCCCACGACTACTAGGTGCTTTGGAAGCGTTTTTAGATTTAAAATCCCCGTGCTGTCGTAAGCAAAATTTGAACTAACCTCAAAGTTTGGTTTTTCATTAACCGAGCCCGTATTTATAACGATCGTCGGCGCGGTAATCACGCTTTTTGAGCCATCCGTAGCCGCGACTTCGATGCTGTTTTTATCTATAAATTTAGCCGTGCCGTTTATCACGTCGATGTTTGCGTTGCCGTCAAGCATAGTGAAATTTTTAGCTCTAAGCGCGGAAACGAGAGCGTCTTTTTTCTCGATACTTAGCGTGAAGTATTCGCCAGCGACGTTGTTATTTACGTATTGCGCTTCTTTGCTTAAATTTACTAGCTTTTTAGTCGGGATGCAACCGATGTTTATGCATGTTCCGCCGTACATCTGCGCCGATTTTTCGATCACGGCGACCTTTTTGCCTAAATTTGCGGCTTTTACGGCGAGAGTTTTGCCGGCCTTGCCAAAGCCGATGACGATGATATCGTAGTTTTTCATATGTTTTTTCCTAGTATGTAGTGCGTAGTTTCATTCACTTTTTTTATGTTTATCTTGTTTTTTTCAGCCCAGTTTTCGATCACGTTTAGCGCATCGGGCGTTTTGTCTGCATTTTTTATCTTAAACACGTTCTCGCTGCCGCTCATCGCTACGAAGCCGCCAAGCGGTTTTAGGTGGTCGTTTAGTGTGATGATACTGCTTAAATTTAACCCGTCGCAGTTGTTTAGTATGCGCCTAACCTGTGCGGCGGTTGCGTCGTTTTCGTTGTAGCCTAGTTGGTTTAAAAGAGCTGAAATTTCCATATTTTTCCTTTCTAGTTTATGCTTTTTTGGCTTACCAAAACGCCCTCGATGAGCTTTTTTATATCGCCGTCTAGTATCGCGTCGGTTTGGCTGTATGCCTCGCCGCTGCGGTTGTCTTTAACCTGCTGATACGGGAAAAGCACGTAGGAGCGGATCTGATGCCCCCAGCCAATCTCGCTTTTTTCGATACTGCCGGCGGCTTCTTGCTGTTTCATTAATTCTAGTTCGTACAGGCGCGATTTTAGCATTTTCATCGCGGTGGCCTTATTTTTGTGCTGGCTGCGGTCGTTTTGACACTGCACGACGATGCCGGTGGGTGCGTGAGTGATACGCACGGCAGACTCGGTTTTATTTACGTGCTGACCGCCTGCTCCGCCTGCGCGGTAGGTGTCGATTTTTAGATCTTTTTCGTCGATTTCTATCTCGATGTCATCGTCGATCTCGGGGCTTACCATCACGCTGGTAAAGCTCGTGTGACGGCGACCTGCGCTATCAAACGGGCTGGTTCGTACTAAGCGGTGGATACCGTTTTCAGCCTTTAGGTAGCCGTAAGCGTTTACGCCTTTAACGATAAAGCTCACGTCCTTTAGCCCGGCTTCTTCGCCCTCTTGAAAGTCCAGAGTTTCGACCTTAAAGCCCTCTCTTTCGCAAAAGCGCAGGTACATGCGGTATAGCATGCTAGCCCAGTCGTTACTCTCCGTGCCGCCTGCGCCCGGGTGGATGGTGACGATGGCGTTTTTGCCGTCGTCCTCGCCGCTAAGTAGCATAGAAATCTCTAAATTTACGATCTTATCCTCTAACTCGCCAGCCTCGGCAAAGAGCGAATTTATCGTCTCTTCGTCGTTTTCAGAGTTTGCCAGCTCGTATAGATCCTTTGCGTCGTCTACGGCGCTTTTGGCATTTAGGAAATTATTTAAGATATTTGAAATTTTCGTTTTTTCTTTGCCGATGGCGCCCGCTTTTGCGATGTCTTGCCAGAAATTTTGATCGTTTTCCATCTCCTCGATCTCTTTTAGGCGAGCTTTGATACTCTCGGGTTTTACGACGCCCGCGATATTTTCTACTTTCGTGTTTAGGGTTTTTAGGAGTTCCGTGTATTCGTAATTATCCAAAATTTAAGACCTTTTTTGTGCTTTTTGGCGTGATTATAACATATTTGTAAGAGTAAAGATAAAATTTGCTATAATCGCGCGTTAAAATTAAACATAAAGAAGAGAAAATGCAAATTTTAAAAACAGCAGAACAGCTGCGAGATTTTGTCGCGGCAAATCCCGAAAATATCGGCTTCGTACCTACGATGGGCGCGCTTCACGATGGGCACGCTAGCCTCATAAAAAGATGCGTAGCAGAAAACAAAACCGCGATCGTTTCGACCTTCGTAAACCCGACTCAGTTTTTGGCGGGCGAGGACTTTGATAGCTATCCCAAAAACGAACAAAACGACGCTAAAATTTGCGAGGAGCTGGGCGTGCATGCGATGTTTGCGCCTGAGGCTAGGGAGCTATATTTTGATACCGAGCCGCTAATCAGCGCGCCTGAAAATTTAGCGAGTGTGCTTGAGGGCAAGACTCGCCCTGGACACTTTGACGGCGTGCTTCGCGTGCTAAATAAACTCTTTAATCTAACAAACGCAAAGCGCGTCTATATGGGCAAAAAGGACGCGCAGCAGCTACTCATCGTGCGAAATTTCGTAAAAACCTGTTTTTTAAATTTAGAGATCGTGCCTTGCGAGATCGTTCGCGCGCGCGACGGACTGGCGCTTAGCTCGCGAAACGCCTACCTAGACGAGGGGCAAAAGCTAGAGGCGCTTAAGCTTTCGCATTCGCTTAAAAAAGCTTCAAATTTGATCGCGGCAGGCGAGCTAAGCGCACAAACGATAAAAGGCGAGATGCTACAAACCCTAGAGCCGCTAAACGTCGATTACGTCGCGATCGTCGATAGAAATTTAAACGAGATCTCGCTAATAGAACCGGACAACACCATCATCCTGGTCGCCGCGTATGTGGGCAAAACGCGCCTGATCGACAATCTGTGGGTATAAGATGGGCAAACTTCACTTAGTATCATTAGGCTGTAACAAAAATTTGGTGGACTCCGAGATCATGCTCGGACGCCTCTCAAACTATGAGATCACGCCAGATGTCGCCTCTGCTGACGTCATTATCGTAAACACCTGCGGCTTTATAAATTCGGCAAAAGAGGAGAGCATCCGCGCGATCCTGGATATGCACGAAGCGCGCAAAAAAGGCTCCCTGCTCGTAGTCACGGGCTGCCTCATGCAGCGCTACCGCGAGGAGCTGATGAAAGAGCTGCCCGAGGTTGATCTATTTACCGGCGTCGGAGACTACGACAAGATCGATGAAATCATCCTAAAAAAGCAAAATTTATTTAGCCCGGATACCTACCTGCAAGCAAGCGAAGAGCGTGTGATAACGGGCTCAAACTACCACGCCTACATCAAAATTTCAGAGGGCTGTAACCAAAAATGTAGCTTCTGCGCGATCCCGACCTTTAAAGGTAAGCTAAAATCCCGTGCGCTGGAAAACATCGTAGACGAGGTGCAAAAGCTCGTAAAAAAGGGCTACTACGACTTTAGCTTCCTCTCGCAAGACAGCAGCTCGTATATGCGCGATCACGCGGTTAGCGACGGGCTTATCTCGCTAATTGACGCAGTAGAAAAGATCGAGGGCGTCAAAACCGCGCGCATACTTTATCTCTATCCTAGCACAACCTCAAACGCGCTAATAGAGCGCATCATCGCCTCGCCGGTGTTTGTAAACTACTTTGATATGCCGATCCAGCACGCGAGCGACAAAATGCTAAAAATAATGAGGCGCGGAAGCGGCGCGGTGCGGATAAAAGAGCTTTTAAATTTGATGAAAAAGGCACCTGGTGCGTTTTTACGAACGGGCGTCATCGTCGGACACCCGGGCGAGGGTGAAGCTGAATTTGACGAGCTTTGCGCGTTTTTGCAGGAGTTTAAATTTGACCGCGTTTCGGCGTTTGCATATTCGAAAGAGGAGGACACGCTCTCATACGAGATGGAGCAGGTGCCCGCCAAAATCATCTCAAAGCGCTTAAGCAAGATCGAAAATATCACTCGAGCCGCGATCGAGGCGAGCTTCGCGCAGGAGCTAGGGCAAAAATTTATCGTTTCGCTCGAGGGCGAAAGCAGCGAGGGCGAGATGTTTTACGCCGCGAAAAAGGCGCTGTGGGACAAGGACATCGACGGCGAAATTTTGATCAACGAAAGCGACGTGGAGCAGCTAGAAACCGGCGGTCGCTACTGGTGCGAGATCACGCAGGTAGCGGGCGCCCAGGCGCTAGGCAAGATCACGGCAAAGGCCTAAAATGCTAAGCGCGCCAGTTTTACATAAGCTAAAATCGGGGCGAAATCTGCTTGCATTTTCGCACGGCGTCGATAGTACGGCACTTTTTTACCTTTTGGACGAGGCGGGCGTGAAATTTGACCTTGCGATCGTGGACTATAACGTCCGCGCGCAAAGTAAGGACGAGGTCGCCTCGGCACGAGATCTGGCGGCTAAATTTAACAAACAAATCTACGTAAAAAGCGTACAGCTGGGCGCTTCAAATTTCGAACACGAGGCGCGCGCGGCCAGATATGATTTTTTCGCCGAAATTTGCCGCGAGCGGGGATATGAAAATTTGATCTTGGCGCATCAGTTTGATGATAAATTCGAGTGGTTTTTGATGCAGCTTGGGCGCGGCGCGGGGCTTAGCGAGCTGCTTGGCATGCAGGAGCTTGAGACTCGCGAGGATTACGTGATCGCTCGTCCGCTTCTAGGCGTGCGAAAGTGCGAGCTGGAGCGGTTTTTGCGTGAGCGAAACCTAAAATACTTCACCGACGAGACGAATTTGACGGACCGGTTTAAGCGCGGATTTATTCGCGCTAAATTTAGCGAGCCGTTTTTGGACGAATATTTTAACGGCGTGAAAAAGAGCTTTGAGTTTTTGGCGGCCGATGCGTTAAATTTAGCTCCCGAAATTTCTAATCCTGCGCTTAAAATTTACCTCGTAAAACGCGGTGCAAACGAGCTTCGCGGCGTGGGTCTTACCTGCAAGCGGCTAGGACTCGTGCTAAGCTCGGCGCAGCGAAGCGAATGCGCACGCTGCCTAGAAAATGGCACGGGCTGCGTGCTAGGCGGTAAGGTAGCCGTCGGGGCTGGCGCAAAAATTATTCTCGTAACGCCATATATCAAAGCCGCGATGGAAAAGAAATTTAAAGAAGCGTGCCGCACCCTAAAAATCCCGCCGATAAATCGCGGATTTTTATTTGCCGAGGGCGCGGATCTTGCGCTATTTGAGGAGCTTTTATGAACGTTTGTTTTACCTCCGATCTGCACTTCGGCCACTAGCCGGTGCTGAAAAAATACCCGAATTTTAGAAAAGGCGCAAATGTGGTTGAGATGGATGAAAATCTCGTCATTGCTTGAAATGCGTGTGATGCCGTCTATTATCTGATAAACTAAGTATTGCCTCTTCTGTTGTTCACGGTTATAATATTTTGGCTTTTATACAAGAACAATGTAAATCTGCTAAAAATTAATTCAAAAAATATTTAAAATATGCTATTGTTTCATATGCTAGATAATATTATTTAATAGAGGATTATAAAAATGTCGCAAACAAAAGAGAAAATCAAGATATTTTCAAAATTTAGACCGTTTGTTCATAGCGGCGAAATAGATGTTCATTCTAATTTTGTATGTTCGCTTTATTCTGACAGTAATAAGCGCTTAAGAGGCATATTGGAAAATAAACAACTTTACGCTCCTAATTTTACTACCTTTAATGACGCTAGAGAGGGTTGGTTTAACGCTATATATAAACAAGGAATTAGTATTAAAGAAGTGTTAGATAATATGTATGAAAGAAAACTAGAAAAAAATATATGTTGTTTTAGTGAGAAATTTGATGATTTTGAGAAAAACGGTAAATATAGAAATCACGAGCTACTTATGTGGGCACATTATGCAAATAGTCATCTAGGGCTAAGGATAGATTTTAGTGTAAAAGAAGCATTTCGTAGAAAATATGTAAAAAAGGTAAGATATCGTCAGAAAATTAAAGATATCAATATTTATGAAGGTAAATCATATTTCCATTCTGAAAAAAACATAATCGATATATTAACCAGAAAAGATAATGTTTGGGAATATGAGCATGAATATAGGGCAATATTGGACAATGTTTGCAATAATGTAGATATAGATATAGAGCGTATAGTTCTAGGAAGGGGATTTTTGCCTAGAGTTAATTATGGCGAAAACAATATAGCTTGCAATTTAAAATGTTTAGTAAATGCTATAAAGCATATATTAAACGACAATAAAGTAAAAATTAGCATGTATAAAAGCAGATATGATGATGAGCTTATAGATATCTAAGATACAAACAAAAATTGATTTATAATATCTTGAACTTAGTAGCCCTTGACTACTAAGTTCAAGTAAATTTATTGGTCGTAAACTATCACTCCCCGTATTTTTTCTTTAGATCGTCCCACGTCACCAGCGTGCGTTTGCCCTCTAGGCTGCGGATGCGCGTGACGTCTTGCATCATCTCTAGCACCCCCTTAAATACGCCGTTTTCATCGCGCACTGCGGCGTAGTAGATGTAGATAAATTTGCCGTGAAGCTCCAGCCAAAAGTCGATCTCATCGCGCTCGCCCTTACGAAACGCATCGATGATCTCTAGCACGCTAGCTACGCTCTCGCGCGGGTGGCAGTTTTTCACGTCGCGCCCGATGACGCCGGCACTTCGCGGAAATACGCGGTGCTTGGTGTCGGTGTAAAATTTCACGATCTCGTTTTCATCGACGAATGAGAGGTCAACGGGCATATGCTTATAAATGAGATTGATTTGCTCTAGCGTAAGCTTGCCCGTGGCGACGTCAAAAACCGCGTTTTTATCGCTGTTCGCGTTTGGATTTAGCCCGTATTTACTCATCAAATTTGACAGCTCTTTTAGGAAATTCGGATTTAAAACCGCTTCGTTTAGGTTGTCGTTTTGTAAATTTGCCGCGCTTAAATTTGACTCGCTTTGTAAATTTACGTCCTTTAAATTTGCCTCCGAGCTGCTACCGGACTCCAAATTTAACGGATAAAATTCGCTCGGCTTTTCGATGAGAAAATACCCGATCTCGTCATCACCTCGTCTCATCGCGCGAAACTCATCCTCGCTGATTAGCTCCAGCGACGTCGGATAGAGCGCCGCCTCCTCGCGTCCGAGCAGATCGAGTAGATTTTCGTAGATCTCGTGCTGAGCCGCGATAAACTCATCCGCCTTGCCGCACTCTAGCAGCTCGCGCGCTGCGGCGATACCGTCGCGGACCTTGTTATCAAAGCTCCACATAAAGCGCGACGGGCGGTCAAATCCCTTGTTTTCGAGCATTGAGTAGAGCTGGTGCTGTTTTCTAGCAAAGTGCGTTCTGTTAAAGCCGCCCAGTTTGTCGTAAATTTCAAGCCATTCGTTTTTGATAAATTTCTTTTTTAGCAGCTCTTTTGCCTTTGCGATTAGTTCGCGCGCGGCATCGTTTTCGTCGATGTAGGTGGCGATAGGGTGGTCTTTTGGTAAATTGGGGCGCTCGGCTGTTAGGATACCGCGCAGGATTTCTGATAGCTCGGCGGCGTTTTCATCGATAAACTCGCTCTTAAAGCCTAAATTTAGCAAATTTGCGCGCACGTTTTTAAAATCGGCCGGCGTGAGTTTCGTTAGTTCGGATTTTGCAGCTTTTCTAGAGGCGAAAAAATTTACCGTTCCGTTAAGATAATCCCTTAAGATCGCAGTCGCCAAGGCAACGGCGGCGTTATTAAATTTAATCATTTTTTATCCTTAACTTAAATTTTAAGGATTATACAAAAAGCGGAGAGTAAAAACTTTGATTTATCTTAAGCTGTAAATTTTGACGCCAAAGGTCGCGTCGATTTTTTCGGCATCCTTGCGCATTTTGATCGGAAAGTCGATTTTTACGATATTTTCGTAGCTTTGTAGCGCATCCATAAACTCGTAAAATTTAGCAGGAGTTTTCATGGAGCCCATTACCGTTAGCTCGTAGACCGAGATCTCACCGTTTTTTGCGGCCTCTTTTGGCTCGCTTAGATTTACGTTCATAAAGTACTTTGAGGCAAATTGAGTAAAATTCTCTACGTCAAATTTGTTTTCAAGAGCTTCTAATACGGCCTTGTCGTTTTGCTTTATCTCGTTTAGGGCTTTTGATTTGGTGTCGTAGAGCCTTTGCGTTTGCGCACTTGCGGCGATTTGCATGCGACTTTCGTATTTTACCTGCTTGTATTCTTTGATACTCGGTACTAAAAAGCCAAATATCATCACAAGGCAAGCGACTATAAAAATTAGAATATAGATGAGTAATTTGGTAACGTCGATATTTTGTAGGCTTCTATCTTTACTCATTTTTACCCTCTAAGCTGTCGGTTTTATTTGTGCTGATGAAATTTAGCCAGCCGCTATCTAGTTGATAAAAAGAGGTATTTGACGTGTTAAAAATCGACTTTAGCGGCGTGGCGAGTAACATATTGTAAATATCTCGGCTAGGCGTAGTGCCTTTTACGACGAGTGAGTTTTTATCCATCGAGATCTCGTGTAGCGTGATGCTTGAGGGGACAAGATCGAGTAGATTGCGCAGGCTTTGTTTTAAGACAGCATTTGAGGCCGCTATCTCGTTTGCGCTATCTCTTCTTTGCTTTAAAAGCGCAGTGAGCTCGTCGGCTTGTTTGATTTGCTCTTGCGTCTGCTCTTGTTTTTGTTTTAAAATTTGCGTTTCGTTTCGTAGCGAGTTACTTTTAAACTCAACAAAGAAATTTGCCGCAGCAAAAAGTAACACTATCGTAGCGATAAAAAACAGCCAAATTTTGCTAAAAAGGTTAAAAATCGGTTTTCTCTGAGGTCTTATAAAGCTATAACTAGTCATTTTCCAACTCTTTTTTCATTAGCTCGGTCATCGTTTTTAGCGTATCGACGGGATAAACGGCGGTTTTTACTAAGAGTTCGTTTTCTAGATAGTGTAAAAACGTAGCGCTCGTCCTCTCTGTAGCGTCGAAAATCACGACATTTTCGATAAAATCGCCTTCGTATAGAGGATTTGAATAAAATTCTTTAAGCGCTAACGATATATACCGGTACATACTCATATCGCGCCCAAATATCGATACCGAGGCGGTTACATCGGTGGATTCTGGCATATTTATATCGTAGTCTAGGTCGGCAAACTCCTCTTGGCTATCGCCGGTCTTTAACATATCGTCTAAATTTTCTAGACCGTCCATGTTGTTAAAGCTTTCGTCTACATTCGTGATAAAATCATCTATCTCGTCGCTGTTTTCTTTATCAAATTCGACGTTCTCGTCGCCGTCGTCCTCATCTAGCTTACAAACTGTGGCGTATTTTGCGCCGTTACCTGATGTAATGCAGATGGCGAAAATTTCTTTGCAGGCATAAATAAAAAGCGTCTTTGCCGTAGATAATTTTTGTTTCTCGATCTCTTTTTGTATAAGTACTATGGGCGAATAAAGTACGTCTATGTCCGTATCGCCAAATTTACTCTCGGCGGCTTTAACGTCTGAAAGTTTTGCATAGATCAGCCAATTTTTAGCAGGATTTATGCAAGTTATCTCTTTTGTCTTTATGCCTAGTTTTTCGAGATTTTCGGCATTTTTTGCCTCAAATGCGCCTTGTTCGAGCGCGTCGAAAAATAGCGAAATATAAACCCATTTATACTCTTTTTGTAGATTTTTTAGATACTCTTTTATTCTGTCCGAGATTTTGCCGGACTCTTCTAGGTCAAATTCATTTTTTATCGTTTTGATAGGAGTTGCGCCCTTGTATGCCTCGCCGTAAAATATGCATTTTTTAGACTGGATAACGGCGCTAAGATATAAAACGCTAAAAAAACGACGTATCAGCAAAGATTTCTCCTAAAAATTACGATGCGTTATAATACCCAAAAAGCCATAAAATAGAGTTAAAACAGCTCTTTTTGTAGGGTTAAAAATTTATCTTTTATTCGTTTTGCTTCTTCTTGTAGGTCTGAATCGGTCAAATTTGACGGCTTAAGCTCTGCATAGTCGCTCACGGCGATGTCGCACATCATACGAATTTTGTCTAAATTTACTTTGCTTACTTTACCTGATTTGCTGATTTTTTGGATATTTTCTAGGTAGCCGTTTGAGCGAGCGATGTAGAGGGCGTATTTTTGTGAGATTTCGCTTTGCACCATCACGGTGTGGGCGAGTTTGTTGTAGATATCTTTATGGTAGGCTGATTTTGAGAGCTTATAGGCGGTTTCGTAATCGCCCATTTCGTAGTAAAATTTGGCTCCAAGCGCGTTTTTGTAAGATGGGCTAAGCGTAACAAATGAGACAAAAATAGCCGCCAAAAGTGCTCCGATAATTAAAATAACGGTCTTTGAGCTCATTTTTCCATCTCCTTTTTTATCTGCTCTCTTGCGGCTTCTAGCTCCATGCCTGTCAGGCTAAAAGGCGGCGAGAGCGTGTAAGAAATCTCGCTAAAAGGCTTTGGGATTATCATCTTATCCCAGCTTTTTAGCTGCCAAAATTTGCTCGCTTCGTAGTTTAAAATTTGTATAGGCGCATTTTGCTTTTGTGCGATGACGACAGCTCCGTCGGCGACGCTGTGATAGGGGCCGCGCGGGCCGTCCGGGGTGATGATGACGTCGACGCCGCTTTTTAGCTCTCTAAAGCTTTGCGCGAGAGCCTTTACCGCGCCTTTTGAGCTACTGCCCCTGATCGCGCCGATACCGAAAAACGAAATCACGCGTGCGATGATTTCGCCGTCCTTGTGGTCGCTTATTATTACCTTGGCGCGTCTTTGCGGATTTTGGCCGTTTTTCCACCAGTGTACGTAGGCAAAGCTCATTAGCGCCAGCCTGCCGTGCCAAAATAGCACTACGCAGGGCTCGTTCGTCAAATTTGTCTTAGAAAAGCTCTTTTTGCAGGTTAAAAATATAATCCAAATAAAAAAATAGATAATGCGCGGGGCTAAATTTATAAAAACGCTTCGTTTAAATTTAGCCCACAAGCTCACCGTAAAGCACCATTCTCTTTGGATCGTTCACGCGCACTTTTAGCGTCTTGCCTAGCAGTTCTTCGCTACCTGCGACTTGAACGAGGAAGTTATTAAAGCTTCTGCCGGCGACGCCGCCGTTTGCACGAAGCTCCTCAAAATATACGTCAAAAATTTTGCCTTTTTGCGCCGCGACTATTTCGTCTAAAATCTCGTTGTGACGGCTTTGTAGGCGGGTTAGACGAGCGCTTGCGACGACTTCGTCGATTTGGTTTGTAAACTCCGCCGCCTTGGTCATCGGGCGAGGCGAATACTTAAAGCTAAAAATTTGCTCGAAGCGTACTTTTTCCAGCACGTCCATCGTATCCTCAAACTCCTCGTCCGTTTCGCCAGGAAACGCCACGATAATGTCGGTCGAAATACTAACCTCGGGGCACATCGCGCGCAGTCTAGCTGCTCGGTCTAAAAACCACTCTTTGGTGTAGCCGCGCTTCATCTCGCGTAGTACTTTGGTGTTTCCGCTTTGAAGCGGCATGTGCATGGATTTGCAAATTTTGGGATTTTGGCTAAAGATTTCTAAAAATTTATCGTCCATATGGAGCGGATGCGGGCTAGTAAATCGTATGCGCTCGACGCCATCTATCTCGCTGATCTTTACGAGTAGGTCGCTAAAATCTATCTTCTCGTGCGTGCCTGAAAATCTCTTGCCGTAGTTGTTTACGTTTTGCCCGAGCAAGAAAATTTCCTTCGCTCCGCCTTCGGCCGCTTTTTTTACTTCGCGCAGGATCAAATTTGCCGGGATCGAGATCTCGTCGCCTCTGGTGTGCGGAACGATGCAGTAGGTGCATTTTTTATCGCAGCCGATCGAGATATTTATGTGGCTTTTATACGGTGAGCCGCGAAATTCGCCAAATGCGTACTCGCTCTCGTCGTGATTTATATCGGTGCTGATAAATTTAGGCGTCTTAACGGCAGCTGAAATTTTACTGACGTTTCGCGCACCGAGTACGAAATCCACGTAAGGCGCTCGTTTAAAAATTTCACTTCCCAGATGGCTTGCCGTGCAGCCGCAAACTCCAATTTTAGCGCCTGCTTTTTTTACTTTTTCAAAACCGCCGATCTCGCTAAAAAGCTTATGCACAGGCTTTTCGCGCACCGAGCAGGTGTTGATAAGGATGAGGTCGGCCTCGGAGATGTCCTGAGTGAGCTCATAGTCCTCTTTTTGTTTAAGCTCTGCAATGATGTGCTCGCTGTCGCGGACGTTCATCGCGCAGCCTAAAGTCTGGATAAAGAGCTTTTTTTGCGCTGCGCTCAAAGGATGTGCACCTCGTACATGTAGTCGTTTTCGTCGAGACCGTATTTTACGGTGCGGTGATAGACGCTAAGGCCTTTTTCCTCGAAAAATTCAACCAAAGCGATGAGTTGTTTGTGGCTGTTTTCTCTGTCGAAATAGAAAATTTGTTGCGGATCTTTAGCAAATGCCGCTTCGATTTTTTCAAGAGAGATCGTTTTTGGTTTGGCGTCAAGTTGCGTTCTAGCGAGTTTTAGCTCCATTTTTAATCCTTTGAAATCTTTAATTTAATCTGTGAATATAGCAAAAACATCTTAAAAAACGCATTAAACTTCTTAAAAGTATAAAGCTTGTATAATACCCCTCTAACTCAAAAATTCCCCCAAATTTAAATAACGGAGCAAAAATAATATGGAAAAAATAGCGGATATCATAGAATCTATCGCAAATGAAAAAGGACTCGAAATCGAGGACGTAAAAGAGCGCGTCATAAGAGCTATTATCAATACCGCAAAGAAAATATACGGCGAAAACTACGAATACGACGCGGTTATAGATAATGCGACCAAGACTCTTCATCTATATCAAAAAATCACCGTCGTAGAGGACGGCGACGAGCGCTTAGCCGAGGATAACGAGCATTTTATAGGTCTAAGAGAGGCTAGAAAGGTCGATAGCGGAGTAGAGATCGGCGACGAGCTAACATACGAGCTATCTACCGACAATCTCGGCCGCACCGCCGCGCAGACGCTTCACAAGGAGCTTGAGTATCACATCCAGCGCCTGATGGAGGAAAAAATCTTCCAAAAATATCAAGACATGGTCGGACACATGGTTTTTGGCTCCGTCACGCGCGTAGATGGCGATGAAAATACCTTCATAGAAATAGACGAGTTGCGAGCCGTGATGCCGCGCAAAAACCGCATAAAAGGCGAGAAATTTAAGCCGGGCGACGTCGTAAAAGCCGTCATAAAAAGCGTCTATATCGACAAATCTATGGGTATCAAGGTCGAGCTAAGCCGCACGTCGCCAAAATTCCTCGAAGCACTGCTAAAAGCCGAAGTACCGGAGATCAAAGACGGACTAGTGCTGATCGCCGCAAGTGCCAGAATCCCGGGCGAACGAGCTAAAGTAGCGCTCGTAGCCACCTCGCCAAACGTCGATCCCGTGGGCGCGACAGTGGGCACCAAAGGCGTGCGCATAAACGCCGTCACAAAGGAGCTAAACGGCGAAAATATCGACGCGATCGAGTATTCGGCCGAGCCTGCGATCCTCATCACGCGAGCGATGGCGCCCGCGATCATCAGCTCGGTTAAAATCGGCGAAAATAACAAAGCCGTCGTGAGCCTAGTAACCGAGCAAAAGAGCAAGGCTATCGGCAAAAGCGGCATAAATATCAGGCTAGCTAGCATGCTAACAGGCTATGAGATCGAGCTAAACGAGCTAGGCGCTAGAGGCGAGAGCAAAGACGAAAACGCGAAGGATCTAAAGGCGCTGTTTGGCGATTTGTAGCCAAATTTGAGCCCTTTTGGCAGCATTTGTTTAGAGCGGTAAATTTAGGGCGCAACGTCCGGGTTAAATTTGAGTAAATAAATCTAGCTCAAATTTGATCTGTTTCGCGCGCTAAAATTTGCCGCTTTTTATTTTTCAAATTTTATCAGTATCCATAATTTAAAAAATAAAAGAAGCCTGCGAGGAAATTAAATTTTAAAATACACCTTGCAAACGCCAAATTTTATTAAACGGCAAAATAAGATAAATTTGGGATTTTAAGGCGACGGATAAACCGCCAAATTTTAGGTTATTTATTTTTAGTAGAGCGGTACATCGGGTGTTGGTAGTCGTTCCTCTCGCAACCAGCAGCTAAAAATCCAAATGCCAAAATAAACGCGCATAATACAACTTTTCTCATTTTCTCCCTTTTTTGAATTTCATTTTCGTGCGATTATAGCAAATTTCGCCAAATTACCAAAATCTTTGCAGCTAAATTTGACGAAATTTGGGCTGGGCTATTTTGCATCAAATTTGTAGCAGTTTTGCAAGAATCGAGCAGTATATATGTCAAATTTGCCAGGTCCCACGCATGCAACGGATTCGCGCCTGCGGGCAAATTTACTAGCCCAAATTTATCCCGCTCGGCGACTCGTTTCGCGACGCCCCGAGCCGTAATATATTAAATTTTTATCCAAAAAAAAGTAGAATATCTCATCTTAAGTTTAAGGAAAAATCCGTGTTGCAAGCATTAGCGCTTAGATATAGACCGCGAAATTTTAGCGAGCTCGTAGGCCAGGAGGCCGTCAGCACCAGCCTCACGCACGCTCTGGACGAGAACCGCCTAACCCACGCCTACCTTTTTTCGGGACTTCGCGGCAGCGGCAAGACATCAAGCGCGAGGATATTTTCGAAGGCGCTTGTTTGCGATCGCGGCCCGACAAGCCGGCCCTGCGAGCAGTGCGCCAACTGTATCGCTGCAAACGAAGGCCGCCACATCGATATCATCGAGATGGACGCGGCCAGCCACCGCGGTATCGACGATATAAAGGGGCTCATCGAGCAGACCAAATACGCTCCGGCGATCGCGCGCTTTAAGATTTTTATCATCGACGAGGTGCACATGCTCTCCACGCCTGCGTTTAACGCGCTGCTAAAGACGCTCGAGGAGCCGCCGCCCTACGTCAAATTTATCCTAGCCACGACTGATCCGCTCAAGCTCCCGGCTACGGTGCTATCGCGCACGCAGCATTTTAGATTTCGCCAGATCTCGCGCCCGGACGTCGTCGCGCATCTTGACTTTATCCTAAACCGCGAAAACGTCCCGCACGAAAAAGAGGCTCTCGAGATACTCGCTCGTAGCGGCGCGGGCTCGCTGCGCGACACTCTCACGCTGCTAGATCAGGCCATCATCTACGCCAAGGGCGAGCTAACGCAAAGCGCCGTCGCGCAGATGCTGGGACTGCTTGATCCGCAGCGCATAGAGGAGATTTTGGCGTTCGTTACGAGCGGCGATAAATCAGCCGTAAGCGCGGCGGTAGCGCAGCTGGAGAGCTATGATGCCGAGATGGTGATAGATGAGATAACGGCAAATCTAAAAGCAAATTTCCTCGCGCAAAGCCCGAAATACTCGCTGCTTTTATACGAGAGATTTTTTAGGATCCTCTCGCAGGCGCGTTCGATGCTAAGCGTCAGCAGTGACGGCGGATTCGTGCTTGGCGTGATGCTTTTTATGATGATCGAGGCGATAAATCTAAAATCGATCGACGAGATGATAGCCGTTGACGCGAGGGAAAAATTTGCGGATTCGCAGGCGCGCACGGCCGATTTTGGCGGCTCCCGCGCGGCGTCAAATTTTGCTGGCGGACGAGGCGAAGCGGCTAAATCTGCGGCTCCTACACAGACGGGTCAAATTTCGCCCTCTGCGGACGGATCAAATTTGACGGGCGCAAACGTGGCTAAACTCGCTTCACAAAACGGTACGGCTCAGGGACGAAATTTAAAGGTGCAGGCTTTGGATAGCTCGGCAAATTTGAGCGCACAGGTGCCGCAGGAGCCGGGTAGCCAAACCCACACCGCGAAAATACCAAATCCCGCTTACGAGGCATTTTTGGCCAAAATTTACGACCGCAGCTTTGATCTTGGCGAGTGTTTTAAAAACTGCATCGAGTTTTTGGAGTTTTCGGACGGCTGTATGAGTCTGGCTTCAAGCGCGGCGGGCGAGGATCAGAAGCGGCTTCGCGAGGGTTCGAAGGTGATTTTGCAGATCTTGCGAAGTCTTTTTGGCGAGAGCGCAAAGATAAAGATAACTCCCAGGCAAAGCCCAGAAATAGGGGCGCAAGAGCAAAAGGGCTCGGCAAATTTGGGTGACGAGCGCGGCGGTGCGGCAAAATCTGATGACGCCAAAACCGTTTCAAGTCATGAGAGCGGCAAATTTGACGCGGACGTCGCGCAAGAAAATTTCAGCCAAAACGCCCAAGCGCAAGAGCCCTCAAATTTGACCGGAAATTTGTTTTCAGACGGTAGCGAGGATAGTGTAGTTACGTCCTCGGAGCAAAATTTAGACGCCAAATTTGAAAGCGGCGAGCAGGGCGAGCAAACGCAAAATTTGACGCAGCAAACGCAAACGGATGTAAATGACGCGGCTCCGAGCACGCAAGCTAATAGCGACTCGTTGCGCGACGAAACCGAGCCCTTAAATTTAAACAAAAACGCGGCAAATTTGACGCAAAGCTTGCAAACGCAGGATGGTTTAAATCAACCGACCGAGCCTAAATTTGCGCCCGATTTTGAGAGTATGCGCGACGACACGCACGATTTTCATGAGGCGTATTCGCTAAAATTTAAGACCGACGACGGAATCGCAGCCGGGGCGGATCTGGCGTTTTTAGATGCTGAACTAAGGCAACTCGAGAGTCAAAACGCCGCAAAAACGGAGCAAAAACCAAGCGGCACAACTAAATTTAACCAAAACATCGCACTGCAAACGGCTACTTTTGGCAAGCCGCCGTTTGATCATGATGACGTGAGCGAGATGTTTAGCGAGGCGGCGGACTATGACGATGGCCTTTTTGAGCAAGACGCAAGCGAGCCTGCAAACGCCGACGTAAGACAAGATTTAGATATGTCAAATTTAAGCGGCGACGAGTTTCAAAGCGAGGCAAATTTAAACGCTCAAAATCCTACGTCAAATTTGGTCGCAAAAACCCAAACCGATCCTAAAGCCACAAAAAATCAAGCAGTTTTAAAAGAAGCCAAACGACTATTTGGAGAGCCTGAAATTTTGGAGATTTGAGGGGTTTGATTCGGCTCTAAATTCGCGGGCAAGTTTTATTGCCTTTGTTGTAGCGCGACCGTCAAAGCGTGGAACAATGGCTTAAACGCCGATCAGAAAAAACGCCTTGAGCGCGAGCTAAAAATAGGCGTGAGCCTAGGCGAAACTACGCCGATGTTAGCTCAAAGAATATCGCAGGCTTTACAAAAAAACAAACGCGATGCAACGGCGATAGCATTAACCGGAGCGGGCGCAATAGTAAGCGAAATTCGTCAAGCCTTTTTTGAAGCAAACGCGGGCGTCATAAAATGCTACAAATACCAAGCCACGCTAGATACTCGCACGTCAGAGCTGTGTAGAGCCTACGACGGACTAATATGGGATAAGGACTACGAGCCTATCGGGCATAATTTCCCGTTTCGCAAACCCCGCGTAAATACTCATTTTAATTACCGCAGCACCATAATACCGGTAACCAAAAGTTGGGACGAGCTAGGCGTCGAGGGAATGGATGAAGCGAGCGGTCGCACTAGGTCAAGTATGGACGGCTACGTGCCGCAGGATATGACGTTTAACGACTGGCTAAAAACCCAAAGCCCCGAAGTGATAGAAAAGACGCTAGGTAAAGGCAGAGCCGAGCTATTTATGCAAGGCAAGATCACTATGCGAGATTTGATAACGCAGCAGGGGCGAGTATTGGATTTGGGCGAACTTGCCAAGAAAAAGAGCGTTTGGGAATACTCAAAAGAAAGCGTTAAGCATTTTGAAGTACCGAAAGAGCTAAAAAAGCGGATAAATTTAAATACGGATAAGATTAGGGGCTCGATTAAATATCTATACGAACACCATAAAGATGACGGAATGTTTAAAGATGAAAACGAGGTAAAAGCTATCATTGCCGACGCTCTAAAAAATTATGATTATATTAAGCCATCATCTCGCAAGGGAGGCTTTATCATAGCCAAAGCGCTAAACGGCGACAAAAATAAAATGATAGACATAGGGATAAACCCAACCGATGGCGTGATTTTTCACGTAAATAAGAAGCGTTGGGATAGTGATATGAAAGCATTTCAGAAAAACAGATAAGGCGGTGAGACCACCCACACCCTCACACGGATAGACCTCCGCAGGAACACTGCGTGCTAAACGGGGCGGTAATGCTTTGCTAGGAAGCTGGGCCATTTTCCTTGCGGTCAGACCTTTCGCCTTAACTGTGCCGTCATTATACCATATTTTTTACATCATTCCTAGCGCAAGAAATTTTATTTTATGCATCGTTTTCGATGTAAGAAAAAAATTATTTACAACGATTTCGATGTAAATTTTACTCTTGACTTTTTTGTTTTTTCGTGCTCTCAAAAAATCCTGCGAAAATGACAAAAAATAGTAAATCCTGCAGGATTTGCCAAATTTGGACTTTTTCAGAATATTTTTACCAAACCAACCCGCTTTAAAATTTAAGTTACTATTCTATCAAAGGCAGTGCCTTAAATTTAACTCTCGTGGAGGACAAAATGGATATTGAGGAGCTAAAAAAGCAAGTCGGTGATTTGCAAGCAGAAAAAGAAGCAATGAGCGCTAAAAACAAAGAGCTTTTAAGCGAGGTAAAAAAGCTAAAAGCTAAAAAACGCTGATGATTGCTCATGCCCGCAAAGCGGCGGACAGCAAAAGCTAAAGGTAAATTTGAAAGGCTACATTAAATTTTGGCGCTAAAATAGCCGTTGCTGGCATAAATTTAAGCGGCGACGGTTTGTAAATTTATAAAAATTAGAGTATTTTAAAATAGGTCGGCGAGCCGAAACGACTCGTGCAAGGGTTAAATTTATCTAAAAACGCAACTTAGCTATTCGTTAAGGATTGAAAGCAACTCTTTGTTGTCCTTGGTTTTTAGCATCTTAGCGTATAAAAACTTAAGCGCCTCTACGTCGTCCATCGTCGCGATCGCCGAGCGGATAGCCCAGATCTTTTGCAGTTCGTCCGGTTTTTGCAGTAACTCCTCTTTTCTGGTGCCTGATTTTAGTACGTTGATGGCCGGGTAAATACGGCGGTCGGAGATGTTGCGATCAAGGACGATCTCGCTGTTGCCCGTGCCCTTAAACTCCTCAAAAATTACCTCGTCCATACGAGAGCCCGTGTCGATGAGCGCGGTAGCGATGATGGTGAGACTGCCGCCGTGTTCGATATTTCGCGCCGCACCAAAAAAGCGCTTAGGTTTATGCAGGGCGTTTGCGTCCACGCCGCCGGTTAACACCTTACCGCTTGGCGGAGTTACGGTGTTATACGCGCGCGCTAGGCGGGTGATGCTATCAAGTAGGATGATGACGTCTTTGCCCATTTCTACGAGGCGCTTGGCCTTTTCGATGACGAGCTCGGCGACGCGCACGTGGTTCATCGCAGGCAGGTCAAACGTCGAGCTAAACACTTCGCCTTTTACGCAGCGCTGCATATCGGTGACCTCCTCGGGACGCTCGTCTACGAGCAATACCATGAGATGCGACTCGGGGTGGTTGCGCGCGATGCCGTGGGCTAGCTCTTTCATGAGCTCGGTTTTACCGCTTCTAGGAGGGGCGACGATGAGGCCGCGTTGACCCTTGCCAAGTGGTGTAAAGAGATCGAGCACGCGGCCCGTTAGCTTCATGGGATCATACTCGAGGCGAAGTTTTTCCGTCGGGAAAAGCGGAGTTAGGTTGTCAAATAGCGGGCGCTCTTTGGCCTCGATTAGCGGCATATAGTTTAGCGCTTCGATTTTTAGCAGAGCGTAGTATTTTTCCTGATCTTTGGGTTCGCGTACTTGACCTGTCACGATGTCGCCCACGCGCAGGGCAAATTTGCGAATTTGAGAGTTTGAGACGTAGGCGTCGTTTGAGCTGTCGCTGAGGTTTGCGTCTACCGAGCGCAAAAAGCCGTAGCCCTCGCTCGTGATCTCTAAAATACCCGTGAAAAGTATAAATCCGCCTTGTTTTGTTTGGGTTTTTAGGATCTCAAATATCAAATCTTGTCTGCGAAATTCGCGCGGATTCTCGACGCCTACGCTATTTGCGATAGCGATGAGCTCCTCTAGACTAAGAGTTCTTAGCTCTTCGATTTTGTGTCCGTCTACGGGGATGTGAGTGCGCGAGTTTTGGTGTTTTTTTGTGGTTTTTTGACTTTCCTGCACAGAATTTGCAGGCTGGGTCGCGTTATTTTCCATTGTGTCCTCTTTAAAATTACGGAATAATTTTGTAGATAAATTTAAGTTTCAAAAGAAGTTTTGAAAGTCGCATTTTATAAAATTTTGGCTTTGATGTCAAGAAGTGATATAATCTCGCCAAAAATGAAAAGGAATCTCAAAATGATGGATTTTAAAGACGGCAAGCGCGAAAAAACGATCATAAAAACCGCGCTTATCGGTATAATTACAAATTTTTTCTTAGCTGCGGCGAAAATTTTTATCGCCATGGTTTCAAACTCGGTCGCGCTGATATCAGACGCCGTAAATAATCTTAGCGATGCGGGCTCAAGTATTATCACGATATTTGGCTCAAAACTAGCTAGCAAAATGCCCGACGAAGACCACCCCTACGGCTACGGCAGGACCGAGTATATCGGCGGTCTCATCGTTTCGGTTATCGTGCTGATGCTTGGATTTCAGTTCTTAAAAACTTCGGTCGAAAACATCTTTGCGCCAGAGCCTACTAGTTTTACGATGCCGTTTTTGGCGTTTTTGTTTTGCGCGATATTCGTCAAATTTGCGCTCGGCTTTTACTACAAAAAGATCGGCAAACAGACCAAATCTATCTCGCTTAGAGCCGTCGGGCAGGAAGCTTTGGGCGATGCGATCATCTCGTGCGTGATTTTGGTTTCGGCTGGGCTTTCATACTTCGCCGACATCCAGATAGACGGCTACGCTGGCGCTTTGGCGTCGCTTTTTATTATCGTAAACGGCGTATTTTTGATAAAAGAAACTTTTGATAAAATCATCGGCCAGCGCGTCGAAAAAGAGATCAGCGACGAAATTTACGCCGCCGTAAATCGCTGCGAGATCGTGCGCGGTGCATACGATTTGATCCTTCACAACTACGGCGCGCAGCGATACGTGGGCTCGGTTAACGTCGAGATAGACGAGCATTTGCCCCTTAGCGAGGTTTCGCAGAGGCTAAACGAGCTTCAAATCGAAATCTATAAAATTTACAGGATATATCTGGTTTTTGGCGTTTATAGCGTGAATTTGGGGCAGGACGAGAGTCGCGCCTGCGTGGCAAATCTGCTCTCGCGCTTTAGCAGCGTGCGCGGATTTCACGCGTTTTTTATCGATACCAAGAAAAAGAGCGTGAGGTTTGACGTGGTGGTCGATTTTGCCGAGAAAAACCTCGTCCGACTACGCGCCCAGATCGAACGCGAGATCTCGCTAAGCTTTCCGGGATATAAAATTTTTATCGTGATAGATAGGGAGTTTGCGTGATGGTTGAGGGAGGGACAAATCGGTAGCGCCTAGGACGTTTTAATGTGCTATAATCCTGCGGCTTAAAAATATAAAGCCGGAGTGTAAAATTTAATCTAATTGCGAGAAAAAATGGTATTTTTAAAAATTTTGACTTGTGCGTTTTCGATGAGTTTTTGCTTTATGAGTATCTACGGGCTTACGACTAGCGCGGTGGAGCTTGCGCTTTTTACAGAGTATAATCCGGCAGGAGACGCCGATCCTCTCGGCGATCTGAGCGATCCGCTCGATTGGCTTCAGTTAAATATCGCTTATTTAGTCGGTTTTTGGATATTTTTTAGCAGCGTGTGCGCGGTGATTTATAGACGACTAAGTTGCTTTGACGAAATTTCAAAATTTTTCATAGATTTATTTTTGCCTACCGTTGCGACGATTATTTTGGCGCTTATTTTGGGTGCGGTACTACCGTTTACGGTTGGGGCTCAGCCGGAAAATGCTGTTATCGCCCAAGGGCTTGGCATATTTTTAGCCGAAATACTTTTTATAATCATAATAGCCCGCTTAATAAAAAGAGAGCGAAAGTAGTAAATTTGGCGCTCAAGATGCCATTTATATTACTACAAGTTTTCAAAGAGCGGTTATGGGTAAAAATTCTTTGTAAAATTCGAGGCTGAAATTTGCAAGCATTAAAAACTCTCTCGTAAGTTTGCCAGCGTTTTCAAGGTGCTAGTCTCGGCCAAATTTATGGGGGTATTTTGACGCGAGCAAAATCTATCAAATTCGTCGTCAAATTCGGACGCAAGCGAAATCCGCGCCAAAGCTAGCAAAATCAAGCGAGGCTTTAGAAATTTTGCGTATAATCTAAAATCTTAAAACGAAAGAAAAAAGTAATCGATGGGTAAATTTAAGTGCGCGCATTGTAGGGGCGAATTTGAGCGCGAGGCGCTGATAGAACGCGGCGGGGAGCTGTTTTGCTGCGAGGGGTGCGCGGGAGTTTACGAGATACTTAACGCAAGCGGGCTAGGTGAGTTTTACGAAAGGCTTGGTAAAACTACGCTAAATCCTGCCCGGGGCGCAAAAAACGCGGCGCAAAAGTCGCAAGAGGACCTCGCGGCTGTTTATCAAAACTACGTCAAAAACGAGAACGGATTTAATAAAATCTCGCTCATCATCGAGGGTATCCACTGCTCGGCTTGTATCTGGCTAAACGAGAAGGTTTTATTTGCACAGAAGGGAATTTTAGAGGTAAATATAAACTCGGTTAATAACAAAGCCCTCATCGTCTGGGACGAAAAAGAGATAAATTTGGCCCAAATTTTCGCCCTCGTCCGCTCCATCGGCTTTGAGCCCTACCCATACGACGCGCAGGCTCAGGAGCACAGGCTCGCTCTGCAAAAGCGCGAGTTTTACGCGAGGCTGCTGGTGGGCATTTTTTGCACGATGAACATCATGTGGCTGGCCGTCGCGCAGTACGGCGGCTACTTCACGGGCATGCGCGCCGACGTGCGCTCTATCATAAATTTCGCCGAATTTATCCTCGCTACGCCGGTGCTTTTTTATACGGGAAGCGGGTTTTTTAGGGGCGCTTGGGCGGCACTAAAAAACAAAACGCAAAATATGGATAGCCTCATCGTTACGGGCACGCTAGCAGCTTATATTTTCTCGATATACTCGATGTTTTCGCGGCAAGGAGAGGTGTATTTTGACTCGGTTGTGATGATAATCACTTTCGTATTTATCGGCAAATATCTGGAAATTTTAAGCAAGAAAAAAGCCGCCGACACGCTCGATAATCTAAACTCGCTAAATTTAAACTCAGTTAGCGTCAAAAACGGCGACGAAATAACTCTAAAAAGCGCGCAGGAGGTGAGGGTGGGCGAGCTCGTGGTCGTGAGAGCTGGCGAGCGCGTGCTGCTAGACGGCATCGTTATCAGCGGCGCGGCGAGCTTTGATCTATCTAGCCTTAGCGGCGAGAGCGCGCCCGCGTATCTGAGCGCGAAAGAGGGCGAAAACGAGATAAAAAGCGGCTCTGTGTGCGTGGACGGTACGCTGGTTTATGAGGTCGGCGCCGTGTTTAGCGAGTCGGTGCTGGCGCGTATCATAAATCTGCTCGAAACCGCCGCAGCCAAAAAGCCGCGTATTCAGGCGCTCGCAGACGCTATCGCGGCTAGGTTTTCGGCTGCTATCACGGCGCTGGCTCTAGCTACGTTTGCGTTTTGGTTCTGGCGAACGGGCGAGCTCTCCGCCGCGCTCATCGTCGCGATCTCGGTCGTGGTGATCTCGTGCCCCTGCGCGCTGGGGCTTGCTACGCCCGTTAGCACGCTCGTTGCGCTTGGAGCGGGCTTTAGGCGCGGGATACTTTTTAAAGAAACGCGCATCATCGAAAGCCTCGCCAAATGCGATACGGCCGTGTTTGATAAGACCGGCACGCTCACGTCGGGGCGGCTTAAGGTGAGTAAATTTACGCACGCTGGCAAATTTGACGCAAGCGCGCTTTTTTCGCTGGTTAGCGGCTCGGATCATCCCGTTAGTCGCGCCGTCGGCGAGTACCTGCGCGCAAATTTTAAGGATTTAAAACTTTTAGAGTTAGGCGGCTTTGAAAATATCGCAGCACGCGGCACGCAGGCTAAATTTGGCGGCATAAATCTAGCGGGCGGGAACGAAAAATTTATGCGCGAGCTTGGGCTTTATAACGGCGAAGCCGTGCGTGGCACTTGTTATTTTTTTGCCGAGGGCGGGCAGATCGCGGCGGTATTTGAGCTAGAAGAGAGCCTAAAAGATGGCGCCAAAGAGTGCGTAGCCGCGCTAAAAAACGCCGGTATGCGCGTAGCGATGCTAACGGGCGATAACGAATACGCCGCAAAGCGCGTAGCAGAGGGGCTTGGCATCGAGGGAACGGTCGCAAACGCTCTGCCTACGGACAAGGCCGCCTACGTAGAGAGAGTTGCGCAGCAGGGGCGAAACGTGCTGATGATAGGCGACGGGATCAACGACGCCGCCGCGCTAGCGCTCTCAAGCGTGGCCGTGTGCATGGGCAGCGGAGCGGCCGTGAGTATCGCAAAAAGCGACGTCGTGCTAATGAGAGATGACCCAGCCTCGCTAGCGGCTGCTGTAGCGCTCGCGCGCAAAACCTACTGCATCGTGCGGCAAAATTTGGCCTTTTCGCTCGTTTATAACGCCGTGACGATACCGTTAGCTATGGCCGGCTACGTAGCGCCGGCAGTGGCCGCGCTATCGATGTCGCTAAGCTCGGTCGCGGTCGTGCTAAACGCGATGCGGGCTAGGAGCGAGCGATGAGCGGGGCGGTCGTGGCGATGATGATCGGGGTCTCGACGCTGCTAGGCGCATGCGGACTGGCGGCGCTGCTGTGGGGGCTCAAAACCAGGCAGTTTGACGACGAGCGAAAGTTTTTGGACGGGACGAAATTTGACGACGAAGACGCGCTAAACGACGCCTATGAGCTGGAACTGCGTCGTAAAGAAAAGGGCTATAAGTCGCCTGAGTGAGTATTTTTGTTTAAATTTAGCAGAAATCGTGCGGGCAAATTTGACGGATAGTGGGTTTAAATTTGAGCGGATAAATTTGCGCAAGAATTTGAAGCAGAGCAAATTTGGAGCTAAATTTGCCGCTTTAAAACTACTCTATAAGGTAGCAAATCTGAGTGAAAATTTTAAAAAGTGGCTTAAAATCGATCTAGTCAGTGCGACTACGGCAAATTTGACGTTTGTGCGGCTAAAATCGGTGAGCGAGGGTTAAATTTCATTCAAGGGTTTGGTTGTGTAGCGGCGTCAAATTTGACTCAAATTTTGCGAGCCTTTGCGCCTATTAAAATTATTCTTTCTAAATAGTGGCAAAAGCTCAAATTTAAAGTCAAATTTGAGCCAGTCGCGGGATTTTTGAGATTTTTGCAGAGATCGTTTGAAATCTACTCGTAAAGATTATTTTAAGCTATCGATATACTCGCTAACCGCCGCCATATCCTCGTCGCTTAGGTTTTTGGCGTGTAGTTGCATGACCTTGCCCATGCCGAAGTTGTTGTTTGAGCCGTCTTTGTAGCTTTGTAGCGCTTTTATGCGGTCTTCTTTGCTAATGCTAGTTAGCGCAGGCACTTTGTTTGCGTATTTTACGTCCGCTTTTTCGCCGTGACAGGCTGAGCATTTTTTGTAAATAGCTGCGCCGTCGGCCGCAAGTAGAGATAAATTTAGCGCCAAAACGGCGGTTGCAATGTGATAGATTTTCATCTTTCATCCTTTTTGATAGAAATTTAGACGAGATTATAGCCCTAAAAGCTTAAAAGAAAAGAAATTTGATAAAAAAGTTACTAAAATGAAGCGCGAAATAAAAAGCAGAGAAAAAATCGGCGGAAAAACTCCGCCGAAAAGGGTTATTTTAGAGTAGGGATGTAATCTGATAGAGCTGCGATGTCGTCGTCGCTAAGTGGTTTTGCGATAGGTTTCATCATAGCTGCGCTTTTAAATTTATCTAGAGTGCCTGCTTTATAGCCTTTTAGGCTCTCGGCGATCTCTTCTTTTGAAAGCGTGCTAAGTGCAGGAACTTTGTTTAGATACATTTTTTCAGCTTTGGCTCCGTGACAGGCTGCGCATTTTTTGTAAAGTGTTGCGCCGTCAGCGGCAAATAGGCTACCCGCTAGCAATGCGGCTGCACCTGAAACAATGATAAGCTTTTTCATTTTCAATCCTTTTTGATAAAATTGTATGCGTATTATAGTCTTAAAAGCTAAATTTTACATTATTTTTTTATATTAGTTTATACTGCGGCGCGGACGGCGATTTTCATTTAAATTTAGCTTTTTTTTGTATAATTTTAGGCATGGATAAAACAGGGTTTAAAACGGCGTCCAAAAAGGCGCTATTTCTCGATCGCGACGGCGTGATAAACGAGGATGTGGGCTATGTTTATAGGTGCGAGGATTTCGTTTTTAAAGAGGGTATTTTCGCCGCTTTGAGAGAGTTTGCCAAGGCTGGCTACGCGCTAGTCGTGGTGACGAATCAATCAGGCATCGGGCGAGGCTACTACACGCTAGAGCAGTTTGACGAGCTTTGCGGGTTTATGCTGGGCGAGTTTGAAAAAGAGGGTGTAAAGATAGAGAAAATTTACTTTTGTCCGCACGCGCCGGAGGCTAATTGCCTTTGCCGTAAACCAAAGCCAGGCATGCTGCTAAATGCCGCAAACGAGCTAAATATCGACCTTGCGCGCTCAATCATGATAGGCGACAAGGATAGCGACATGCAGGCGGGGCAGAGTGCCGGCGTCGGGATAAATTTAAAGCTGGACGACCGGCTAAAAAGCGTGGCTGAGGCGCTAGAGTTTTTAAAAAAAGAAGGAAAAATATGAAAGATATAAAAAAGGTCGTGATAACGGGCGCAGCGGGCTTCATCGGCTCAAATTTGGCGCATTATTTCGATGAAAATTTAAAAGACGTAGAAGTGCTCGCCGTGGATAAATTTAGAAGCGACGAGAAATTTAGCAACGGCAACTTAAAAAGCTTCGGGCATTTTAAAAATTTGCTCGGCTTTTCGGGCGAAATTTACGAGGGCGACATAAACTGCGCTAAAACGCTAGCCATGATCGAGAAATTCGCCCCTGACGCGATATTTCACGAGGCGGCGATCTCGGATACCACGGTAACCGAGCAAGGCGAGCTAATGAGGACGAATCTAAATAGCTTTAAAGACCTGCTAGATATCTGCGAAAAAACGAATGCCAGGATGATATATGCAAGCTCCGGAGCCACGTACGGCAACGCAAAAAGCCCGCAAAGAGTGGGCGAATGCGAAGCGCCAAATAACGTTTACGGGTTTTCAAAGCTAAAAATGGACGATCTAGGGCGAAAATACGCTAAAAGAGGCGTCGCGGTCGTGGGGCTGAGATACTTTAACGTTTATGGTGCTAGGGAGTTTTATAAAAACAAAACCGCCTCGATGGTGTTGCAGTTTGGTCTGCAAATTTTGAGCGGAAAAAACCCGCGCCTCTTTGAAGGCAGCGACAAAATCAAGCGCGACTTCGTCTATATAAAAGACATCGTGCAGGCAAATATGCTCGCTCTAAACGCTGCTAGCGGCGTGTATAACGCGGCGACTGGCACGGCAAGAAGCTTCCAAGAGATCGTGGATATCTTACAGCGCGAGCTGGGGTCAAATTTGCCTTGCGAATACATCCCAAACCCGTACGCGCGCTCCTATCAGTTCCATACGCAAGCAGATATCGAGCCGACCAAAAAGGCGCTGGGATATGAGCCTAAATTTAGCCTAGAAGAGGGCATAAAAGACTACGTAGCCGAGATAAAAAGGATATACGAGGAAGAGATAAATGCGTGAAGTACGTGCTTTAGTCGTGGGCGATCTGATGCTCGATCACTACATCTGGGGCAGCTGCGAGCGCATCTCGCCCGAAGCTCCCGTGCAAGTAGTAAAGATAAAAAACGAAACCAAACGCCTAGGCGGAGCGGGCAACGTAGTGCTAAATTTGCTTTCTTTAGGCGCGAAAGTCGGCGTCATGAGCGTGCTCGGAGACGACGAGACGGGCGACGAGATCGAGCGGATCTTGCGCGAGCAGGGCGCTAGGGCTGAGTTTATAAAAAGAGAAAAAGGGCGCACGAGCTCGATAAAAAGCCGCGTGATGGCGACGCATCAGCAAGTCGTGCGTATCGATAAAGAAAGCGTCGAAGCCGTAACGTGCGAGGACGAGCTGGCGGCAAATTTCGCCCGCTCGCTAGAGGGCTACGACGTCGCGCTGCTATCTGACTATGGCAAGGGCGTGCTGACGCCTACGCTGTGCCAAAAGCTCATAAAAGCCTGCGCGGATGCTGGCAAACCGGTGCTAATTGATCCAAAAGGCGCGGACTACTCGAAGTATAAGGGTGCTACGCTACTAACGCCTAATAAAAAAGAAGCGGGCGAGGCCGTGGGATTTAAGATAGAAAACGACGAGCAGCTTTTTACCGCGCTAAATTTACTAAAAAACGAGTTAAATTTGACCCATTCGCTAATCACGATTTCAGAGGAGGGTATCGCGCTTTTGGAGGACGGGCAGGCGGTTAAATTTCCCGCTCTGGCAAAAGAGGTCTTTGACGTAACTGGTGCGGGAGATACGGTGCTAGCGACGCTTGGCGTGATGCTGGGTGCGGGAGAGAGTATCAAAAAGGCGATCGAGACGGCAAATTTAGCCGCTGCGGTCGTCGTGGCTAAGGTCGGCTCGGCCACTGCTAGCTTTGAGGAGATAAACGAACTCGTGCGCCGTAAAAACGCTGCCGGCTTTGAGGAGAAAATCAAAAGCGCGGACGAACTAGCCGCGACGCTGGCAAATCGCGGCGAAAAACGGCTAGTTTTTACAAACGGCTGCTTTGATATCCTGCACGCGGGACATGTGAGCTATCTGGCTAAAGCGCGGGAATTCGGCGATATACTAGTCGTCGGGCTAAACTCCGACGCCTCGGTGCGCGCGCTAAAGGGCGACACTCGCCCCGTAAATTCGCAGACTGACCGCGCTACCGTGCTGGCGGCGCTTGGGGCGGTTGATTACGTGACGATATTTGACGAGCTAACGCCTCTAAATTTGATCGAAAAGCTGCGTCCGGATGTGCTCGTCAAGGGCGCGGACTACGAAGGTAAAGAAGTCGTCGGCAGCAACGCCGTAAAAGACGTGCGGCTAGTGGAGTTCGTAGCGGGCAAAAGCACGAGCGCGACGATAAAAAGGATAAAAAATGAAAACTGAAGATATGATAAAAAGCGAGCTAGAGGGACATCTAGCCACTATCAAGGCGACCTTTGCGCTGGAAGCGGATATCAAAAAAGCCTGCGAAACGGCGGTAGCGACGCTAAAGGCGGGCGGTAAAATTTTACTTTGCGGAAACGGCGGAAGTGCTGCAGACGCGCAGCACATCGCAGCCGAACTAACGGGTCGCTATAAAACCGAGCGTGGCGCGCTAGCTGGCATAGCTCTAACGACCGATACTTCCGCGCTCACGGCGATCGGCAACGACTACGGATATGAGTTTGTTTTCTCGCGTCAGCTAGAAGCTCTGGGCCGCGAGGGCGATCTGCTCATCGCGATCTCTACTAGCGGAAACAGCGGCAACGTCGTAAAAGCGCTCGAGCTCGCGCGAAAAATCGGTATCAAAACCATCGGTCTAAGCGGCCGCACGGGAGGCGCTATGAACGAGCTTTGCGAGCTAAATTTGGTCGTGCCGTCAAACGATACGCCGCGCATCCAAGAGATGCATATCATGATAGGGCATATCATCTGTCAAGCTATCGACGATGCGTTTTAGGCTAAATTTAAAATCATTTGCGGCGGCGGAGTCAAATTCGGCTCGCCTAGCCGCTCTCTAACTCCGCCTAGCGCGCAAGCAAATTTAACTACCCATGAAAACCCAAACTCCCGCCTACGCCGTCATCGATCTAAAATCCTTCTACGCCTCGGTCGAGTGCGTTGAGCGAGGGCTTGATCCATTTGAGGCAAATTTAGTCGTCGCAGACTCTAGCAGGGGCGAAGGCAGCGTCTGTCTAGCCGTTAGCCCAGCCCTCAAAGCTCTTGGCGTAAAAAACAGATGTAGGCTGTTTGAAATCCCTAAAAATATCAAATATATAATCGCGCCGCCCAGGATGCAATTTTACATAGACTACGCGGCTAAAATTTACGGCATCTACCTAAAATACGTCGCCAAAGAGGACATCTACGTCTACTCCATCGACGAGGCCTTTATCGATCTCACCTCGTATCTAAAATTTTATAAACTAGAAGCTAGAGCTATGGCAAAGATGATAATGGACGACATCCTAAAAACCACGGGCGTAACGCCGACCTGCGGCATGGGGACGAATTTGTATCTGGCTAAAATAGCCCTTGATATCCTAGCTAAGCACAGCGAGGACGGTATCGCCTTTTTAGACGAAGCTCTCTATAAAGAAAAGCTCTGGACGCATCAGCCGCTAAATGATTTTTGGCGCATAGGCAAGCAAACTAGAGCAAAGCTTGAGCGATACGGGATATTTTGCATGAAAGATATGGCAAACGCCCCATTTAGCCTGCTTGAGAGAGTGTTTAGTATCGACGCCTATATCGCGCTAGATCACGCAAACGGTATCGAGCCCACCACTATAGCTGATATCAAGGCTTATAAACCATCGACCAAATCATACTTTAGCTCGGAAATTTTACCTAGGGACTACGAGAGGCTAGAGGCTCTAATCGTGCTAAAAGAGATGACCGATAGGCTAGCTCTAAAGATGATAAACGAGGAGGTGCGGGCTAGCGGGCTCACGATAAACATCAAATTCGCCGACAAAAACGAACCTGCGCAAAGGGCCACGGTAAGGTTTAAAACGCCTAGCAATATCGCTAGCGTACTCATGGATGCAGCACAAGAGCTGTATCTAAAAAAGATAAAAAACGCAGGCCTCATCAGGCAAATTGGCATATCGGCAAACGACGTCGTAAAGGAAAGCAAAACCGAAAAAAGCCTCTTTGAAGAAGAAAACGCAAAAGAAAAAACGGTGCTAAAAACACTAAACAAGATAAAAGAAAAATACGGCAAAAACTCCATCCTAAGGGCTATCGACCTGCTACCGGAGGCCACCGGACGAGATAGAAACAAAAAGATAGGAGGCCACAAAAGCGGTGAATAAAGATAGAGCCAAGATCTTTAGCTCGTTTAATCCCCTATCGACCCTAGAAAAAGCCCTAAAAGCGCAGGAGCGAGAAAAGAGCGAAAAGCTAGACCTAGACGAGTCTAAGATAGAAGAGATCCTAAATAAAATAAGCAAACTAAAGCCCGCCGACAAAGTAAAAATCACATACCACGACGGACAGGGCTACGTGAGTATAGAGGGGCTGGTCTCAAACGTAAATTTGATGGATAAAAGCTTAACGGTAGTAAAGACGAGGGTTAAATTTGACGATATTTACGCGGTTGAGGTTGTTTCGTGAGTCGGGATTTTGCGGTGTGCGAGATACTATAGACGGCACAAATTTTGATCTGCCCGCACTTCTCTTGACGGCTAAAAAATGCGGCGCAATCCTAAGTGCGCTAAAATCGGAACAGTAAGATTTGCCTTGATTAAGCCGCCTTGCGCTATCTCAAGTGCGTGCTTTGGGTGCGTTAAATTTGGTCGCACTCCGTTTGCAAAAACATTATGCGCGACGGGGCTTTTGCTGATTTGCGGCCGTTTGAGAAAAGCCGCGCACTAAAATTTCTAGTTTTTTGTCGCTTCGGCGAGAAATTCTCGCTCGATCGTTTGGATGACGGCTTGCGGCGAGAGATCTTTCATGCAGGCGTGGGTTTTTAGCGGGCAGACGCGCTCCATGCAGGGCATGCACTCTAAATTTAGGTGCAGGATGCGGGCGTTTTCGTTGCGCCACGGACAGGTCTGCGTAAATCTCGTCGGCCCAAAAAGCGCGATCGTAGGCGTCTTGTAGGCTGCGGCGATATGCATCGGACCGCTGTCGTTCGTGATAAATATCCCGCCGCTTTGCCCGATGCCGCCGATATTTTCACAAAGCTTCCGCACGCTCGTTTTACCCGCTAGATTTTCGCAATCCGCGCCATTTTCGCGTAAAATTCGCTCGATCTGCTCGCACATATCGCGCTCGCCCGCGCCGCCGAAAATCATAATCTTAAATTCGTCTTTAAAATGCAGCGCCACCTGCGCGAAGTAGGCCGGATACCAGCGTTTGGCGCTTCCGTAGCTAGCGCCGGGATTTAGCCCGAGTACGGGCGCGTCAAATTTACGCGGCTCAAAGTAAAGCTTTAGCTCGTCGTCCGCTCGTTTCAAATTCAATGCGGATTTGACGAATTTTAGGTATTTTTGCACCTGATGCGCGCTATCGTTGCTCTTTTGGAAAATAAATTTTTGCCCAGCCCGCGCCCCGTAAAGTAAAATTTTACTCGCAAACGAGCTTCTAAAACTAAACGCCGCATCAAATTTGCCAAGCTCTCTTGCCTGCCAAAATAGCCGCCAGAGCCTAAATTTAGCCTTTTTGCTGTTATCCACGATGACGCGTTCGCAGTTTGGGTGAGCTTTAAAAAGCTCGCACGCCGCAAACGAGCCGAAAAATACGATTTTGACGGGCTCATCGGTCAAATTTTTTGGATTTTGATTTTCTTGCTCGCTCGCCGTCAAATTTGCGTCGCTGTCGGCTTCAAATTTACCGTCCAAATTTGGCGTATCGTTTTTAAAAATTTGAATTTCTTGCGTTACGGAGCCGAAATTTTGCGACGAAAAGCTAAAATCTCGCTCGCCTGGGTCCTTGAATTTGCCCGTCAAATTTCCCGCGCCAACCGCCGCGTGCTTTGCGACGGCCTCTACCGCGGCGCTCGCCATCACGGCGTCGCCCAGCCAGGTCGGCAGCTCAATCAAGATTCGCACGTATGATCTCCAGCGTCGCGCTCGCGTTTTTTTCGATGCTAAACTCGCTAGCAAGCGCCAAATTTCGCTCTTGCAGCATTGCTAGCCGCTCGTCGTCGTTTAGGATTTCATCGATCAGAGCGCAGATGTCGTAGTCTTGCGGCGAGCTCATCACAAACTCCCCCGGTAGTATCTCCGCCGCGCCGTTTTGAGCGGTCGTGATAGCGACGCAGCCGTAGCTAAGCGCCTCTAAAACGACGTTTGAAAACGGCTCGTACGCCGTCGGGAACAAAAACAGCTCGCTACCTTCATAAAATCTCGCCGCGCTTTTTTGCGCGCCCGTAAATACGGCGTTTAGGCCTAGTTCCTTGGCTAGATTTTTGTAGCGAGCGGCGTTTTTATCGCGGCCGACGATCAGGCAGTTTACGCGGGTTTTAAGGCGAGCCGCGATGCGTAAAAACTCATCCGCGCCCTTGCGTTTAAAGCCGCTTCCCACAAACAGCAGCGTCGGTAGGTGAAAATCAAGTCCGAATTCCTCACAAAGAGCGAGCTTTGCCGAGCCTTTTTGTACGCGCATAGGCAAATTTACGCCGTTATAGACGACTGCGATCTTTTCAGGGGCGACGGCGTAGGTCTCGCAAATTTGACGCTTTATGAAATTTGAGTTGGCGATGATTTTTTTGGCATTTTTAAAAGTGCGCTTTTCAAGGTAGGGAATGACGAAATTTAGGGGGTTTACAAACCAAAAAGGCTTGGTTTTCATATAGACTTTATGCACGCCGTCGCCCGCGCGGTAGATGTCGGCGCAGGTGATGCGCTCAAGGCTAAAATAGATCTCGTCCACGCCCTTTTGCCGCTTTGCTTGCGCGTTAAAACGTAGGGCTTTGATCCATGAGCTTAGCTTTTTGCTGCCGTTAAATCCGCGCGTCTCGCACGCAACGCCCGAGTCTTTTAGCGCTTTAACGAGCCGCGAGAGATACCTCTGCGCCCCGCCGATAGCGCCCGGATCGAGCCTTAAAAATACTATTTTTTTCATGTTCGCCTTTTAAAATTTAGCGCTATTTTATAAGTTTTTTGATGAATTTTAGGTTATGCCAGACGTGCGAAGGATGAGGGCGTAAATAAGTATAAGCGTAAAATAGGTATAATCGCGCAAAAAAAGGAAAATCGTGAAAATTTTGCTCGTTAGAAACGATAACATCGGCGATCTCATCTGCACGACGCCAGCGATTGAAGCGCTGCGAAAGGCTCATCCGTGCGCACAGATAGATATCGTGGTAAACAGCCTAAACGCATGCGTCGTTCGCGGCAATCCATTTTTAAATAAAATCTATATCTACACTAAACCAAAGCACGTAAAAGGGCTGGCGGCAAAAGTACGGGCGTTTTGGGGAAAATGTAAAATTTTGCTTCAAATTCGCCGCGAAAAATATGATGCAACCGTGATTTTTAGAAGCGCTTATTCGCCCTCTGCTGCGATATTTGCCAGAGCCGCCGGAGCTAAAACGACGATAGGCGCAGCAAAGCAAAACGAGGGCGGTTCGTTAATAACGCATAAACTAAACTTTAATCTGCCTCCTCACGAGGCGCTACTTTGCTGCGAGCTAGTAGCGCCGCTTGGAGCGAAATTTGACGGAGAAAAGACGCTTTATGTACCTAGCTTTAAAAGCGAGAAATTTAAGGATTTTGTATTTTTTCACGTATCCTCGAGGGTGGAGCAAAACCGCATGGACAAGGCTAAAATTTTACGGATTTTGGGATTTTTAAAGCAAAATTTCGGACGCGTCGCCGTTAGCGCAGAGGATGTAAAATTTGGCGAAAAAGTAGCGCGAGAGGCGGGCGTGGAGTTTGCCTCGACTGCGAGCCTAGACGAACTTGCAGGCTATATCCGGGTGGCTAAATTCGTCCTCACGCTTGACGGCGGCGTAGCGCATCTAGCTCCGGCGCTTGGCATAAAAACGGTGCTAGTGCTTGGCAAAACGGACGCCGCTCGCTGGGCTCCCATTTACGGCGGCGCGGAGTGTGCCGTGCTGCAAAGCGCAAGCAAAAGGGCGCAGGACGTCGCGGACGGGGAAATCTACGAGGCGGTCAAAAATATATGAAAAAAACAGATAAAATCAACATCCTGGAGCTTGAAAGCTCGCTAGGATTCGGCGGGCAGGAGCACCGCACGCAGCGCGTCATAAACGGGCTAAATAAGGATAAATTTAAGGTATTTTACGCGCTAAATCCTGGCTCAAAAAGCTTTGAAAAGCCGATTGATTGTGAGTTTATAGAATTTAACCTAAGTAAGGTTTATAATATTTTTGAAATTTTTAAAATTTGCCGTTTCGTGCGCGAAAAAAATATCTCTATCATCGCCACGCACTCTGGCAAGGACGGCAACATCGGCGCGATCGTCGCAAAGCTAACGGGCGCTAAAGTGGTGCGCACTAGACACCTGCAAACGCCGATTAGATCGGCATTTAGCTATAATGTAAACGACAAAATCGTAGCCGTCTCAAACGCCGTAAAAAACCAGCTAGTCTCGCAGGGCGTGCGGGAAAATTTGATAGACGTTATCTACACGGGCGTGGATACGGCGCGGTTTAATCCAAATTTTACTAAAAATATAAAAGCGGAGCTAAATTTGAGCTCGGGCTGCGCCGTAGTCGGTATCGTGGCGGTTTTGCGCGCAGCGAAAAATCATCAGCTTTTATTTGAAGCTTTTAGCGAGCTAAATCTACCAAATACCGCTCTGGTCGTGGTCGGCGACGGTCCGCAGGAAGAAAATCTAAAAAAAATAAAAACGCCAAACATCTACATGCTAGGCTCGCGCACCGACGTGAGCGAGTTTTTGGGTAGTTTTGACGTTTTCGTGCTACCATCAAAGATGGAGGCGCTGGGTACGGCGCTGCTTGAGGCGCAGTCGTGCGGGGTGCCTTGTATCGGTAGCGACGCGGGCGGTATCGGCGAGGCGATAAGTAGCGGTGAAACGGGGCTTTTGTTTAAAAACGGCGACAAAGAATCGCTCAAAGCGGCCTTAAAAACGCTGATAGAAGACGCGGCGCTTCGGACGAAATTTAGCGCGAACGCGAGGGAATTTATCGTGCGAAACTTCTCGATAGAGACGATGGTAGCGCAGACGGAAGCGATGTATGAGGCTCTTTGAGAGCGCGGCGCGGCTCATTTTGCGCTTTAAAAGTGTGCGCAAAACGCAGCTGGTTACGCAGCCCATACAAACGGTCTGTTTTTTTAGCAACACCGCGCTTGGCGACACGATTTTTAACACGCCCGTTTTTCGCGTCTTTAGGCAAAATTTCCCGCACGTTCGCACGGTCGCCTTGCTAAATCCATCTACCGCGCCGCTTTTTAAAACCGATCCGAATATCGATGAAATTTTGCTTTATGACGGCAAAAAAGGCGGTTTTTTGCGCGCCTTGTCGCAACTAAAAAAGATAAAACCCGACATAGTTTTTATCCTACACTCAAACGAGCCGCAAGCTACGCCTCTAGCTGTTCTTTGTGGAGCCAAATACGTCTTTAAACTACCAAACGCGGGCAGTAAATTTAGCCCCTTTCACTCAAACACGCCCGAGCCTTACGGAGATGAGAGGTACGTCGTGCTAAACCGCCTCGAGCAGCTTAAATTCGTGGGCATCGAAAGTCGCGATACGAGGCTAAATTTGTATCTGTGCGATGAGGATTTCGCCCGTGTCGATGAAATGCTAAAAAAAGACGGCAAACGCAAATTTATCGGCTTTCAGATGGGGGCTAGCACGGTTTCCAGGCAGTGGTTTTGGCAGCGTTGGCGGGAGCTGGCGGGAATTATTTTGGAGCGCACGGACGCCGTCATCGTGCTAACGGGCAGTCCCGCCGAGCGAGCGATGACTGCGCAGTTAGACGAGGAGTTAAGAAGCGCGCACGTGATAGATGCGGCGGGTAAATTTAGTCTGCGAGAGGCTGCCGCGCTCATAGCCAGGCTTGACGTGCTTGTCACGCCCGATACCGGCCCGCTGCACGTCGCAGCCGCGCTAAAAACGCCTACGATCGGGCTTTTTGCCGTCGCTTCGCCCGTGAACTCAAATCCGGATTTTGACGAAAATATCCATAAATTTATCAAAAAGCCGCGCACCTGTTCGCCTTGCGTCGGCAAAAACTGCAAATTTCAGGAGTGCATGCTGCAAATAGGGGCGGATGAGGTCTGGGGGATGCTAAAGGAAATGATTTGAAAAAGATTTTGTTCGTCGATACGGGGCGCGAATACGGCGGCGGGACGAAGAGTTTTTTGTATCTTTTGCGGGGGCTTGCCGCGCAGCAAAAATACGAGCTATGTGTGTTTTTTGAGACTGATTACGAGGCGGGCGGACGCAATATCTCGCAAATTATCGAAGAAGCCGGGGCTAAATTTATAAAATTTGAGTCCAAAAAGCAGCCCTCAAAGCTAAAAAAAGAGCTTTTGCGCGCTCTGGGCGGGCAAATTTTAGCAAAATACCTCTACAAAAAAGACTACGACTATGCACTTTGCCTGCTACGGCAGGTGCAGCCCGATATCCTTCATCTAAATAATCACTTTTCAACCAATCTCGCCTATATCGCCGCCGCAAACGCCCTAAATATCGCGGTAGTGCAACACCTGCGTAAAAACTCGGCCGTCGAGCCCTTTAAGCTTGAGATTTTAAAGCGGCTAAAATTTACGCCCGTTTGCGTTTCAAACGCGACTTACGAATTTTACGCCGCGCAGATAAAAATGACCAAAAACGTTGTTTATAACCCCGTGGAGGCGCCTGTTTTAAGGCGGGAAAAGTCTGAGACGGATGAAAATTTGAGCCATTCTCGGTCAAATTTAAAAAATAGCGGCGACGATAAAAGCGCCACCCTAAAAGCCAAATTTGACGCCGAAAAAATAAATATCGTAATGCCCGCAAATTTCTTGACGCTAAAGGGGCACGAGCTAGTTTTTGACGCACTTGCGGGACTAAAAAGAAGCGATATAAAGGTTTATTTCGCAGGCGGAGGCGAGCTAAAAGCGGGGGCGAAAGCCAAATTTGACGCGCTGATAAAATCGGGCAAGGCCGAGTACTTGGGCTTTGTTTCAAAGATGGACGAGATTTACGCGGCGTGCGACTACGTGCTTGGATTTTCCAGCGACGAGGGGCTACCTAGAGTCGTCATCGAGGCGCTTGGCTGCGGGCTTGGCGTGGTGTATTCGGATATCGCCGTCATAAGGGAGATTTATGAAACCTCCTCAAAAAAGCAAGATTTTTTTATAGTTCAAAGAAGCTCGGATGCGCTTTTAGCCTGCTTTGAGAGCTTGCGTAAGCCAGCCTCAAAAAGCCCCGACGATGCCGTTATAAAGGCATTTAGCATAGAAAATTATCTTCGCGGGATAGATAGGATATATAGCGAACTTTGACGAAGGCCTCGATGTCTGCGAGGTTTTGGTCGCTAAGCTCGAAAAACGCGCTCGCGTCGATACCCCGCACGGTTTTAAACACGGAGCTAATGGGCGGCAGATGTGAGTTTATCACGAGCGAGTCGGCGACGCCTCTTTGCTCGCTGGCAAAACAAGGCCCCATCAGGCAGATCGTGGGCGTGCGCACGCTATCTGCGACGTAGTAGTTGCCCGTGTCCGAGCTCGCGTAAAGCTGCATCTGCGAGAGATAAAACGGCAGCTCCTCAAGCTTGATTTTACCTATTAAAGAGATGATTTTTAGCTCGTTTTCGCCGAATCTTTTTACGTAAGTATCGCAGATTTGCGAGCTAAAATTTGACCCGTCGTTAGTGCTATTTTTGCTGCAAATTTGAGCCTTTGATTGCTTGCCGTTTATATTTTCAGGGCTGCCGTAAATTTCGCTCGTATCGCTAGCCAAATCCGCGCAAATTTGTAGGTCGTTGGGATTTTCTGCCCGCTTTTCGTCCGTATTTTGCGCGAGTAGGTTTTGTAACAGCACCGCCTCCTCGCCGACACCGAAAATATAAACCTCGCAGTCAAATTTAGCGAAAATTTCAAAGATTTTTTCCCAAGTATGTTTTGGCGGCGTTTTCATTTTATTACCCGCGCTTAGGCTCACGCCGATCTTAAATTTGCCGCTTTTTACGATATTTTCGCGCGGAACAACGAGCGGTTTTTGCAAGCATTTTTCATATTTTAGCTCGCTCTCGTCCAGCGTTTTTAGGTAGGTTAGCAGCGTGAGGTCTTGCAGGGTATGCGGCACTTTTTTCATACCGAGCGCCAGCAGGGCAAAGTCGCTAGATACCGCGTAGTGATGCACGGCGACGATGTTTTTAGCTAGCGTGCAGCGTGCCAAAAAGAGGTTTAGGCTATTTGGCATCAGCACGTAGACGCTCTCGTAGTTGCGCAAAAAAAGATCTAGCGTGAGCCCTAGTTTTGAGGCCTTTTTACGCCTTACGTCGTTTATCGTAAATATTTTTTCTATTCGGCTGTCGTGTTTTGCGAAGGCTAGGTTTATCTCGTCGATGAGCACGTCAAATTTGCCCAGCTTTTCAAAGATCACGGCCGAGTTTGCGTAGTCGCCGATTTTAGCGGTTTGTATGAGTAAAATTTTGCCTTTTTCGCCTTTAAATTTTAGCTTTTTCATCGCAAAAAGATATGGGTAAATCAGTAAATATATGAGAAAATATATCAAAATTTAGACCTTTATTATTTATAGAATTTAGCCTAAATTTAGCATAAATTTATAAATTTACGGCCGGTTTTTGAGCGATTGCGAGTAAAATTTAGCCAAAAACCGCTTACTGGATTTTAATGATTTTATCGTTATAATGGGCGTTTTAAAATTAAGGGAGAAAATGACGAAGCTACAAAACCGCTTGCAAAACGCCGCCTTATACCTCGTTTGCGTTTTTATCGCCTGCGAGCATATCCCGCGCATGACGGCGGCGAAAAATATCTCGCTTTACCTCGCGCTTGTTTGCGCGATCTGTCTTTATTTCACGGATAGGACGCGATTTGCCGCAAGAGTCGGGGGAAATTTCAGCATCTCTCGCGTGCCAGCGTTTTGTCTTATTACATTTACTTTTTACGCGTTTTTGATCTCGGCCTTTCCCTACGCGCCGCAGTTTGATTCGCTGGGCAACGCTGCGGGCGAGTTTGGGCGCGGATTTGCTTTTTTGCTCATCGTTTACGTCGCGGCAAACGGCGAGACCGCTCAGTCAAAGGCCTTTTTTTACGCGCTGATAGCGGCCTTTGCGGTTATTAGTATCTACTATGCCGCGCCGCTTTTTAGCGAGTTTGAGAGGCTTGGCAGCGCGGGCGAATTTGACGCGCGGGTCGTGCGCCGAGCATATGCGGACTACGTGGATAGATTTTTGCCTTTTGCGCTTGCGGGAGTTTTTATCTTTAGGCGGGTATGGGCGCGGATTTTGGTTGCTTTGCTCTGCTTTGCGGCCGTGGGGCTTGATATTTTGAGCGGCGTTAGGGGCAGCTGGGGCGCGATGCTGGTTTGTTTTGTTTTATTTGGTTTTTGTTTGTATATCTTAGGCGGCGAGGCGAAGCGTAAAATTAAACTCTTTGCCGTTATTTTTGCCGTTTGCGTAGCGGGCGCGTCGGCGGCGGTTTTGAGCTCACCCACGGCGATGTATAAATTTTTCCAGATCGGGATAGTGAGCGAGGCAAATCTCCAAAACGAGAGCATGAGAGAGCGCCTTGCGGGGCTTAGCTTTAGCTCGGGTCGCGACCTAATCTTAAAGGAGCGCTTGCCGCTGCTTTTTGCGAGTCCGCGCGCGCTAATGGGGCTTGGGCACGGCAAGGAGCAGTACGACGCCTTTTTGCGCGACGAGGCGGACAAAGGCGCGCAGATCTCGATGATGCAGACGAGGCCGAGCGGCGAGCGGTACTGGTTTAACGACGAGCCGTTTTTTATCGGGCACTACTACTACTACGGTGCGGTCGGTACGGCGCTGCTACTGGGCGGTTTCATCTCTCTCTTGGCGTATTCGTTTAGGCATTTTTTACGCTCGCGCGAGCTGCTTTTTGCGGCGATTTTTATCTCGCTTGCGTGTTATTTCGGCGTGCGCGGGCTGTTTGAGGCGATAAATTTACGCATACTTTATATGTTTTATATGCTAGGATTTTTCGTCTTACTGGCGGCAAATTCGCGGGCGGGAGCTAAAGGAGGCGGCGTTGAGCGTTAGCGTTTTGATGTATCATCACGTTTTAAAAAAGGGTGGATTTATCGCCTCTAGCGCGGAGGATTTTGCCTCGCAGATGCGGTTTTTGGCAGAGGCGGGCTACAAAACGCTTACGATGAGCGAATTTATCGCCTACAAAAAGGGCGAGCTAGCCGTGCCCAAAAAAAGCGTCCTCATCACCTTTGACGACGGCTGGAAGGATAATTACGTTTACGCCTACCAGGTCTTGCGCAAGTTTGGGCTACGGGCGACGATATTTTTAGTGACGCAGTGGATAGAGCGCGCGAGCATGCGGCGGGGCGAGTTTATCGAGCTAACTCACTCCGAATACAAAAAAGCAGCGCCCCAGCGCCCGCAGGACGTATTTTTGAGTCTTAACGAGATAGCTGCGATGCGGGACGTTTTTGACTTTCACTCGCATACGCATACGCATTTTGACGAGTATTTCGGCGCGCTCCCGCCTGAGGAAAATTTCGCTCGGTGCCGCGAGTTTATGCTCGCAAATTTGGGCGTCGAGGATAAAATTTTGTGCTGGCCGCGCGGCAAATACGACGAAAATTTGATGCGTCTAGCTAGGAGGGCGGGTTACGAGGCGTTTTTCACGACGCAGCGAGGTATAAACAGACCAGACGGCGACCTATCGGCTATCAAGCGCATCGCCGCTAAAAAGGACGCTGCGTGGCTAAAGCGCACGCTTTTTATCTATCAAAACGACATTTTGGGCGGGATATACTCGAAGATAAAGAAGTAAAATTTTGCTCTAAATTTTGAGTAAAATTTGGGCATTTTGACGAGTCTAGCTAAAATTTGGCCCAAATTTGAGAGGCGCGAAATAATGGACGTAATTTCGCGCGGCGAGGTTTTTGCTCGCTTTGGCGTCTAAAGGATCATGATGAAATTTCGCAAATATAAATTTAAAATCATAGCCACGGCGCTACTTCTAGCGGCGATACTTGGCGCCGCATTTATCCGTATAATCCCCGATTACTCCACCTCGCGAGGTTTTGCGATAGTTTCCCTTTCCGACTACGACAAATACAAGCAGGGATACTGCCTCAAAGAAAACAGAATTTTGCCCAAAGAGGAGTTGTATAAAAAAGTGGGAGGAGCATATTTAGATAATAATGTGAAATTATACCAAATGATCGATGCTTATAGGTTGAAAACCTATGGTAGCCTTTGGTCTAGCAAATACGAAGTTGCATACTACGAACTAGAAAATATAAACTTATCGAATTGTTTTGAAGTATTAGAAAAATATTATCAAGAGGGAAAAACGACCGAGGAGATACTGATGAAAGAGCTAAAGGCTAAAAAAACCGATCCTAAAAAATATCTAAAAATATCTCCGGATGGCGTAAGTCTGGGGCTTGATAGGCCGATAATTAGGATCGGTGGTGGTGATAAAGACACTACAGGCACTTTGTTCCTTGATAAATTTGCTATATTTAACGGCAATTATATGCAATTTAACCATTCGGAGTATCTGTGCGATACAATAAAAAATTTTAATATTATCAAGAAATACTATAAAGAGAGAAAAAATGCTGTAGCGGGAATAGGAAAAGGTTTTAAATTTGATAACTGCGGGAATTTAAATTATCCGCTGGAAAAATATTATTTGGGCGGTAGAGATATAGAGAGACGCTAAATTCTCTAAGATGAATTTTATTAAAAAATTTAAGAGACTTAAGACCGATGGATGCAGAGCAAAGGTATAAATTTCACAGAGCGGCGAGATATTTGCTAGCGGTGCCGATGGTTTTTTTACTCGCTTGGTGGGCGGCGGCTTTGATTTTGGCGGTTTTGCCTTTTGAGGGCGCGCTAAGGATTGCCGTTTTTGCGGCAATATTTGCGATTTTGGCTTGCGCGCTGCTTTGGTATCTGCTCAAAAGGTATAAAAATTTTAAGCTAAGCAAGCTTTTTGTAAAAAATCCAAATCTTAGTTTGCTACTTTTTACGGTAGAAAATTTATCGCTCGGCGCTTTTTACGGCGGGTTTTTGGCATGCCTCGCGGCGGGGTATTTTTGGGGCGAGCGTGCCGCCGGCTGGAGCGTGGCGTTTGCATTTGCGTTCGCGCCCGTTTGTTTGATCGTTTTCGTGATCTCGTATGTGTTTAACGAAAAGAAAGCCTAGGCGTCAAATTTAAGCACCCAAATTTATAAAATCAAGAAGTTCAAATTTGACGGCTAGCGTTCAAGTAAAATTTGACTTTGCAAGATCCGAGCCGATAAATTTGATCGTCAAATTTAACCAAAGCAGCCAAACTTACCGCTCGCAGCTCAAATTTACTCGTAAAATTTAACCAAAACGGCCGCATTTTACAAAGCACGCTTAGATTCGGCTCAAATTTACCCTGATTTTGCTTTTTATCGCCTCTAGCTCCTCGCCCTCAAATCTCATCAGCGTCCGCTCCACGCCGTGCTTTATCATCCCCTCTTTGTCGCACGGTACGAAGTCCCAGTCTTTTTGAAATACCGCGTGCTTGCCCATAGTTTGGTTGCCGTTGCGCTGCGTGTAGCCGTTTGTGTCCAGATCGTTATCCCACGGCCCCCACTCAAACGCCCCGCTAGGCCCAAACAGCGCGATCACGGGCACGTCGTTGGCCGCGGCTAGGTGCATGATCGCCGTATCTACGCCGATAAACATCGCGGAGCGCTTCGAGAGCGCGGCGGTTTGCTTTAGGGTGAGTTTGCCGCCCAGATTTACGGGGCTAGAGGAGCATAGCGCCAGCACGGCGTCTAGCTTTTTAAGCTCGGCGTCGTTGTTGTCGGCCGTTAGCACGACCCGCACGCCAAGCCCCTCGCAAAAGTCGATTATCGCGGCCATAGTTTCGTCGTCTGCGCACTTAAACATCCAGCGGCTAGTTAGGTGCACGTGGATAAATTTAGGCGGTAAATTTAGATAGTTGATGCACTCTGGATCAAAATACACGCTAACTCGTTTGCCGTTAGGCTCAAATCCTAGCGCGGCCAGGGCGTCTAGATTACGATCCACTGTGTGGCGCAGGCCGCCTATTTTAGGGGCTTTGTGCGTTATAATTTTATTTACAGCTTTATTTTTGCCCTCAAAGCCCACGATGGTTTTTATCTTGGCGTATTTGGCGACTATGATGCCGCGGTCGCCAGTCGTGGTCTGCACCGCGATGTCGTATTTTTGCTTTTTGATAGCGCGGATAAACTTTAGCTCGCGCCAAAGTCGCTTGAAAAAGCCGACCTCTTTTATATTCGCGCGGTCGTAGATATGGATGTTTTGGATGTTCGGGTTGCCCTCGATCATCGCCTCAGTGCCCTTGTTTAGCGCGAAATCTATCTGCGCGCCCGGGTAGATGCGGCGCAGGTTTTCGACGAGCGGAGTCGTGAGCAGCACGTCACCGATGTTTCTAAATTTCATAACTAGGATTTTGATTTTTTTATCTTTCATTTTACGTACTTCCAAAATGTGTATTGCGCGTAAAGCCTTGCTATCACGTAGCCGCGCCAGCCCTCGCGCCAGCCGCCTTTTAGGAAAAATAGCCTAAAAAACGTCCACGCGGGATTTAAAACGGCCTTAAATTTGCTTGATTTTGCACCCTTTGCTCCCAGGCTCGAGTAGCGATTTTGCTTAGCGATAAACTGCTCGATGCTATCATACGCGTAGTGTTTGAAGTGGTTTTTTAGCCTGCCGATTTCATTTTTTGGGCTGGTTAAATTTGCGCCGTTTGCGGTGCCTGCCGAGATTTGTTCGCCGGTTTTTGCCGCGCTTTTTAAAACGACCTTTTCGTGTATCTCGCGCCCGTCAAACTCCGCCTGCGTCTTGTCAAAAAGCCTAACCGTGCAGTCGGGGTAAAGCCCCATCGTGCGCACTTCTTTGCCGAAAAAAATATTTGCGCGCGCCACCTCGTATGCACAAAACTCGGGTCGCTGTAAAATTTGCAAAATTTCCTCCCTCAGCGGCTCCAAAATCACCTCGTCGCTATCTAGCACGAAAACCCAGCGATTGTGCGCTAGATCCACGCCCAGCTGTTTTTGCGCGCTAAATCCTCGCCATTTTTCTTTGTGAAATTTGACGTTTTTAAACCCTGCGCAAATTTGCTCTGTAGCGTCCTGCGAGCCACTATCTACGACTACGACTTCATCTGCGAATTCGCAGCTTTTTAGCACCTCGGCGAGGTATTTTTCGCTGTTAAGCGTGAGGATAACTACGCTTAGCATTTATAAATTTCCTCGTTAAAATGTTTAAATCGTTTATGAAACCAAAAATACTCGCCAGGCTTCTCGCGTACGGCGGCCTCTGTGGCGTCAGCTTGCGCTTGCGTGGCCTTTAGCACGGCTTCATCTTTGTCAAAATCCCTAATGTCAATCGGCGGAAAAAAGCAAATTTCGCTGAGTTTTGCCCCTTTTTCGCGGATAAACGCGGGTACGATGAGTGCGTCTGTTTTTTGCGCGAAAATGCTAACTGCGGGCGTATGCAAAACCTTTCGTCCAAAAAATTTAACCTCTACGCCCTCGTCTTTGGCGGTATTTTGATCGACAAGGATGCCGACTAATCGGCGCGCCTTGACCGCTTTTAAAATTTGCTTGGCGCCGCCCATTTTGTCGATGAGCTCGATATCAAAGCGGGTGCGGTTCGCCTCCAAAATGCGCTGCATGACCGCGCTATCAAGCGCGCGTCCGACGATGCTAACGCCGCCAAATTTTGCCGCCATCGCCAGCGAAAAGAGCTCCCACTGCCCGTAGTGCGCGGTTTGTACGATGATCGGACGACCCGAAGCAAGCGCGTTTTTCAGGATTTGCTCGTTTTTAAATTCGACTTTTTCTAGGATTTTTTCCTTGCTCGCGTTTTGGTTTTTTATAAAATTTACCGCAAATTTGGCGAAGTTTTGGTACGTGTCTTTGATGATTTGTTCTTTTTGCTCGGCTGTTAGCTCGTCCGCGTAGGCGAAATTTAGATTTGCTCTGATGATTTTGGTGTGTTTGGCGTCAAATTTATAAAACAAAAACGCAATGAAATTTAAAAACGGATCAAGCAAAAACGCGGGCGTAACGGTAAAGATAAATTTAAAAAATCTATAAAGCCAAAGGTAAAATAAATCACGCATCAAGCAGCCTTTTTGCCGCGTTTGCGATAGCCTGCGGAGCGATATCTCGCACGCAAAAGTCGCTTTTATCTATCTTTTTCGCGTCTATTTTTTTACCAGCGTCGATGGTTAAATTTACGGGCGTCGCGTAGGCGTTTCGCTTGGCCGGTCGGTTGCCAAAAAGCGTGATAGAGGGGCGATTTTGCGCCCAGGCGATATGCGTCACGCCGCTATCGTTGCCGATAACCAGATCGCAGCTTGAGATAAAACTCACGAGCTCTTTTAGGCTCAAATTTAGCGATTTTGCGTTTGAGTTTTTGATCAAATTTAGAGCCTCTTTTTCCTCTTTTTCGCCGTTAAAGCAGACAAAAATTTCACTTTGCGGATCGTCAAGCAGCGCGATAACATCGCCAAATTTATTGTAAATTTTACTCGGTTCGCTAGCAAAAGGCGCAATCAAAATTTTCTTTTTTGAGCTATCAAATTTACTTTGCGAAGCGCTAAAACAAGGCTGCTTGGCTAAAATCTCATCCTCGCTAAAGCTAAACCCCAGAGCAAAAGCCGTAAGGCTCAAATTTCGCAAGATGATATTTTGGGCGTAGTTGCAGCTGAATTTATGCCCGTAAAACAGCGCCGCAAGCGGTTCCTTGACGCTAAATTTGTCAAATCCGTAGCTATTTTTTCCAAGAAGCTTTGCGATCGCGGCGGATTTGAGAAGTCCTTGCAGGTCGATGACATAGTCAAATTTGCCATCCTGCTTTGCGGAGGCGATCAGTCCCAAGCTTTTTTTGTATTCGCCGTTTTTTAGCGGTAGCGAAACGACGTGCGAAATTTGCGGACAAAGGAATAAAATCTCGCTAAATTTAGCGTCTACAAACCACGTTATTTTCGCTTTTGGCAGGTGCTTTTTGATAAACTGCAAAATAACTACCGCGTGGACGATGTCGCCCAGGGCGGAGAGCTTGATAACGGCGATGTTTGGGGCTGTGTTTTTATTCATTTATCGCTTTTATAAAGATTTTTAGCTATCATTTTAGGCAAAAATAGCTAAAAAAGGTTTGAAATGGCTAAAAATTATATCTGCGTTTTTGACTGCGAAACGGTGCCGGACACCGCGCTTTTGCGTAAAATTTACGGCTTTGAGGGAAGCGACGCGGAGGTGGCGAGGCAGGCGTTTGCCGCGCAAAAAGCAGCAAGTGGAAGCGAGTTTTTACCCGTGATGTTTCACTGCGTCGTGGCGATTTCAGCTGTGATGGCGGACGAGTACGGTAAATTTTTGCGCGTAAGCACGATGAAGGGCGCAAACGAGCGCGAAATCCTAAATAAATTTATCGGCTTCGTAAACTCGCACAACCCGCGTCTCGTGAGCTTTAACGGGCGCGGCTTTGACCTGCCGATGATTTTAATGCGCGCGATGAGGTACAACATCTCGTTTCCGAGCTTTTACGAGGTCGAAAACAAGGAGCTTGGCAAAGGCAAATGGGACGGCAACTACCGCGATCGATACAGCGGTAAATTTCACTTTGATCTGCTTGACCACGTGAGCGAGTTTGGCTCCGTGCGCGGGCTAAAGCTGGACACGCTCTGCGCTAGCTTAAATTTGCCCGGTAAATACGACGTGCACGGCGATCAGGTGATGGAGCTGTTTTTTGACGGCAAGATAGATAAGATCAACGAATACTGCGAAAGCGACGTGCTAAACACCTACTGGCTTTTCCTAAAATACGAGCTTTTGCGCGGAAATTTGACGCTGGATGATTACGCCGACGATATCTCGGTGATGAGCGAGTGGCTAGTGGCAAACTGCGCTCAGATGGGCTATACGCCGGTTTTTTGCGAGGCGGTCGATCGCGAACTAGTGCGCCTTGAGACGCAAAACTACGAGGATGAGCCCGAGCTTGACGAAGACGGCGAACAGGCCGGGGCAGAGGAGTACTACACCGAAGAAAATATGCCCGAGATAAATTTGGACGAGCAGTGAGAGGTTAGCGAAATTTGGCAGGCCAAAACGGCTCGAAACGGCACGGGCTTGGTAAATTTGACGCGTATTTTGTTTTTAGGGCGCGGTCAAATTTGACGTAGCTTGGCGAGCGATTAGTAAATTTGGCTTTTACTGGGCAAATTTTATTTCGCTTTAGCGGCTACAGCATCAAATTTGACGAAAAAGACACGCAACCTAACGCCGCAAAAATAGCTGCAAATTTGCAAATTTGACCGCGACTAAATCAAATTTGACGAAAGACGGCACGAAAACAATCCCGTAAATGTCAAATTTCTAGACAAAACACATGGCAAATCAGTACTTTATCTCCTGCGCGCCGTAGCCCTCTACCGCGCCAAAGAGTTTAATCGCGTCTTTTAGCGGATATTTGTTGGCAAACATCGACACTTCGCTTTGTCCTGTCGCGATTTGATTTATCCCAAACACCCTTCTTAGCTCGTTTGTAAACGAATTTGGATCGTAGTCCACGCTCTCTTTGTATGAAGCGTCCAAAAACCCTTCCATATACGCCTTGTTTATGGCTTTTCTTAGCGATCTGTCGTCCTTTAGCTCCTCGTTACCGACCGCCTCGTCAAAGAGATCCACATCTGCAAAATCCTTTGCAAATATCGTCTCAAAAAGTCCGAGTCCCGGCAGGATGGCGTCGGCTTTTTTGTTGAGGAAAAAGCGGTTGTCGTTTACGCGCACTTTTCGTCCTTTCTCCATGGCTACGGGACTATCGATGCGGGCGCGTTCTATCGCCGCAAAGGCCGAGAGACCGATGATGTTGCGGCGGATGACGACGTCTGCTTTGGTCATGACCTTAAAGCCTTGGCCGCCGTCGCCAAAGCTAGCCGTTCGCGGCCAGGTAAAAAGCATGGTGTTGTAGCTAAAGTCGATTTTGACGGCGTCGGCTTGATTTTTCGCGCCCCAGATTTCGCAGGCGCTGATGGCGTTTGCAACAAAGACGTTGTTTGCGATATTTACCTCGCCGTGAGCGCCTAGTCTCACCGCTGAGTTGTTGCCGTTGCCAAAGACGCTGTTTCGTATCGCAAGCTCGCCGCCGCCTAAAAATTTACCGCCCAAAAGCGGTTTTGCCGCAGTGATGACGTTTGTAGCCTTGCCGTTTTGACCGACTCCGGGCGGCAGGACGAGCATGCCTGTTTCTACGCCTCTTGGCTTACCTCTGCTTGGATCATAGGCGTTTGAGTCGCCCTTATCAAAGATAATGCCGTCAAAAATGAGCCTCTCTCCAGGTGCTGCGACGACGTCTAGCTCGACTAGCGGATTTGACGAGCCCGTGCCGTTAACGGACGCAGGCGGCATGATGCGGGTTTGGTGCTTTAAAACGTCGCGCGCGGCGAAGTCCTTGGAGTAGCCGCCGTAGATCTCGACGGGCTTTTTGATGATGATAAAGCCTTTGTCTCTTAGCCCGTAGTAGTTGCCCTCGGCGACGCAAATTTTGTCGCCTATTTGGGCTATTTGGGCGGCTTTTTCGATGTTTTTTAGCGGCGCTTCTTTGGTGCCGGCATTTGCGTTGTCGCCCAGGTCTTTTGAGACGTAGAGCTCGGCTGCGTGTCCGAGCAGGGCAAATGCACTAAAAAGGCAAAGCAGAGCGGCTTTTTTGATACTAGGCATCGTCGTATCCTCGTGTAAATTTGGCTAGTTGATTATAACAGTAAAATAGTAAAATTTTTAAAAGTTCGTTTAAGAATATCCACTTAAATTTGCAAATTTAAAAGCCAAATTTGACCCCAAGGCCGCGCAAATTTGCTCAAATTTTACCTCGAGGCGCACAGGCTAACGGCGAAATAAATGAGATTGTGCTAAAATAACGTCAAATCGTAAAGGAAAAAACATGAAAATTTTAGTAACCGGAACGGCGGGATTTATCGGATTTCACTTGGCAAACGCCCTGGTAAAAAGAGGCGACGAGGTCGTTGGATACGACGTCATAAACGACTACTACGACGTAAATTTAAAGCTCGCGCGCCTAAAGACGGCGGGCTTTGACGTAAGCGAGATAGACTATGGCAAGCTTATCACCTCAAAAACGCAGCCCAATTTAAAATTTATAAAAGCCGATCTAGCCGACGGCAAGACGATGAAAAGGCTTTTTGAGAGCGAGAAATTTGACTGCGTCGTAAATTTGGCCGCTCAGGCGGGCGTTCGCTACTCGCTAATAAACCCGCAAGCCTACATCGACAGCAACGTTACGGGCTTTATGAACATCCTTGAGTGCTGCCGCCACAACCAAACCGCAAATTTAGTCTACGCAAGCTCTAGTTCGGTCTACGGCCTAAACGAAAATATGCCGTTTTCTACGCACGAAGGCGTAAATCACCCGATCAGCCTCTACGCCGCGACTAAAAAAAGCAACGAAATGATGGCGCATACGTACTCGCATCTATTTGGCGTGCCGACTACGGGACTGCGATTTTTCACCGTTTACGGTCCGTGGGGACGCCCTGATATGGCGCTGTTTTTGTTCGTCGACGCCGCGCTAAAAGGCAAGAAAATCGACGTCTTTAACTACGGCAAGATGAAGCGCGACTTTACCTACGTGGACGACATCGTAAAGGGCATCATAAAATGCATCGACAACCCTGCAAAACCAAATCCAGCGTGGGACGCGAAGCATCCGGATCCCGCCACGTCAAGCGCGCCGTTTAAGGTCTATAATATCGGCAACAACAGCCCCGTCGAGCTCATGGACTACATCAAGGCCGTCGAGCTAAAAATCGGCCGTGAGATAGAGAAAAACTTCCTCCCGCTTCAAGCCGGCGACGTACCTGCGACCTATGCGGACGTGGGTGATCTGGTAGCGGACTTTGACTACAAGCCAAACACTAGCGTAAATGACGGCGTAGCGAGGTTTATCGAGTGGTACTGCGAGTTTTACGGGGTTAAAATTTGAGATTTTTCGCGCTCTTGCTGGCCGCCTTTTTAAATTTAGCTTTGGCAGCGCATAGCGAAAATCTAAGCAGCGCGGTGAGCGCAGATGCCGCTAAAAAGGCTAAATTTGAGCTTTTAAAACTTAGCGAATATAAAGGACAAAACGTCGGCGCCTGGCTAGCTAGCGAGAAACTAGACGGCGTGCGCGCCTACTGGGATGGGCGAAATTTGCTCTCGCGAAACGGCAAAATTCTAGCCGCGCCAGGGGGCTGGAGCGCGCATTTTCCGCCATTTGCGCTTGACGGCGAGCTCTATACGGCTCGGGGCGAATTTGAAAAAATCCAATCGATAGTGATGGATAAAACGCCCAGCGTCGCGGCGTGGAGCGAGATCAAATTTTACGTTTTTGACGTACCTGAGGCTAGCGGCGGACTTTTAGATCGCCTTGGCGAGCTTGAAAAATTTATCTTGCAAAATCCGCAATCAGGACAAAATTTAAAGATAATCAAACAAGTAAAAATAAAAGATAACGCCGAATTTGAGGCATTTGCGGAGGCCATCATCGCAAAGGGCGGTGAGGGTGCCGTCGTGCGCGAGCCAAATGCGCCATACGAGCGAAAACGAAGCAAAAACGCTCTGAAATATAAAAAATTTAAAGACGCCGAGTGCGAAGTAACGGCGATAAACGCGGGAACGGGTAAATACGCCGGGCTCATGGGCTCGGTAACATGCAAATCGCTCGGCGCTGCAGGCTCAAACCCAGACGAGCAAATCGCTATCGGAGTAAAATTTAAGATAGGCTCGGGCTTTAGCGACGAAGAGCGCGCAAACCCGCCTAAGATCGGCTCTATAATAACCTACAAATATCAAAATTTAACCGCAAAAGGATTGCCTAGGTTTCCGATATTTTTGCGGGTTAGAGAGGATTAAATTTGGCTGTTTTGGGGCAAAATTTGCTGATAAAAGCGGTTAAATTTAATTGAAAGTGCTTTTTGGTAAATTTACCGCTTGCATTGTTTTTCATATTTTGTAAAGTCTTGCCTGTCAAGCTAGCCTAATTCTTTTTCTGCTATTTGAAACGCTTGTATCAAAAAGCGCTTGTTTTACGCAGCTGTCGCTCTCTTGGGCAAATTTAACAGGCACATTGCTGCAAAAGATTTCTATAAGTTTAATCTACATATAATACCGAAGCTATCTAAAATCGCTCATCTTTTAAGGAGAAAAATATGAAATATGTTTTGCTTAGTTTAATGGTCGCAAGTTTTGCTTTCAGTACTACGATTGATTGCAACAAAAAAACGCATTGCAGTCATTTTAGCAGTTGCGCCGAGGCAAAAGAGTATCTAAAAAAATGCGGAAGATACGAGGATGGTGGAACTCAAAGAACCGACGGCGATAACGACGGCATACCTTGCGAAAGGCAATTCTGCAGTAAAGAAAAATAATTTAGCAAAAGCATGCATAACGAAATGTATTCGTAAATCACAATATTAGGAATCGCTATGAAAATTTTAATAACAGGCGGAGCGGGCTACATCGGCTCTCACGTGCTAAAGGCGCTTTTAAAGCAAGGCGGGCACGAGATAACGGTCGTGGATAATCTCTGCAAAGGTACTACAAAGGCGCTTGACGCGCTTGAGAAAATCGGTAAATTTAAGTTCGTAAAGGCAAATTTGGAAGATGATCTAAGCGGGATTTTTGCGGAGGGCAAATTTGACGCGATTATCCATTTCGCCGCATTTATCGAGGTTTTTGAAAGCACGCAAGATCCGCTAAAATACTACCTAAACAACACCGCAAACGTCGCTAAAATTTTGACCTATTGTAAGCAGTACGGCGTAAATAAATTTATCTTTAGCTCCACGGCGGCGGTTTACGGCGAGCCAGAGATCGGAGAGGTCGATGAGCAAACCGCGGCAAATCCGATAAACCCGTACGGCCGAAGCAAGCTAATGAGCGAGTGGATCATCAAAGATTACGCCGCTTCAAATGAAAATTTCAAATTTGCGATTTTGCGTTACTTTAACGTCGCGGGCGCCGACGAGGAGGGTCTCATCGGGCAAAACTATCCAAACGCCACGCATCTAATCAAAGTCGCGACGCAGACGGCTCTGGGTAAGCGTGAGAGTATGGGAATTTTTGGTAGCGACTATCCTACCGCAGACGGCACCTGCGTGAGAGACTATATCCACGTGAGCGACCTGGCCGACGCACATTTAAGCGCGCTAGAGTATCTAAGTGAGTACGAAAAAAGCGAAATCTTTAACGTTGGCTACGGCCGCGGCTTTAGCGTAAAGGAAGTTATAGAAACGGCTAAAAAAGTAAGCGGGGTTGATTTTAAGGTTATTAACTCGCCTCGCAGACAGGGCGACCCCGCACGACTCATCGCAAAGCCTGAAAAGATAAGAAATTTAACTAACTGGCAGCCTAAGAGAGAGGATCTGGCGCTAATCATAAAAACCGCGCTTGAGTGGGAGAAGAGGCTGTGAGGATCGCAGTCGTAGGCACTGGCTACGTGGGGCTCGTTAGCGGCGCGTGCCTAGCTAAAATGGGCAACGACATCATATGCGTAGACGTAGACGAAGCCAAGATAAACGCCCTAAATAACGGCGTCATACCGATCTATGAGCCTGGACTTTCTGAGATCGTCGCGGAGTGCAGGGTAAACGGCGCACTCAAATTTAGCGTCGATATAAAAGAGGCCTTGGCGCACGCTAGCGTGCTATTTATCGCAGTGGGCACGCCTATGGGCGCGGACGGGCAGGCTGATCTACGCTACGTGCTAGAGGTCGCAAAAAGTATCGGGCAAAATTTAACCTCGCCGCTAATCGTCGTGGATAAATCAACCGTCCCCGTCGGCACTGCAGAGAAGGTAACCGAAGTGATCGCGGGCGAGCTAAAAAAGAGAAATATGGACGTCAAATTTGAAGTCGTCTCAAACCCCGAGTTTTTAAAAGAGGGCGCGGCAGTAGAGGACTTTTTAAAGCCCGATCGCGTCGTAGTAGGCGCTAGTAGCGAGTGGGGTCAAAGCGTTATGCGCGAGCTTTACGCACCGTTTATGAAAAATCACGACCGCTTTATCGCTATGGACGTAAAGTCCGCAGAGATGACCAAATACGCCGCAAACGCTATGCTAGCGACTAAAATAAGCTTTATAAACGAGATCGCGGGTATCTGTGAGCGCGTAGGCGCGGATGTAAATTTGGTGCGAAAAGGAATCGGCAGCGACTCTCGCATCGGTTATAGCTTTATATATCCTGGCTGCGGATACGGCGGTAGCTGTTTTCCAAAGGATGTCGAGGCGCTCATCTACACCGCCAGACAAAACGGTTTTGAGCCGAAGGTTTTAAGCGCGGTGGAGGCTAGAAACGCGGCGCAAAAAACGGTGCTTTTTGAAAAAATTTCAGCATTTTTCGGCGGAAATTTGAGCGGAAAAACGGTGGCGATTTGGGGGCTAGCGTTTAAACCAAACACCGATGATATGCGCGAGGCTAGCTCGCTAGTGCTCATAAAAGCGCTAGAAAACGCGGGCGCAAACGTAGTCGCCTACGATCCAAAAGCCGTAAACGAAGCCAAAAAATATCTACCTAACTCAAATTTAAAATTTGCTCCAAACAAATACGACGCGCTAAACGGCGCCGACGCGCTCGCGCTGGTTACCGAGTGGAGCGAGTTTAGGTCGCCTGATTTTATGGAGATGAAACAGCGGCTAAAAAATGCCGTGATCTTTGACGGGCGCAATCAATACGACGCGAAAAATCTGTCAAATTTGGGCTTTAAGTATTTTCAAATCGGAGTAAAAGCATGAGGAAAATTTTACTTTTTATCGCGGCTTGCGCGCTGCCGTTTGCGCTTTTGGCGGGCGAAAACGCGGCGAAAACCGAGGAAAATATTTTCGAGCTACCTATTTCAAAGATGCCGCCTGATTATTTTAAATACGAAGTCGCGTTTTTTAAAGATATGCAAATCAACTGCAACTTTGCCTTTTTACTCGGCGGAAAACTCGAGGAAAAAGAGGACGCGCGCGGGATTTATTATGAATTTAGCGGCGGTGACGAGCTGGCGCAAACGATGATGCTTTGCAAGGACGGAAAGAAAAAGAGGCGGGTTTATTACGAATTCACTCAAATTTTACCTGGCGTTAGCCCCGTTAAAATCATAACTCCGCAAGGAGTAGGCGCGGAAATAAGAATGTATGAACGCGTAAAAACGATAGAACCAAAAAAATTAAAAAGGAAAAATAAATGAAAATAGCCGTTATTGGACTAGGATACGTTGGGCTGCCTTTGGCGGCTGCATTTAGCGAGAAATACGAAGTCACGGGCTTTGACGTCAATGCCGCCCGCATAGAGGAGCTCAAAAGCGGGTATGACCGCACACTGGAGCTTAGCGCCGAGCAGATGAAAAAAGCGATAGAGAACGGCATGAAATTTAGCCTAAATTTGGACGATATAAAGGATTGCAATTTCTTTATCGTTACCGTCCCGACGCCGATAGATAAAAACAAACGTCCCGATCTAACGCCAGTGGTAAAAGCCACGCAAAGCGTCGCAAAGGTGCTAAAAAAGGGCGATATAGTCGTGTATGAAAGCACGGTGTATCCTGGCGTCACGGAGGAGATTTGCGTGCCGCTGCTTGAGCAAAGCGGGCTTAAATTTAACGAGGACTTTTTCTGCGGATACTCGCCTGAGCGCATAAACCCGGGCGATAAAGAGCACACCGTAACTAAAATCAAAAAAATCACTAGCGGCTCGACGCCCGAGGTAGCCGACAAGGTCGATGAGGTCTACCGCTCGATCATAACGGTGGGCACGCATAAAGCGCCTACTATCAAGGTTGCTGAGGCCGCCAAAGTCATCGAAAACACGCAGCGCGATATCAACATCGCCTTTATGAACGAGCTTGCTATGATATTTAACAAGATGAACATCGACACGAACGCCGTTTTGCAGGCTGCGGGCACGAAGTGGAATTTCTTAAATTTTCGCCCTGGGCTAGTAGGCGGCCACTGCATCGGCGTAGATCCATACTACCTCACGCACAAGGCGCAGGAGCTTGGCTTTCATCCGGAAATGATCCTAGCCGGACGCCGCATCAACGACAATATGGGCAAATACGCCGCAGATCAGGTCGTAAAACTGATGATAAAAAGGGGCGTTTTGATAAATTCGGCTCGCGTTTTGGTGCTTGGCCTTACGTTTAAAGAAAACTGCCCGGATATCCGTAACTCGCGCGTGATAGACGTGATCGAGGAGCTTAAGGATTTTGGTTGCCGCGTGGACGTCTACGATCCGTGGGCGGACGAGGCCGAGGTAAAGCGCGAATACGGTATCGTGCCGCTAAAAAGCTTTGACGAGGAGGACTACGACTGCGTCGTGATCGCCGTCGCTCACGATAAATTTAAAGGGTTAAAATTTAGCAAAGCTCTCGTTTACGATATCAAAAACGTTTACGAAAACGCCGACGCAAGGCTGTAATGCTCGTAAATTTGATCAGCTCCATCGTCGTTTTTATCGTCTCGATGGGGATAAATTTTTTCCTCACGCCTTACATTCTAAAAAGCCTAGGCAACGAAGCCTACGGCTTTGTCGGGCTGTCTAACGCTATCGTGGCTTATGCTCTAGTAGTAACCGCTGCGATAAACTCGGTTAGCGGCCGTTTCGTCGCGTACGAGTGGCACAGAGGGGGCACCCGCGCGGCTAACGCCTACTACTCGTCGGTTCTAGTCGTAAATATCTTTTTTTGCGTTCTGATTTTGCTGGGTGCCGGCATTTTTATCTTAAATTTACAAAGCGTGCTAAACGTCAGCGACGCGCTGCTTAGCGACGTGCGGCTTACTTTTGCGTTTTATTTTATAAATTTTTGCGTCGGACTTTTTAACGGTGTCATCAGCGTCTCGATGTTTATCAAAAACAAGCTCTACATCATCTCCGTTCGCAACGCCGCGTCTAGCGCCATTTTGGCCGTTCTCATCGTCGCGCTTTTTTATTTTTTCAGACCGATGATCGCTTATATCGCGATCTCCGCTCTAGTCGCGTCGCTCTTTGTGTTTTTTACGAGCGTTTGGGTTTCGCGCCGTATCACTCCGGAGCTTAAATTTAACCCGCGCGAATTTGACTTTGCGCGGATAAAAGAGCTGCTAAAATCAGGCGTCTATAATAGCTTTAACGCCCTAAACCGCGTGCTTATGAGCGGTATGGATCTGTTTATCTGCAACATCTTTTTAAGCGCTAACGCGACGGGAATTTTAGCCGTTTCAAAGGCGGCTCCGATCATTTTGGAAAGCTTCGTAGCGCAGCTTAGCGCGATATTTGCGCCAAAATTTGTCGAGCACTACTCTAAGTCAAATTTGACCGCGCTTGTTGCGGATGCTAAATTTTCGATGCGAGTTACGGCTTTTGTCATGAGCGTACCGGCTGCTATTTTTGTGGCTTTTGGACGCGAATTTTACACGCTTTGGCTACCGTTTAAAAGCGCGGATGAGATAAGCCTAATCTATAATCTTTCGATGATAACCCTGGTGCCGATTATATTTATTAGCTACGTTTTTTCGCTTTTTAATCTCGACAGTGCGACCAATAAACTAAAACGCCCCGCGATAGCAAACACTATTTTGGGTGCCGGCACGATTTTGGCTCAGATTGCCGTGCTTAAATTTACACCTTACGGTATTTACGGTATGGCGATCGTCGGCGCCGCACTTTATTCGGTGCGCATTTTGGGGTTTGACCTCATAAATGCCGCCTTAAATTTGAGCTTGCCGCTTACCACTTTTTATGGCGTTTATTTTAAAAATTTGGCCGTTTTTGTAGCTGTTTGCGGGCTGTTTTTTTGGCTGCGAAATTTCGTGCAGATTTCAAGCTGGAGCGAATTTGCCGCGTATTCGGCGGTTTTACTTGCGCTCGGTTACGCCGCGAGCTTATTTTTGATATTTGATAAAAGAGAGCAACTAATCGTGATAAATAAGATCAAATCGAAGTTTAAAAGATGAAAAATTTAGTATTCGTTATTTCGCTAAAAAGCGACGAGGCGCGCCGAGAAAAGCTAAAAGGGCGGTTTAAAAACTACGGCGAATTTAAGCTTGTCGAGGCGACCGACGGCAGGGCTATGAGCGCAAAGGAGTACTATGGCTACGCGCTAGCTAGCCTTGAGGCCTACGGCAGGCTGTTAAGCCCGTCCGAGGTCGGCTGCTCGCTCTCTCACATGCGCGCTTACGAGGAGTTTTTAAAAAGCGACGCCAAATTTGCTCTCATTTTAGAAGACGACGTTATCGGAGACGAGGACGGCGTGAAAAAGGCGTTTGAAACGGCTGCTAAGATGGACGAAGGCTCGGCGCTCATTTGCGGCGCGCAAGACGGGCTAGAGGGGCGATTTAGTGCATTTGGCAAAAAGCTGGAGGATGATTTTTGGCTGGTCTCAAAGCGCTCTTACGGCACGATCTACCGAGCGGCTGCTTACGTGCTTGATAGGCGCGCGGCGGAAAAGATCTTGCAAACGCACAAAAAGGCACTTTGCGTGGCTGATTTTTGGAGAATTTTGCTTTTGCAAAACGGCTTAAAGATGTATTTTAGCGATATCTTTGCTCATCCGACAGATCTAGCGGACTCAAATATCCAAGCCGAGCGGGTGCAAAGAGCGCAGGTAAAGGTCTCCCCGCTAGCTCGCCTAAACAGCTTAAAATATGTCGCCGCAACGCGCCTTGAAGCAGCAATTTTAGGCTATGAGCGGATATTTAAAAGATAAGAAACTAAGCGATTATAAAGCTCAAAATTTATAAAATCAATAATTTTGAAGATTTATTAAATTTTCGCGCACCGATTAAAATTTGGAGAGAGAATGAAGGTTTTATTTATAATTTCGACCCTGCAAGCAGGCGGCGCTGAGCGCGTGATGAGCTTGCTAGCGAGCTATTTTGCGAAATTTCACGACGTAACGCTTTTAAAATTTGACACCAAACCGCCGTTTTACGAGCTAGACGAGAGGATAAAGCTGATCGATTTGCCTTTTCCGATGGTAAAAAAAGGATTTTTTGCAAATTTAATCAGGCGTGTGAAAAAGTTTTTTTATCAGCGAAATTTGATCAAAAACGGCGGTTTTGACGTCGTTATCTCTTCGATGGATAGCACCAATATCAACGTGATTTTGTCGAATTTATTTATAAACAAACCGCTTTTTATCAGCGAGCATTCAAGCGCCGATTTTTTCAAAGGGCGCGGCTGGCTGTTTTTGCGCCGTATTCTATACCCGCTAGCTAGCGGACTCACGGTGCTTACAAAAGAGGACTACGAATACTATAGCTTCGTAAAAAATAAAACCGTGATGTATAATCCGATGTTTGAAGCCAAAAAACAGGGCTTGCCGAAGGAAAATATCATCCTTTTCGTCGGTCGTCTCATCTCGCTTAAAGGTTGCGACGTATTTTTAAAAGCTATGAGCCTAGTAGATAAAGAGCTTTTAAAAGAGTGGAAAATTGTGATAGCAGGCGCTGGCGAGGAAAGGCAAAGGCTAGAGCTCATCGCGCACGAACAACTGCATCTAAATGCCGAATTTATAGGGCAAACGAGCGATGTCGCTTCGCTTTACGAAAGGTCTAAAATTTTAGTCTCAAGCTCTAAAACCGAAGGCTTACCAAACGTTTTAATCGAGAGCGTATTTTTTAACTGCGCTAGGGTGGCGACTGCTACAAGCGGCGCAAAAGAGCTCATCGAGGACGGCAAGGACGGATTTTTAGTACCGATAGACGACGTAAAAGCGCTCGGAAGTAAAATCGAACTTTTAATGCGCAACGAGGAGCTAAGACTAGAGCTGGTAAAAAACGCCAACGAGCGCAAAAATGCCTTTAAAACCGATCAAATTTATCAAAAGTGGATGGATTTTATCACACAAAACATAAAGAGCTAAAATGCTAAAAGTAAGCATAATAATCCCAACCTACAACCGCAAAGAGCTTTTTGAAGCCGCCCTAAAAAGCGCGCTGGCTCAAGACTACGAAAACAAAGAAATCATAATCAGCGACGATAACTCAAACGACGGCACGCGCGAGCTTGCGCAAAGCTACGTCGCTAAATATGGCAACGTAAAATACGTCTTAAACCAAACCTATGACCGCGGCCCAAACGGCAATAAAAACAACGGTTTTGACCACGCTAGCGGCGATGCTTTCGTGATACTAGACGACGATGACTTGCTGATAGAAGGCGCCATAAGCAAGATGGCGGCCGTGCTAGAGCAGGGGTATGCTAGCGTATGGGCGAACTGTTATTTTGAGATTGACGGCGAGCCGACGACGAAATTTTCGGGATTTGGACTAAATAAAAGCGGGGAAATTTCGCCGCAGGACTACTACGACGGCAAGATAACGGGCGAGTTTTTGATAATGTTTCGCCGCGATGCGATCGGGCAGAGGCGCTTTGAAAAGGGGCTTTACGGTAGCGAAAATACGCTTTGGATCTACCTTTTTGATCTTCCTGCTTACTATCTACACGATGCAGTGCGTATTTACCGCTTTCACCGCAGCGACAGCGTCACGATAAACTCGTTTAAGCGCCCGCTTTGCATAATGAAAGGCTACGCGATGACTGCGGAGCTCATTTTGCAAAAGATTGCTGAGAAAAACGCTCAAGCTAGAGCAAACGGGGCAAATTCGGCCGAGCCGAAATTTCGCGTAAACGATGCTCATATCGCGATCCTCTATAAAATGGCGGCGTACTATGCTAAATTTGGCGGCGAATACAAAAAAATGTACGAATATCTTTTTAAAAGCCTCAAATTTAAATTTACCAAAGAAGCGCTGGCGATGCTGACTTTAAGCCCGTTTCCAAAGTCTATGATTTTGTTTTTAACTAAAATTCGCGTTTGGATATACAAAAAAACGCGCGGCGAATGAAAAAATTAGCCGTTTTTCTCTACTCGATGGGGCCGGGCGGCGCGGAGCGCGTGGTTTCAAATTTGCTCCCGGCTCTGTGCGAAAAATACGAAGTTCATCTCGTTTTGATGAGCGAGGTTGTAGCCTACGAGATACCAAGCGCGGTTAAAATTCACTTCCTCGAGCGCTCGGATCCATATGAGAGCGGCGTAAAAAAGCTTTTTCGTTTGGGGCTTTTGTTTCCGTTTCTAGCCTTAAACTATAAAAAACTTTGCGACGACTTGGCTATTGACCTGCATTTTGTCTTAATGAACCGTCCTTGCTACATCGCGCTTTTAGCAAGGATCGCCGGAGTAAAAGGACGTATGGTTATAAGCGAGCGCAGCTGTCCGTCGGTTATCTATAAAAGCGGCCTTAGCGGGCTGGCTAATAGAATTTTAGTCAAGGCTCTTTACTCTAGAGCCGATCTTATCCTTGCTAACGCGCAGGGAAATGCCGATGATCTCGTGCGAAATTTCGGCTGCGACAGGGAAAAGACGAAAGTGCTATATAATGCGGTTGATTTAGCGGCGATAAAAACTCTCGCCGATGAGCCGTTAGAGGGCAAATTTAAGCCGTTTTTTCTAAATATCGGGCGGCTTGATAGCGGTAAAAATCAAGCGATGTTAATAAAAATAATCGCAAATTTAAATGACGAGCGCGCGACGCTTGGGATTTTAGGCAAAGGGCCTTTGCAAGGCGAGCTTCAAAATTTGATCGATGAGCTTGGCGTGAGCGAGCGAGTAAAGCTGCTAGGCACGGATAAAAATCCGTTTAAATTTATCAAAAGCGTGCAGTGTTTTGTCTGCGCTTCGCGCTTTGAGGGCTTTTCAAACGTGCTTTTGGAGGCGCTTGCTTGCGAGAGATTTATCATCTCCACCGATCATAAAAGCGGCGCTAGAGAGCTTCTTGGCGACGATGAGTACGGCATTTTAACTCCTGTTGACGACGAAAAAGCTATGGAGTCGGCGATGAGGAGAGCGCTTGAGGATGAAAATCTGAGGCAAGATTACGAAAAAAGAGCGTACGACCGCGTAGTAAAATTTGATAAAAACGCCGTCGCGGCGCAACTCATAGGATACTTAGAGGGTGAAAATGGCGAGTAAAATTTTAGAATTCCCCGGCAAATTTAAATTTTCAAAGCAAACTTGTTTTTTGATGCTTGCGGCGTTTGTTTTTAGCGTGGTTTGCAGGATGTACTGGGTGTACTGGGCGGGCGAATATCAGCACTTTTTCTGGAACGATCAGCTCATGATCAGCACAAACGACGGCTACGCCTTTGCCGAGGGCGCGCGCGACATGATAGCGGGCTTTCATCAGCCAAACGACCTTAGCTATTACGGCCGCTCGATGCCCACGCTTACGTATTTTTTGTATCAAATTTTGCCTTTTAGCTTCGAGAGTATCTTGCTTTATATGAGCGTGTTTTTTAGCTCGCTTATCGTTATTCCCGTGATTTTGATAGGCAAAGAGTATGAGATGCCCGGCATGGGCTTTGCGGCGGCGCTGCTAGCTAGCATTGCAAATAGCTACTACAACCGCACGATGGCGGGCTACTACGACACCGATATGCTCACGATCGTGCTGCCCGCATTTAGCGTCTGGGCGATGATACGCCTCGCGCAGAAAAAAAACGCAAATGATCTCATTTTTATCCCGATTTTTATCCTGATAAACGACTGGTGGTATCCGAGCTCTTACTCTCTAAATTTTGCCATGCTGGGCGCATTTTTGCTCTATACTTTGGTTTTTGATAGGAAAAACGCGCTAAATTACGAGGCTGTCATTTTGATGATAGTTGCACTTACGTATATCGATTTTTACGCTAAAAGCGCGCTTGCGGTCGCGCTTTATCTAGCGATGAGATTTCGTCCGCAGATCTGGGATAAACGCGCTATCGCGGCTTGTCTTGCTTTAGCCGTCGCGCTTCTGGGTTTTAGCGGCGGACTAAATCAAATTTTATTTCAGCTTAAATTTTACGTATTTCGCGGGGGTTCCGAGAGTAGTGAGCCGGTTTTTCATTTTTATAACGTAAATAAAACGATAATGGAAATGAGCGATTATTCGTTTGAGTTTGAGTCGATAAATGCCTTTGCTAAGCGTATCAGCGGTCATATCGTTACATTTGTTTTGTCGCTTGTAGGCATCGCCGCGCTTTGTCTTAAATTTCGCTCCTTTTTGCTTGCGCTCCCGATGCTGCTACTTGGGTTTTTGGCGCTAAAAGGCGGGCTTAGATTTACGATCTACTCCGTGCCCGTGATGGCGATAGGATTTGGATATTTTGCGGCACTTTGCGTGAGTTTTTTTGGAAAAGATAAAATTTTAGACAAATTTTGCACCGTTTGTTTAGCGGCGTTTTTTGCGTTTTTCTTTTTGTATTTTGATAAATATTACAGCCTTTTGCACGGCAAATCTCCAGTTTTCGCGCCAAATTTTGACGGCGAGGCGGGCTTTGGCGTATATCTAGCCACGTTTGCGGCGGCGGCACTTATTTGCGGGGCGGCTTATTTTATGGTCTCAGGCCTAAGCTCGCTCAAAAAACACGCCCTTTTAGAAAAAATTTGCGTCTTTTGTATCGCCGCGCTATCCTTGATGCCTTGCTTAGAGCACATTTACGGCTACAAAGTCGGCACCGTTTTTGCCAAAAGCGAGGTCGAGAGCCTGGATAAGCTACACAAGATCGCGGGGCGCGAGGACTACGTGCTGGCGTGGTGGGACTATGGCTACCCGATCCGCTACTACGCGGACGTCAAAACCCTCATCGACGGTGGCAAGCACCTAGGTAGGGATAACTTCGCCGTGAGCTTTGCTCTTGCTAGCAACCAGCGCATGTCGGCAAATATGGCGCGTCTCGAGGTCGAATACACCGAGCGAAATTTTAGCGAGAGATTCGGGTTAAATTTAAACCAGATGATAAAGGACTACAACGCCACGAGCGTAAATTCGTTTTTGTATTCGCTAAATAGCAAGGATTTCCAGCCGCCACAAAAAACACGCGAGATTTATTATTATCTGCCTGACTCCATGATCGATATCTTTAGCGCCGTTTTGCGCTTTTCAAACCTCGATCTAAACAGCGGCGAGGAGTATGGAGCGATATTTTATCCGGGCAAGCCTTACTCGGTGGACGGCGATACGATAAATATCGGCGGAGGGTTTAGCGTATCGGGCGACGCGTCCAAGGTCTATATCGGCGAGCGCGAAATACCCGTAAATACTTACTTTGAAACAAGCTACGACGAAAAGGATAAGCTGGTCGTCAAAAAACACGAGATGGACTCGGACGGTAAAATTTACCTAATTTTTATGAAGGATTACAGGCGGTTTTTGGTGCTTGACGAAGCGGTGCTAAACTCGGCCTACATACAGCTTTTCGTACTCGAAAACTACGATAAAGAGCTGTTTGAGCCGGTCGTTTTAAACGGCGCGGTTAAAATTTATAGGTTGCTAAGATGAGGGCGGTAAATTTGATCAAGGCACAGGTGTCCGCTAAATTTGCGATAGAGGTTTTTTAAATGGCTAAATTTGGATTTTTGAGTCACGCCGATATGAGCATTTACTTTTTCCGCGCGCCGATCATGCGCGAGCTAAAGCGGCTCGGGCATGAGGTGTTTGCTATCGCGCCAAAGGGCGACTACACGGATAGGCTAAAAAGCGAGTTTAACTGCGTGACGTACGAGCTTGACCGCGCGAGCTTAAATCCTCTAACCGTGCTTGAAAACTCAAAAAAGCTCGCCGAGATTTTACGCGGGTTAAATTTGGATCTGCTGCAAACCTCGGCGCACAAGTCAAACGTATTTGGCACCTTTGCGGCTAAAAAAGTGGGCATAAAGCGCGTGATAAATTTGGTCGAGGGGCTTGGCAGCTTTTATATCGATAACGACTTAAAAACCCGTCTAGTACGCGCCGCGATCGAGACGCTTTATAAAAAAGCGCTAAATATGAGCGACGGCTGCGTGTTCGTAAACGAGGCCGATCCGGCGTATTTTTTGAGCCGCGGTTTGATAGCCGAGGAGAAAATTTTTAAGATAAAAAGTGTGGGCGTGGATACACTCAAATTTGACGAAAACAGCGTGTCGGCCGCAAATTTGGGCGAGGATCTGCGCGGCAAAAAGATAGTGCTGATGATAGCGCGCGCGATGTGGCACAAGGGCGTGCGAGAGTTTTACGAGGCGGCAGAGCTTTTGCGCGGGCGCGAGGACTGCGCGTTCGTCTTTGCGGGCGAAGGGTTTGAAGGAAACAAAAGTACTGCCGACGCGAAGTTTCTAACTGGCGGCGCCGTGCGGTATCTGGGCGCTAGAGACGACGTGCCAGAGCTTTTAAAGACTAGCTATCTGCTTGCGCTTCCAAGCTACAAAGAGGGCTTTCCGCGCACGGTTTTAGAGGCGATGAGTATGGGTAGGCCAGTCGTAGCTAGCGATGTGGCAGGATGTAACGAGGCCGTGACGAATGGCTTTAACGGCCTGCTTTGCGAGGTAAAAAGCTCCGCCGACCTAGCCGCAAAGATAGAAATTTTACTAAACGACGAAAATTTGGCCTCGCAAATGGGCCGAAACGGACGGGAGCTCGCCCTGCGCGAGTTTGACGAGCGAGCGGTCGCGCGAAAATATATAGAAATTTATAGGAAATTTATCGATGTATAGAGTGTTTTTTAAGAGATTACTGGATATTTGCGGTGCGATTTTTTTAATCGTACTGACGCTGCCGATTATGGCGGTTGTTGCAGTTTTGATATATTTTAAGGTTAGCAAGGACGTCATTTTTACGCAGGCGCGCCCGGGTTTGCACGCTAAAATTTTTAAAATTTACAAATTTAAAACGATGAGCGACGAGCGCGGTGCGGACGGCGAACTGCTGCCCGACGAGCTGCGCCTAAGCGGCGTCGGCAAGACCATCCGAAGCCTGAGCCTTGATGAGTTGCCGCAGCTTTTTAACGTGCTAAAAGGCGATATGAGCTTCATCGGGCCGCGTCCGCTTTTGGTTGAGTACCTGCCTCTTTACGACGCCGAGCAGGCAACCCGCCATGACGTGAGACCGGGTATCACGGGACTAGCGCAGGTAAACGGCCGCAACGCGATCAGCTGGGCGGAGAAGTTTAAATTTGACGCGAGATACGTCCGCGAGCTTAGCTTTACGCTGGACGTGAAAATCGCGATTTTAACGGTGCAAAAGGTGTTAAAACGAAGCGGTGTAAGTAAAGAAGGCATGGCCACGACGGAGAAATTTAATGGCCGCAACTAAAATTTACGTTTACGGCTTTAGCGGACACGGAGCCGTCGTCGCGGACGTAGCAAGAGCCTGCGGATACGGCGAGGTCGTGTTTTTAGACGATGCCAAATTTGACGGCAAAAACGTGCTCAAATTTGACCCGAGCTTAGAAAAAGCGGACGTGATCGTAGCTATCGGAGATAATAAAATCAGGCGCATCCTGCAAGAAAGAGTAAAAAACGCGGGCTTTGTCATAGTAAATTTGATCCATCCAAGCGCGGTAGTAAGCGCTAGCGCGCAAATAGGCGAGGGCGCGGTCGTGATGCCAAATGCCGTCATAAACGCGCGCGCTGTAATAGGCGAGGGTGCGATAATAAACACTGGCGCGATCATCGAGCATGACTGCGAGATCGGCGATTTTGCGCACATTAGCCCAAACGCGGCGTTAGCGGGCGGCGTGATCGTTGGTGCAAATACCCACGTAGGCATAGGATCTTGCGCAGTGCAGTGCATAAAAATCGGTGCAAACTGTATCATCGGAGCGGGCAGCGTCGTAGTACGAGATATCGCAGACGGTAGCGTCGCCTACGGTAATCCCGCTAAAGTTAGGCGAAATTTGAGCTAAATTTGAGAGCCAAAATATCGCTCGTCAAATTTACGTCCGTAGCGACAAAAGTCGGCACAGGCAAAATATATAAATATCATTTGCTGCGTCAAATTTGCAGTTCCAAAATACATTTTGACGCAAAATTTAACAAAATCCCCATTTTCTACGGCCTAAAAGCAAATTTAAACGAGTTTTTATAAAAATATTTAGATTTTAAGTGCTACAATGCGTAAATTTCTTTAAGGAATAATAATGCAAAGAATTTTCCTAAGTCCGCCGCACATGAGCGGCAAAGAGCAAGAGTACATAAACGAGGTCTTTAAGAGCAACTACATCGCGCCGCTTGGCGAATACGTGAATAAATTTGAAGCAAGCGTCTCAAGCTACGCGGGAGCGCCCGATGCTTTGGCGCTAAATTCCGGCACGTCGGCGATCCACTTGGCGCTAAGGGTGCTAGGCATCGGCGCGGGAGATGTGGTGTTAGCCTCTACGTTTACCTTTATGGCGTCTGTTAGCCCGATACTTTATCAAGGCGCTACGCCTATTTTTGTCGATAGCGACGAAAGCTGGAATCTAAGCCCCGAGCTGCTAAAAAAGGCGATCGCAAATTCGCCTAAAAAGCCAAAAGCGCTCGTCGTCACGCACCTCTACGGTCAGGCGGCAAAGATGAAAGAGATCTGCGAGATCTGCGAGCGGGAAAATATCGCCGTTGTCGAGGACGCGGCCGAGGCGCTGGGCGGATTTTTGAACGGCAAAGCGCTGGGCACGTTCGGACGGCTGGGCGCATATAGCTTTAACGGCAACAAAATCATCACCACAAGCGGCGGCGGCATGCTAGTGGGTGAAAGAGAGCTCGTGGAAAAGGCAAGATTTTACAGCACCCAAGCTAGAGAGCCGTTTTTGCACTACGAGCACAAAGACTACGGCTACAACTACCGCCTGAGCAACGTGCTAGGCGCGATCGGAACGGCGCAGATGGAGGTGCTCGAGCAGCGCGTGATAAAAAAACGCGAAATTTTTGAAAAATATCAAAAAGAGCTTCCTGAGCTTGAGTTTATGCCTGAAACCCTAAATTCTCGCGGCAACCGCTGGCTAACGACCGCGCTGTTTAAAGAAAAAGGTGCGCACTTGCGCGTGATAGACGCACTCGCTAAAGAAAATATAGAAAGCCGTCCGCTTTGGAAGCCGATGCACATGCAGCCGGTGTTTGAGGGGGCGTTAGCGTTCACGGACGGCACTAGCGAGGAGATGTTTGCGCACGGTATCTGCCTGCCTAGCGGTACGGCGATGGGGGACGAGGAGTTTGCGCGAGTGGTAAAAATCGTAAAGGAAAATTTATAAATGTTTAAAGCGACGAAGCTAAAGCGGCTTGCGTTTTTTCTAACCTTTGACATCGTGATATTTGTCGCGTCGTTTTATCTGGCGTATCTGCTTAGATTTAGCGGCGTTCTGCCTGATTATTTTAGAGGCGGACTGGTCGCGGGCTGCGCTACGATGGTGGTTTTAAAGCTATTTTTCATGTGGCTTTTTAAAATTTACAAGGTGCCGTGGAGATTTTTCGGACTAAACGAAGCGAGGAAAATTTTCCTCGTTCATCTTTGCGCGATCGTCTGCTTTTGGATCGTTTATTTTGCGATGCCTGCAGTTTTTAACCCGTTTCCTCGAAGCGTGGTTTTTATAGACTTTATTATCTCGTGCCTGCTAATCGGAAATTTAAGGATCGCCAAGCGTATGTTTTTGGACTTTTCTAAAAAGCCGCATACGGGCGAGCCATGCGTCGTTATCGGCGCTACCTCAAAGGCGCTGCATGTTTTAAAGGGGCTTAGGCAGGGCTACATCGATCTATATGCCGTGGGCGTGGTAGACGGCAGGAGCGATCTAGTCGGCACTTACTGCGACGGGTTTTTAGTGCAGCCAAAGAGCGAAATCGCAAATTTGATCAAAGAGTACAACGTAAAAACCGCTATCATCGCGCTAGCGCTCGGTCAAGACGAGCTGGCCGAGCTTTTTGACGAGCTTACGGCTTACGGTATCCGCGATATCAAGATCTTCTCGATGTTTGGCACAGGCAAGGACGCGATCAAGGATATCTCGATCGAGGATCTGCTAGCTAGAAAGCCAAAAGACCTAGATAGTAGCGCGGTGGAGAAATTTTTAGGCGGCAAGGTCGTTTTGGTCACGGGCGCGGGCGGTAGTATCGGTAGTGAAATTTGCAAGCAGTGCCTAAAATTTGGCGTTAGCAAGCTAATCATGATCGATCACAGCGAGTTTAATCTCTACAAAATCGGCGAGATAACTCACAGCGACAAAACCGTGAGCAAGATGATAAATATCGTAAACGAAGCTGACTTGCGCGCGGTTTTTGAGGAGTTTAAACCGCAGATCGCGATCCACGCCGCAGCCTATAAGCACGTGCCGCTTTGCGAAGCAAACCCTAAAGCCGCGGTCGTAAATAACATAATCGGCACCAAAATTTTGATCGATCTATCTATCGAATACGGCGTTAGCAAGGTCGTGATGATATCATCCGATAAGGCTGTACGCCCGACGAACATCATGGGCGCGACTAAACGCGTGTGCGAGCTTTACGCGCTAAACTCGAATTTACCTGCTAAAACTGAGATCGTCGCGGTGCGCTTTGGCAACGTGCTAGGCTCAAGCGGTAGCGTAATACCGAAATTTAAAGAACAAATCGAAAACAATAAACCGCTAACCGTCACGCACCCTGATATCACGAGGTACTTTATGCTGGTTTCCGAGGCTTGTCAGCTCGTGCTTCAGGCTGCTTCGATCGCAAAAGGCGGCGAGCTTTTCGTGCTTGATATGGGCGAGCCAATAAAGATCGCCGATCTAGCTAAAAAGATGCTGATTTTATCAAACAAAGAGCACCTAGGCGTCGAATTCGTCGGTCTCCGCCCGGGAGAGAAGCTTTACGAGGAACTTTTAATAAACAAAGACGACGTAAAAACCGAGTTTCAGTCTATTTTCGTGACGCACTCGGGCGAATACGACCTAGCTAAACTAAACGAGCAAATTAAAAATTTAACGCACGCGGACGATGTCGCGGCTGCGCTCAAAGAGATCGTGCCGGAGTTTAATCACGCGCTAAATAAGGAATAAATTTGACGCTGCAAGATATACAGAGATTTTCAGAGTTAAGATATAAGGCTAGAGCCTATATATGCTATCTTTTTAGTAAAAATTTGCCAAACAGGCTGCCGGGAGTAAACGCCGAGTCGATAAAAAGCGGCTTTGATAAAATGGCTCACGAGATAGAGGGTTTTGACGCGTTTTACGTACTTGACGCAAACGGCGTGCAAATAGGCGACACCGTGAGCTTAAATGAAAAATACAAAGCCGGCGGCGGCGAAAACTGTAGCAATAAGTCTTATTATTACACCGCGGTGCGCGAAAAGCGCTGCGTGCTAAGCGACCCGTATCCATCCTCGCTAACGGGCGAGCTGTGCGTGACGGCGTCCACTCCGATATATGATGATAAGGGAGAGCTAAAATTCGTCGCGTGTATCGACGTTTCGCTAGAAAATATCCTAACCATCGTCTCTCATGGCAAGCTAGAGAGCTACTTTGGCAAATTTCTTAAGGTCGTTTACGCCGCGTTTTCGGTCGCGCTTTTTACCATAGCCTTGTTTTTGTTTGCTGACGCGCTTAAAGGGCTTTTGGCTAACGATCTTTTAAATATCGAAGTCGAAAAGATGTTTGAGCACACGATTGTGCTGACGCTGGCGCTTGCGATATTTGACCTGGTTAAAGCGATATTTGAAGAAGAGGTGCTAGGCAAAAGCAAGCGCGGCGAGGATATGGAAAACAAGACGATGATCAGATTTATCGGATCGATCATCATCGCGCTTGCGATCGAGGCCCTGATGCTCGTGTTTAAATTTGCCATCACGGCGCCGGACCACATCATAAACGCGATCTATCTCATCGGCGGCGTCGCGATATTGATGATCGCGCTTAGCATCTATCTTTTTGCTACCAAGCAAAGGAGCTCGCAATGATTGGCATCATCGACTACGGCGCGGGAAATTTAAGGAGCGTTTTAAACGCGTTTGAGAGTTTAAAGTTAAAGGCGAAACTCGTCGGTCGCGGCGAGGAGCTGGGTAAATTTGACAAGATTATTTTACCTGGAGTCGGGGCTTTTGGCGAAGCTATGCAAAAGCTAAAAGATAGAAATTTTATCCCCGCGATAAAAGAGGCCGTAGCCGGCGGAAAGCCGTTTTTAGGCATTTGTCTGGGTATGCAGCTGCTTTTTGAGCAAAGCGAGGAATTTGGCGTAAACGAGGGGCTAGGACTCATAAATGGGCGAGTGGTTAAATTTGACCCGTCCAAATTTGACGCTCCGCTAAAGGTGCCGCACACCGGGTGGAATACGATAAATTTTACCAAGCAAACGCCGATAAATAAGGATCTAGCCGCTAGCGAGTATTTATACTTCGTGCACTCTTATCATGTAGTTTGCGATGATGATGCGGCGCTTGGCTTTAGCGAATACGGCTATAAATTTGTAAGCGCGGTGTGCAAAGATAATATTTTCGGCTTTCAGCCGCACCCTGAAAAGAGCTATGAGACGGGACTAAAAATTTTACGAAATTTCGGAGAGATGTGATGGAAATTTTCCCTGCGATAGATCTGAAAGAGGGCAAGGCGGTTCGGCTTTTTAAAGGCGAAATGAGTAGCGCAAAAGTCTACTCGGACGCGCCGTGGGAGCTAGCTAAAAAATTTGAAGATATGGGCGCAAAGTGGCTTCACGTCGTCGATCTTGACGGAGCGTTTGCCGGCGAAGCGGTAAATCTAAAAACCGTAGAAAAAATCGCAAAAGCAGCAAATTTACAAATCCAAATCGGCGGCGGGATACGCGATGAAGCGCGAATAAAAAGCTACCTTGATAGCGGCATAACGCGCGTTATCTTGGGCTCGGTAGCGCTAAAGGATCCGAATTTTACTAAAGAAATGGCTCAAAAATATAGCGTCGCCGTCGGCATAGACGCCAAAGACAGCTTCGTCGCCGTGCAGGGCTGGGCGGAGGTATCGCAGATGAGGGCGACCGAGCTAGCGACTAAATTTGCCGGAGCCGGAGTCGAAGCGATAATCTGCACCGATATCTCAAAAGACGGCACCCTTAGCGGCGTGAACGTGGAATTTACATCGCAAATCGCAAAAGCTAGCGGCATAAATACGATCGCAAGCGGCGGCGTAAAAGATATAGAGGATATTCGGGCGCTAATGCGCGCGGGAGACGTTTACGGCGCTATCGTAGGCAAGGCGTACTACGAAGGAGCGCTTGATCTAAAAGAGGCCTTTAAGCTGGGCCGATAAAATTTTAAAGTAAATTTAAATATAAAATTTGCTAGAATTGGACATTTTTTAAAAAAGGATACGATTGTGAAAATACTAGTAGTTGACGACAGCTCCACTATGAGAAGAATCATAAAAAACACCCTGCAAAGGCTCGGACATCAGGAAATTTTAGAGGCTGAGCACGGAGTCGAAGCGTGGCAAATTTTAGGCCAACATAGCGATATAAACGTGCTTATCACCGACTGGAATATGCCTGAGATGAACGGCCTTGAGCTAGTAAAAAAAGTCCGCGCCGAGCAAAAATACGTCGATATGCCTATCATCATGGTAACGACTGAGGGCGGTAAGGCCGAGGTTATAACCGCGCTAAAAGCAGGTGTCAATAACTACATCGTAAAGCCGTTTACGCCGCAAGTTTTGAAAGAAAAACTTGAAGACGTCTTAGGCTAAAAGAGCATAAATTTGAAAGATAAATTTTACGAGCTTGAAGTTCTTTGCTCGCAGGAGCTTCGCGAGCTTTTCGAAGATCTCGTTTTTTCTTTGGGCGTTACTTGTACACAGGAGACTGCCGGCGGGTTTATCGTGCGGGACGAAGACGAGCTAGACGAAGTGGAATTTGGCCTACGAGAATACGCAAAATCTCTGCAAAATACGCTTGGCCGCGAGATCGAGTTTAAGATAATAAAAAGTCAAAAAGAAAATAAAGACTGGCTAAACGAATACAAAAAAAACGTAAGACCGATAGAGATCGGTAAATTTTACATCCACCCAAGCTGGGAAGAGTCTAAAGACGTGTTTGAAAACATCATCATCGATCCCGCGCTTGCCTTTGGCTCGGGTCACCACGAGAGTACGAGCGCTTGCATAGAGTATCTGCAAAAATACGCATCAAGCTGTATGAGTGCGCTTGACGTGGGTTGCGGAAGTGGGATACTAAGCATCGCCCTAGCAAAACTAGGCTGCGTCACGGATGCCTGCGATACTGATGAGCAAGCAGTGCAAAGCTCGCAGAAAAACGCCGAGCTAAACGGGGTTAAATTTAATCAAATTTGGACCGGTTCGGTGGCGAATTTGGATAAAAAATACGATATCGTCGTCGCAAACATAATCGCCGACGTGATACTAATGCTAAAAAATGATTTGATAAATTTGCTAAAAGAGGGCTCATATCTGGTTTTAGCAGGTGTTTTGGATAAATACGAAACGCGAATTTTAGAAGCTTTTTCGTCGCTCAAACTAGTAGAAAGTCAAACCAAAAACGAGTGGAAAAGCTTCGTATTTCAAAAAGCGTAAAATAATTTAAGGAACGTAATGGATAACAGAAAAAATGATGATAAAAATTTAAATAACGGTGGAAATAATTTTTTTAATAAAAATCCGATTTTGATTTTCGCCATTTTTGCTATCGTGATAGTGATAGCATTTCGTGGGCTTGGAGGCGGCGAGATGGACGGCACGCTACTAGGGCAGAGCGCGGCCGGCTCGAAAAGCACCTCGTATTCCGAGATAAAAGAGATGATAAAAAACAAGCAAGTAGCGCAGGTTGGCATCTCCGAAACCTCGATAAAAGCCGTTGATAACGGCGGCAGAACGTACTTTGCCAAAAGAGTAAATGACCCGACGCTAGTGCCGATTTTGGAGGAGCAAAAGATCCCTTATGGAGCGTATAGCGAGACGAACTGGTTTACCGAAATGCTCTTTTCGTGGATACTTCCTATTTTTATTTTCTTTGGAATTTGGATGTTTTTGGCTAGCCGTATGCAACGAAATATGGGCGGCGGTATCCTTGGGATGGGGAGCTCTAAAAAGCTAGTAAACTCGGAAAAACCGAAGGTTAAATTTGCCGACGTGGCGGGCGTGCAGGAAGCAAAAGAAGAAGTTAAAGAGATCGTGGATTTCCTAAAGCATCCGGATAGATATATAAATTTGGGCGCCAAAATCCCAAAAGGCGTGCTTTTGGTAGGACCTCCGGGCACTGGTAAAACCTTACTCGCAAAGGCCGTCGCTGGCGAAGCGGATGTACCGTTTTTCTCGGTTTCTGGATCAAGCTTTATCGAGATGTTTGTCGGCGTGGGTGCTAGCCGCGTGAGAGATCTTTTTGAAAATGCGAAAAAAGAAGCTCCGGCGATCGTTTTTATAGATGAGATTGACGCTATCGGCAAGAGCCGCGCAGCTAGCGGAATGATCGGCGGAAACGACGAGCGCGAGCAAACGCTAAACCAGCTTTTAGCCGAGATGGACGGCTTTAGCTCGGATGCGTCGCCCGTTATCGTACTTGCCGCAACCAACCGTCCGGAGGTGCTTGACGCCGCGCTTTTAAGGCCGGGTAGATTTGACAGGCAGGTGCTTGTCGATAAGCCTGATTTTAAAGGCAGGATCGAAATTTTACGCGTGCATATAAAAGATATTAAGCTTGACCATAGCGTTAGTATCGAGGATATCGCGCGTATGACAGCAGGTCTTGCGGGAGCGGATCTTGCAAACATCATAAACGAAGCCGCCCTGCTAGCAGGCAGAAAAGAAAAAGGCAAAGTCGAGCAGGCTGACTTGCTAGAGGCCGTCGAGCGAGCGATCGCTGGTCTTGAGAAAAAATCTCGCCGTATAAATCCGAAAGAAAAGCGCATCGTGGCCTATCACGAGAGCGGACACGCGCTCATAGCAGAGACTACCAAAGGCGCAAACAGAGTCACCAAGGTATCGATCATACCGCGCGGACTTGCGGCGCTTGGTTACACGCTTCATACGCCTGAAGAGAATAAATTTATGATGCAGCGTCACGAGTTAATGGCTGAAGTGGACGTGCTTCTAGCTGGACGTGCAGCTGAAGAGGTCTTTATAAAAGAGATTTCAACCGGTGCTGGTAACGACCTAGAGCGCGCGACCGATATACTTCGCTCGATGATCTCGATATATGGCATGAGCGATATCGCTGGACTTATGGTGCTTGAAAAACGCCGCAGTACTTTCCTGGCTGGCGGTCAGGCCGATAGGGACTATAGCGATAAAACGGCGGAAAAAGTGGATGAATTTATCAAAACCACGCTTGATGAGCGCTATAAACACGTGCTTGAGACGCTGAGAACTTACGGTGACGCGATAGAAAAGATGGTTGAAGCGCTTTACGAAGAGGAAACTATCGAGGGCGCGAAGGTTAGAGAGATCATCGCAAACTACGAAAAAGAGCGCGGCATGCCTAGCAGGCTCGTAAATTTAGAAGAAAACAAAGAGGAACAAGCGTAAAGATATGCAAAACATCGGGCTAATCGCAAAACAGGGCTACAAATACGTTTTCGTTTTAGGGCTTTTGCTTTTGCTTGCGCTGTTTTTGGGCGTGTGTCAAATTTTATTCTTCATGCTTTTTGCGCTTTGCGTATTTTGGTTTAGAAACCCAGAGCGAGCGCTAGGAAGCGACGATGCTTACGCCATGCTTAGCCCGATCGACGGTAAGATCAAAAGCATAGATAAAATTTACTATTTTGACACGCAGTGTGTAGCCATAACTATCCGCAAGGGCGTATTTGACGCGGGCGCGCTCAGAGCTCCTTGCGATATGGAGCTTTTGGAAGTCAAACAAAGGCACGGACTTTTTTTGTGTAACGCCATGGAAGCTTCTAAAAATTTAAACGAGCGAGCCTTGTTCGTATGTAAAAATTTAAACAACAAATTTGCGATCCGCATCATCGCCGGGCCTCTTAGTAAGGGTATTTCATTTGAAAATTTTAGCCACTTAAAAGCGGGCAGGAGATTTGGTTTTTTAAGTAGCGGCGAGGTGGTTTTGATACTGCCCACAAATACGAGAATAAGCGTTAGTGTTGGCGAAAAAGTGGCAAGCGCAGGCATTTTAGGGTTTTTTAGCTACGAGGAAAAAGATGCAAGACAATCAGCATAAACTTCAGTTAATGTACATTTTGCCGAATTTATTCACGGCGGCTTCGGCGTTTTTGGGTATCATTAGTATCATCGTCTCCGTGCGCGGCTACATAGCGGCTAGCGCGGGTTTGGTCGAGGAGGCCAACGGCTATTTTTTCAAGGCTATTATTTACATAGTTTTATCGCTATTTTTGGACGGACTTGACGGACGCGTAGCTAGGCTAACTAAAACCACGTCTAAATTTGGCGTAGAATTTGACAGTCTTGCCGACGTGATAGCTTTCGGCGTCGCGCCTGCGATGCTTTTTTACTTTACAGTCGGACATAGCTTTGGACGTTTGGGTTCGCTTGTCGCAGCACTGTTCGTAGTTTTTGGCGCTATTAGACTTGCACGCTTTAACGTAATGACCGGCACCTATGAGCCGTCTGTTTTTATCGGCCTTCCGATACCTACGGCCGCTATAGTTTCTGCATTTTGGGTCGGGCTGAGCTTAGAGTATGATTTTACTAGAAGCGCCGAGTGGTTTTTGCTGTTTTTGCAAATTTTGCTCTCTATTTTGATGGTAAGCAACATTCGTTACCCGAGCTTTAAAAAAGTAGATCTCAAAAGGGCTGACTTTTTGCGCATCTTAGTCGGACTTACGGTTGCGTTTTCGGCTATTTACGTTTGCCCCATCGAAGCGGTTACGACTTTAATGAGCGTTTATGTTTCTTACGGTATAATCAGATACGTTTTTATGAGACTTAAAAACAAAAAAATCCAAAAGGAGAGCGAATGAACGGCAACGTCAAATTTAACGCATTTTTCTCCCTACTTCTGCTGCTGCGCTAAGCAGCGACTGTTTCACACCCTAATAATCAAATTTATACCATACGAACTAAAACTCCAAAAAGGATAAAAAATGAACAATGATAAAATAATAATATTTGATACGACTTTACGAGACGGCGAGCAAAGCCCTGGTGCCTCGATGAATACCGAGGAGAAAATCCGTATCGCGCGCCAGTTGGAGCGCCTAAACGTGGACGTCATGGAGGTCGGTTTTGCTGCGGCTAGTAGGGGCGATTTTGACGCGATACATCAGATCGCCAAGCAGGCCTCAAACGCCTCCATCTGTTCGCTCGCCCGCGCCGTGGACGGCGATATAAAGGCCGCCGGAGAGGCTATCGCGCCTGCTAAAAACAGACGCATCCACACCTTTATCGCTACAAGCCCGATCCATATGGAGTTTAAGCTAAAAATGGCTCCCGATGAAGTAATCAGACGCGCCGTAAAAGCCGTAGAATACGCCAAAACATTTTGCGACGACGTGGAGTTTAGTTGCGAGGACGCATGCAGGAGCGAGATGAGCTTTTTAAAAGAAATTTGTGACGCCGCTATAAACGCCGGAGCAAAAACGATCAACATCCCAGACACCGTGGGGTATCTATATCCCGAGGAGATTACCGCTCGCATAGGAGAAATGGTTAAATTTATAAACGGTCGCGCGGTCGTTTCGGTGCATAATCACAACGACCTAGGCCTAGCTACGGCAAACTCGCTAGCCGCGATAAAAGCGGGCGCCAGGCAGGTCGAGTGTACGTTAAACGGCATCGGCGAGCGTGCGGGAAATGCCGCGCTTGAAGAGATCGTAATGGCGATAAAGACGCGCCAAGATATATTCGCACCGCTTTATACCGACATCGTTTGCAAGGAAATTTATCCTAGCTCGCGCCTGCTATCGGGCATCATCGGCATCGAGCCTCAACCAAACAAAGCCATCGTTGGCAAAAATGCCTTCGCTCACGAAAGCGGCATCCATCAAGACGGCGTACTAAAGCACAAAGAGACCTACGAGATCATCAGCGCGGAGAGTATCGGGCTAGATAAAAACTCGCTCGTGCTTGGCAAGCACTCGGGCCGCCATGCCTTTAAAGATAAGCTAATCAGCCTTGGCTTTGAGTTAGAAGATAGCGCGTTAAACGAGGCGTTTGAGAAATTTAAGGCGCTTGCGGATAAGAAAAAAGAGATCTTTGATGATGATTTGCGCGCGCTAGTCACGAGCGAGATCATCAAGATCCCTGAGGTTTTCGAGTTCTTGACGCTTACGCAAAACAGCTGCAACAAAGGCCTAAGCAGCGCGGCGATCACGCTTCGTTACGCCGACGAGATCAAGAGCGACGCGGCGCTAGGCAACGGTACGGTGGACGCGATATTTAAGGTCATCGACCGCCTAAGCGGCATCCACGGCGTGCTCAAGGATTACAAGGTTAGCGCCGTTTCTCAGGGCAAGGATGCGCTGGCAAATGTCGTAGTAAAGGTCGAATTTGACGGTAAAACCATCATCGGTCACGGACTTGATATCGATACGATGACGGCGAGCGCTAGAGCGTATATAGGTGCGCTAAACAGCTACGTAAAAATCACTGCGACAAAGTAAAATTCGAGCGGTTTGACCGCGTTTCTTAGTAAATTTAAGGCTCGGATTCGGGCCTTAAATTTGTAAAATTTAACCTTTAAATTCGGCTTGTTTTAAAATCAACAAAAATACAAAACTCAAATTTAAACCTTCTCGCATTTACCGCCGCGCCATTAAAATTTGCTATAATCAAACCAAATTTTCAAAGGAGAAAATATGAAAAAAATCGCGTTTTTGTTGATGATTATCGGGGCTTTTGCGTTTGCTAAAAGCGAGGAAGCGCCGCAAAAATCTGAGCCAAAGCAGCTTGAGATGGTGCTGATCCTGGATAAATCAGGCTCTATGAGCGGGCTTGAGAGCGATACTATCGGCGGCTTTAACTCGATGATCGACAAGCAAAAAGAAGCGGGCGTGGACGCCAAGGTAACTACGGTGCTTTTTGATACGAATTTTAAGACGCTGCACGATAGAGCCGATATCAAAAAGGTCGAGAAGTTAACGAGTAAAGACTACGTCGCAGGCGGCAACACCGCGCTACTAGACGCTGTGGGCGATACGATAAATAAAATCTCAAAAGTCGAGGATATCTATGCTAAAAACAGAGCCGTGCTTTTCGTGATCGTAACCGACGGGCAAGAAAATTCGAGCAGGGAGTACTCAAAGGCGCAGATCAAAAAAATGATAAGCGACAAGCAGGAAAAATACGACTGGGAGTTTATATTTTTGGGTGCGAACATCGATGCGGTTAGCGAGGCACAGAGCCTAGGCATAAAGGGTACGAACGCGGTGAAATACAAAAACAGCAGCGAGGGCGTACAGAAAAACTTTGAGGCTGCTGCCGAGATGTCTAAAGATATGGCGATGGATAAAAAATCAAGCTCAAAATGGCGCGAAAAGGTGCTTGAGGATAAGTAAAATTTGGCTTTAGGCGCGGCTTAGTGCCGTGCTTAAATTTGCGGTTATTTTTTAAAATAGCTAGTCATAGCACAAAGTGTAGCAGGGCGATCAAATTTGACGAGGCGAGTTATTTTTGCTTCTCGTCAAATTTAACAAAGCAGCTTCGCTTCGGTGCTATTAATCCATAAAAATTATTCGGGCGACTTTGCGACGAGTTTATCGCCGTATCGCCCGCATAAAACTACTTTTTCAGCTTCTCGTAATCAATCATAAAATCAACGAATTTGCTTTTAAAATTCGGATCTTTTATCAGCCCGTATTGTATCGTCGCAGCTTCGATATTATCGATCTCTTGGTATAGGTGTCCAAGCGCCACGCGGCTTTCCATCGCATTTGGATCGGTAAGCTTAGATAGCTCCAAAAGCGCGGTTGCGTTTTGCGGGTGGTTTGAGCCGATGGCGGCTACGGCAGCTAGAAATAGCGTGCCCGCGTCGTTTATCTTAAATTCGTCGATTATGCGGTTGTAGATCTGATAGCTCTCTTCAAAATCATTCGTGAAAATGTCGATATAAGCTAGCGTCTGGAGCAAATCGGTGTTATTGGCGCCTTGTTTTAGTAGCGCTTTTATTTTCTCGCGTTCGTAGTTTAGTAGACCCGAGATTTGCAAAAGCTTTATGTATTGCTCTTTGATGATGTTTGCGCCGTGGTAAAACGCCGCGTCATTTAGCCGTTTGTCGTGGAAGTAAATTTGGATTTGCTCGACGTATTTTTTGATGCCTTCATCCTTATAGTTTGCGATAAAATCAAGGATATTCGCCACGATATCTTCAGGCAGCTTGGCCTTTAAAATTTGCGTTTTTTTAGCAAACTCCTCGCCCTTGTCGGTCATCTTTGCGATTATCGCGTCAAAGGCTAAATTTAGCGCGCTCTCTTCCTTTTCTTGCTCTAGCCAGCGCATTAAAGCGCCGCTATTGTTTGCGATGAGCGCCATTAGAGCTTGGCTTACGGGCGCGTCTTTTGAGCTCGCGTCGTGGTCGAGATTTTCTGAAATTTCTTGTAGTAGTTTGGTGTTATCCACGGCGTTTATATCGTTTGCGATAGCGCCTAGCACGCCAGCTAGATGATTTGTAGGGTCTAGGTGATAGCTCATGATAAAGTGCTTTGCCGCCATGCTAAAGTTGCCCAGTTGCGCGTAGCTAAGCGCTAGGTCGTAGTGTAAAACCGAGTGCTCGGGATAGAGCGAGATGAGCGAGGCAAACTGCGCGTTGGCCTGTTTTAGCTTGTAGTTTAGGGCGTTTGCGATGGCTGATGAGAGCTCTAAATTTACCTTTGAGAGCGCGCCGCTAGCGTTTAGGTAGTTGCCCGCCGCGCTTGCGTCGTCCAAAAATAGGCTAACGCCGCCTTTTCTTATGTAGTTTATCGTTTGGTTCGGGTCAAAAACCTTATAAGGCGCGAAGTAAAACAGCGTCTCATATCGTTTGGTTTTATCGAAAAACAGGTCGTTTCTAAAGTGTGCTTGAGCTAAATTTACGTCAAAAAGCTCGGGTTTTAGTATCGTTTTAATCGGGAAATTCGCGTTTAAAAATAACGGATCCTCGTGAAATACGGCCTTTATTTCATTTGTCGCCGCTTCAAATTTGCCGTCTTTTAGGTTTATGATGGCTATCATCGAGTTTATTTTATTTGAGTCGCCGCCCTTGTTTAGCGCTAAATTTAGCCTATTTCTGGCCTTTTCGTACTGCCCGAGTCTTGCGTAAAGCATGCCAAGCGCCAGGTCTGCGTCAAATTCCTTTTGCGCTTCTAGCTTTTGTATCGCTTCGGTATCGTCGCCGATAAAGCTTAAAATTTTAGCCGCGAGGTAGTCATATCGGTCTTTGTAGTAGCCGTTTTCGGCGTGCGAGAGGGCCGCTAGAGCCTCGATGTATTGGCCTTTATAGTAGTTTATGAGCGCGTAGTAGTAGTTGTATAGCGGAGAGTCTGCCTCCTTGTACAAAAACGAATTAGCGAGATTTATATAATAGTTAAAATTTTGCTCGTTTTTTAGCTCCAGCGAGCTAACCGCGGCGTTTATGGCGCTAACGGCGACGTTTTCGTTATTGTCGATAGCTTTTTTAAAACTTTCTAGCGCGTCTTCAAATTTACCCTGCCTCATCTGCGAGACGCCAAGATTGTAGTTTGAGAGGCTTTGGTTGTAGACGGCGATGTTTTCGTAGATTTTTAGCGCTTCAAATTTATTGCCCTTTTCGTAGAGTAAATTTGCCTTAGCGATCATGTCGTCGATCTTTGAGCTGCCGAATTTTTGCGACTCGTAGTGCTCCTCGATATCTTTTACGATCTGTTTTTCATCTATCGGAGGCTTTTTCTCGCCCCTAAAAACGAAAAACAAAACTACGGCCAAGATGATGACGAGCGCGCCCGCCGATCCTCCGATGATAAAAAGCTTTTTCTTGCTTTTTTTGGCGTCATCTTGCGCGTCTGCGGTTTGTTCGGGGACTACTGGTTCTAGCTCGTCGAGCGAAACCAGCTCGTCGCTTTCGCCGCCTTCTTGCCCTTCCGGTCGAGGCTCTTTGTCGCTTAGCTGGGTTTCGGCCTCTTCGAGGATTACTACGTTTTCATCGTCGTTTTGCGCCACTACATATACCTTTTAAGAACTTCCGGAATCTCGATGCTGCCATCTACTTTTTGGTAGTTTTCCATTATCGCTATGAGCGTCCTGCCTACGGCTAGGCTCGAGCCGTTTAGGGTGTTTACCAGAGCGTTTTTCTTGCCGTCTTTGTAGCGGATTTTGGCTCTTCGAGCTTGGAAATCGCGCGTGTTTGATACCGAGCTTATCTCGCGGTATTTGTTTTGTCCGGGTAGCCAGACCTCAAGATCTATCGTCTTTGCCGCGCTAAAGCCAAGGTCTCCGCTGCAAAGTAGCATATGGCGGTGCGGCAATCCAAGGCTTGTTAGCAAATCACTAGCGCACGCCACCATCTCGTCTAGCATCTGCGCGCTTTGCTCCGGAGTCGTGATGGCTACTAGTTCTACTTTTTCAAACTGATGTTGGCGGATCATGCCGCGCGTGTCGCGTCCTGCTGAGCCCGCTTCTTTACGGAAGCACGCCGAGCAGCAAGTCATCTTTATCGGTAGGTTCTCGACGGGTAAAATTTCGTTGTTGTAAAGATTGGTCACCGGCACCTCGCTAGTAGGGATCAGGTACAAATCCTCGCCCTGAGCCTTATATAGATCGTCTTCAAATTTAGGCAACTGTCCTGTGCCGTAAAGCGTGTTTGCATTTACCAAAAACGGCACGTTAACCAGTTCAAAGCCGCGCGCGTTGTTAAAGTCGATCATGTAGTTAACTAGCGCTCTTGATAGGCGCGCTCCCATGCCTTTTAGTACGCAAAAGCGTGAGCCAGAGAGCTTAACTCCGCGCTCGAAATCAAGCCAGCCTAAGTTCTCGCCAAGTTCGTAGTGTTCTTTTGGCGTGAAGTCAAATTTGGTCGGCTCGAGCACTGTTTTTACGCAGACGTTATCGTTCTCGTCGGCACCAAACGGCACGTCGTCATCGGTGATATTAGGCACGCAGCTTGCGATGTTTTCTAGCTTTTCCTCGTATGTTCGCACGATCTCGGAGGCGTCGCCCATCGCTGCTTTGTTCAAATTTAGCTCGTTTTTTAGCTCGTCGGTGTTCTCGCCGTTTCTAGCCTTTATGCCAAGCTCTTTGCTCTTGGCGTTTTGGATCGCTTGGAAATTTTCTAGCGCTTGACGCTTTGCTTTTAGCTCGTTAAACGTCGTCAAAAGCTCGTTTAAAACTTCGGGCTTTACGTTTTTGCCTTGTAGTTTTTTTACGAACTCGTCGTAGCGAGTGTCGAGTAGTTTTAAATTTATCATATCCTCTCCTTAAACCATAAACATAACTTTAGCAAATATCACGATGATCGCCGCCGCCGCAAACGCAAACGGGTGGATATTGCCTAGAGGGCTAGGGCGTTTTAGTATAAATTTACACGTGAGATTGGTTGCTACGGCCGCAAATATCAGTAGCGCCAAAATAACCTTTATCATAAAGACGATTTGTAAATTCGACTCAAAATATCCGCCGGCTTTCGAGCCGACCCAGCTACTCATCATCATGCCGCCCGTTAGTACTAAAAGCAGCACGCAAAGCGGCATGATTTTTATCGCGACGCTTGAGATGGCTTGCTGCGCTTTTTGCGCTATTTCCGCGGGCAGTTTGGCCTTGGCTCTTGAAAAAATAATCACGTCGAAAAATAAAAATCCGACGAAAATGATAGCACAGATCAGGTGAATAAGCTGCGCGTAAGGGTAGATTGCTTGCATTTTTTTCCTTTAAAATTTATTTGTATATGCCTGTTGCGGCGCGTATTTTTTCCATTATCGGCGCTGCGACGGCTCGCGCTTTTTTCGCGCCTTCGTTTAAAATTTCATCCACTTCGCCTGCGTGATTTAGATAATAATCAAATTTGCCTCTCGCGTCTGCAAAATACTCCCAAACCAGCTCGTTTAGATACATCTTAAAGTGTCCGTGTCCTTCGCCGCCTCGCTCATATCTAGCCTGCAAGTCGCGCTGTCCGTCCTCGTCTAGGAATAATTTTGCGATATTATAGACGTTGCAGTTTTGCCACTGCTTAGGCGCTTCAAGCGGCTCGGAGGTCGTCACGATGCTTGAAATTTGCTTTTTTAGCTCTTTGGCGCCGGCAAAAATATCTATAGTATTGCCGTAGCTTTTGCTCATTTTCGCGCCGTCTGTGCCGGGCACGGTAGCTACGTTTTCATCGACTTTGTACTCCGGCAGGACGAAGATGTCGCCGTGCTCGTTGTTAAATTTGATCGCGATATCGCGCGCGATCTCGACGTGCTGGATCTGATCCTTGCCCACGGGTACGACCTGCGCGCCGTATAGCAGGATATCAGCCGCCATCAAAACGGGATAGCTAAAAAGCCCGTGATGCGAGGTTAGGCCCTTTGCGACCTTGTCCTTGTAGCTGTGAGCGCGCTCGAGCAGGCCCATAGGAGTGTATTGACTAAGTATCCAGTAGAGCTCTAAAACCTCTTTGACGTCGCTTTGCACCCAAAATACGCTCTTTTGCGGATCGATACCCAGCGACAAAAACGCGCTCGCCGCCTCATAAGTGTTTTGTTTTAGCTTCCCTGCGTCGGCGACCGAGGTCATCGCGTGGTAGTTTGCGATAAACATAAACATCTCGCTTTGCCCCTGCGCCTCAACCATTTGCTTAATTGAGGCGAAGTAGTTGCCTAGGTGTAGTTTGCCGCTTGGTTGCAAACCCGTTAGTACTCTCAAATTTTATCCTTTTTTGCGGCTTATCTTTTTCCGCTTTACTTTGTTAGATTTTGCTTAGCTTCACTGCGACGCACGACAAGTGCACCTCGTTCGCAAAGCAAAATCTGCCGCGTCTAGCGAAAAAATATCGCGCCTTATTTTTTGTTTTTATAAAATTTGCACGGCTATTTGACAATATTGCCGCTTATTTTTGTTGCATTAAACTTTTGAAATCCATCAAATTTGAACTTAAATTTTAGATCGCTTAAGATTTGACGTTTACCGCTCAAATTTCAACCCAAATTTTACTTAATCCTTTTTTATTTTTTCTAAAATCTCTTTCGCGACTTGCTCTAGCCCTTTGCCTTCGACGTCGATTATGAGATCGGCGACGTTTTTATACATCTTTTTTCTCTCGTTAAAAAGCTTTTTAGCCGCGTTTAGATCGCGCAAAAGCGGGCGTTTGGCGTAGTGCATCTGCGCTTCGCCGCTCTCGTCTATACGCTTTAAAATCGCCTCAAAACTTGATTTTAGATAGATGATTTTGCCGATTTTTTTAAGGCCTTTAACCTTTGCAAAGCCGCCGCCCGCCGCTATCACCGAGGATTTTACGTTTTTGGCCAGCTTTTTAGCGAGTTTTGCCTCGCATTTTCTAAAATACTCCTCGCCTTTTTTCTCGAAAATTTCTTTAACTTTTAAATTTTGCTCGCTTTCGATCAGCTCGTCGGTGTCTAAAAACAGCTTACCCGTTTTTTTCGCGATATGCCTTGCTACCGTGCCTTTGCCAACGCCCATGAAGCCGATAAAAACTAAATTTTTACTCACTTTTTCCCTCGTTTTTCTCGTCCGAGCCGCTACGATTTTTAGGTATCAGCACGATCGGGGTGCCCGATAGCTCGAATTTCTCGCGTAGCTTGTTCGTTAGGTAGCGCTTGTAGCTAAAGTGCAGGGCGCGCGGGCGGTTCATCACGAGCGCGATTTTTGGCGGCGCGAAACCAAACTGCACCGCGTAGTAAATTTTCACGCTTTTGCCCTTTTCGCGCGGTATCGGGTGCGCTTTTACCGCCTCTTCGATGGCTTCGTTTAGCCTTGCGGTTTGGATTTTTTGCGTGTAGTTTTTATAAACTTCTAAAATAAGCGGGTAAATTTTATGTACCCTTTTGCCGCCCAGAGCAGAGACGCTGATGATCGGCGCGTAGGCTAGAAATTTAAATTTATCCCTGATCTCGCGGCTAAATTTATCAAAATCTTCCTCGCTTTTGTCCCATTTGTTTAGCACGATGATGACGCCGAGCTCAAATTTGGCCGCAAGACCCGCGATACGCTCGTCAAGCTCGGTTAGCGGCTCGGAGCTATCAAGTACCAAAAGCGCGATATCGGCGAGCTCTAGCGCAGACTCGGTGCGGTTTAGCGCGTATCTTTCGATGCCTTCTATTTTGCCGCGTTTTCTGATGCCCGCGGTATCGACGAACTCAAAAACCCTATCCTCATAGACGAAAGTCTCGTTTACCGGATCTATCGTCGTGCCGGCTATGTCGCTCACCACTGCGCGAGATTCTTTTACTAGCGCGTTTAGAAGTGAGCTTTTACCGACGTTTACGCGTCCGATGATGCCTACTTGGATATTTTTGCGTTCATAGTCCTCGCGAGCTGATAGCTCTTTAACCACCTCGCCGTCGTCGCCGAAATTTTCTAAAAACTCGTCCAGATCCTCGCCGACGTCGGGGCGGATCTCGTCTTTTAGCTGCTTATAGATCCAGTCCGCTAGCTCGTCGATGCCCGCGTTGTGGCTGACTGAAATAGCAAAGCTCGTTTTTGCGCCGAAATTTGCAAACTCGTAGCTTCGTAGCTCGTCTTTTTTGCTGTCTATTTTGTTGATTACGAGCGCGGTCGGTAAATTTAGCTTTAAAAGCGCGTAGTATAGGGCTTTATCCTCGTCGCTAGGCATCATTTTGCCATCGACCATAAAGATGATCGCATCCGAGCTTCTAGCTTCGGCTAGGGTTTTTGCCTTGACGTTTTTAAAGAGCTCGCTACTATCGTCCAGTCCGCCGCTGTCGATCAAAACGCAGCTTCTATCGTAAATTTCTATAATCGTTTTGTTCGTATCTCGCGTCGTACCGCTAACGTCGCTGGTGATGGCTATACGTCTGCCGGCTAGGCGGTTAAAGAGCGAGCTTTTGCCGACGTTTGGCTTGCCGACTAAAATTATCTTTTGCAAAATTTTCCCTTAAAAATCCCGTTAAATTTGCGGCCGACTTCGCCGCTTAAAATCCCGATTATACAAATTTTTTGCTTACATTGTTTATAAATTTAAGCCGTTTTGCATTACAATACGCCTAAATTTAAAGGAAAAATTTTGTTTCGCAGATACGTTTTGCACCATTTGGGCGCTTATTATATGATCATCGCGTGTATGTTTTTTGCCGCCGTGGGAGGCTTTGCCAAGGTTTTGAGCGAGCAGATGTCTAGTATCGAGGTCGTATTTTTTAGAAATGCCGTCGGTCTTGCTATCGTGCTTTACGCGATTTACAAAAGGCCGCCGACGCATCAAAAAGGCGGGCAACTTTTGGTGCTGATGTTTCGCGGATTTATCGGCACGATCGCGCTTTTTGCTCTTTTCTACAACATCGCTCATATAAATTTAGGCGCGGCTTATACTTTTCAAAAAACGAGCCCAATTTTCACGGCGATTTTTGCGGCGATTTTCTTAAAAGAAGCGCTTAGTAAAAAGGGCTGGGGCGCGATATTTCTAGGTTTTATCGGCATACTTTTTATCATCCAGCCGAATTTAGGCATCAGTAAAACCGACTGGCTGGGGCTTTGGAGCGGCGTGGGGGCGGCGCTTGCGATGCTTAGCGTTAGAACCCTGCGCAAAAGCTACGACACGAGCGTCATCGTGCTTAGCTTTATGGCGTGGGGAACGGCTCTGCCGATGCTCTTGATGGGCGTTGCGGAGTGGGTCAAATTTGAGCCTCTAGATTTCTTGCTTTCGCCGTTTGTTGCGCCAAATTTTAAAGGCGTAATCCTAATCGTGCTAATGGGGCTTGCGGGCTATTTTTTCCAGTTTTATATGACGAAGGCGTATGCGGCGAGCAAAAAGGCGGGCTCGGTTGCCGCGATAAGCTATATGGACGTCGTATTTTCGCTAGTAGTGGGCTTTTTTATGGGCGATACGCTGCCTAATGCGGCGGCGTTTTTTGGTATAATGCTGGTCGTTATCAGCGGAATAATCGTAGCAAGGGAGAGATAAATTTTATGAAAATAGAAATGGGCGAATCTTTATTTTACTCCTGGCTTCGCCATGTTAAAGAGTGTCAAATAGTGCAAACTAACTGGAAAATTTCTCCAAAATGGGAACTAAAATTTTCAGACGAACTAGAAAAAATTATGTCGAAAACAGATGGTTTTTTTTCTAATAAATACGGATATAAAATTTACAAGCAAAATACTTCTTTAAAGCAGCTTTTGCAGCAGGCTGAATGCGATGCTTTGGGTGTTTGTTCAAATGATCGTATGAATGAAATTTATGCAGTTGATGTTGCTTTTCATGAGTCCGGACTAAACTACGGCGGTCTTGATGAGACGGTAGTTAGAGTAGTAAAAAAATGTCTTAGAACCGCCATGTGTATTTATGGATATTTTGGTGTTAAAAAAGCAGAAATTATCTTTGCATCCCCTAAAATAAATAGACAAATTTTAGATGCCTTGCGCCCTTGTTTTGTTGATATAAACAACATAATACAAGAGATGGGATTTGAATTTGACTTTAGAATAATAGCAAATAGCGATTTTTCAAATTTGGTTTTAGAACCTATTTTGGAGATAAGTGGTAATGTGGCTGATACGGCGGAGCTTTTTATGCGTTCTTACCAGATGCTATCCTTGTTTGATAAAAAGAGCCTAAAAGATACAAAAAACGTAGAAAAACAAAAGCCGGAAACGACTATACGCAACTATCAACTTTCTAAAGACTACGTTAATATCAAAAATAATCAAGACGATTACGCCGAGCTAAAAGTAGGACAAATAGCACGAATAATTATGAGGGAAATTTTGGAAAGCGGTAAAGTAGATGCCGACGAGATAAACAGGCTTCAAAGCGAAAGATATAGTAAGGATAGTCTTGGATTAAATTACCCTGCGCTTGTAATCGCTGACAGCGAATATGACGCAGTGCGTTATTATTCTGACCCTATACTGATAAATGGTGTAAAATACAAGCTTTGCTCGCAATGGTTTGAAACGCCCGCAAATGACGACAGGCCATACCTGATCGACTGGATCAAAAAATATAAAGACAAATAAAGGAGAAAAAATGATACTAATAGCAGGGCCTTGCGTCATCGAGAGCGAGCAGCTCGTTTTTGACGTGGCAAAAAGGCTAGTTAAATTTAACGAAGATAAGCGGATAGATTTTTATTTCAAATCAAGCTTTGACAAGGCAAATCGCACGAGTATAAGCTCGTTTCGCGGACCCGGACTTGAAAAAGGGTGCGAAATTTTAGCCAAGATCAAAAAGGAATTCGGTTTTAAAATTTTAACCGATATCCACGAGAGCTACCAGGCTGCTCCCGTAGGCGAAGTGGCCGACGTGCTGCAAATACCTGCATTTTTATGCCGCCAGACCGATCTACTCGTCGCTGCGGCTAAGACAAAAGCGGTGGTAAATATCAAAAAAGGGCAGTTTTTAGCCGCCTCCGCTATGAAGCACTCGGTGAAAAAAGTGCTAGAAACAAGGGGCGTTAGCGGCGATGGATACGAGGTTGCTAAGCAAAACGGCGTCTGGCTAACGGAGCGAGGCAGCACCTTTGGCTACGGAAATTTAGTCGTAGATATGCGAAATTTGGTGCTGATGAGAGAATTTGCGCCCGTGATTTTCGACGCTACTCATAGCGTGCAGATGCCGTCGGCTTTGGGTGAGAAAAGCGGCGGAGACGCGAAATTTGTGCCTTATCTAGCGCGAGCTGCGGCAGCTGCCGGCGTGGACGGATTTTTCTATGAGACGCACATAAATCCTTGCGAGGCGCTTTGCGACGGGCCGAATATGCTAAATTTGGATGAGCTAGACGCAAATATCGCTCAAATTTTTAAGATAAAAGACGCCCTAGGTGATGCAAACTAAGGGCTTTTTGTGGATATTGCTTGGTGCACTGGCTGAATGTGGCTGGGCATATGGGCTAAAGCATGCCGTGAACGTACCAGAGATCGCGCTAACTGCGATGCTCGTTTGCGTTAGCTTTACATCTTTTATAATGGCGATGAAATACTTGCCCATTAGCATCACATATACCGTGTTTGTGGGGCTTGGGGCGTTTTTCGTCGTGATCGCCGAGATCGTGAGCGAATTTCGCGCGAGCGGCCAGACGCCAGATCTCTTGCGGCTATTTTTCATAGCGACGCTGATCGCGGGCGTGCTGGGGTTAAAAAGGCTAAAATCTTGACGCACGTTTTGGCTCTTTTGGCGGCCGGGTGTTGCGAGGTCTCGGGCGTGTTTTTTCTAACCAAATTTCAAAAAAGCTTTGGCGTGAAAAAGGCGGCGAATTTTTTGATTTTGGTCGCAAATTTCGCCATTTCTCTCTGGCTTTTGAGCTATGCGATGCAGGCTATGCCGATGTCGGTGGCGTACGCGATCTGGACGGGCATCGGAGCGGTCGGAGCCGTGGGTATCGGGATAGTGTTTGATAAAGAAAAAATGAGCGTGCAAAAGGCGTTTTATCTATCGCTAATAACGCTAAGCGCGGTAATGTTAAAAATAATCTAAAAGGAGAAACCATGAAAATAATCGAAGGAAATTTGGCTTTAAGAGGCGGCGAGAAGATTGCCATAGTGGGCGCTAGGTTTAACCACATTATCACCGATAGGCTGGTCGAGGGCGCGAGGGACGCATTTTTGCGCCACGGCGGAGACGAGAAAAATTTGAGCTTGATTTTAGTGCCGGGCGCGTTTGAGATACCTATGGCGCTTGAAAAGGCTCTAGCTAGCGGTAAATTTGACGCTATTTGCTGCGTGGGAGCGGTGATACGCGGCTCTACACCACACTTTGACTACGTGAGCGCCGAGACGACCAAAGGCATCGCAAACGTGACGCTAAAATACGGCAAGCCGGTGACATTTGGCGTACTAACGGTAGATAGCATCGAGCAAGCCATCGAGCGAGCAGGCTCAAAGGCTGGAAATAAGGGCTTTGAGGCGATGACGGGCGTGATCGAGATGCTAAGCTTATATAAAAATTTGGAGGCGTAAAATGGCGACTCGTCATCAGGTCAGGCAGGCCGTCGTTTCGCTACTCTACGCGCGCGAAATGGGTAGCTGCAGCGAGGAGTTCGTCGAGGAGTTTTTAGAAGAAAAAAAGATCCGAAACGACCAGCGAAGCCTTGCGCTCTCGCTTTTTCACGGTATTTTGGAGCACGAAGATGAGCTTGACGCACTACTAAACGCGCGCCTAAAAGAGTGGAAGATAAACGAGATCGGCAGCATCGAGCGCGCCGTGCTTAGGCTGGGGGCGTACGAGATGAAATTTACCCCGACCGATAAAGCCGTCATCATAAACGAGGGCATCGAGCTCGGCAAAGAGCTGGGCGGCGACTCGGCGCCGAAATTTATAAATGGCGTGCTAGACGCGCTAAAGGCTGATCTGTGAAGCTCTGCGTCGCGCTTGATATGAGCTCAAAACAGCAGTGCTTGCAGCTAGCGGAGGGACTTGCGGACTTTTCGGATAAAATTTGGCTTAAAGTGGGCTTGCGAGCCTATTTGCGCGATGGAGCGGGCTTTATCGAGGAGCTAAAAAAGCTCGGGGATTTTAAAATTTTCCTCGATCTAAAGCTCTACGACATCCCAAACACGATGGCCGATGCTGCCGAGGAGATCGCTAAGCTCGGCGTCGATATGATAAATGTGCACGCAAGTAGCGGCAAGCGCGCGATGGCTACGGTGATGGAGCGGCTGAATAAGCTAGCTTCGCGTCCGTTGGTGCTAGCGGTTTCTGCGCTAACTAGCTTTGATGAGACCGAATTTAGCGCGGTTTACGATCAAAATTTAAGCGATGCCGTGCGAAAATTTAGCGTGATGAGCTACGAAGCGGGGCTTGACGGCATGGTCTGCTCGGCATTCGAGAGCCGCCTGATAAAGGACGCTACGAGCGCAAATTTCATCACTCTCTGCCCTGGCGTAAGGCCGTTTGGCGAGAGTGCGGTAGATCAAAAGCGAGTGGCGGATCTGGACGTCGCGCGCAAGGCGGGGGCTGATTTTATCGTTGTAGGTCGGCCGATATATCAGGCACAAAACCCGCGCGAAATTTGCGAGCGGATTTTAGGGCAAATTTAACGCTTGGTTTGCCTAAAATTTGACGCGAAATTATTTTAAACAGTGTTCCTGCGCGCGAGAATTTTAATTAACTCATCGCGCAAGGACAGCTCGGGCGGCGACTGAGCGCAGTAGCGAGATAAAATTTAGCAAGCTTCGCAGCGTGCAAATGAAATTTAAAATTTCATTCGAAGCGGCGAATTTGGCGGAGCTCAAAAGAAATTTGAGGTAAATTTGAGCGATTTTAAGAAAATCCCCTATGTCGGCGAGGCGACCGAGGCGGATCTACTGGCGCTGGGCTACGAGGATATCGCTTCGTTAAAGGGCGCGGATCCAGACGAGATGTTTGAACGCACAAAGGCGCTCGGGCGTGGCAGCGACAGGTGCATCCTCTACGTTTATCGCATGGTTTGTTATTACGCCAGCACGCCCCGTCCCGACAAAGCCAAGCTGAAATGGTGGCTTTGGAAGGATTAAATTTTCAAATTTAACCCGCGTTGAGCCGCTTAAATTTGATTAAATTTTACGCTACTTTTTCTGCGCAAGAGCAAGAGGCGCGAAAATGCAAATTTAAGCAAGATATCAGCGGTATTTAATTATAATGCGGTTTCTTTTTTGTGGACAGATGGGTGAGTGGCCGAAACCACACCCCTGCTAAGGGTGCAGCTTCTAACCGGGGCTCGAGGGTTCAAATCCCTCTCTGTCCGCCACTACTTCAAGAAATATATAGAAAACCCCCGCAAATTACGGCAACAAAAGGAAACTACCAGCAGTGTTTTTTGCTGATATTTTCTTCGACTATCCAATAAAAACAGTCAAAATTTACACATCCAATCAGCCAAAATGATATACAATGCCCAAATTATTAGCATGGATCAGTAATCCAAGTTAAAGATAAACCGTATTTTGTAAGCGATAGCGACAATCTACCATTAAAATAATGTCTAATGGCGGTAAATTTTATCTACGAGTTTCGCAGTAAAGTAGTGAATAAGTCTAAAGGAATTATTATAGCAAGTAGGTGAAATAAGCTTAGCCAAAGCTACGGATAGGCGCGACGAGCTAAAGCAATACTTTGATTTGTAAACGGCAGATTGTGTAATATGTATAAAGTATCGCAAGCTGTTTAAGTCGGTAAAATCAAGCTAAATTTAAACTTGCAGATAGTTTTTATTCTATGTCATTTTTGGCGGTTTTGCTCGTAAATTTGGATTTTAAAAACAAATTTACGCCAGAAGCCAAATCATAAACTAGCTTGATTTTATCCCAAATACTGGCTTTGCTAGTGTTATTGCAAGCCAAATTGCTAAAATCGGAATATATTTCAAATAAATAGTTTGATTTCAAAAAGCGAAAACCGTTATTTTGCTACTTTTGTTTTTATCGATATGAAAATTTAACGAGCGGCTTAGTCTCTCGCATCTATAAACTTGTGTTTGCGCGATAAAATTTACCGCAAAAGTAAGCCGCCCGTTTTTTTATTTATTTTTTTGTGCTACGTAAAAGCTCCATCTTTATCTCGTAGTAGTCCACGCTCATATCGACGTAGTGCTTGTGCGGGTTTTCAAAGCGCTGCTCCTCCTGCCAAATTTCATTTTCCAGCTGCTCTTTTACGTACTCTCTGATTTGGGCTAAATTTATCGGCTCGGCCGCGCGCTTGCCGTCTTTTACGACTAGATTTTGCAGCTGCTGCGCCGTGCAGCCCTCAAAATACAGCTCCTTCCACGGCTTTTGGGGATCTATGTATCGGTAGGGCTTGGAGAGATCGGGCGTTTCGTTCGCGTTTGCGATGAGATCGGCTATGGCTTGGCCGTTTTGGTAGATGCGCCAGACCTTTTTTATGCCTGGATTTGTCATCTTTTCTACGGCTTCTGAGAGCTTGATGCGAGGGCTAAATTTGCCGCCATTCTCGACTGCGACAAGCTTATAAACCCCGCTAAAGATCGGATCGCTCTTAGAGGTTATCAGCCGCTCGCCCACGCCAAAGCCGTCTATCTGCCCGCCTTGGGCCAGGATCGAGGCGATAGTGTACTCATCTAGGCTGTTTGAGACCGTGATCTTGCAGTCTTTTAGCCCCGCAGCATCCAGCATCGCGCGCGTTTTTTTGGATAGATACGCCAGGTCGCCGGAGTCTAGCCTGACTGCTTTTAGGCGTTTACCCAGCGGCTCTAGCACCTCTTTTGCCGTTTTTATCGCATTTGGCACGCCGCTATGTAGCACGTCGTATGTATCTACGAGCAACGAAGCGGAGTCCGGATAGAGCAGGGCATAGCGCTTAAAGGCTTCAAATTCGTCGCCAAAATACATCACCCAGCTATGCGCCATCGTGCCGGTCGTCGGTATGCCAAAAGCCTTAGCCGCTAGCACCGTTGCCGTACCGTCTGCGCCGCCGATGTAGGCAGCTCTGGCGCCGTAGATCGCAGCGTCTAGGTTGTGTGCGCGCCTGGCGCCGAAGTCAAACACTCTCCTGCCGTCTGCGGCCTTTACGATGCGCCTAGCCTTGGTCGCGATGAGGCTTTGGTGGTTTATCTGCGATAGGATCGCGGTTTCTATGAGTTGCGCGTCGATAGGCGAGGCTACGACGGTCATAAAAGGCTCTTGCGGATAAATGATCGTCCCCTCGGCAAATGCGTATATATCGCCTTTAAAGCGAAATTTGCGCAGATAATCCAAAAAATCCTCGCTAAATAAATTTAATGAGCGCAGATACGCCACGTCGCTATCGTCAAAGTGTAAATTTTCCACATACTCAATGATTTGCTCAAGTCCCGCAAATATCGCAAAACCGCCGCCACTAGGCACTTTACGGTAAAAAACGTCAAACGCCACGCGCGGCTGATCTCCGCTTTTAAAATACCCCTCCGCCATCGTAAGCTCGTAAAGATCCATCACCATGCTGACATTTCTCGAGTCAAACTGCGTCATTTTTGCCCTTTCTTGTTAAAATTTGATAATGATATAACCCCGCGGCTTGCGAGACGCTGAAATTTAGCGGAATGATTTTAAACAAATATATTATTTAATCTCATAATATTATCACTTTTTATCGGTTTTTAAGCTCGTTTAGCATATAGTTTTAAAGTTTTTATTTAAAGAAAATTTTTTATATTATATTTATATTTTAAATTACGTTTTTTGATTTTGAGGGAAATAAAATTTGAAAATTTAGGAGGATTTTATGAAGCAGGCTTTGCTCTTAAGCAGTTCGAGTTACAAGGATACGGGCTATCTTAAGCATTGTAAAAACTGGATATACGACTTTTTAAAAGAGTGCGGAGTTTGGGACGAGCAGGTACTTTTTATTCCGTACGCCGGAGTTCGCCGCACGAACGACGAGTATGAGCAAAAGGTCATCGACTGTCTGGAATACAAAAATATCGCGTCTATACATAAATTTAGCGATCCAAAACGCGCCGTAGCCGAGGCTAAAGCTATCTGCATCGGCGGCGGAAATACCTTTGCGCTGCTTTACTATCTTTATAAATTTGATTTAGTGGATGCGATTAAGCAAAGAGCGGAGGCGGGAGTGCCGTATTTTGGCTGGAGCGCGGGCGCAAACGTCGCGGGAAGCACGATGATGACGACGAACGACATGCCTATCATCATGCCAAAGAGCTTTGACGCGTTAAATATCTTCCCGCATCAGATAAATCCGCATTTTATCAGCGGCAAGATCGCCGGACACAACGGCGAAAGCAGGGAGGAGAGGCTGGAAGAGTTTTTGATAGTAAATCAAAAAAGCCTGATCTATGCGCTGCCTGAAGGTACGGCTCTAAGGATAAAAGGCGAAAACGCAACCGTGATGGGTATGGAAAATAGTCCGGTTTTAAAAATGGCGTATCAAAAAGAAACCGAGCTTATAAAGGTCGGAGACAGCTTTAAATTTTAGTCGTTTTCGGTCCGCGGCTCAAATTTCAAATTTGAAACGGTTTTAGAAAAGCTTTCAAATTTGGATTTGGCATCGATCGGCGACAAAAATAAAAAGATTAAATTTGACTCGAAACTAGCGCGCAAAATCCAAGCGGCGTAAATTTGAGTCAAATTTGAAATAGGCATAAAACACAAAACGAAAGGGGACAAAATGGCTACTGCTAAGCTAATCTGTGCGGTCATAGGCTTGATCGCTGTCGTGTTTTTATTGGTCAAAAAAAGAGAGACCAAAACCGTGCTCATCGGCGTGGGACTCGTACTCTGCGTCATCTGTCTAAATCCGCTCGGAGCGCTTGAGAGCTTTACGAAGTCGATGACCTCTGCGGGGCTTATCAAGGCAATTTGCGCCAGCATGGGCTTTGCTTACGTCATGAAGGTGACTAAGTGCGACCAGCACCTGGTTTTGCTACTTACGAAGCCGATGAAAAATATCGGATTTTTGCTGATTCCGGCTACTTTCGTACTGACTTATTTTATCAATATCGCGATACCGTCGGCTGCGGGCTGCTCGGCTGCGGTGGGAGCTACGATGATACCGCTTTTGATGGCTTCTGGCGTACGTCCTGCGATGGCGGGAGCTGCTGTGTTTGCGGGTACGTTTGGCGGCGTGCTAAGCCCTGGCTCTGCGCACAACATTTTCGTAACCGACATGGTAAAAAAGACCAATGAAGCCTACACCGTCCAAGACGTCATCGGCGTGCAGTTTCCAAACGCCGTCGCCGCTGGTATCGTCGTTTTGATCGTGATTAGTTTGACGGCGATTATCTTTAAAGATTATCAAAAAGGACAAGATTTCTCGCCTAAATCTACAAGCAACGCCGGCGAAGCGACGCAGACGAAGGTAAATTTGCTGTTTGCTCTAGCGCCTCTCATTCCGCTAGTTATCCTCGTCGTCGGCGGCACCGGCCTAAATAAAATCTCATGGCTAGCATGGACGAAGATGGGCGTGGCCGAGGCTATGATCCTTGGCGCTATCATCGCGGTTTTCATCACGTGGACGAGCCCGGAAAAGATCACCAAAGAGTTTTTTAACGGTATGGGTAGTGCCTACGCCGAGGTTATGGGTATCATCATCGCTGCCGGCGTTTTCGTCGCAGGTCTAAAGGCGTGCGGAGCGATCGATGCGGTCACTGAGTGGTTGAAACACTCTCAGGAGTTCGTGCGCTACGGCGGTACTTTCGTGCCGTATCTCATGGGTACGGTTACGGGCTCTGGCGACGCGGCTACTATGGCGTTTAACCAAGCTATCACCGTTCACGCCGCGGATCTGGGCTTTGCGCAGGATAAACTAGGCATGGCCGCTGCGATCTCAGGCGCTCTAGGTCGCTCGTCGTCTCCTATCGCGGGTGCAGCGATCGTGTGCGCGGGTCTAGCTATGGTTAGCCCGGTCGAGATAGCCAAGCGAACGGCTCCTGCGATGGCGATAGCCGTGTGCGTTATAGCGTTTTTTATGCTCTAAATTTAGAGTTAAATTTGATAAAGTCGGCGCTTTGCCGACTTTATGCGTTTGCCTGGGCGACGCCAGTCGTCCCGGCTCATGATTTGGTTTTTGCGAGAGATGTTTATACGTGCAGCTTGCCGCTAAAATTTAAGGCTAAAACAGCAAATTTTACCATCAAATTTACCGAGTCAAATTCGCCGCGCAAAGGCGGTTAATGTTATTTTTGAGTAAATTCTTTATAGCGGTTGCAGGCTAGCTCCGGCTCCATTTCGCACGCTTTTTTGAGGTATTTTTCGGCCGCGTTTGCGTCCTCTTTGACGCCTCGACCTTGCGCGTATAGATTGCCTAGGTTGTAGCATCCGCCACCGTTACCTATATTACAGGCTTTGGCGTAAAATTCGCTAGCTTTTGCGTAGTCTTGCCTGGCGCCGCGCCCGTTTGCGTAGGCGAAGCCCAAATTTGAGCAGCCCGCACCGCTGCCTAACTTGTACGCCTTTGAGTAGAGCTCTGCCGCTTTTTGATAGTCTTGCGCGGCTCCTTCCCTAGCGTTATCTTATAAAACTCCAAGCTCGTAGCAGCTTGCACTGTTTCCATCGTCGCACCCCTTTTGCAGTGCGTTTATATCGGCGCCGACAGCCAAAACCAAAGCGGCGATTAGCGGTAAAAATATCTTTTTCATCAAATTTGCTCCTATTTAAATTTGCTTTCGCATTTTACGCAAAGCGAGCTTAAATTTGGGCGAGAGGGTTAAATTTGACGTAAATTTGGGCTAGCGCCGTAAAGGGACGGGTCTCGGTAGCGTAAACCGGCGATAAAGGGATGGCGGCGACTTGCAAATTTGAGAGCGAAGGCGCCCTCAAATTTGACCCGGTTTATTTCTCTGCTATGATTTTTACGATCTCGCAGATGACGTTGCTGGCCGCTCGTAGCGATTTTACCGGCAGGTACTCGTAGATGGAGTGAAAGTTGTGCGCGCCGGTAAAGAGATTCGGACACGGTACGCCTTTTTCCGAGATGACCGCGCCGTCGTATCCGCCTCGCATTGGGATCACTTTTGGCTCGATATTTAGGCGTGCGTAGGCTTGCTTTGCCGCGACGACTGGTAGGCTGTTTTCGCCGTCCTCGAGGTAATTAAATACGTTTTTGTAGCGGTCTTTTAGGCTGATTTGAATTCTGTGTGCGCCGTAAATTTTAGCAAACGAGTCGGCTAGATCTTGTAAAAACGCCATGCGCTGCGCATATTTCGCCTCGTTAAATTCGCGAACATCGAGCTTTAGCACGGTCTTTGCGCTGTTGCCAGATAGCTCCTTGACCCAGTAGTAGCCCTCGACGCCGCCCGTATACTCGGGCGCTTCGCCGCCCGGCAGCATCGAGATAAATTTGTGCACAAGCAGCAATGAGTTTACGAGCTTGCCCTTGGCGTTCATCGGGTGCGCGGACTGTCCGATAAAGGTCACGACCGCGTCGCCGGCGTTCCAGTTTTGGTAAATCAGCTCGCCTATTCCGCAGCAATCAAGGCAGTAGGCAAAATCAGCCTTGATCTCCGAGACGTCAAGCGCCTTGGCTCCGCGCAGGCCTTGTTCCTCGTCGGGCAAAAAGCCAAACGTTACGTCGCCGTGCTCGATTTGCGGGTTTTGTATGAAAAACTGCGCTGCGTTTACGATGGCGGCGATCGCGGCCTTGTCGTCCGCGCCTAGCAGGCTGGTGCCGTCGGTCACGACGAGGTCGTCTCCGACGTAATTAGCAAGCTCCGGGAATTCGCTAAGTTTCAGCGCTATGCCTAGCCCTTTATTTAGTATGACGTCGCCGCCCTCGTAGCGCACGATTTGCGCTTTTGTGTCGTTTTTTTGCTCCGCACTAGTATCAAGGTGTGCGAAAAACGCCACGGACGGCAGTTTTTTAGAGGAATTTGACGGCAAAACGGCCGTAGTTATGGCGTTTTCTCGTCTTTTTATATTTTGCAAGCCAAGCTCCTTTAGCTCGCTTTCTATCAGCTTTGCCAGATCGTGCTCGGTTGGATTAGATGGCATGATGCCCGCTGCGCCCGCTTCGCGGTTTGTGGTGGTGTTGATCTTCGTATAGCGTAAAAATCTCTCGACTATGTCCATGTTCGCTCCTAAATTTGAGATAAAATTTATGAAATTATACTATCTTTTAATTAAGCTTAAAATAAAGTTTTAATATTTTTCAGCAAGTTTAAAAATTTAATCGGTATAATTCGCAAACTAAATTTAAAGGAGCAAAAATGCGAAATTTACGTTACGTAAGCGATTTTTCGGACTTTCACCAGGTTTTTTCGGCGACGCTGGGCAAGATGGCTACGGTGCAAGGTAGATTTGCGGATATCGTCGGTAACCTCGACTGGAACGTTGATTTTGATCGATGCGAGATAGCTTTCGGCGATCAAATTTACAAGATACAGTTTATCGGCAGCGAGTCAAACGTGAGCGACACGTGGCTGTGGGGACACGCGAACGTAAATAACTTCGGCGAGGAGGCAACGCGGTTTTCGGCAGAGGTGTTGCGCGCGGGGCTGGAGTGGGGTTTGCAGGCTTTTAGCGAGCCTAGCTTTGAGCTGGATGAAACATTTAACGGCCATACGCTTTGCATAGCTGCATGCGGAGCGGTGGGCGAAAATTTATGTTACTACGGCTGCAGGCACGATAAGGGCTGCGTGTTTGTGGCTATCACTGACGCGCCGGATTTGCTTTTTGAGTCTCTTAGCGCGCACGAGTTTGTCAAAACAGCAAGTAGCTGCATACAAAATCACGACGTAGATCATAAAATTTTCATCAAAAGCTTTTTGGAATTCAACGGAGTCAAATTTGATGAAAACGTCGAAAAAGGCGGATTTTTTAAAAAAGGCAAAGACGAAATCGTAGCTAAATTTGACAAAGAGCTTTTGATCAAATTTGACGATAAGGGTAGGATTTCGGGGTTTAAGTACGAATTTTAAATTTGAGTAGTTTGAAAAAAGAGGCGATGAGCTAAAAACCCACCGCCTTAAATTTACGAATGGAAGTGAAACTCGTCCGGGTGATCGAGCGCGTAGCGGAATTTCTCCATATCTACTTTTTTATCCCAGATCGAGATGATTAGGCAGCCTACGGCGTTGCCGCAGAGGTTTCCGACCGCGCGCATCTCGGACATAAATTTATCCACGCCAAGCAGCACCGCAACTGTAACCACCGGAATACCGGCGCTTGGAAGTGCGGCAAGCGTACCCGCAAGTATGATAAATCCTGAACCCGTTACGCCCACCGCGCCCTTACTCGTTACCATCAAGATGATGAGAATTTGTATCAAATGCTCGACGGTTAGCGGGATACCGAAAGCTTGAGCAAGGAAAATAACGCTAAGCGATAGGTAGATGTTCGTACAGTCGAGGTTAAACGAGTATCCGGTCGGTATGATGAGTCCGACCGCACCTCTGTGGATACCCGCGGCTTCTAGCTTTTGCATGAGCGGAGCTAGCGCGGTCTCTGAGGAGCTTGTCGCAAATACGATCAAAACTTCTTTTGCGATGAAGCGCATAAATTTAAAAATATTAACCTTTGCAAAATAGCAAATCACGCCCAAAACTACAAAGATAAAAAACAAGCTCGCAAACGCCATAACGAAAAGTAGCTCAAGCATACCCAAAAGCGAGTTGATGCCGAATTTACCGATCAAAAACGCCATCGCGGAAAATGCCGCAACCGGGCTAAATAGCATCAAAATCGTAAGCAGTTTTAGCACCCAGTGCTGAACTATTTCAAGCGGTCTTAGGATCTTCTTTTTATAGTCGTGCTTTAAAAACGAGATCGCGACGGCTGTCACGATAGCCAAAAATAGCACTTGAAGCGTGTTTGATTTGATAAACGGATCAAGCAAATGCACATAAGGGAAAATGCCGTCAACCGGCACAGCGCCGCGTAAAATATGAAGTGTATGCGCTAAAATTCCGCTATTTGCGTCTATATTTGAGGCTTGGCTCGTAAATTTTTCTACGCTAGAGGCATCAAGCTGCGTGTAGTCAAGGTGCATATCGTGGCCTGGTTTTAGCGTCTCGCCAAAGATTATTCCCACGGCAAGAGCTATGGTGCTAACGACCTCAAAGTAAATAAATCCTTTAAGTCCGATAGAGCCCAGTTCCTTCATACTCTCAAGTCCGATGATGCCTGAGACTATCGTGAGGAAAATAATCGGTCCGATGAGAGCTTTTAAAGCTTTGATAAAGTAGTCGATGCCCGGCTTGCTCGCGATGCCTAGATCCGGGAAAATCATGCCGACCGCGATGCCCGCAACGATGCCGAAAACCACCCAAAACGCTAGGTTGGTAAACATTCTAATAAGAAAAGGTTTTTGCGGTTTTGCCGCGTTTGAAACGCTTGGGTTCAAGAGGTGTCCTTTAAAAATTATTAAAAAGGTATTTTAACAAATAAATTTATATAAAAAGATAAAAATTGCAGCGATTTTGGTCAAATTTTACCCGCCGCCGCAAATTTCGTTAAATTTTTACAAACTCTCTAAAATTTCGATCGAGTTTATTTTGTCGCCTTGCCTGACGCTATCTAGCGTCTTTAGGCTCGGCTCGTCCACGATCTGCCCAAACACCGTATGCACGCCGTCAAGGTGCGGCTGCGCGCTGTGGCAGACGAAAAATTGACTTCCACCCGTGTCGCGACCCGCGTGCGCCATAGATAGGGTTCCGCGTTTATGCTTGTGTTTTTGGCCTACGCACTCGCATTTGATGCGCCAGCCCGGACCTCCGGTGCCCGTACCGTGCGGGCAGCCGCCCTGGATCACGAAATTTGGGATCACGCGGTGGAAATTTAATCCGTCGTAAAAGCCGCTTTTGGCTAGGTGCGCGAAATTAGTTACCGCTTGTGGCGCTTCGTCGCCGTAAAGCTCGAGCTTCATATCGCCTTTTTCGGTGTGGATTACGGCAAATTTGAGCTTAGCAAGCTCGGCTGCGTCGATGTCGTAGATTTTTAGTTCGTCGTTTCTCATTTTGTTCCTTAAATTTATTCGATATTTGTATAAACCGCTTGCACGTCATCGTCGTCTTCGAGCTTGTCAAGCAGCTTTTCTACCTCGCTCATTTGCTCTTCATTTAGACTTACTGGCGAGTTTGCGATGTATTGTAGGCTTGCTTTTTTGACTTCAAGCCCCAGCTTTTCGATACCTTCGCTAAGAGTTCCGAAGCTTGCGTAATTACCGTAGATATAGAGTACGCCGTCTTCTTCCTCAATCTCGGTTAGACCAAAGTCGATGAGCTCTAGCTCGATCTCGTCAAGCTCTTTTGCGGGCATATCAAGCTCAAAAACGCTCTTTCTCGTAAACATAAAATTTAAGCTTCCGCTAGGCAAAATTTCGCCGCCGTTTTTGCTAAATATCGCCTTGACATTTGCGACCGTTCGAGTCGGGTTATCAGTAGCGCACTCGACGATGATCTGCACGCCGTGAGCGCCTTTGCCGTCGTAAAAGATGGTCTTGATGTCCGCGCTATCCTTGCCGCTAGCGCGTTTTATCGCCGCGTCAATGTTATCTTTTGGCATATTTTGCGCCTTGGCCGCTGCTATCGCGGCGCGGAGTTTTGGGTTCATATCAGGCTCGGTGCCGCCCTCTTTAGCCGCCACGGTTATGGCTTTTGCGAGTTTTGGAAAAACCTTACTCATCTTGTCCCAGCGCGCTTCCTTCGCGGCGCGCCTATATTCAAACGCTCGTCCCATTTCGTTCCTTTAAAAATTTTTGCCCAATTATATCTAAAAAAATTTTGCATTTTTTTAAAAACGCGAGGTTTTGAGCGTATTAGCAAAAAATTTAGCTTTAAGTCCTATAATCCGAATATGATTTTAAATGCCCAAAAAGTCGACGCCGCGCGCTGCATAGAGCTGTTAAATTTAGCCATGGAGGACATCGCTTTTACGCTTAGCGGCGTGAGCGATCCCGCCAAGAGCGATGAAATTTTGCATAAATTTTTTAGAAGCGAGATAAACCGCCTAAGCTACAACAACGTTTTTGTTTTCAAATTTGACGGCGAGATCGCGGGGGTGATTTGCGCTTACGACGGAGGCGAGATCGACGCGTTAGATGAGCCCATTAGGACGCACTTGCGGACACTAGGCTCAACCGAATTTCCGCAGACGGAGTGCTTTGCGGACGAGCTGTATATCGACAGCCTAGTCGTGGACGAGAGATTTCGCGGACGAGGCATCGCAAAAGAGCTGATCAAATTTATCTTTACCCTCGCACCGAAACGAAATATCAAAAAAGTAGCCCTCATCGTCGATGAAAAAAAGCCAAAAACTATGGCTTTTTACGAGCGTTTGGGCTTTAAAGCCGACTGTGAAATGATCATAAATTCTCACAAATACTATCATATGACAAAGGAGATAGAATGACTAAATTTAAGGTTGCTAATATCCACTGCGAAAACTGCGCAAACACCATAAAAAACGCTCTTGAGGGCGAATACGGCGAGATAAAAGTAGATATGAGCGCCGAGCCAAAGACCGTGAGCGTAAATTTAGAAGGCAAGGACGAGGCGAAATTTAAAGAGGAGCTGGATGATTTGGGATTTAGCGTCATAGAGAAAATTTGATGCAAAATATCAAACTAAACATCGCAGGCATGACCTGCGTAAACTGCTCAAACGCCATCGAGCGCGTGACGAAAAAGATCGCGGGCGTACTAGACGCGAAGGTTAGCTTCGCAAACGGCTCGGGTGAATTTATCGTCGAAAACGCCGAAGTGCAAGCCGTGATAGAGGAAAAAATAAAAAAACTAGGCTACGGCGTGGCAAAGGATTTGGCGGAATTTGAAGCCAAACGCGAGAAACATATCTTAAATTTACGCCGAAATTTCCTAGCCGCTGCAGCCTTTAGCGCGGTGATCATGGCGCTTGAGATGAGCGAGCAACCAAGCGCGGCAAAATCAGCCATCATGCTGGCGCTTGCCTTTATCACGATAGCTACGTGCGGGCGGGACTTTTTTATCCATGCTTACGGCGCGCTAAAAAATAAAAACTTCGATATGAACGTGCTCGTAGCGCTGGGAACAAGCACGGCGTTTGCGTATTCGCTGGGCGTTTTTATCGCGGGCGATCGCCTACCTGAAAATATGCGCCACCTCTACGTCTCGGGTGCAGCCATGATAACGGCTTTCGTGCTGCTTGGTAAATTTTTAGAAGAGCGCTCAAAAGCTCGCGCGGGCGATTATATAAAATCGCTCATGGATATGTCGCCAAAGACCGCTCTCGTACTACAAAAAGACGGTAGCGCGCTGGAAGTCGATGCCGCGAGCCTAAAAATAGGCGACATCGCGGTCGTAAAGAGCGGCTACGCGGTGCCTTGCGACGGGGTCGTGATAAACGGCGGCGCGGAGATCGATACCTCGATGCTAACGGGCGAGAGCCTGCCCGTCTATAAAAAACAAGGCGACGAGGTTAATGCCGGAACTATAAATTTAAACGGCTACATCAACGTAAAGGTTACAAAGTTTGCCGGACAGACGCTTTTGTCGCAAATTTTAGAGCTTTTAAGCGACGCGTCGAGCAAAAAGATGCCTATCAGCCGCTTTGCCGACCGCGTGGCAAATATCTTCGTGCCTAGCGTGATAGCTATCGCCGTCGTTACGTTTTGCGCGTGGTTTGCGGTTACGGGAAATGCGCTACAAGGCGTGCTAAGCGCGGTTTGCGTGCTCATTATCTCATGTCCTTGCGCGCTGGGATTAGCTACTCCGATAGCCATCGTCTCCTCGCTATCTCTGGGAGCTAAAAACGGAATCCTGATCAAAAATCCCGAGGTTTTAGAGGTTCTTGGCGGCGTGAGATACGCGGTATTTGACAAAACCGGAACGCTAACCAAGGGCGAAATTTCAGTAAATTTTACCGATATAAACGATGAAAATTTAGCCAAAATCGCCGCGCTAGAGGCTAAAAGCTCGCATCCGATATCTGCTGCGATCGTTAGATACGCAAACGAGCTAGGGCTTAAAATTTTAGGCGACGAAAAGGGCTTTGAAAATATCGCGGGGCGCGGCGTAAAGAGCGAGGACGGCAGCGTAATAGCGGGCAACGAGGCCTTTTTAAGCGAGCTTGGCGTGGAGATAAATGCGCAGGCTAAAGAGCAAATCGCCAAAGCGCAAAACGAAGGAAACGGCGTAGTGCTAGCCGCCGTGGATAAAATTTACGTTGGATTTATAGCGCTTAGCGACAGGGTAAAAGACGACGCCGCGCAGGCTATCCAAAGCCTCAAAAACGCCGGCGTAACGACCGTAATGCTAACCGGGGATAACGCCTTTACCGCCAAAAACGTGGCGGGCAAGCTAGGCGTAGAGAAGGTCTTTGCCGGCATGCTGCCTAATGAAAAATTTGAAACGATAAAACGTCTGCAAGAAGAGGGTGCGGTGCTATTTGTCGGCGACGGTATCAACGACGCCGCACCGCTAAAACAAGCAAATGCCGGCATCGCGATGAGTAGCGGCGCGGATATCGCAAAAGAGGCCGGCGACGTAGTGCTAGTAAAAAACGATCTAAAAAGCGCGGTATCTACGATAAATTTAGCCAACGAGACGATGAAAACGATAAAACAAAATTTGTTTTGGGCGTTTGTTTATAACGCCGTTTGTATCCCAGTTGCAGCAGGGGTTTTGGCACCGTTAGGACTCATGCTCACGCCTGTTTACGGGGCTGCGGCGATGTGCTTTAGCTCGGTTACTGTCGTGTTAAATTCGATCAGATTACGATTTAAGCAAATCTAAAATTTAGCCTAAATTTTGTAAAATCCCGCAAAAAACACAAAGGAAAATGATGAATTTAGGTAAATTTTACGCCGTGATCGCAAGGATATTTGCGCTAAATTTCGCTCTACCGCCGAGCGCGAAGCTTTTTAGTGAGCTAAATAAAAATCCGAAATGGATAATAACAAACGATAGCGAAGCAAACGCCAAAGGACGCGCGCTATACGAGGAGTCGATAAAAGGCGAGAGCATCGAAGAGATCGCGAAAGACTTCGCAAATTTGAAAAAATATTTTAACGCGGAGTTCTTTTTTGAAGGCGACAAGGCACGGCTCGAGGGCTTTTATAAAAAGTGCAAATTTAGCCCGAATTTAAACGTCAGCGCGCTTGATAGCGTAACAAACGAGCTTTCATTTTTCTCCTCTGCCGTCGAGCTAAAACAAGACGAGCAAACAAAGGAAATTTTGGGCGTTTTGCTAAGCTCCTATCTGCTTCCTTACGCCAAAAAGCTAGCTCCGGTCCTGCAAAACGAAGCAAAAAGTAAATTTTACCGCGCGATGGGCTATCTTTTCGAGGATTTTGCGAGCGGCATCGAAAATACGCTAAAAGTCAAAGTCGTACCTAGATGAGTTGGTGGAACGACTTTTATATAAATTTCGATCCGGTCGCGTTTGAGCTGTTTGGCATCAAGGTGCACTGGTACGGGATAATGTACGTCCTGGCACTGCTCGTGGCGCTTGGCGTGGCTAAATTTATCGTCAAGCGCGATAATATGCAAATCTCAAATTCGCTGCTTGATAATTATTTCTTTTGGGTGGAAATCGGCGTGATACTGGGCGCGAGGCTCGGCTACATCGTCATTTATGATCCAAATACCGCTTATTATCTCACTCATCCTTGGCAGATTTTTAACCCCTTTCACAACGGTGAATTTGTAGGCATTCGCGGCATGAGCTATCACGGCGCTGTGGTCGGGTTTTTGATAGCGACGTGGGCCTTTTGCCGTAAATTTAAGCAAAATTTGTGGCAGCTTTTGGATCTCGTCGCACTTAGTATCCCGCTTGGATATTTTTTCGGTCGTATCGGAAATTTTTTAAACCAAGAGCTGTTCGGTCGTATCACGGATGTCTCATGGGCGATCAACGTCGCGGGGCAGATGCGTCATCCGTCGCAAATTTACGAAGCGGTTTTAGAAGGGCTTGCGGTTTTTGCCATCCTTTTTGTTTATAGAAAATTTAAAAAATTTGACGGCGAACTCATTGCTCTTTATGCCATACTTTATACCTTTGCCAGATTTGTTTGCGAGTTCTTTAGAGAGCCTGATTTCGGTATCGGCTTTGTATTTTTAAATTTATCTATGGGGCAAATACTATCTTTTTTAATGTTTGCATGCGGCATTTTCCTTTATATTATCTTAAATAAAAAATATACAAAGTTTTAAAAGGTTTTTAAAGTAATTTACGATACTATTATGCCGTTTTTATAGTATCGTAATTTAATTTTTTTTTAAGTTATGATAACTTATCTCAATTTTATAGGAGGGCTCATGAGTGGGCTAATCGAGGGCTTCTTAGGTAGGCAAGCGGATACGAAAAAAAGTCGTACTCCTGCCGTTTGGGACAGATGGCAAAGTATAACGGGACTGATTTTGGCCTGTTTTATTTTGTGTCACATGGTATTTACCTCTACCATTTTATTCGGCAAGGGCGCATTTAACGCCGTTGTAGGTTTTGCGGAGGCTAAATTTTTATTCGGCGAGGCTACGTGGTGGATTACTAACGTTATCGCTGCGATAATATTCGTCGTTTTTATCGCTCACGCATTTTTGGCGATGAGAAAATTCCCTGCAAACTACAGACAATACATCATGTTTAGAGGTCATAAAGACCGCATGAAGCACCTTGACACTACGCTTTGGTGGTTTCAGTTTTTGACCGGTTTTGCTCTATTTTTCGCAGCTAGCGCGCACCTAGTCGATATAATCTTCGGCGGACACATTACTGCCGATAAATCAGCGGCCGCATTTCATCAACTAGAAATTTTCTACTTCGCTTTACTTTTATTTATGGTCGTTCACGCTAGCGTGGGAATGTACCGCCTATACGTAAAATGGGTAAGTATCGACGGAGTAAACAAACAAGAGATGTTCGCAAAAAGAAATAAAGCCAAAACTGCGATATTTGCGGTTTTTGGAGTGCTCGCGGTCATCGCGCTGATCGCCGATTTCGTGTGGATCAGTCTTTAGGAAAAGGAGCTTTAAAAAATGAACGTAAAATATTATGATGCATTAGTTATTGGAGGCGGTCTAGCAGGACTACGCGCTGCCGTTGCCGCTGGAGAAAAGGGGCTAAGTACGGTAGTTTTAAGCCTAATTCCGGTTAAGCGTTCGCACTCTGCGGCTGCGCAAGGCGGTATGCAAGCCTCTTTGGGAAATTCAAAAATGAGCGAAGGCGACAACGAGGACGTACACTTTGCCGACACGGTAAAAGGTAGCGACTGGGGCTGCGATCAGCAAGTCGCGCGTATGTTTTGTCAAACCGCGCCTAAGGCGATCCGCGAGCTAGCGGCTTGGGGCGTGCCTTGGACTCGTATAACAAAAGGCGAGAGAAGCGCTATCATCAACGCCCAAAAAACGACTATCGTAGAAAAAGAAGAGGTCCACGGACTTATCCACTCTCGCGACTTTGGCGGAACTAAAAAATGGAGAACATGCTTTACGGCAGACGCTACCGGTCACACTATGCTTTTTGCCGTAGCAAACGAAGCTCTAAAACATAACGTCGAAATTCATGACAGAAAAGAAGCTATCGCGCTAATCCACGCAAACAACCGCTGTTACGGCGCGATCGTTCGCGATCTAGTTAACGGCGAGATCACGGCATACGTCGCAAAGGGTACGCTAATCGCTACGGGCGGCTACGGCAGGGTTTATAAACACACTACAAACGCCGTAGTTTGCGAAGGTATCGGTGCAGCTATCGCTCTTGAGACGGGAGTTGCGCAACTAGGAAATATGGAAGCGGTGCAGTTTCACCCGACTCCGATCGTTCCATCAGGCATTCTCTTAACAGAAGGCTGCCGCGGCGACGGCGGAATTTTACGCGACGTGGACGGATATCGATTTATGCCTGATTATGAGCCTGAGAAAAAAGAACTAGCTAGCCGCGACGTCGTAAGTCGCCGCATCATGGAGCATATCCGCGCAGGTAAAGGCGTACCTAGCCCTTATGGCTATCACGTTTGGCTAGATATCTCGATCCTAGGACGCGAGCATATCGAGAAAAACTTACGCGACGTTCAAGAAATTTGCGAAATCTTTAACGGCATTGATCCTGCCGATACCGAAGTATATACCGACGAGAACGGACGACAGCGCGGTAAGGGCTGGGCGCCGATCCTACCTATGCAGCACTACTCTATGGGTGGCATAAAAACTAAGCCTACAGGCGAGAGCCCGACGCTAGCGGGTCTATTTAGTGCTGGCGAAGCTGCGTGCTGGGATATGCACGGATTTAACCGTCTAGGCGGCAACTCCGTTTCGGAAACTGTCGTCGCGGGCATGATCGTGGGTGATTATTTTGCCGACTACTGCGGTAAGCACGAGATCGAAATAAACACCAACGATATCGAAAAATTCGTTAAAAAAGAGGAAGATTATCTAAAGAGCCTGGTTGAAAAAGAGGGCAAATTTAACGTATTTGAGATCAAAAACAAGATGAAAGACATCATGTGGGAGCACGTGGCGATCTTTAGAACCGGCGAAGGTCTAGCCGTAGCGGTAAAAGAGCTAGAAGAACTTTATAAACAATCTTTGGACGTCAAAGTTACAAACAAGGCGCTATTTGGCAACCCTGAGCTTGAAGAAGCCTACCGCGTACCAAAGATGCTAAAACTGGCCCTTTGTATCGCAAAAGGCGCGCTTGATCGCACCGAGAGCCGCGGAGCGCACTGCCGCGAGGACTATCCGAAACGCGACGACCTAAACTGGCTAAACAGAACTCTAACTAGCTGGAAAGAGGGCGATACGCTACCGACCATCGTGTATGAGCCGCTTGACATCATGAAAATGGAAATTCCGCCGGCATTCCGCGGATACGGAGCTAAGGGTAACATCATCGAGCACCCCGACAGCGCCGTACGCCAAGCGCAGGTCGATGAGATCCGCGCCAAAATGGAAGCCGAAGGCAAAGGCAGATATGAGATCCAAGAAGCGCTAATGCACTATGATCTTCAGCCTAAATATAAAGCACCAAACGAAAGAGCAGGAATAGGATATGAGTAGAAAAATCACCATAAAAGCATTTAAATATAATCCGCTAAGCAAAATTTCAAAGCCGCATTTCGCGACCTACGAGCTAGAGGAAACCGACGGTATGACGCTCTTTATAGCGTTAAATCAAATTCGTGAGAAATTTGACCCGGATCTTAGCTTTGACTTCGTTTGCCGCGCGGGTATCTGCGGCAGCTGCGGTATGCTAGTTAACGGTACGCCAAAGCTTGCTTGCCGTACGCTAACCAAAGACTATCCAAACGGCGTGATCGAGCTTATGCCTTTGCCGGTATTTAAACTACTAAAAGACCTAAGCGTAGACACGGGTAACTGGATGAACGCGATGAGTAAGCGCGTGGAGAGCTGGATACACACCGACCACGAGACCGATATCTCTAAGCTTGAGGAAAAGGTTGAGCCTGAAGTGGCGCAGGAAGTATTTGAGCTTGATCGCTGCATCGAATGCGGTATCTGTGTAGCTGCGTGCGGTACGGCTATCATGAGGCCTGATTTCATCGGTGCGGTCGGACTTAACCGCGTGGCTAGATTTAAAATCGACGCGCTTGATAAACGAACCGACGAGGACTTTTACGAGCTTATCGGCGATGATGACGGCGTGTTTGGCTGTATGACTTTGCTAGGCTGCGAGGATAACTGCCCTAAACACCTTCCGCTTCAAAGCAGGATCGCATATATGCGCAGAAAGATGGCTGTAATAAAGTAGCCAGGGGGTCGTAAGACCCCTTTTAAATTTAACTTTAAATTTTACTTTACCTCTTCTCAAATTTTATCGTCGAATTTGCCCTTTGAATTGGATTAAATTTATTCAAATTTGATGATACTTACTTTGTTAAATTTTCCAAAATATGCGGATATACGAAAAAGTCAAATTTTACTTAATTTTAAATTTGATTACAATTTTTTATGCTTGGTTTTTGCCCGCTTTGACTTCCCCGGTATAAATTTATAAATTGTATCTATTTGACTGTAAGACTTAGTTGTATTTAATTATTTTTGCTTTAGGTGGTAAAATATACTTCTTTTCTATAAAGTGCACATAAATTTATGATAAGGCAAAATGATTTTAAGCTCGTACTTTGAAAGCTTTTGAAATCTTGTGAAAATGATACTTGGTGGAAGCGAGGTTGTTCGAAATCTTGCTTTAAGTATCGTATTTAGCGCACTTCTCTAGAAAATAAAGCCAATTTTTACACACTTAAAAACACATTTATGGCACTTTTACGAGGCTGCTAAAAAAAGTTTAAGCTAAGCGGCGGTAAAAAATCGGTAATGAAAAGTTTAGTTTTCAATACAAAAACGCAGGTGTGCCCTAAAATAGGCACTTTGCAATTTAAGCATTTGTCGTTTTTAAGTTTCAAACGCTTAAACGGCTAAATTTTCTTAAGAATAGGGTATGTTTCACGGCTTTTTTAGCTCGAAACTTAATTAAGGTTAAAATGTGAAACAAAAGCCGTTTTTATTCGTTTCACGCTTGCCACTTATTCGCGCCGTAAATGCCTAAAACATAAATAGCGTCATCCTCTATCGCGTAAGGTATCACGTAGCTTTTAAAAATAAGGTCTCTAACGCGCTCATCGTCAAAGCTTGCGGACTTGCGGCACATAAAAGGGCTGTCGCTTATCGTTTGTAGTTTTGCAATCAGCTTGTCTCTAAAATCGCGCGCTCTGTTTGGGCTATTCTTTGCGATAAAGTCAAACACTGCCTTTAGCTCGCGGTTAAAGCGTGCCGTGCGTCTAATTACCATTTTTCCATCTCAGCTTTTAACGTCTCTAACGGATAGGTTTCAAGCTCGCCGCGCCTGATAGCTTCAACGTCAGCTTTGTAATCGGCTATCCTTTGCTCCATTGTCTTACCGTCGTCGTAGATCGGATAATCCTCGTCGATAATCAGCTTCTGATTAGTCGTATCCGCCAACGCTTTACTTATTGCCACTATTTGGCTTATCAGCGTTTCGTCTGCTCGTATGGTTAGAGTTTGCATATCCTAGCCTTTGTTTTAAAATTCACCACTATTGTACCGCCATTAGCTTACGGTAAAATAAAGCGTTCATTTTGTTTCTGTCGTATCGTCTTGGACCTGATATTGTCGCGCTTTGCTTCGCTTATGGCTGTTCATTTTTGCGCTCATTTCATCGGATCTATTTTGAGCCTGCGCTGATAGCGACGATATTTTAGCTTTGGCTAAGTGCTCATTTTGGGGCTGTTAATTTTTACCGCCTGGCTATGTTAAACGCGGGATTTTACTGTTAAATTTTTATGTTTCGTTAATGCTGTTTAATACTGTCTTTGGCGCGGTTTATGGTTTTATTTTGCCTTAGTACTTTTCCAAAAAATACGACGCGCAAAAAATGAAATGCACCCGGCCGATGTTTTAGCTACTCAGTTGTATAGATTTGACCTGCCCCTACGGTTTGACTACTTTACAGACTTAGGCTAAAATTGCGACTAGTCGCAAAACATTTCAAAGTCTGCAAAAATTTTAAAATCCTGACGGTAGTAAAGAAAATGCGGCTACGCCGACCCCCACTAGCTCGCTATTTAGTAAAGGACCCTAAGAAATTTAATCTATCAAAAATAAAATATTATGATAATGCCATAATCTAAAAGAATACTTACTTCTGACAATCATCTATTGTGTGTTTTAGGCTATGGGGTGTGTGCCTGCCCTCTGGCGTGCGCTGGTATGTTGTTGTTGTGTATTGTTTCGCTTGTATTGTGAGTAGCTCTCGGCGTGTTGAGATATTGCCCCGCGTGAGATGTGCGGGGCGTGTGTCTAGTTTTTCGCGCTGTGATTGTGCTTGTAGGTCTTGTAAGCTTCGTATAGCGCATAAGCTAACGTGATGGTAGCTAGCGTAATGATGAAATTCATTTTTGTCCCCTTTTATTTCCTGCCTTATTTGCCTAAGTGCTTTTTATCCCACGCGGCTATTTTATCGCCAAAGAATACTAACGCTAAGATTAAAGCCCACGCAAAAACGTGCATAAAAATCTCGCCACCGTTCATTATTTACCCCTTTGTCCGTATATTGCAAAGCTTAAGAGGGCTAGCCCCTCGACAACTGCAAAAACTGCGCTAAAATCCGCTTTAACAAATTGCAAAGCGTAAGCGCCGTTTGCGAAAATCCCTAAACCGATATTTTTAATCAATTCTACCATAATTTTTAAGGGTATGATATTTTACTTTGCCGCTCGCTTGTTTCACTCGCTCGCTAGACCCCGCGTGAGGTTTAAGGAAAGTGTGGTAAAAATGGTTAATGAAAAGAGAATGCGGGTAAATGATACTCTATCTACTAAGGGGGTCTGAAACTTGTATGATACCACTCAAGTTTTTAACCTAATCCGTTAAGACTTCGTTAAAATGTTTTCCGTGAAGTTCCACGTGTCTGAATTAGGGGTTTAACCCTGCTTTTAAGATTTTTGGGCTTCACGGGCTTAATATAATTCGTTTAAAAATCTTAGTGTTTAACACTGAATACAAGAAAGAATTAAAAGCCAAACATTTTAAAATTTAAGGGGTATCAGATGAAAAAAGTTTTCTTTGTCGGTGCTGACGTTTCAAGAGAAAAAATAGATTTTTGCTTTTTAACTTCCGTTGAAAATGCAAAGCCTAAATTTGTATCGCTCCCTAACGATACGGATACAATCAAAGCTTATTTTAAACCATTTATCAAAGATGATATATTTATCGTTTTTGAGCACACAAATAACTATCACGTGCCGCTTCAGTCTGCTTTAACTGATTTAAGTATAAAGCACAGCGCGCTAAACCCTGCTAAAATTTCACACTTTTTAAAACATCTAACTTTTCAAAAATCAGATATAACAGACGCTTACGGCTTGGCTCTATATTGTAAAATTTTTAAAGCCGATTTAAACCCTAGCGTTTATAATCGTGAGTATGGCTTAATCAAAAGCTACAATTCTACTATACTTCTCTTGGCTAAAATCCAAACTCAGTTAAAGAATTTTAAAAAATCTCAAGACTTCGTAGCAGATACGGAGCTATCAGAAATAATAAAATCTCTCACGGTTCAAGTCCAAAAAACACAAGAAAAAATAAAACTTATAGCATTTGAAATTTTAAAATCATTTGTTCCAAACTGCGAGCAAATTATCAAAGAGAATAAGGGCTTCGGTATTGACCTAGCTTTAAATTTGTTCCCTCAACTCCACTTTAACCGCGCCAAATCTGAAAAGCAGTTTATTTCATTTCTTGGCTTAAGCCCTCGCATATACGAAAGCGGTTCAAGCGTGCATAAGTCACCTAAAATAAACAAACGCGGTAGTTCCGCAATAAGGCGTATATTGTTCCTTAATGCTATCTCTTGCGCTAGATTTAACTCTAAATTTAAGCAAAGATACGAAACTTTAGTAAGCAAAGGTAAAAAGAAAAAAGTTGCGCTTGTCGCTGTTATGTGTGCGATTGTGCGTTATTTAAAATCTTTGTTCCCACTAAACGAAAGTTATATCAATGAAAGTTTATATCACACTCGCACAAGCTAAATTTTTATTAAGTGCTTATAACTTACTTGCCAGTAAGTATAAAAAAATATCCCGTAAGGATATTATCAAAGATAGCGGTATAGATGAAAGCACAGTATCAAGGATAATACAAGACCGCTATTTGCTAGAAAATAAAATTAACGAAATAAATCAAAATTTGAAAATAAAGGAGTAAACCAAGATGCTAAAACTTGAAGTTCGTTCCCCGCACTCAAAGCAGTTTTACGGCGACAAGTTCGCCGAAGTAGCTCGCATTGATTACGAGAATAACGAATTGGCATTTATAGCAGGGTTTAACAATAATAGACCGGTGCTATATATTCAAAAAGGTTTTTCAGATACTGAATTCAGACTACACGAAAATAAAACAAAAAAGGATTAACAATGGCAAAAACTACATCACCACTATACACACCAGAGCAAGAGCAGCACGCAAAAGAAATTTACCGTGCGCTAAATCAATCAAAAGACCTATTCGAGCAAAAAATTAGGGTCAAAAAGTTAAAAGAGGTAGAGGGCAAAATCAAAAAAGATAAAGACGGCAACGATATTATAAACGATTTTGGTGAGCCTGAAAGGTGGGATAATAGCTACCACTTAACTTATGTTGCGATGAATAGCGGCGGCGAGCATACGACGCGTATAACGCAAGCCCAGTTCCACGAGCTAGACGAGGACGAGATATATATCGCTAGCGGTAAGGTAGAGTTTAGGTTATATGCTGACGCTTATAATACTACACCCGTTATCGTATTTGACAAATTTGTCCCTGCCGTAGACCTCTTTGTCACGGCAATGCTACAGCTTGAAAGCTCGAAAGCTTGAATTTTAGGGCGTTTGGCTTAGCCTGCGCCCCGCCTCTCAGGTGGTAAGGGTGGGTCAAAGCTAAGTTAAAGCCCTCAAACAAAAACAAAGGATTTTATAAAATGACTTATTCTCAAATATTCTTAGACGATACTAAAACCTTTTTAGAAAAGCTTAGCTATTTTTCAAAATTTGCAAGCTATTTTATAAAATCTGTTCGTGATACATTTGGCGTCGAGGTTGATATTACTACTAATAAACAGTTTTTTATTTTTACTGTTTCTTTATATGCGGACGATATGAGCTATTTAATCGATATCGCCCATATAAATATTTATAATCTACATTTGATTTTTTTGGCTGATAGTTTTTTAATAGATGACGGTAACGCGTCGAAATTTAACAAATTATTCGTAGAATTATTTAACAGCGAGGCGAATTAATGCAAGTAATATCAGCTCCGAAAATCGTTCATCAGGGTATCGATACGCTAGTATTTGGCATAAATTGCACTGATGAAGCCGTATTTCTTACAAAATTTAAGCGTTTTGTATCAATAGTAAAAACCGCTAAAGAAGCGGCGCAAAGTGTAAATACATTCGGCGAAAAGTTTTATAAAACCGATTTGGGTTTAGATTACGGCGATTTTTTTGTAAGTAGCAAAGGTTTAGGCGGTTCTTATTTTGGATTTGTAAAAAATGATGATGTATTTTTTTCGGTTTCTGATACGGATTTCGAGGCAAATAGCTTATATCACATAAAATTACAGTTTAGGTCTATATATTTACTCAAATACGGCTTTATTGTTTGTATTGAGCAAGTTAAAAAGTTTTTGAATGATATTTTTGACGGCAAATTTGAAATTAAGATTTTGCGTGTTGATGTCTGTTCAGATGTCGCAGGGATAAAATATACTCCCGTTGATTTTTTTAATTTTAGGTCGCTTAAAAAAATTAGCCATTTCTCACAAGCCACTATAAAAGAAACGGGCGATGATAGCGTTATAGTAAGTGAGGATGATAACGGTTTAAGTAATATTTCTTTGGTTGATGTAGGGATAAATAATTTTTATCAATTTTATAGATTTGAGGGTATGAGTTTCGGAAAAAATCCTGATATGTTTCGCGTTTATGACAAGATAAAGCAGATAGAGCAAAAAAATATCTCAACTCTTGTTTTTACTAAGTGGGAATTAAACGGCTTTGATTTTAACCGTGATATGTGCGTTTTTAGACACGAAGCAGAATTTGGGCGTTTGCGTATTCGTAAATTAATGCCGCTTGATGTAAAAGATGAAGTTGAATATTTAATAAATAATGTTGGTCGTTTTTGGGCTACGGGCTTAAATATTTGTAAATGGTATGATTTAACTGATGACGAGCGTTCCCGTATTTCGGGTAGTAATATACAGACAGATAGTATGCGCAAAATTTATCAGCGTTGTGAGCAAGATGAAAAACGTTTAAAGTTTTGGGATTTCTTAGCTGGTTGGGATGAAAATCGTTTCACTAAGCTATCAAAGCACGATTTTATAAAGTCAAAAGATTTAAAACAAGCTAAAAAGGCTTTAAAGGCGTTTGTTTCTGCCGTTTATACAAATTTAGGTTACGATTATCATAACTTTCTGATTGTGCTTGATGAAGTTAAAAAAGATTTAGACAAGCAAGGGCTAAATTTACATGAATATGGCTTAAGTAAGCTAGCGGGTAATTTTAACAAAAATGAAAAGGTTATAAGTGATTGTGGGGTTTATATTGATAATCCGCTTACTAGTTCAATGTATTTCGGGTTAGATGAGTTTATTATCGCTTTAAAAGAGATACGTAGCGAGGAGTATAAAAAGCCTATTAAAGATGCTCTGAAAATACTACAGGCACAAAGATTTGAGGATTAAAAGATGAATATTTTAGAGCAAATTCTCGACGAATATTTAAAACACAATAATAAGTTTTGTATTGATTTAGCACATTATCAAATTAAGCGTGAGTATTTTGAGCAAAAAGCAAAAATTATTTATCAGACGCAAAATTTAAAAGCCACGCCTAAAAATTGGCTTGGCTCGCAAATATTTAAGGAATATGAGGAGGATTGCAAGCAGTTAAATTTAAAAAAGTTTTGTAATGATAGGGATTTTGAATTAAGGCGCGGCAGGGTTTATCTTTTTGCCGTCAAACAGCAAAGTTTAAATTTATTTGATTAAAAGGAGATTAAAAGATGTCAAGAAGTGTTAAAGAGGTAATCGCTAAGACAAGCGAGGCGGCTAATAATATACTTGGGGCTTTATCGCCCGTTTTAAGCGTATTTTTTCCAAAGGCTAAAGCAGGTGCAGTCCTTGCGGGCACAGTGCTTGAAAAATTATCTGAAATCGATGACAATAAGGCGCAAAGTGAAGTTCTAGGTCTTACTGCTACGGCTGAAGCTTTAGATAACTATCTTATTCAGATTGAGCAGGGTAAGACACCAAACAAAGACGAAGTGATTAAGTTGCTCGAGCAGGCGTCGGCAAATATAAAAGCTATTGATGCGGCTTGGGATAAAGTTTATAAAATAATTTCATAAAGGAGTAAAAATGCCAGTAATTC
>NZ_CALHVM010000059.1 GCF_938039205.1 uncultured Campylobacter sp.
TTTGAGAGACCAGCTTTGGATAAGCTCGGGGTGTTTCGTAGGGTGTATCATACAAGGATTTAATCAGATAAAATTTGGGTATCCTAATAGTACCGGAGGTATGAGTTATAAAACCCTACAAGCCTTAGAAAAAGATACAAAATGGTTTGGCTCACTTACAAATTTAGGCTTTAGATTTCAATATCAAGCAAGCTATGATGTAACAGATATAGTTAAGAAAGCATTAGGCACAACATCGCCAGGAAGAACCTTTAGCGCAGGAGACATAAAAGTTTTTGCTGGCACTCCACCGCGTGTTCCAGGCTTTGTATCGTTATATAATCCAAGCAACCCTTTAGACGGTGTATGGTATAGAAATGTGGCCTCCCCTACCTATGGAGGATGGGCTTTGGTTATAGTTTATGATTTTGGAACCACAGAAAATCATAATATGAAACCAAAAGGTATCAATATATATGATGGCATAAAACCCTTAACCCCTCTATATGGTGATGCTAGCACAGAAATGGAATTTAAAGACTTCTATACCCCAATAAGCGGCAAATTTGATGCATCTTTAACAATTTTATCATTTGGTGCAGCAAAAGAGGTATTAGCCGAAGATATCCAGCTGAAAAAAAACAAAAGCGACCAATACTCGGATAATAATTCAGTATTTGTTTCCGGCGCAGATTCAATCAACCCAAAAGGCTCTCAGTTTAATAGTACCATTGCTAGATTTAACAAACATATGAATCCAAACAAGATATACAACGCAAGTATGGATTTGGATATATATGATATTTCTGAGTTAATGAGCCATGGCCAAACAAATGCCTATGCTAAATTGAGTGCAAAAGTTGTTACAAACGGCGGCTCTTCAATGGGAGATGAAGCTACAGTTGGGCTAGTGGCATTTTCTACAGACTTATATGTACCAAATGTTTGCTATGAAGAAAAGCTACTTTATAAAAGAAAAAACGATAACAATGCGACCTTTAAAGAAGTTAGCACAATCAACGGAGCAAAAACTGTTTTAAAAAAGGATGATATTTTAAGAGTTCAGCTTAGCATAAAAAACAAAACAAATGAAAGAGTAGAAAAGCTATCAATAATTGCAAATATAGATCCGACAAGCGGAACATATAAAGACAATAGCACATATATTCATAAGTATAATGCAGGAAACTCCAATTTCATACTCGGCTCTCACAACAAAGACAATAAAGATCTTCAAAAAAAGATTACAAATGGTATTAAAGTTAATATAGGACAAGGCGCCGATAGTGGAAACGGTGGTAGACTCAATCCTACAGACAGTGCTTTTGTTCAATACGATATATCATTAAATGAAAATTTTAAAGAGAGTACTTATAAAGCCACATTCTCCAATGAAGCATTAAATTTAAAATATAATGATGGCATAATTATAAAAAAATGTGAGAAGAAAGATTATTTCTTGTCTATTTTTAATATAGCGGGATTTAAGGCAGTCAATCATAATTTTGCCAAAAAAGGTGATTCAGAAAACCTTTATACTCAGCTTGCAGGAAAAGGATTTAATACAAAGATCGTCTATATGGACGAAAACTTAAAAAACAACGAAACCCCTAAAGGTCCATCCGAGAATTTAGATGTAAGCGTTGAGATAGTTGAGGATTGTGGTGGAGGATCCATAATACCTAAAATAGAAGGTCTGAAATTTAACAAGAGTACAGGAATTATAGAAATACCAAAAGATAAGCTATTGATAAATAATGCTTATCCATCATTAACATTTAGGTTATCCTATATAGATCCAGCTCAAGATCCTGTTATAGACCCTCAAAATCCTACTGCACCGCCTAAAAAAAGGACTATAGTAAACTGTTTTTCAGACAGATTCTCCATAAGACCTGAAAAATTTATGATGTATAACACTTCATCTGGCAGCTTTTTAGGCGATTCCGATTTACAGAATTTAATAGGGGGAAGAAACTATGCCGAAAAAGGAGCCGTAGCGGTATTTAATAAAAATAATATAGCCACCGGATATACTAGAATTTTAGAAACCAAATCTACTGAAATAGCACCAGGAAAGGATCCTGCATTAGATATAGTTCAATTTGAATCAACTCCAAGTGAAATATGCAAAGATAACATAAGCTCGAGTGTATTATCAGAAATAGCAGGTCACAAAATAAGCGCTGATTTTAATATGGGAAAAGCAAATTTTTATAAATCCGGTGCAATCAATTTCTCTTACCCAGATATAGGCCCTGCAAAACTTACACTACAAGACTCATCTTTTACGCTTGTAGACCGAGCCTCTAGCGATTGTATAGCTGGTAGCGATTCCATCACACCGAACACGGAAGGAAAGATAGGTTGTGATATTAAATCAACTTTTGACTTCACTTTCTTGCCTAATGATATATTAATAGACAATGTAACCGTTTCAAATTTTGCAAACAATATGACATATACTTCAAGCGATCCAGGAATGTATGCTAAAGTATTGTTTAATGCTCAAGCAAGAATTGATGATGCGGGAAGAAGCATAGCTAGACTATATACAAAAAATTGTTATGCTAAAAATGTAAATTTTACACTAGATATAGACCAGTTAATACCTGAATACACAATAGATAATAATGGAAATAATATAACAGATGTAGCCCAATTAAGAAACGATCTTTTGTTTTTTGATAATGCAACCAATTTAAACATTAAAAAAACAACAAGAGGCACTGGTAACATCGGCCAATATCAAATATTAAATACAGTCTTTAGTGATGCCACAGCAATCGCAAGTGGAGAAGTGAGGTTTAATTTTGATAAAAATATTACTGCGCCTAGAAACCCTTTTACCGTAAATAGTAAAATTTTTGAATTTAAAAATATAAGTGATGCGGATTCGGTAGCGGGAGCAACTTACAAAAAACCCAATGCCGCAAATGAAACAAATGCTAATTTTTATTACGGAAGAGTATATGCTCCTAAAAAATCTGGTCCTAAAAAAGGTTTTGATCACAATGTATACTTTGGCGTATACTGCAATCTTTGCGATACAGACAAATATATTATAGCAAAAACCGCCGATTTATTTCCGGATCAAGCAAACTGGTTTGTCAATGCAGAACATGACGGCACCGATATGGGTCAAGTTAAAAGCTATAAGCCAAATTCTCCTTCTACGAATGTATCTGTAAAAAAATCCGTACAAGATGGTATTGAAAAAATATTTTTATCAAGCTCAATTCCTGGTTCTGATACTATAAAAATGGAAGCCTCTTCTTGGCTTTTATTTAACCAAGTTGATAAAAACGCAAAGACGAATGATTTTATAGTAGAATTTACAGATGGTACTGTATGGGGAGGACAATCCCTAAACAAAGAAGGCAAAAACAAAGCCGGAGTAGGTTCTGTGGTAGGCGGAAGTAAGCTAGAAGACATACCAAGTCAAACAAATAGAAGACTAGAGTGGTGATAATATGAGGCGCGGTTTTTCTTTGCTTGAGCTTGTAGTTTCTATTGTAGTTATGGGGATAGTTTTTTTATCTATTCCCACAATAATAATACAAAATGCAAAAAACAATACATCAGCTATAATTCAACAAAGCGTAATGGACACTAAAACACGTATAGCTCTTATACTTAAAGCACCATGGGGTTGCGTAAACGACACTTCTCTTATAGGTAAACCTACTCCTATTTTTAATGGTAATCCTACGGATAATTTCTATACAAAAAACGGAATTTCGGAAACCGATAGAAGGACGTTTTCAGCTGCATCGGGTAATAGCTGCCTACCTCCAACTGCAACTTCTCAAGGGGAAAAAAGCATAAGCTGGTTTAATAAAAAAGAATTAGAATTTACCGTTAATCCAGAATCTACAACTTACAACAGAGATAATATACTTAGTGCAACAATGAAGACAAAAGTTGAAACACAAGACATGACAGGAGCGGCAAAGAATAATATCAAAGTTATAGAAATAACAACAACCGCACACGCTAGTCCAGATATAAATATAATACTTAGAGCCTATTCATCAAATATAGGCGATAGTCCTATTATACAGAAAAGATCATGGTAATGAAAAAAGCCTTTACACTTCTTGAACTAACAGTTGTTTTGATTATCACTGGAATTTTATCCATTCTAAGCACAGATATAATACTAAATGTATATAAAGGCTATTTACAGAGCAGAGCAATAAATACTCTTGAGGCTCAAACAGAAATAGTATTAGAACAAATTTCTAAAAGACTTATGTTTCGCATAAAAGAATCTACGATAGGCAGAAAGCCTACAGGAGAATTCGTGTCCACCTCTGATGCAGGGCTTAATCAAGACTACACTATCCTAGAGTGGATAAGTTATAGTTATGAAAGTTTTCAAGATGGGGGATGGAGTGGCTTTACAGATCTTCAAAATGCAAATACTACTCCACCAGCTACACCAGGTGGTGGCGGCGGAAAGATAGAAACACCGGGTAGCAACTTAACTATAGCAAACAATACAATATCGGATCTGACAAACAAAAAAGCCACACTTGATAACAGCACTGTCGGAATATACTTTAGAGGCCTTGGTGCAAACGTAAATACATCATTTGGATATGACAAAACAAATGCAAAATCAATAGGGATAGTCAATACTACAACAGGTAGCACTACAAATTTGACTATGCCTACATATAAAGGAACCGATATATCAGAGTATTACTATCTACTCCATACAGCTTATGCTATTGTTCCCGGAATCCCTTCTGCCAATGGCGACTCTAATTTAGTATTGCGTTATAACTATCGTCCATGGTTATTAGGAGCCGACAATCAATATAATGGTAAAAATTCAAATGGTTCTATAATTGCCACAAATGTTACTAGATTTAACTTCACAGAAGTAAATGGCATGATGGTACTTAAACTATGCATGAGAGATGCTGGCAGATCGCTTGGCAATGGTGAAGAGGAAACTACCGTATGCAAAACAAAGGCTATATACTAATGAGACGCGGATTTACAATGGTCATGGCAATCTTTTTTATGGTTTTAGTAGCCACTCTTGGTACATTTGCGCTTAGTCTATCTTCCGCTACTGCAAAACACACTACCGACATCTTTTTAAGGGAGCAAGCAGAACTTCTGGCACAAGGCGCCACAGAGATAGCGGTGCAAAATTTGCTAGGCATGACTTTTAGTGCGGCAAACTGCCCTGATTCCAACGGTAATAGAAGAATTGTAGATACAAATTTTACACCAGATGGAGGCAGTGCTTCTTTATTTAAGGTTACTGTCGATGTAGTCCAAATTTTTGGCGACATTAACGGCTGTGGTACCACCATATCCACAGATGCATCCAAAGGTACCGTAATACTTGATGTTACAGTAGATGCAAATAAAACTATCATAAATACTCCCATTAGATTCCATAGACGTACTATCCAAAAGCTCTAATATGTGCTATAATATGGCACATTTCTAATAAAGGAGCCATATAATGAACACAAGCATTGTAGGTAAACAATTTGAGCTAACAGACTCTATAAAAGGTTATGTAGAGAATGCATTTGATGCTCTTGGAAAATATAATCTAGACATCATTTCAGGGCGTTGCGTCATCTCGGCAGATGAAAAAAATGGCAAAAAGGGTTTTACGGTCGAATTTGCGATAAATTTAGCGAGAAAAGACACAATCGTAATATGTCAAAAAGACAAAGATTTATACGCCGCAGTTGATCTTGCACTTGAGCGCGCATCAAAGGTGCTTCGCCGCGAGCACGACAAAAACACAACCGTCAAAAATAAAGACGATGGCAAAGCTGTTAGAGCTGCGATTGCCGACGAACATATGAACGACGGCGAGGTAGATGAGATAATCCCTATGGAGCTTGAGCTATATAAACCACTAGAGATAGAGGAGGCTATGCAAAAGCTAAAAGATAGTGATGCACAGTTTTACGTATTTAACGATATGGACGCCAAAATGCGCGTGATCTACAAGCGCTCTGACGGCAAATTTGGACTTTATTAATCAAATTTAGGCGAGATAAACTCTCGCCTTTTTACTTTTTCAAATACACAAAAACTACCAGTCAAATTTCAATCATTTATTACCGACTTTGCGACGCATTGCTTAAATTTTAATGATAAGCAAATTTGTGTAACACCGATAGGTAGTTTTAAATACAAGTTTGAAAAGCTATTTTTAAATTTGATGATTGTAAAAGAAAATAGCCACTTTATGTGAAATTTTTTTCATCAACCAAAAACCCTATAGGCAACCACACTCAAAACATGCAAATTTAGCCTCGTCAAGCTTTTAAGGCTTTAATCACTAAGCATCAAACTCAAATTTTACCGCCGACTCGCCGCGACTTAAAACTACGCCAAATTTATACGATACCCAAAACCGACCCCAGCATCGACGGATTTTTATTTTGTAAAGATTGCTGTTTTTCTAGCAAGGAGTTGCTTTGTAAACTAGCTCGGAGCTCTTTTTCATATTTAGTCAAAAGATCATCTAGCACGGCTTCAAGCTCATCTCTTAGGCTTTTTTTCATATCGGTATTTAGCCCTAAAGCCTCCATCAGCTCCTCTTTTTTGACCCTTAATTTTTCCTGGATTTTTTGTTCGTTCATCTGCGATAAAAATCCAGCCGCTCCAAGCTCGGTAAGAGTCCTTTTAAATCCATCTACATCAGGCTCTTTAGAGGTTTTTACCTGTACGGTAGCTTTTTTGAGCTCCTGTTCAAAGTCGCCCTCTTTTGCCGCTTTTGCGCTCTTTTCTATGGCTTTTTGCGCAAGCTCGGCCAAAATCTTTTGGATAAATTTTTGCTCTTCGATCGTCATTTCGCATCCTTTATAAAAGATACGTTATCGCAAGCAAATTTTATTCCTTAGCTCTATCTGCGATAAATTTAGCAAATTTATCGTCGTCGTTTGGGCAGGCTACGACGTCGTAAAAATTAAATTTTAGCTCGTCTGCGATATGGCGAAATTCCTTTGATAGCTCAAAAACGGTTTCGGAGTTGTCGATACAAAAGGAGATCGGATAAACAAGCGCTTTTTTATCTTTTATCTCGGCTAATGCCTGATTTAGCGAGGGTTTGAGCCACTTTACGGGGCCTAGCTTTGACTGGTATGCGAGCAAAATTTGCTTAAATTTAACTCCTCGCTTTTCCAAAATTTCGGTTAAAATTTGAACATGACGCTTGACGTGCTCCTCATATATATCGCCCGCATCGACCATCTTTTGCGGCAAAGAGTGCGCCGAAAACACCAGCGTTATCTCGCCTGAGTTTAGATTACTTGCAGCTTTTTCGATACCGTCTGCGATGATCTCGTTATATCTCTCGTCCTCAAAAAAAGGCTCCACGATTTTTACTTTCGCCTTTAAATTTAGCTCGGCCCGCGCCTTTTCAAAGTCGCTTATACTAGACGTTACGGTCGTAAACGAATGGTGCGGATAGAGAGGAAAAACGACGATCTCCGAAGCCTCCGTAAACTCAGCTAAAACATCCTTCGCAAAAGGCGGCGTGTAGTTCATCGCAAAAGCTACCGCCGTATCATCGTCTAAAAAATGCGAAATTTTACCGCATAGTTTCGCCGTAAGCTCGCAGATAGGCGACTTGCTGCCGATTTGACGGTAGTTATTTTGCGCGGTTTTTAGGCGCGATTTGGTTATCATAAACGCAACAAATTTGCGCAAAAACGGGCTTTTTATCCCCAGGATATACGGGTCGTTAAACATATTTTTTAAGAATACCTCAACCTCGCTAAGGTCGTTTGGTCCACCCATATTTAGCAGTAAAATTAGCCTCATTCGCAAACCTCCTGAGCCTTTAGTGTGTCTTCGAGCGTACTTAGATCGCTTTTTGCGCCGCAACATGCCTGATAAAACTCGTTTAGTAACGCTTTAATCGGCGAAACGTCGCCATAAACCTTTAAATTTTGCTGCCCGTCAAGCGTGTATTTGTTTAGCTTAAGGCCCAGCATATCGCCGAAATACACACCCCCGTTCGCGGCAAATTCGATCGTAAAGCGTTCTGCTTTAAAGCGCTTTGAGTTGTGGATACTAGCTAGCGTCTGGTTTTTAAATTTAAGCTGGAAAAGCGAGTCTGTTTCGCTTCTTTTGTCGTCGTTTTGGATTGAAACTTTATTGCTAAAGATTATCTCGCTACCCGTTATAAACCTTGCAACATCGATGTTTTGTAAAATTTCAAGCTGCAAATTTACGCCCCTACTAAACCCTCGAGCGATATTTATCGAAAAAATATCTTTTTCTTTGGCGAGTTCTTTTTTTATAGAGGCGATAATGGGATTAAATCTATCTATAAAAGCCACGTAAGCGCCTATATTTTGGGATTTAAAGCAGTATTTTAGCTCCCTTATTTCGCCTGATTTGCAAAGCCAAGGATCAAGCATGATAAATTTTATAAAATTTAGGCATTTTGGTATCAAATTTAGATATTTATGCGTATCAGTTACAATGAGAGCGTCGATCCGTACGGAGTCCAAAAGGTCGTTTATATTATCGTAAACAGGAATTCGTCCGCAAATTTCGCTATTTTTAACGCCGTCAAAAATCGCCGCCAGTTCAAAGTGCTCCGAGCGGCGAAGCTCGTTATAGTAGTGCTTTGCGTCGTTTCCAAATCCTATTATCGCAACTCGTTTTTTCATAATCTTTTTTTCCAAAATTTAATGTTTTTTAGGCAATTATAGTAAAAAATAGTAATTAAACGGATAATGCGAGCGATTTTTAAATTTTACCGACGCCTTTTTATAGCGGGCCTCAAACAAGTTTTATTAAATTTATGCTAAAATCAGCCCTATTTTAAAACTTTAATCAGGAATAAAACGATGGATATTAGAGAGGCTTATTTAAATTTTTTCGCAAGCAAAGGTCATGAGATCATCCCGTCTGCACCGCTAGTGCCAAACGATGCTACGCTACTTTTTACAAATGCCGGCATGGTGCCGTTTAAGAGCATTTTCACCGGCGAAGTGCCGCGCCCTACTCCGCCGATCCGCACAAGCTGTCAGACCTGCATCCGCGCAGGCGGCAAGCACAACGACCTAGACAACGTCGGCTACACCGCGCGCCACCACACGTTTTTTGAGATGCTTGGAAACTTTAGCTTCGGCGAGTACTTCAAAAAAGACGCGATCGCGTACGCGTGGGAGTTTGTAACGCAGGTGCTAAAACTACCAAAAGACCGCCTCTACGTGACCGTTCACGAGAGCGACGATGAGGCGTTTGCGCTATGGGAGCAGCACATAGCAAAGGAGCGCATTTATAGATTCGGCGATCACGATAACTTCTGGCAGATGGGCGATACTGGGCCATGCGGACCGTGCTCGGAGATCTTCTACGACCAAGGCAGCGAGCACTTTAACACGCCTGAGGACTACATGGGCGGCGACGGCGATAGATTTCTTGAAATTTGGAACCTAGTCTTTATGCAGTACGAGCGCAGTAGCGACGGCAAGCTGACTCCGCTACCAAAACCAAGTATAGACACGGGCATGGGCCTTGAGCGCGTCACGGCGATAATGGAAGGCAAATTTAGCAACTACGACAGTTCGCTTTTTATGCCTCTTATAAACGAAGTAGCCGCGCTTTGCGGTAAACCTTATGCTTACGAGAGTGGCGCTAGCTACCGCGTCATCAGCGACCACATCCGCTCAGTGACTTTCCTGCTAGCTCAGGGTACTACATTTGACAAAGAGGGCCGCGGCTATGTGCTTCGCCGTATCCTGCGCCGCGCGATCAGGCACGGATATTTGCTAGGTATAAAAGAACCGTTTATGTACCGCCTCGTCGATAAAGTCTGCGAGCTAATGGGCGGCCACTACGCCTACCTAAACGAGAAAAAAGCGGCGGTAAAGGAGCAAATCAGGCTCGAAGAAGAGAGATTTTTAGCTACGATCGCAAGCGGACTCGAGCTTTTTGAGAGCGAGCTAGCGCGCACGAAAGATATTTTTAGCGGCGAGGCAGCGTTTAAGCTTTACGACACGTTCGGCTTCCCGCTAGACCTCACGGCCGATATGCTACGCGAAAAAGGACTCAAAGTCGATGAAGCTAAATTTGACGAGTTAATGAGCGAGCAAAAAGCGCGCGCTAAGGCTGCTTGGAAAGGCAGCGGTGACAAGAGCGCAAAGGGCGATTTTAAGGCGCTTTTAGAGAAATTCGGCGAAAATAAATTTAGCGGTTACGAGGAGCTTGAGCGCACGAGCAGGGTTTTAGCACTGCTCGACGAGGATTTTAAAGAAACTCAAATTTTAAAAGCGGGCGAACAAGGCTGGGCGATGTTTGACGTGACGCCTTTTTACGCGCAAAGCGGCGGCCAGGCAGGCGACAGCGGCGAGATAGAGGGCGTGGCCGATGTACTAGATACGCAGAAGTTTTTCGGGCTAAATTTATCAAACGTTGCGGTTAAAAAAGAGCTTAAAATCGGCGATACCGTGAAGCTAAAAGTAAGCGAGCAAAGAGCCGAGATCGCGCGCCACCACAGCGCCACGCACCTACTCCATGCCGCGCTTAGAAGCGTTCTGGGAACGCATATCGCGCAGGCCGGATCTAGCGTCGAGGCTAGCAGGCTCAGGTTTGACTTCTCGCATCCAAAGGCAGTGACGGCGGAAGAGCTAACAAAGATCGAAAATTTCGTCAATAGCGCAATCGCCGAAAGTATCGCGGCAAAAACAGAGATAATGGACATCGAGGAAGCCAAAAATAGCGGCGCAATCGCGCTATTTGGCGAAAAATACGCCGACAAGGTGCGCGTGCTAAGCTTCGGCGAGGTTAGCAAGGAGCTTTGCGGCGGTACACACGTAGCAAATTTAAGCCAAATCGGAGCGTTTTTCATCACTAAAGAAGGCGGCGTGAGCGCGGGCGTACGTAGGATCGAAGCGGTGTGCTCTAAGGCCGCGCTAAATCTAGCAAAAGCCTGGCGCGGCGAGATCGAAGAGCTAAAAACCGAGCTAAAAAGCGCCGAGCCGATGAATGCGGTAAAAAAACTAAAAGCCGAAATAAAAAACCTAAAAGACAAGACCAAGCAAGCCAAAGACGCGCACGCGCTGGCGGTAGTGAACGTAAACGAGACAAAGCTTTGCGTCGCTGTGCTTGACGGCGGCGACATAAAAGCCACGATAGACGAGTTTAAAAACGAGAACGAAAAGGCGGCGATCCTGCTCGTGCAAGTAAACGAGGAGGGCAAGATCGCTCTGGCCGCCGGCGTGAAAAATGCGGCTTTAAGAGCGGGCGAGTGGGTCAAATTTACGGCTCAAATTTTAGGCGGAAACGGCGGGGGCAAGGATGATTTCGCCACCGCGGGCGGTAAAAACGTACTAGCGATAGAGGATGCGATCAGGCAGGCGTTTGAGTTTGCTAAAATCAAGCTGGAAAAATAAGCTTGGCGTCGGTCAAATTTAAGAAAATCGCTTAAATTTGACCGCGGTTTTTGTGGCGTAAAATTTGAGCAAATTTTTGCAAAACTAAATTTAACGCCGCAAAGCAAATCCGAAATTTGCGTTTTACGAGCCAATATAAAATTTAAAGGAAAATATAAGTTTATGAGTTTATTTTATTCGCGCATTTTGGCGCCGAGTTTTACCGCCGTCAAATTTACTTTAGCGCGAGAAAATTTTAGATCAAAGGGGACAAATGCCCGAATTTAACATAGCTTTTGCAAAGATTAGCAGCGCCCTACCCTTTATCCACATCCTCTCCGTGGTCGTTTTTATCGGATTTCAAGCAAATTTTTTACTCATCGCTAAATTTTTTATGAAAAATATCGAAGGCGACACGCAAAAATACCAAACGATAATCTCCATGCTAAAGCGCCTAGGCTACGCGATCTACGGCTCGATCGCCGTAATGGGCGTGACGGGCGCGATACTAGCCAAGCAAAACGCGATCAAAAACGCCGATCCGATGCTAAACACGATTTTAACGACGAAATGGGCGATCTGGGGATTTTTATTTTTAAACGTTATTTACGTCACGTACCGCCTAAATAAAGCCTCAAAATCCCTGCAAAATAGCGAATACGTCGAGCTTCACGAGAATCTCATAGTTACGATTTACTACTTCATCCCGCTAAACGTGGCGTTTGCGCTGCTGGCGGCATATCTTGGCGTATCTTATAGGGAGTTTTGATGATTATTTTGGCTTCGAGCTCGGTTACGAGAGCTAAGGTTTTACGAGATCACGGTGTTAAATTTGAGCAGGTTTTTTTCGACTACGACGAGAGCGGCGTAGATAAAAATTTACCGCCGCACGTTTACGTTCAAAAGATCGTCGCGGCAAAAAAAGAGCAATTTTTAAAGGCAAACAGTGGAGTAAAAAACGTCGTTTTTGCCGATAGCATCGTCGTGTGCGACGGTAAAATTTTAGGCAAAGCAAAGGACCAAAAAGAAGCTTTTAAAATGCTGCAAATGCAAAGCGGGAGTACCGCCAGGATCGTAACCGCGATGATATTTTTGGGCGAGAAATTCGAGCTTATTAACGTAAGCTTTGCCGAGTATAAATTTGCTAAATTTGACGAAGCCGACCTACAAAACTACCTATCGGGCGATCTTTGGCAGGGTAAAGCAGGAGCCATGACGATAGAAAATTTCAACAAAAAATACATCCTAAGCCAAAACGGTGAAACTAGCACCGCAATGGGGCTAAACGTGAAAATTTTAAAGGCCTTTTTATGAGAATTTTAGCTTCGATTTTGTTTATTATCTTTGTTTCGCTGAGCGCGGCGTTTGTTTATCTTTATTCGCAAGTTACCTTTGATGCGTCAAATATTATTGATTTTAAGCCAAAGCTCACGACTCAAATTTACGATAGAAACGGCGAACTCATCGCAAATATCTTTGACGAAAATAGGGTCTACGTCAAGTACGAAGACATTCCACCGCGCGTCATCGAGGCGCTCGTGGCGATCGAGGATACGAGCTTTTTTGAACACGGCGGCGTAAATCCCGAGGCTATCACGCGGGCTATCGTTAAAGACATAAAGGCGGGCAAACTAGTCGAGGGCGCTAGCACGCTAACGCAGCAGTTAGTTAAAAACATGGTATTAACCAGAGAAAAAAAGCTAACCCGTAAGCTAAAAGAGATGATCATCTCGATGAAGCTGGAAAACGAGCTAACCAAAGAGCAAATCCTAGAGCGCTACCTAAACCACGTCTATCTAGGACACGGCTATCACGGCATAAAAACCGCAGCAAAGGGATACTTTAGAAAGGAGCTTGACGAGCTCACGCTAAAAGAGATTGCTATCCTAGTGGGCTTACCAAAAGCGCCCAGCACCTACGACCCGACCCGCCACCTAGATCTATCGCTTAGCCGCGCAAACAACGTTATCTCAAGGATGAACGCGCTAGGCTGGATCAGCGACGCAGAGTACAAGGCCGCGCTAGTCGAGCAGCCCGTAGTCTTTGACGATACGCTCACGCAAAATAAAGCCCCGTACATCGTGGACGAGGTGCTAAAAGAGGCCTCAAAGCGCTTTGAGGATATAAAAACCGGCGGCTACGTCATCGAAACCAGCGTCGATTTAAAGGTACAAGATATGGCGTCCGAGGCGCTAAAATACGGCTACAACGAGATACTAAAACGTAACAAAGACGCAAACGCTAGCATCCTAAACGGCGCTATCGTCGTTACGCTACCTAAAACGGGTGAGATCCTCGCGCTAGTAGGCGGCATAGACTACGCCAAAAGTAGCTACAACCGCGCCACGCAGAGTATGCGTCAGCCGGGCTCTAGCTTTAAGCCCTTTATCTATCAGATCGCCCTAGACATGGGCTACTCGCCGATGAGCAAGGCTGCCGACATATCAAGGGTCTTTAACGAAGGCAGCCAGTACGAGTGGCGACCGAAAAACTACAGCGGCGGTTTTCAGGGCTATATCACGCTGCGAGAGGCACTGCGCCAGTCGCGCAACCTCGCCACGATAAATTTACTCGACGAGATCGGGCTTGATACAGCTTATAAAAAACTAACCGAAATGGGCTTTAAAAATATACCTAAAAACCTCTCCATCGCGCTTGGCAGCTTCGGTATCTCGCCGTTAGAGTTTGCTAAATTTTACTCGATGTTTCCAAACGGCGGCGAGATAGTAGAGCCAAGCCTCATAAAACGCATCATAAACTATCAAAATCTAGAAGCTGTTTTCGAGCCTGCGCGGGTATTTGTTACGGAACCCGAGCAGGCATATCTGATGACTGATATGATGAGGACGGTAGTAGAGCGCGGCACGGGACAAAGCGCCAGGCTAAACGGCGTGCAAGTCGCGGGTAAAACGGGCACGACGAATAATAACGTCGATGCGTGGTTTTGCGGATTTACGCCCGAAGTCGAGGTGCTAGTGTGGTACGGCAACGACGATAATACGCCGATGAGAAAGGTCGAGGGCGGCGGACGTACGGCGGCTCCGGTGTTTAAGAGATTTATGGAAAGCTATATGAAGGAGTACCCGCTAAAACAAAAAACCTTCATCGAGCCAGAAGGCGTCTTTCATACCGCGCACGAGGGCTTAGCGGAGATATATACGAAGATCTCGCCCGTGCCTAAACCGGACGCCCAGGATATGCTCATAAAACAAGATGACGAGGGGCTGATTTTTTAAATTTCGTAAATAAAGTCGGCTAAATTTGAGCGATTTACTATGCAAATTTAGCCGCTGATTCGTCAAATTTAACCCCGCTTGCTAATCCGCATTTTACTCTTGCTTAAAATTTATGCTCGGACTTTACGGTCAAATTTGATCTCGCACGGTTAAAATCCAATTTTAAAAGCACTTATAGATTTGCTTGTTGATTCTACTCTCGTCAAATTTAAGCTTGCCCGCAAGCCCAAAACCAAAGACACGGTAAAATTTGAAGCCAAATTTAAACGGTCTAAATTTTACAAAACTTATCAAATTTATCTTGCACGGCAAATTTAACCAAGCCTCAAAAACAAGCCGTGTCCGTGCCGCTTAAATTTACCGCCGCGCCAGGCGCAAAAACTGCGTCAAGCATGCTCAAATTTTAAATTACGCTTCATCTTTCGGGATATACGTACTTCGGTTAAACAGATAGCATGCCGCAAAGATAACCAGACAAGCCGATAATACGTTTGAGCCGCCCAAAAGCAAGCTCGCCGTCTTTTCGTTATTCCTGGCGATTAGAGCCGCTATTATGAGTGCAATCGGATACAAGATCAAAGCAATGCTAGCTAAATTTTCAACCGTAAAAATCACCAAGCAAAGTCGCTGATTTTTTATAAAAAATTTGCTGTATTTTTCGTAGGGTAGCTTTTTAGATAAATTTTCGTGAAAAAATACGGCAAAATCAGTATCGCAGCAAGAGAAACGAGCCCGTATAGAACATTGCCTAAAAAATATGCAAAATAAGAGACCATAAGCCCAAACCCGATAAATGCCATACTAGCGCGCCTGATAAGTCTATGCACGTCGTAACGGTTTTTTAGATGCCAAGGTATTTGATCAAATTCCGCGTCCAGGTCGTTTAGCTCGCAGAGTCTTTCCTCTACTGATTTCGCGCTTTGAGCTAGACCGGACTCTCTGCGCAGATCTGCACCCTCGGGTGCGGGCTCATATGAGCTTATGTTCAAAGAGTAGCATACGGCAAAAACAAGCAAGCAAATCGGAACTACGACAAGGCCGTATAAAAACGCATAATCGCCGTATTCGCCGCCGCTATCCTTCACGAAAAACGACCCGATAATAAGTAAAATCGGATATAAAATCAAGACTATGCTGGCAAAATTTTCTATCCTAAAGGCTAGGAAGCTATCCCACTGGTCCCTCACAAAAAGATAGCTGTATCGTTTGGTTTTATCTCGCCTTAAAACATAAATCGTCCAGAAAATAGGCGCAACTATCATCACAGTGCCCCGAATATAGCTAAAAATTTCAGGTGGCAATTCTATGCCATTGTTTACAAAAAATGATTTCAAATACGGCGCTAACATCGCAAAAAGATAAAAAACGGCAAACGTCGACGACCAGTACGTCATAGTCGCCCGCCTGATAAATCTATGCCTATCGTACTGCCTTTTATCATCCTCAGAGATTGCGGCAAATTTCTCATCCAGCTCTTTCATCTCGGCTTGAAATTTTACGTTCACGGCTAGCTCCTTTTACAAGCGCTTATTTTAGAAATTATATCAAATTTGACGTAGTAAAGCGCCTAAATTTGGGGATTAAATTTGATAGCAAAAACGTAGCTACGTTTTGAAAATTTTACGTTTTACCGCCGCTTGGCAAATTTAATCAAGCAAAGAAAAAGAAAATCAACTTAAATTTGACCCGTTTGCCCTAAAATATCTGCGGATAAAAAGATAGCGCCGCGTCCAGCATGAGCCAAGGTCCAGCGCAAAGCCAAAACACAGCAAGCAAACTCAAATTTAACCTGAGTTTCCCGGCTAAATTTGAGCTGGGTTTAAAAAGCAAAAGGATAAATTACTCCACGAGCTTCATCTGCTCGGCGCAGATAGCCTTCCACGAGCTTTGCAAATTTGAGCCGACGCACTCCTTCAGATACGGCTTTGCTTCGCTTTCGCGTTTTAGCTTGATGTAGATTTCCGAGATCTGAGCTAGCGCGCGCAGCCTGTTTTCGGGATCTAGGCGCGTATCTACGAGCCCCTGCGCAGCTTGCAAAGCCTCGTCCAGTCTATCCAGCTTGCTTAGCGAGCCGATGTACTCAAAGTCGATTTTTGGGCTAAATGTGGCGATATGTAGGCGTTTTTGTAGGTCGATCGCCTTTTTAGCGTAAACCGACGCGTTTAAAAAGTCGTTCGCGCCATACGTCGCCTCGGCCATGCGGTCGTAGAGCTCGATGACCTTAAAGTCGTTTTTGCGCAGCGTCTCGACGGCCGTTATCGTCGCGGCGGCGTCAGTGAGCCTGCCTAGCCCCATCAGCGCCTCAAATCTATAAAAAAGCACGGGCGAGACGTCGGCATACTCCTGCCTAGACGCGATAGCCAGCGCCTCGTCGGCTACGCGCAAGGCGTCGTTATACTTCTGCGTCTTTATCAAAACGGAGGCTAGTTTGATGAGCCACTCCACGCGGTCGAGCATGTCGGGCGCAAGGATATTTTGCGAGGCGAGATCGTGCGCGGCGGCGAAACGAGAGAGGCGCATATAGCAGTCAAAGAGCTTAAATTTAGCCCCGATTTTCTCGCCCACGCCGTAGTTTTCGGTCAAATTTACAGCCGTAACACAGTCGTTTTGACGGATGGCTTCACTCGCTAAATTTAATGCCGCCTGATCCAATACCGCACTAGCGTCCGTATCGTTTAGATCGCGCACGACCTGGGTATAGCGCAGGACGGAGTCAAATTTACGCTCTTTTAGATAGAGCGCGACCTGCTCTTTTAGCGCCTTGGCGCCGACGTCCGTTTTGCCGTATTTTTCGATGAGCGCGTCGTAGTGATCGTGTAGCTTTGTCGCGTTGCTCTCGTCGTTTCTGGCGAAAAATAGCTTATCTAGCGCATTTTGCACGATAGCGGCGTACTGCCCGTCTGCAAACTCGTTTTGGTACCTTTTTAGGTATTCGTAGGCTTTTTGCGTGTCAGGCGTGCCTGTTAGTGCGATTCCTAGATTTTTTAGCACGGTTTCGTACTCGTCGTCGTTTTTATTTAGACGAGCGAGTAAAATTTCATAAATTCTCGCGGCGATATCGTCCATATTTTTCTCGTGAAATACCCCAGCCAGCGTCGTTAGCTTGGACGCGTCGTTTAGCAGGTACTCTTGATTTTTGTTTAAAATTTTGAGCATAAAGTCCTTGGCGCGGTCAAATTTAGCCTTGTCGATGCTGCCCTGCACGAGGCTCAGAGCCGCACGGCTAGCGACATCTAGCGTCTGCGCCGAGTATAGCACGTCCTCGTACATCTTTACCGCCTCATCCTGCCTGCCCGTGACGTAGAGCCTGTCGGCAAACTCAAGAACGGCTAGCTTGGTAAAATTTGAGTTTGGATGCTCGTTCATGAGGATATCTAGCGTGTAGTTCGCGTCGCTAACGAGCTCCTGCCTGAGGTAGGCTTTGGTCACGAGATATAGCACCTCGGGGTAGTTTTCGTCCGACACGAACCGCCTCATCCATGCGCGCCCTTCGCTCGCGACGTCCGCCGCGCCGAGCCCTTCGAAGCTATTTTGCGAGTCTAAAATTTTATCCAAAGCGCGCAGCCTATATAGCAAAAACTCGCTGGCAAAGATGCTGTTTGGATAGCGCCTTAGCGCCGTCTGGATCGTGGCTATCGTATCGTCGTAGCGCTTGGCGTCGTAGCTTTTTTTCACATCCAGGTACATATTTATGTCGTTGCTATCGCCGCTTTCTATCGGGGCTTTGTTGAGATCAAGCGGTCCGACGCTAGGCGCGGTCATCTGCTCAAATATCGGGGCAAAATTTATCCCCGCGTTTGTTTGCTTTTTAAATTCGCTTAAATTTTGATCTATCACGATGGCGTGGCGTTTGGCTGCGCCGCCGTTTTTGCTAAACGGCACTGCGGATGCGCCGTAAAGAGGCTCGCTAGACGAGATCAAACGCGAGCTCGCGCGCGGTACGACATAGACGCGCATACCGCCTTTTTCCTCGCGAAATCTAACTTCAGCCAGGGCTAAAATTTTATCGTCGACCTTTGGCAGTGCGCCGCTAGCGATGTCGCAAAAATAAAGCTTGCGGTCGTAGGCAAGGATCTCCTCTTTGCAGACGAATTCCTTCTCGTCGCTGATGTTTATCACTGTGTAGGGCCTGCCGTCCTCTGCGCCCGAATTTACGCTCAGGCTAAAAGAAAACGCCAAAATCGGTAAAAAAAGCAAAAAATATTTTCTCATGCGACCATTATACCCTTTTTCGTTTAAAAAGCGCTATAAAAGCGAATATTACGCGCTTTTGAGGCAATTTTTTTACTAAATTTCGCGCATTAGGATAAAATTTTATTTAGCCTAAATTTAACTTTGGCATACCGATAGAATTTTGATTTTAAAGAGCGCGGTTGGCGGGCTAATTTTTTTAGTTCGGCAGCCAAATTTTACCCGCCCATCCAAAAAAGCCATACTTGCCGAGTCAAATTTGACGTTATGACACCGAGTTTTGAGATTAAATTTAGTGTAGCGTGCCTCGGCGGATAAATCCATCCGCCAAATTGCTAGTTACTGCGCCATTTTTACGATTTTAACCAGCTTAAAGGCGTATCCGCTAAATTTCGCCCTACAAAGCGCAACCGTGCCCTTCATCTGTGGCTCTAGCCTAATTTTAGCCTTTACTTCTACGCCCTTAGCCTGCACGCTTACTATATCGCCGTCTTTTACTTTTGCAGCCGCGGCAAACGACGCCGAGCCGATTAGTTCTTTCGTTTCATCGCTCAAATTTGAACCGCCCGCCTCATCCATAAAAAACACGACGCTACCGTCAAAGCTCTCAGGTTCTTTTAACGGCGTTAGCTTGCCGTCCGTTTTAAACTCACCCTGCTCTGCGTCAGCCAAAACGACGTTTTTACCGAGCATTTGCAAAAACTCGAATATATTTTTCGCGTCAGCATGCGCCAAAAATGAGCTATCGATCACGATATTTTCGCACCCCTCTAAAAACTCCGCGATCTGCTCAAACTCCTCCTCACCGACGTTGCACTCGCCGCTTAAGTACCCTTCGTCTAGCCCCTCAAAATATTCGCGCGTTTGCTCGTCAAATTTAGCCGCGTCAAGAGAGTACTTACAAAGCAAAGCCAGCACGTAGCTAGCCGAGCCGATCTCGCAACGAACGAGATTTTCAGTGCCTAAAATTTTATCCTCAAAGCAAGAAATATATAAAAATTCGTTTTGCTTTATCTGCTTTGCTAGCTGCGGGTTTTGCTCGCAAAGCAGGCTTGCCAGGCTCAAGGTTTTTGCATTTTTAAATTCACCAAATTTCATCGTTTATCCTTTAAATTTAGCTTGGATTTTATAAAAATTTGTTTTAAGAGGGGGTAAATTTGCGCCGATTAGACGCAAATTTGATTATTTTTCTAGGCCGAATTTGACGGCTGCTTTAGCAAGCTCGAGAGTAGCGTCTACAAATTTATCTTTTTTCGTCGCATGCGGCAAAAATAGCGGTATCTCCGTGCAAGCCGCGATATACGCATCAGCCTCGATAGCCGCGATCGTGTCGTTAAAGAGACCCACGTACTCTTTTAGCTTGTTTGCCTTCGCGCCCTTGTAGATGCAGTCCATGATGTTGCTCATCAAATTTTCGGGGATTTTTACGCACTCTAGGCCCGCGGCGATTAGCTCGTTTTCGTAAATTTTAGCCGCGGTCGTGCCGGTAGTGGCGATGACGGCGATCTTTTTAGCGTGCGGGAAATTCGACTTTATCGACGCGGTCGCAATTTTAGCTATGTGCAGGATATTTACGCCGCACTCGTCGGTTAGACGCTTGGCAAAATAGTGAGCCGTGTTGCAAGCTATGCAGATAGCCTCACAGCCCGCGTTTTTGAGCCTCGTCGCGGACTCTTTCATAAAAGGAAACGGATCCTCGCCTCCGTGCAGGATATACGCCGTGCGGTCGGGGATCTGCGGATGGTTGTCGATTACGATGGGGATATTATCCTGATCTTTTGCGGCGTTTGTGAGTTCTACGATCTTGGCGTACAGATCTATCGTAGCTAGCGGCCCCATGCCGCCTAAAATTCCGATTCGTTTCATGAAAAAGTCCTTAAATTTAAAAAAGCCGAGAGCGAAGTCTCGGCTAAATTTGGCTCAAAATTCTTAGAGAAGAACAGGAGCGATGAGGAATGCTAACGCAACCGAAAGAGCAACCATGATGGTGCCAGGTACGAAGAATGAGTGGTTAAATACAAATTTACCGACTCTAGTCGTACCGGTATCGTCCATAGCGATAGCGCCCAAAGTCGTAGGATACGTAGGAAGTACAAATAGTCCTGAAACAGCGGCAAATGAAGCGACTAGGATCCAAATTTGACCTGAGTTTTCAGGCGTAGTCATACCTAGCGCAGCAGCGACCGCAGGCATCATAACGCGAGTGGTTGCAGCTTGAGAGTATAGCAAGCAACTTAGGAAATATAGCGCGACGGCTAGTATAAACGGATACTGCGTAACGACGTTTTTAGCTACTTCTTTGATGCTATCGATGTGGCCGTTAACGAAAGTAGTGCCAAGCCATGCGATACCGATGACGCATATGCATGCGTTCATACCGCTTTGGAAAGTGCTGGTTGAAAGCAATTTGCTAGTGTCGACCTTACAAAGCGTAGCGATAAGGAAGCCGATAGTAAGCATAAAGCTGATGATAGCAGCGTCTCTAGAAAGGATAGGTTTTTCCACGATACCAAGGCTCTTTGAAATAACGAGCGCATAGCAAACGACGACTAAAACGCCGACGGCAAATATCGCAACCGATCTTTTTGCATAAGGTTTTAGAGCTTGATACTCTACCTCTTTTATCTCAGAAACAGCGCCTCTAGCAAGCCTGTCTTGATAGATAGGGTCTTTTGAGAGGTCAAGATCATAAAATTTATTTACGATGAAGGCTGTAACGATCATAGCTACAAAAGTAGTAGATATGCAGATGAAAAGCAGCATCGGATAGCTAACACCAAGAGGCTCGCAAACGCCGGTCATAGCAACAAAAGCCGCAGATATAGGGCTAGCGGTGATCGCTACTTGAGATGAAACGACCGAAAGCGCAAGAGGCGCGCTAGGTTTGATGTTTTGCGTTTTAGCAACCTCTACGATAACCGGAATCATAGAAAACGCGGTGTGACCCGTACCCGCTAGTATCGTAAGAAGATACGTAACGATAGGCGCTAGGTAGTTGATTTGTTTTGGGTTTTTGCGCAAAATTTTAGATGCAACCTGAACCAAATAATCAAGTCCGCCCGCGACTTGCATCGCAGTGATGGCTGAAATAACGGACGCGATGATTAAAATAACGTCCATCGGGATATCTTTCATATCCACTTTCATACCAAGCATCGCCAAAATAACGACGCCAAGACCGCCGGCATATCCGACGCCCATACCACCTAGCCTAACGCCCAGGTAGATACCTCCGAGTAGGACTATAATCTGTAAAATCAGCATTATATCCATAGGAAAACTCCTTGTATTAGATTTTGTTTTTTACTTACTAAATTTAGAAAGCGCCGAATTTTACCTCGGCGCTTTAAGACTTTTGCTCAATTATTTACCCATGTGAGGGTTTAACATATTTTTAGGTTCTAGGATCTTGTCTATCTCCTCTTTTTTCAAATATCCGCGCTCTAAGCAGATATCGCCTACGGCTTTGCCTGTTTGCAACGCTTCTTTAGCGATGCTTGCAGATTTTTCGTAGCCGATGTACGGGTTAAACGCAGTTACGATACCGACTGAGCCGAGCACTGATTTTAAGCATGCTTCAGGGTTTGCAGTTAGTTTTCTGATAGCTTTTTCAGCTAGAGTTTTCATCGCGTTTTCAAGGATAAAGATAGAGTTAAATAGCGCATAAGCGATGCCAGGCTCAAACGCATTTAGTTCAAATTCGCCTCTCTCACTGCAAAGCATGATAGTTACGTCGTTACCCATTACCTCGTAGCACGCCTCGCCTACGACCTCTGCGATGACCGGGTTTACTTTACCAGGCATGATGGAGCTACCAGGCTGCATCTGAGGTAAATTTATCTCGCCAAGACCGCATCTTGGGCCTGAGTTCATTAGTCTTAAGTCGTTTGCGATCTTGCTTAGGCGAACGGCAGCTGTTTTTAGCGCGCCGCTAACGTGAACGAAATCTGCAGTGTCTTGAGTAGCTGCGATGAAGTCATCGGCAGGTTTGAAATTTACACCGGTGATTTGGCTCAAAATTTTATGAATAGCCGCTTTATAATCAGGATGGCAGTTGATGCCCGTTCCGATCGCAGTTGCACCCATATTTAGCACAGCCATAGTCTCTCTTGCTGCGGTGATTTTTTCGATATCGCTTTTGATGTAGCTTGCAAATGCGTTAAATGTGTTGCCAAGAGTGGTAGGCACGGCATCCTCTAGCTCGGTTCTACCCATTTTGATGATATCTTTGAAGTCTTTTGCTTTAGCCTCTAGCTCGCTTTTTAGTAGCTCCATAGCCTTTAGAAGGTCGGTTAATTTCGCATAAGCAGCGACTTTAATCGAGCTTGGATAAGAGTCGTTGGTGCTTTGACCGAGGTTTGTGTGGTCGTTTGGATGTAGGTACTGATACTCGCCTTTTTTGTGTCCTAGGCTCTCAAGCGCGATATTTGTGATGACTTCGTTTGAGTTCATATTGGTGCTAGTGCCCGCACCGCCTTGAATCATGTCTACTACGAATTGATCTAAATATTTACCCGCAATTATCTCGTCGCACGCTTTTGCGATTGCGTCGGCTTTTTGCGCGTCTAGAACGCCAACTTCTTTGTTTGCCAGAGCTGCGGCTTTTTTGATTTGGGCAAATGCTTTTACAAAATACGGATAGTCTTTGAGCTGTCGTCCGCTCATGTGGAAATTCTCAAGCGCCCTAAATGTTTGTACGCCGTAATATACGTTATCAGCTATCTCTAGCTCACCTATGAAGTCGTGTTCTCTTCTGGTTCCCATAATGGTACTCCTTGTGATGAAATTGAATAGTGAAACTATAGCGCAATTAAACTGATATTTAAATTAAAAGTTTAATTTTCTATTTATTTTTTTATTACTCTTTTGTTATTTTTATATATCCGTGTGAACTTAATTTATCTTTAAAATAGCCTAAATAACGCAATACCTATTGCTTTTAAATATTATATATTTTTTAAACACGAGTGGTAAATGTATGAGATAGTATTTCTAAATTTTAAATTATTAACTTTTTGTTTTATTATTTTATACTTATAATAAAGCTTAACTTAAAATGTTATATTAATTTTTCTTGAAAGAGCTTAATGGTTTAAATTTTGATTTTTTGAGTGATTTGACGGCTATAAATTTTATATGGTTTTAAATTTGTATTTTTATTGAAGGCTGACAAAAATTTAGTTTTTATAGCTTAAAAATTTGGGCATTAAATTTAAACCCGCTTATTTTATACAGTTAGTTTTTGCTTTGTTTTTTAGGCCTATGCTAATAAATTTAGATAAAAACGTTTCTAGTTACGCGCTATTATCTAAATTTTATAAAATTTAAAGTTAAACCTTATACGCATAAAACCTTATGGGGATTAATGACTTCACACTGCCACTTAGAGGTAAACTATATACAAAATCATATATTAAAAAGGTTTAAAACACCTTATGAAACGATGCCAGCACAGTAAAATTTGAATTACCACAATAGGCAACCTGACAAAGCCTCCCTTAGCAGAATCGCCCATCTTAAGCTCTTTTTTATTATTATATTTTTGGTGCTAAAAAATTAAGCATTTATTCTTACATAGCGTCACTACAGCTATTCTATAGACTAATTATTTATTGGTAACTTTATAGCAAAAACCACAAGAACAGAGACTAAGGTTTTAAGACTCTAAAAACCCTACTTACATCGTCATTTTTACTCAAGCTAAGTCTTACGATGCTATTTTCCAAAGCAGTCAAAGCATGAGTGACGTTTGGCTCGAGCGTAATCATGTCTAGTGTATCCAAGATAACACTATTTTCTCCAACGCTGAAATCTATCTTGCCGCTTAAAACCTGAACCATGATAGCGCCAGGAGCCTTATGTTCCTTCATTTGGGCACCTTTTTCTAAATTTATGCGTATTTCTTTACTGTTCAGCCCATCAAAAAGCTTAGCTATAGTAACGCCGTTAAATACATTATTTTGCCATACGATTTTTTCCATTTACAATCTTTATTATAAAATAATAACAGTATTGTAACTATAATTTTAGATAAAAGAATTGATTTTAATTAAACTAATTTTGAAATTTAAAAAAAGGGAGAGCAAAAGCCTAAAACTAGACTTTTGCAAAGAGCAAAATTATTTTTTAAGCTCTTTAATGCGAGCGGCTTTACCACGTCTATCGCGTAGGTAAAATAGCTTAGCGCGGCGAACGCGACCTTGTCTTAGAACAGTTATACTCTCTAGGCTTTCGCTATAGATAGGGAAAATTCTCTCTACGCCTACGCTATTTGCACCGATTTTTCTGATGATAAATGTTTCGCCAGTTCCGCTTCCGCGTCTTGCTATACAGATACCTTCAAAATTTTGGATCCTCGTTTTATCACCCTCTTTAATGCGGATAGCTATACGCAAAGTATCTCCAGCGCGAAAATCAGGCACAGACTTTTGGGCTATTTGAGTTTGTTCAAACGCCTCAATATACTTGTTTCTCATATTTTTTCCTTAGTCGGCGGCTCAAATTTTCGGTATAAATCCGGACGAAAAAACCTAGTTTTTAAGAACGCCATATTATTTTTCAAAGCTCTGATTTTAGCATGGTCTCCCTTTAAAAACGCTGAAACCACACCAGAGCCTTTGTAATCACTGGGTTTTGTAAAAGACGGAGCCTCAAGTAAATTCCCTTCAAAACTCTCAACTTCAAGACTTTCATTGTTTCCTAAAACGCCGACTATATTGCGAGAAATCGCATCAGAAATACAAAGCGCCCCCAGCTCGCCACCCGTCATCACAAAGTCGCCAATACAAAAAATTTCATCTGCATATTTTTCAATTATACGCTCGTCTATACCCTCATATCTACCGCAAACTAAGCAAATATGCTCTTTTTTTGCCAAACGTCTAGCGTCGTTTTGAGTAAATTTTTTCCCGGCGGGTACAAGAAAAATAGTATGGGGGTTTGGCTTATTTTTTAGTAAAAATTTTAAAGTATCATCAATAGGCTGACACGTCATGAGTAACCCTGCGCCGCCTCCAACCATATAGTCATCTACCTTTTTATGCTTATCTACGCTAAAATTACGAGGATTTAAAAAATCAACCGAAATAAGCTTCTCTTTTTTGGCGCGACCTAAAATACTATCTTCAAAATAAGGCCGTACAAGGCTTTCAAAAAGCGTAACAAAGGTAAATTTCATTAGGAATTTTCCAAAATCAAGATAGCGTTTTTGGTGTAAATTTTTTTATTTTCTACATCTACTTTTTCTATATAAACGTCGATATACGGAATGTAAAAACTTTTTTCCAACCCTTTGGAAATCAAATTTTCATCTGTTTTTACCAAAAAAAGATGATTCGCCCCAACCTCGTCTATATCCTCTACTTCACCCAGCCTTTGATTATTTTCGTAAATTTCGCAACCGATGACATCAAAATAGAAAAATTCACCCTTTTTTAGTTTGCAGTTTTTTCTAGTTTCTTCTTTTGTAGTGTAGATTGTTTTATTTGTGAGAGTTTTTGCGCTGTCTATATCTTCAAAACCGTAAAAAGAGATCGTATCGTTTGCGTGATTGTAGCTTTTTACGACAAGTTCTTTACCGTCTTTATCGCAAAATATAGCATTTTTTTTAAACTGGTTAGGAAAGTTGCCCTTATTATGAAGCTTGACAAATCCCTTTAATCCTACTGTTTTGCCAAGCAATGCGACTTCTACAAGCTCACTCAAGAGGCTTTACCGTAACGCGGTATGATGTCGCATCTTTGGCTTTATAGCCCACGATTACAGTCTTTATCGCGTTTATCATCCTGCCGTCTTTGCCGATAAGCTTGCCTGTATCGACTTTATCGGCGTAAATTATCAGCTCGACAAAATTTTCGCCAAGCTCGACTCGCTCGAGTTTCACTTTATCTGGAAAATCAGCGATGAGCTTAGCATATTCAAGTAAAAAATTTTCTACCATTTTTAATTATTTGCTAGTTATTTTTGCAACCCTATCGCTAAGTTTCGCACCGACGCCTTTCCAATAAGCCAAGCGCTCAGCGTCAAATTTTACCACCTCGGGCTCAACCATCGGGTTGTAGTAACCGATCGACTCTATCCAGCCTCCGTCTCTTCTTTTTCTGCTATCCGTTACGACTATACGATAAAAAGGTTTTTTCTTGCGTCCCATTCTCGTTAGTCTTACTACTGTTGCCATTATACTTCTCCTTCTGTTTTTTAAATAGGCTTAAATTTAGCCACGCTTCGTAGCCAAATTTAAGCCCTTTAATTAGCACGAGTATTTTTAGCTTGGTTTAGTAAATTACCAAGCCCTTTTAAGCCTTCTTTGCCGGAAAATCTCTTTGCTATTTTTGATGCGTTTTCAAACTGTTTCAAAAAGCGATTTACCTCTACTTGAGATAGCCCAGATCCAGCAGCCAAACGTCTTTTTCGGCTGTTGTTTAGTAGGTCCGGATTCTCGCGCTCTTTTTGCGTCATCGAATTTATCATAGCTTTGATATGCAAAATTTCCTTCGAGTTATCAAGGTCGATATCTTTTATCTGATTTGCCACGCTCGAGAGACCCGGTATCATCCCGATAAGGCTTTTCATATTTCCAAGCTTTTTGACGCTTTCCATTTGCGATAAAAAGTCGTTAAAGTTAAACTGTCCTTTTTTGATCTTTTTATTTATTCTTTTTGCTTCTTGCTCATCTATCACGGCGCTAGTTTTCTCAACCAACGTCGCCAAGTCACCCTCACCCATTATGCGGCTCACGATTCGCTCAGGAATAAAGCTCTCCATATCGCCAACTTTTTCGCCGATACCTACGAATCTAAGCGGTATATTTAGCTGTTTTGCTATGCCGATAGCTACGCCGCCTTTGCTATCCGAGTCAAATTTACTTAGCACCACGCCGCTTATTTTTAGCGCGTCGTTAAACGTGCTTGCGGTTTTTACGCCGTCTTGTCCACTCATAGCGTCGACTACGTAAAAAATTTCATGCGGCTCGAGCGTAGACTTGATATCTTTTATCTGCTTCATCAAAGCTTCATCTATAGCTAGGCGTCCTGCAGTATCCACTAAAAGTACGTCGTAAAGCCCGCTTTTTGCTTTAGCTAGCGCCTGCTTAGCTACATTTAGCGGATCGGTTTCATTATCTATGCTAAAAAGCTCTATCTCGTTTGCTTCGCAAAGCTGACGAAGCTGCTCTACGGCTGCCAAGCGTTGCAAATCGCACGCCGCGACCAAAACTTTTTTCTTTCTAAGCTTTAGATAATTAGCTAGCTTTATCGTTGTAGTGGTTTTTCCGCTACCTTGCAAGCCAGCCATTAGCACGATCGTAGGAGCCACGGACGCAAAGACAAAGCCTTGATTGCCCGGCGCGGTTAAAACCTTCGTCAAATTTGACTTTATAGCGTCTAAAAATTGCTTTTGACCTATTCCGCCTTGCTTTAGATCAGCCTCGATGAGAGATAGCAACTCTTTGGTAACTTTGTGATGAACATCGGCTTTTAGCAGTGCTTTTTTAAGCACGTCAAGCGCGTTATTTAGCGCTTTTTCATCGTCTACGAAACGAATTTTACTAACGGCTAAACGAAACGACTCGCTGATTTGTTCAAACACATTCTACCTTTTATTTACATTGTATAGCTAAAGCGCGTATTTTATTAAATTTAAGCTTTATCGCTCTTTAAATCTCAAAATTTCTTGAAATTTCAAAACCGAGCTTGTTAAAATCGCTGCTCAAATTTGACCTTAATTTATAGCCTAAAAGCTCGATTTTATAAGCGTGCAGATACATTCTTGCGGATTTATTTTTAGCGTATTTTTCATCGCCGACGATCCCGTATCCAGCGTGATTTAGGTGCACTCTGATTTGGTGCGTTCTACCGGTTTTTATCTCGACTTTTACGAGACTTTTTTTGCCAGCGACCATCACTGGAGTTACGTGCGAAAAGGCCTCTTTGCCGTTTGGCGAGATTTTAGAAAACGCGCCGCCTTTGTTTTTTAACGTGATTATAGGTTCGTTTACGCTAAATTCCTCACTCACGATGCCTTTTACTGCCGCGACGTACTCTTTTTTTACGCGGCAGTTTTTAAACTCCTCGATCGCTTTTTTTTGAAATTCCTCGTTTTTTACAAGCAAAAGCACTCCGCTTGTTTCCTTATCAAGTCTGTGAAGTAGCGGAAATTTATAAATTTCGCTCACTTTTTCCGACGTTAAAAATGCCGGTTTATCAACCGCGATCAGGTTTTCGTCTTCAAAAATCACGCTTGGGCGCGGCAGTTTTTGTACGTTAAATTTAGTCGCCGCGCTCATCATAGCGCGCGCCACGGCGATCCTCTGTCCTTTGGCGCTAACTAAGCCTGCGTCAATCAGCTCCTTTGCCTCGCTGTTTGAGATGCCCTCCTGGATCGCCAGTAATTTATAGGCTTTTTCTTCTTTCATAAATTTTCCTCAATATCTTTTAAAATCTCGCTTGCATCGCCTTTGGCGACGATTTTTGCTTTTGGTAAATCTTGCCGTAAAAGTACATTTATCTTGCCCGCTTTTGCAAATTTTATGCCGTCAACCGCGCTATACAAGGCTTTTTGATTAAATATAAACTCCCCGCTTATCACCGCGTTTTCAAACTGCGCCGCCTCGATCGGATTGTGTCCGCCGACGTTTGGCACGAAGCTACCGCCGAGCACTACGACGTCGCTAAATTTATAAATATTTACCAGCTCGCCCATCGCATCGACCAGCACGCACTGCGCGTCAAAGTTTTTAGTTTCGCTAAATTTAGAAAAACTAAGTCCATTTTTAGCAGCAAATTTAGCCAAAATCTCGCCTACTTCGCCAAATCTTTCCGGATGACGCGGCACTAAAATCAACTTATCGTTTGCACTCAAATTTAACCCGCGCAAAATCAGCTCCTCTTCCCCTGCATGAGTGCTAGCCAGCACGATCACGCGCTCTTTTGGCTTAGCATAAATTTTACTCGGATTTAGCAAAAAGGCTGATTTTACATTGCCATTAACGACGATATTTTTAGCGCCGAGCCGCTCTAGACGCTGTTTATCCAGATCGCTTTGAGCGTAAATTTTATCTATAAATTTAAACAAATACCTGTAAAAAAAGCCAAATTTGAGATAACTTTTGTAGCTCCTATCAGAAATCCTAGCGTTTATCAAAATGACGCGCGAGCCTTTAAATTTAGCCCAAAAAACAAGCCCCAGCCAAAGCTCGGCCTCAAAAATAACCGTTATTTTAGCAGGCTTTAGCCAAAACGGTAAAAATATCTCAAACGGTAAAAAGCGCGTATTTTGCGTGATCTTTTTCGCCTCGTCAAAGCCGGTTTTGGTTACGACCGAGACTGCGGCCGCGTCTTTAAATTTGCTAACTAGCGGCGCGATAGAACGCACCTCGCCAAAACTGCACGCGTGAAAATGCACGCGCGAGGCGTCAAATTTGGGATTTTTAAACAAAAAAAATCTAGCGGGGATTGAGGCTCTGTACTTTTTCTTAAAAGCTAAAATCGCAAGCGGTAAAGCCCCCAGGGCAAACGCCGCGAGGACTAAAACGTAATAAATTATTATCAAATTTAAAGGCTAGTTCGCCGCTTCTTTGTATAAAATTCGGCCGCAATGAGGGCAGGTCACGATGTCTTCGCCCTTGATGACGGCAGAATAAGTCTTGTCGTTTATCTGCATAAAGCAACCGTAGCAGGCCTGCTTTTTGACCGGCACGACGGCGGTGTTGTGCGCCCATTTGCGGATCTTCTCGTAAAATGTCAAGATTTTTTGATTCATCTCGCCCACTAGCTTATTTTTCTTAGCGTATATTTCATCTCTTTGCTGCTCGATAGCGCTGACTTCGGCCGAGATTTCACTCTCGATTTTTGTCAAATTTTCGCCAAGCTCCGCGGCCTTCGCCTCAAGCTCGCTTTTAAGCGCATTTTTGCTATCTATGATTTTTTCTAGTCTTTCGACCTCTTCGTTTGCGGCTTCTAGCTGCTCTTTAGCTAGCTCGTCTTCTAGCTGAAGCGCCTTTATCTCTTTTTCTGTTTTTGCAGCGCCGCTTTTTTTGGCGACGTCTTTTATTTTCGCGCTAAATTCGGCTATGTGCGCGTTGGTTTGAGATTTTTGATTTTTTAGCTCGGTCACGCTCGTGGTCGCATCCTCGATCTGTGCTAAAATTACCGCCTGCTCGTCTTTAGTCGCTTTTAAAACGCTTTGAACTTTCTCAAGGCGCGGAGTAAAATCGTCGATGTCTTTATCGATGCTTGAAAGCTCGACTAGCTGTTCTAAATATTTATTCATCTTTTTCCTTTAACTGTATGAAAACGGGTTTTTTGAGTTGGATATTATAGTAGGAATCGGCAAAATTTGCAAATATTTTGCAAGCGACTCCCCAAAATACCGCTCACTCTCAAAGTGTCCGATGTCTAGCATAGTAAGATTATTTTGCACGGCGCTCATGGCTTGATGGTACTTCAGATCCCCGGTTAAAAACAGGTCCGCTTTAACGATATCAATCAAATCACCGCCACTTCCCGTACAAAATGCAAGGCATTTTATAGGCGCATTATGATCAAATTTTCGCCCCTTACAAACCCTTAAATGGCTCAAATTTAGCTTTGTTTTTACCCTCTCGCAAAGCTCGTCAAAGCTCAAATTTACGTCCGCATAAAGTACGAATCCATCGCGCTCCTTTGGCGTAAAGCCCAAAATTTCGCTTAGCACGTACTCATTTAGATGGCTTAGATCATAGTTCGTATGCATAGCGATTAAACTTAAATTTTTAGCCATCATTTTTGCGATTAGGCTACTTGGATATGTGTCAAAATTTAACGACTTTAGCCCCTTAAAAATCAGCGGATGATGCGCGATGATGAGCGAGTTTGGCTGCACCTCGTCTAAAAGCTTGTCATCGACGTCAAGGCTAAGGTAAACGCGCTCCACATCCGTCTCAAACGAGCCCACGAGCAGTCCGCTGTTATCCCACTCCTCTTGACTCGCAAACGGGCTAATCTCGTCTAAAATTTTATAAATTTCGCCGATTTTCATCAAATTTTATTCGCCCTTCGCGTCGTTTTGGGCGGCAGCGTCGATACTAGCTTTATACGTCAGCGCGCACTCTTTGGCTAGCTCGCGGATTTTTAGGATGTAGTCTTGTCTTTGCGTTACACTGATCGCTCCGCGCGCGTCAAGGACGTTAAACGTATGCGCTGCAAGCATGCAATAATCATACGCCGGTAGCGAAATTTTAGCCTCCAAGCAGCGTTTACACTCGCCGAATGCATTTTCAAACTGGCGAAACAGCATATCTACATCGGCGATTTCAAAGTTATATTTGCTCCACTCAAATTCACCCTGCTTATGCACGTCGGCGTAGGTAACGATGTTGCCGCCCCTATCGTCCCAAACGATGTCGTAGACACTATTTACGTCTTGTAGATACATAGCTAAGCGCTCGAGGCCGTAGGTGATCTCGGCAGAAACCAGCTCGCATGCGATGCCACCTACTTGCTGAAAATACGTAAACTGCGTCACCTCCATGCCGTCTAGCCAGACCTCCCAGCCTAGCCCCCAAGCGCCCAGCGTCGGGCTCTCCCAGTTATCCTCGACGAAGCGAATGTCATGATTTTTCAAATTTAACCCGAGCTTTTCAAGGCTTTTTAGATAAAGCTCCTGTATATTTTCGGGGCTCGGTTTAATGAGCACCTGAAACTGATAATAAGCGCCTAGGCGGTTTGGGTTTTCGCCGTATCTACCATCGGTCGGACGGCGAGACGGGGCTACGTAGGCAGTCGCCCACGGCTTTGGTCCGAGGCTCCTTAAAAATGTCGCCTGATGATAGGTGCCAGCACCCGCAGGCATATCGTATGGTTGCAGTATCACGCAACCCTGCTCGCGCCAGTAGTTTTGTAACGTCAAAATAATCTCTGAAAACGTCATTTTTCTTCCTTTTTAAAATTTATTTTAGATAATGTATAACCGCGCCCGGCCCCAAAGGTAGGTCAAAAGCATACCAAACCGACATCAGCGCCGCCCACGAGAGTAAAAATGCGACCGTATAAGGCAGCATGATCGAGACTACCGAGCCGATTTTTAGCCCCCTGTCGTAGCGCTGCATAAACGCCACTATCAGCACGAAAAACGGCATCAAAGGCGTGATGATATTTGTCGTCGAGTCGCCTATCCTAAACGCAGCCTGCGTTAGCTCGGGCGAGAGGCCTAGATTCATAAACATCGGCACGAAAATAGGCGCCATCATGGCCCATTTGGCCGAATCCACGGCGATAAATAAATTTATAAATGCAATCACGACTATAAAAACGATAATGAGGCTAAGCCCTGTTAAGCCAATATCTTTTAAGAAAACCGAGCCTTTTATCGATAGCACCAGCCCGATGTTTGAGGCGTTAAAGAGATATGTAAACTGAGCCGCAAAAAATATCAAAACTAAAAATCCCGATAGCTCGGCGACGGCTTGCTCCATAAATTTGACCGCGTCGCCGCTGTTTTTTATCGTCCCGGCTCCTGCGCCGTATGCTGCGCCCGCTACTATAAAAAATAGCATCATAAAAATGATGATAGAGTGCATGAAAACGGACTTCGTAAAGCTCTCGCCCTCTTTTGCACCAAAGAGCGAATTTGACGGTAAAAGCGCCGCCAACAAAAGGACCGAGAAAACAACCGTCGCGATGAGTGCAAATTTTAGCCCGCATTTTTGCTCCGCGCTGATCTGGTCGCGCTCGCTTAAATTTAACGCGCCCTCAAAGCTAAATTTACCCAGCCTAGGCTCGACGATCCTATCGGTCACGAAAGAGCCCACGATCACGATCAAAAAGGTAGAAGCTATCATAAAGTACCAATTTGCCGTAGCCAAAACGACATAGTCGGGATTTAGCACGCTAGCTGCCTGCGTAGAAAACGCCGCAAACATCGGATCGTTCGTGCCGATTAGCAGATTTGCCGACCAGCCACCGCTAACGCCCGCAAAAGCCGCCGCCAGCCCCGCGATAGGATGGCGTCCAAAGCCCGCAAACAAAATAGCCCCGAGCGGTATCAGTACGACGTAGCCGACTGAGGAGGCGACATTTGACATTACGCCCAAAAAGATCACGATAGGAGTTACCCATTTTTTAGACGATTTTAGAGCGATTTTTTTAACCAGCGCCGATAAAAGCCCGGCCTTATCCGCCACGCCGATACCTAAAATGATCGCAAAAACCACACCAAGAGGATAAAAACCGGTGAAGTTTTTAAGCACGGATGAAACAAAGGTTCTGATACTATCAGCCGAGAGTAAATTTACGACGTTTGCGCTTAGCTGCGAGATCTGACCGTCTTTGATAGCCTGATAGCTAACTCCGACGCCAAGCCTCTCTAGCACAAATGACAGCAAAATCGTAATAATCGAAAGATGGACGAAAAGCATAGTGGGATTTGGTAGCTTGTTGCCGAATTTTTCGATAAAACTTAAGATCGATCCGCTATTTTTGTTGTCCATTTTGTCCTAATCTAAAACCGAGATATAAATTTTTATCTCATCGCTACCGTAAAACTCAAAGTCCGTTTCGTAGGCTCTTTTTAGCTTTGAGCTTTCAAAATATTTCCAAATTTCTCCCCAGAATTTTGCTACGTTTTGCGGCTCGTTTGGAAAGTTAAAAACGGCGTATTTGCCGCTTTTTATCTCTAAAATTTCGCCGCCAGGGCAAAGCGATTTCGTACCGATAAATAAATCATAAAGCCCGCTTACGACGTTTTCGTAACTACAATAAACGCCGTAAATTTCGCTTTTACCGTCATAAAACTCTTTTGTAAATTTAGCCCACAAGGTCGGGATTTTACCGTCGCCGTTTATCTCGTCGGCATTTTTAGTGCGAGTTTTTAGTCCGTAAATTTTAAAGCCCTCTATCTCTAAAATTTCCATGACTACTCCTTATCGCCTTTGAAATTTTCAACCGCTTTGTTCCACATGAGCTTGTATTTTCGCTTTAAAAACTCGACTTCGTCTTGCGAATTTTTTAGCTGCGACGTTAGCGTCTCGACCGTTTTTCTATCCTCGTCGTAAAGCTCTTGCATCGAGATTAGCGCCTCTTTTAAAAATTTATTTTCGTTGCGCAGGGTCTCTAGCGTCTCGTCTTTGGCATCAAGCACCTTTTCGTGTAAATTTAATATCGTGCCGATCGTCTTTTCCACGAAGCTAAAGCCATCCGCGCCGATCTGGGGCGCAGGTACGGCCACGACGCTAGGCACCACGCTCATCGTGCCTTGGCTAGCTTCTATGAGGATTTCGCCGCCTTCTTCTTTCGTATTTAGCACGCCGCGGTTTATCATCCCCTCGATCACCTCGCGCTCTAGGTGCACGAGCTTGCAAAATTCGTCTATGCTTAAGTATGTCTGCATCTTTGCTCCTTTAGGCGAGTAAAACTTCCACCTTCGCCGAGTCCTCTTCTACCTGCTTGGCTTTCGTCGCTCGGTCGGCTTTTAGCATTTCGTCTAGATTTTGGTCGTTTAGAGCCAAAATTTGCAGTGCCAGATAGGCTGCATTTACTGCGCCGGCCTTACCGATAGCCACGGTGCCCACAGGCATGCCGCCGGGCATCTGCACGGTCGAATAAAGCGCATCCACGCCGCTAAGCGCGGAGCCTGCCATCGGTATGCCGATCACCGGGCGAGTGGTGTTTGCCGCGATAGCGCCCGCTAAATGCGCCGCCATGCCGGCTGCCGCGATAAATACCTGCGCGCCCTTTTCCTCGGCCGCGGCGACGTATTCGCTCGTTCGCTTCGGGCTTCTGTGCGCGGAACTGATGATCAGCTCGTAAGGGACGTTAAATTTCTCAAGCGTTTTCGCTGCCTCGCTAACTACGTCGTAGTCGCTCTTGCTTCCCATTATTATAGATACGAATTTCATTTTATTTCCTCTCTTAAAAAGCTAAATTTAGGCAACTTCGCGCCCAAATTTACTTCGTTTTCGTTGCCGCTGTGGATTTCTGCTATTTCCTTGCCTTTTTTGGTTACGAGCTTTTTAAATTTGATAAATTTCTTGCCGTCACGAGCGAAAATTTGAGATATTTCGTTCTCGCACTCATCTATCTGGGCGCCCAGTGGAGCTACGATCTCGTACTCGTTGCCAGGAAAAATTTTATATTTGCATTTAAAAAACTCGCCGTCTAAAGTCATAGCGTTTACCTGATGGGTGCCCTCCTCTAGGCTGCTAGCGTGATTTTGCGTATCAGCCTTTTCAAACGGGCGATTTACCAGGTAGCCGTCGGTAAAACCGCGATTTTTTAGCGTATTTAGCTCGCTCGCGTAAATTTGCGCGTCAAATTTGCCGGCCGCTGCGTCATCTACGGCCATGCGGTAGGCTCTAGTCGCACAGGCGGTGTAGTATTCGCTTTTCGTGCGGCCTTCGATTTTTAGGCTATCGACCGCGCCGCTTTCGATGATATCCTTGATGTGTGCGGATAAATTTAAATCCTTCGAGTTCATCACGTGCGTGCCGCCTTCGTCCTCTTCCAGGCGAAACAGCGTTCCGCTTTCGGGATTTTTGGCGTAGAGTTCGTATTTAAACCTGCAGTCGTTGGCGCAGCTGCCGCGGTTTGATTGGCGGCCGCTTTGCACTGCGCTAACCAAACAGCGCCCCGAGTATGCAAAACACATCGAGCCGTGCACGAAAATTTCTATATCTAGCGTCGGGATTTGCTCTTTTATTTTTACGACATCTTTTAGGCTCATTTCGCGCGCTACGACGATGCGTTTCGCACCCATTTCGTGGTAGATTTTAGCGTCGAGCGCGTTCATGACGTTTGCCTGCGTCGAGAGGTGGATCTCGATGTCGGGCGCGATCTCTTTTGCCAGGCTCATGACGCCGGGAGTCGCGATGATAAAGGCATCTGGCTTCATTGCAGAAATCGTTTGCAAGTGGCGTTTTAGCGGCTCTATTTGCGAATTAAAAGGAAACGCGTTCACCGTCGCATAAAATTTCTTACCCTTTGCGTGTGTATATTCGATCGCTTCTTTAAAGCTTTCAAGGTTAAATTCGCGAGCCGAACGGGTGCGAAGCGAAAAGCTCGCCACCGATGCATAAACCGCGTCCGCGCCGTACTCTAGAGCTATTTTTAGCTTGGTTAAATTTCCCGCGGGAGATAAAAGCTCGGGCTTTTTCACTTTTTGCCCAAGCTTTCGATTAGAGCCTCGATATCGTCGTTACTGACGAGATTTTCGGTGTGCGTATCGCCCGCGATATGTACGGCCGAGGCTACGCGCTTCTCGTCGTCGATCTTGCCCTCAAACAGGCTGCTCATATACTTGCTAAGCGCGCGCATGACGTTAATTACGCGCTCGATCTTTTGACGGTGGATGTCTTGATACTGCATCATATCCATCGCCATCATTATCTCATCCTCGGCCATTCTGACGTTATCTAGCGTCATTTCGGCGGAGCTTTTTAGTGCGTTATTTTTTTCTAGCGCCTCGGAAAAAGCGGCGATATTTGGGAATTTTTCGTGTAGTTTGGTAAAAATTTCGATATTAGCCTCTATACCGCTGATAATCTCGCTAAGCCCGCTTTCGGCGTCCATAGAGAAGTTATTGATCGCGTCAAGTTTATCAAACATCTGCGTGGCTTTTTCCTCGCTGTCCTTCGTGACGTCGTCTAGCTGATGAACCATCTTGTGATCATCCGTCGGTGGAGGCGGAGGCCACGATATGTTTGAGGATGCTCTATAGTCGCCGTCAAATTTAACGCCATCATCTTTGCGCTCCGCTACTTCTTTATCGGCAGCATTTAGGTCTAAATTTTCATCTCCGCTAGCTTGCGCGTCGCTCTCGTCTGCAGCGACGACGTCATCCAGATCGCCCGCCATCAAGGCGTCAAGTTCTTCTTGCGTCATAAAAACTCCTATTTAAATTTGGGCTGATTATATAGAAAATTAACGAAATATAAGTTTAAAAACCCAAACTTTATCCTTAAATTTATTAAATTTTAGGTAGCATTTGCAAAATATTTAAGGACAAAAATGAGAGTCGATCTACACAACCACACGCCACTTTGCAAACACGCCGTAGACGAGCCCAGAGAGTATGTTTTAAGCGCGATAAATTCGGGCTGCGAGTATTTTGGTTTTAGCGATCACGCGCCGATGAAATTTGACGAAGCGTACCGCATGGAGTTTTCACAGATGGGGTTTTACGAGAGCGAGATTTTACGCCTCGGAGACGAATTTGACGAACAGATCAAAATCCTGCTCGGCTACGAAGTCGATTTTTTAGAGGGCTTTATCGACGAGCGGGTTTTAGCGCGCAAGGTTGATTACCTTATCGGTTCGGTGCATTTTTTAGGCGGCTGGGGCTTTGATAATCCCGAATTTATCGGCGAATATAAAAAGCGCGACATAGATCAAATTTGGCGGGATTATTTTTACTGTATCGAGAAAATGGCAAAATCGGGCAAATTTGACATCGTCGGGCATTTTGATTTGCTAAAAGTATTTAAATTTATGCCAAAAACCGACGTTAGACTCCTCGCCAAAGATGCGATCGACGCTATAAAAAAGGCAAATTTGACGGTAGAAATAAATGCCGCGGGCTTTAGAAAGCCCATAGGCGAGCAGTATCCGAGCGTAAATTTACTAGAAATGATCGCCGAAAAAGACATACCTATCACGTTTGGCTCGGACGCACACGCAAAAGATCAAGTCGGTCTAAACGGCGAAAAATGCGAGCAAATCGCTAGAAATTTGGGATTTGGCAAGTGCGCGATATTTAAAAACCGTGATAGAGAATTTCTAAAATTTTAGATCGGGTAGAAAAAATTATTTAAATTAATCTTAAAAGTAAAATTTTATGATAAAATTACGAAATCAATAAACACAGGAGCGAAAAATGGGAAAATTTGTAAAAAGCGTCGATCATTTTTTTGATTTTTGCAAAGAACACGAGGTTAAATTCGTGGATTTTAGATTTACCGATATGAACGGCGCTTGGCACAGCATATCTTATAACATAAAATTCGTAGAAAAAGATCATTTCGTAAACGGAATACCGATGGACGCGAGCTCGCTAGGAGGGTGGCAACCGATCGAAAGAAGCGACATGTTGATGTGTCCTGAGGCGACCAGCGCCTTTTTAGATCCTTTCACCGCTGACGTTACGGTCGTGGTTTTTGCCGATATTTACGACATTTACAAGGGTCAAATTTACGAAAAGTGCCCGCGCTCGATAGCCAAAAAAGCCATGGCCTACGTAAAAGAGAGCGGCATGGGCGACGTGGCGTATTTTGGGCCGGAAAATGAGTTTTTTATATTTGATAACGTAAAAATAGTAGACAGCCCAAACTGCGCGATGTTTGAAGTAGATAGCGAAGAAGGCGAGTGGAACGACGCTAGAGACTTTAAAGATAGCTACAACACCGGTCACCGCCCAAGAAGAAAAGGTGGCTATCTGATGACGCAACCGACCGATAGCATGGTCGATCTGCGTGCCGAGATGATGCAGGTTTTAGAACAAGTTGGCCTCGAAGTCATGCTAGGACACCACGAGGTCGCGCAAGGTCAAGGCGAGCTTGGCGTTAAATTTGGTACGCTTCTCGAGGCCGCCGACAACGTACAAATTTACAAATACGTCGTCAAAATGGTCGCTCACCTAAACGGAAAAACTGCGACGTTTATGCCAAAACCGCTCTACGGCGACAACGGCAGCGGCATGCACGTGCATCAGTCGGTGTGGAAAGACGGCAAAAACTTGTTCTACGGCGAGGGAAAATACGCAAATTTAAGTGATTTTGCGCGCTGGTACATCGGCGGAATCCTAAAGCACGCAAGGAGCGTAGCGGCCTTTACAAACCCGAGCACAAACAGCTACAAACGCCTAATCCCTGGCTTTGAAGCGCCTTCTATCCTAACGTATTCTAGCCAAAACCGCTCCGCCTCGATCCGTATCCCGTACGGCTCCGGAGAAAAATCAGTCCGCGCCGAAATGCGCTTCCCTGACGGAACTGCAAACCCGTATTTGGCCTTTTCAGCGATGCTCATGGCGGGACTTGACGGCGTAAAACACAAGATGGAGCCGGTCGGCCCGATGGATGAAAATTTATTTAAACTGCACCTAGATGAAATCCGCGAGCGCGGTATCGAGCAGCTCCCTCATACGTTAAGGGGTAGCCTAGAAGCATTGATTCGCGATAACGAATATCTGCACCCGATCATGACTCCAACGTTTATAAACGCGTATCAGCATTATAAATTCGAGAGTCAAGTGTGGCCGTACGAAGCGCGACCTACTCCGTATGAGTTTAAGACTTGCTTTTCTTGCTAAATTTAAGGGACGCTAAAATCCCTTTTTAGTTTTTCAGTCAAATTTGACCTTTTTAAATTTTGGGCCAAATTTGACTTTTTATGCGTTTTTGACGAACGTAAAATTTGTCAAAATAAATCAAATTTGAGGCCAAATTTGAAAAACAACGGCTTTTTGTCTTGACAAATCAGCCTTTTTTATATATAATCACGTTTCGTTTTTTGAAAAATGTCTTGTTAGCTCAGTCGGTAGAGCATTTCACTTTTAATGAAGGGGTCGCTGGTTCGAGTCCAGCACAGGACACCATTTTTTTACATAGACCCTTTCGTCTAGTGGCCCAGGACTCTACTCTCTCAGTGTAGCAACAGAGGTTCAAATCCTTTAAGGGTCGCCACGATTTAGTCTTTTTGGTCGCTTAGCTCAGTTGGTAGAGCGCCACCCTTACAAGGTGGATGTCATAAGTTCGAGTCTTATAGCGACCACCATTTTAGGTGCAGCGGTAGTTCAGATGGTTAGAATGCCGCCCTGTCACGGCGGAGGTCGCGGGTTCGAGCCCCGTCCGCTGCGCCATTTGTCTTGTTAGCTCAGTCGGTAGAGCATTTCACTTTTAATGAAGGGGTCGCTGGTTCGAGTCCAGCACAGGACACCATTTATTTTTTGTTAAATTTGGGTCGCTTAGCTCAGTTGGTAGAGCGCCACCCTTACAAGGTGGATGTCATAAGTTCGAGTCTTATAGCGACCACCATTTTAGGTGCAGCGGTAGTTCAGATGGTTAGAATGCCGCCCTGTCACGGCGGAGGTCGCGGGTTCGAGCCCCGTCCGCTGCGCCATTTGCCTCGTTAGCTCAGTTGGTAGAGCATATCACTCTTAATGATGGGGTCGTAGGTTCGAGCCCTACACGGGGCACCACGATTTATTTTATTATTGTTGGCCCTTTCGTCTAGCGGTTAGGACACCAGCCTCTCACGTTGGTAACACGAGTTCGATTCTCGTAAGGGTCACCAATCCACTTTTTAAAATCCCATAACTTTCTTTACGAATGCGTTCCTAGGCCGCTTTGCTACAAAAAGAAACAATGCTCACGAATGCGATTTTTATCGAATTCATGTAAAAAAACTTCCTAAGAAGCTTACCCGCTATTTTTGCGGTAAGCTTTTTTCCTTGACTCTGATTTTGATTCTGGCTAGCATGTCCCCATATCAACAGACGAAAAGGAAAAACATGCGAGAACGAAAAGAACAAAAATTAACTTCTACGCCTAAATTTCGCATTGACCCCGATTTAGCAATTCGGGAATATAAATTACCCGCGGGGAAAAAAGAAACTCGCCCCGTGGTCGATAAAAGCGGTTTGGCCTTAAAAATAAAACTAGACCCAAAAACCGGCATAGTCCGTAAAGACTATTATTTTGCCAAAGGCGGTGATATAAAAGAAAAGCTAGGCGACGCCTATAAGCTCACGTTCCGACAAGCCCTCGCGATGGTCGCGGAGGTTAAAAACGTGACTATCTATCTGACGAAAAACTTTCTAAAAATACTCTTGAAGCCGTGTTTTTAGATTATATGAAAAATAGCTGCAAGGGCTGGAAATCTGCAACAATCGCAAAAAAGAAAAAATTTATAAGTATCTCTCGCATTTAGGAAAAACCGATATTCGCCGAATAAAATTCGAACAACTAAGAGCTATATGCGATAACGTATATAACGATGAAAAATATTTGCTTTTGCGAGCTCTTTGTGTAGATATTCGAGCAATTTTAGATTATGCCCTAGACACGAACGTTTTAAAAATTGACCCCCTAAACGGTCGTCGGCTGTTAAAAATCTATAAGCGCCCTAAGAGTAGCGGCTTCGGCTACTTGAAAGACGAGCAAGATTTAAAATTTTTAATTTCCTACATTCAAAATTATAGGCATTCTAGGAGTGTAAAGAACGCCCTTATTTTCGGGCTTTGCACCGCATTACGAGCCAAAAATGTTAGGTTTTTAAGTGTCAAAAACCTCAAGAAAGACAATAATGGCGAGTATTTTCTTGATTTTGCCGCCGACGAAATGAAAATCTCTAGCAACGGCGATGAATTGTTGGGGTTTCCGCGGAAACTTGGTTTTTGGCTGGAGAGCTTGGGCGCCGCCGATCTGTATTTTCCGACTTCCACGGGGAAACCTTTTTCAGACGCCGCATTTTCGAAGGGTTTGGAAAACTTTGCCCCGTTGAATCCGAGAGGTAAGATTGTATTCCACAGTTTTAGAAAGATTCTCTCGACATTTGTAAATCAGAACGTCGAAAACGGGCTTAACAACTATGACGTCGAGCGTGCATTAAGTCACCATGTTAAGGGTGTCTCGGGCGTATATGACAAATCTGGCGCTATTGGTGCTAGTCGTAAGGTCTTTACCTGGTGGTTGTCGTATCTTGAAACGTTGGGGTTAAAATTATGAGAATAAAAAAAGGGGGGGGACAGAGAACACTTAAGAAAAACGTTAAGGTCTCTGATTGCTGTAATTATACGCACCTTTGGCTTAAAAACGCCTGAAATGAGTGCAAAATGAGTAATTTTCGCTCTGTTTTCGACTCTAAATTTAATCCTCGCGAGCTTCACCTCGATAAAAAACTACTCAAACGAGAAACAAAGGAAACCTCAAGCGGTCGAGATATCGAAATAGCTTTATGGGATATTTCAAAAGATTTTCAAAATCTCGGCTTTACCGCTCTCGGCGTGACCTTGACACTCGACAATACGGGCATTCATCGCAACGGCACATCTGGCCGCATACCTAACGCAAAAGCCGCAAAAGAGCTAGAGCGAAAACTAAACGAGCTCGTCAAAAAGCTACTCTCGACGATCCCCGTTTGGTGCGCTTGGGTTTTTGAGCGGCACCGAAACGGGAGCCCGCATATTCACGCTTTGCTTTTCGTTCCAATGCGCGATTTAGTTCAAGCTATCCAAAAATGCAAAGCCGTATATAACGAGGACGCTGTGCGTATAAACGTTTTAAGTCCCTCTTACATTTTCAAAAATGAAAAGTGGGAATGGGCTCTAGTCGAAAAAAGAGGACGACTTTCTTGCAGCTAGCTGCTCGCGCTTGCTTGCTCGCACTGCTCTCGAAATCAATGAGCGAGAGAATAAATTAACTCGCCGTAACGTTGCCGTCGTTCGTGACGTTCAAAAAACGAAAGAATTGCATAGCGTATTTAACGCAAAGCTTCGCAAAAAATACCCTAGCGCCGATTTAATTTTAAGTAATTTATTCGGCGAGCTTTGGCGACACTGGAAATTTACTCATTGCCGCACGCGTCAAGAAAAGCTAGAGGATGAAGCTTTAGGCGTAACGAAACCTAAAAGGCTCATTGAGCGAGAATACGAAGGCGAGCCTAAACCTTTCGAAGTCGACAAATACGTAATAATGCAGCCTAGTCTCGGGGTTTTCGGTCGTGACCCGCATTGCCGATTAAAAACCGAATCCAACGACGACTTGCAACAGCTCGATGTAACTCTTTGGTGCCGTGATAACATCGAACGTTATCATGTGAATCTAAAGCAAGTTTACTTAAGCCCTCGTCAAATCAAAAATCTAAAGCTTTGGGGCAAAAAGTGCAAAAACAAAAATGATTTGGTGACGCTTTGCCACACGCTTTTTAGTGGTAAAAAGGTCGGTGGTAAAGACCCCTTGCGAATGCTAGATTTCGCCCCGCAAAACCTTAGCGAATACGACCGCGAATTAATAACCGCTCGCTACGATATCCGCTCTCGGTTTGGCTATGTCGTTCCGTTACTAAAAAAAGAACAACCTCTTGATCCTGATATTCAGGAATTGCTAGCATTGCTTGAAAACTTTGCCTACGAAAACAATAGACCTGCTACTGTTGTAGACCGCGTAAATTTTGAAGTATGTTGCACTTGATTTTTAGCCAATTTCCGACATGATCTTTTTATAATTAAATCAAAAAAAAGGAGTCCATTATGGAAAATTTTCAAAAACCTAACCCAATCCCAAATGTTGCTCTAGTGCAAGCGAGCCAAAATCAAAAACCGCAAGAGCAAAAACCTGCAGAACAAAAAGAGAAAAAAGAGCTTAGTCCGCGCGCGAAATTAATCAAAGACCTAAATGCTCTTGTCACAAAGCTCAAAAGCATCGACAAGCGCGAAACTAAGGCGAAAAACGCTTTGGAAGCTGCTAAAAACGCTGTGGCTAAAATCGAAGAAGAACGTGCTGAGGTTGAGGCTCTCGCGAAAAAGTTCGAGCTCTCGAACTCTACCACCGCGTAAACCCCCCCCCTTGCGGGCGAACGTTTAGCTATGCCCTTGTGGTATAGCTGACTAGTGAGCTCACTAATCAGCAGGCTGAACGTTCGTTTTTTAAAGGGGCGCAAGACCCCTTTAAAAAAATAATACAAGTATACCCAAAGGAAGTTTAAAAAATGGACAACAACGCTAAATCTTGCTTTCATATCGACCCCATGAAAGAGTTCGCATATTGGCACGATTTCCGGCAAGGTCTTCAAGCTAGCAACGTGCAAGGCGAAAAGTCCCGAGATAATGAATATTCTTGTACGTTTTCGGAAGCTCGGGCTAGGGCTAAGCGAATGAAAGACGAAGCTGACGCTGCGTATCGGGCGCGGACGGGAAGGCGACCGAGTTATAACTCTGAGTCTATATACTGGGAGGCAACGGTGAATTTGCGAGGCTTTCATTCTAAAGAGGATATCGAAAAGGTTGTGCAAATCCTCGAGAAGCGACTCGGTTATCGCACTGTTTTTTGGACGCGCCATAGGGATGAAGGGCACGAGGCAACCGAGGATGAAATTGAGGAGCTACGGGAATCGGGGAAAATCGATCCGCACTCGCTGGAGCATAAAATTTTCATAAACAACGATCACGTTCATATCGCTATGTTTTCTCTGGATGACAATGGAAATAGTTTGCATAGACTCAATTACGGAAACCAAACCTCATAAGTCAAATTCAAACGGAAATCGCGCAAGCCCTCGGCATGGAGCGCGGCCTTAGCAATAAAATCACGAAACGTACTCACTTGACCCCTCGTCAATATCGGCAAGCAATGAGCTTGCGAGAGCCTTTGTAGGTCAAGCTTGGAGAAGTCAAAAAAGATTTGGCTGAGGCAAAAAAACAAATAAAAGCGCTAGAGGAACAACTCAAGACTGCAAACAAGCAAGTCCGCGCCGAACTCAAAGAACAAGGGGGCGGACGCGAGGATTATTCTGTGCTTGAGACCGAAAATAAACGGCTTAAGAACGAGCTTGACGAGCTAAAAAAAGCGCCTGATATCAGTCACATTGAGGATTTTAAAAAATCTTTCGAGGATAAGATTAAGGAGTTTATGAAACACTCAAAGATTAAAGAAATTGCTGAACAGACTTTAAACAATGAGGCAATCTTAAAACCTGTAACCTTTGGCGGCTATTCTAAGGAAAGCGTATCTGCTTATGTTTTGGGATCCGTAGCTCGCTATAATGCCGCGAATAAAACTCTAGAAAAAGCACAGACATTCATACATGAACTTGCCGTTAAAAAAGAAATTAGCACGAAGGCGCAATTAGCAGCTTTGCGCGAAAATAAGACTTTGGGCGGTTTTCTTGGGGCTACTGCTAGCAAAATGGATGTCGATGTCGCTGTGCTAAAGCGCGAAAAAGCGGGGCTAACCGATACTATCGACAAATTGCGAAAACAGAACGAATTACTGCAAAAGACTTTAAAGGATACTGTAGGGCTTGTCAAACAAAAAGATATCGAAATCGAGACCCTCAAAAAGTCGAATCAAGAGGGTTTGACTAAAAACGACAATAGTTTTTACTTCGGTCAAGCCTCTATGCTCTCCGAGCTTGTGCGCTCTGGACGGCTATACGTCGAACCGAAAGGGTACCCTTTAGTCGATAGTTTAGATGATTATTTAAAGGGCGGATATTCTGCGGATTATTTCGAGGGAATAAAAAGCGGATTGCTGAGTTACACTCCTGCTGTCCATACTCCAAAAAACGATCTGACTTACACTCGATGATCCTCTTTGCCCCTCGGTAAATAGGGGCTTTGCTCGCTTTTTTTGGCGTTTCTTAATAGTATTATATATTTAAATTTAAGCGAACCGAGAATCTAAAAGCGTCAATCATAAAAAATAACTCAAGCAAAAGCAAAGCAACACAAAAGGCACGGTGGCGGCTGTTTTTTTGTTTTGTCTAGCTTCGCGGTGAATGCGAACGGCTTTTATGAGTGTCAAGGGTTAAATTTTACGTGGCGAGCTTCGAGCCCGTAAAATTAACCTGCTTTGCCCTTGACGCCATAAAAACGGCTCGCTACAATTTTAGCGATAAAAGCGAAAATGCAGAGCGAGAAAAAATAGGCTCTATGCGCGCCGTTAGCTGTTCGCGGCGTGCATTAGCTTATTTTTTCGATACGAGCCAAAGCGAGTATCAAGCGCCCGCCCGTGCCGTCTCATTTGCTCTGAAAAACAAAGTTGTATTTTTTAACGCTTCGCCGATCAGCTCGAAGCACTCACTGATACGGCTACGCTTGACCGAAGTATGGATTAGCATTTTTTTTGTAGCTAATTTGCAAAAAATAAAATTTTGTGCTATGATGCGTTACATAGGGACATAGAATATAGAACTAAGAAAAAAATTTAAGGTTTGTATCCTTAAACGTTTAACTTACGTTTAAAAAACTACTACAAAAACCTCATATTTTTCTTAAGCTTTGTATCAAAACCTTGAGTTTTTAGGGGAAAACTTAAACTCTCGGGAAGTTTTTAAAAAAAGTTTCCTGGCTTGTTGCATAATGCCTAGTTTATGGGCTTTAAAAAGCGTTGTTGGTTCTCGTAAGGGTCACCAATCCACTTTTAAATTTATTAGTTCACTTTTAAAATTGTCTTATACAAAAAACATATTTAAATATGAGTTCATATTAATACATCTCTAGTTTTTACAAAAAGCCATAACCGCAAGCATTTAGTTTTGTACCGATTCCACCAAATAATATGCAGACAAAGCTATATAGTAATCAAAATACTACACACTTGCAGGGTTTTAATCAGGCCAAAAATGCTCCAAAAATAATCTTCAAATTTCATTTTAATCAATTTTTTGAAAATTACAAAATCTTTATAGCACAGTCTTTTTACCGATTTTATTTCAAATTTAAAAATAAACAGAGAAATACTCAGGCAAGTAGCTAAATTTGCCATCCCAAAGGCAAATTTAGCTAAATCCCTAGTCTATCCTTTGCCGCCTGCGTGATTTCCTCTTCATAGTCGTAGTATTCAAACGTCGCACCATGCTGAAACGCGCCGTTTAGGATGTCGCCACTTTGGCGATTTTTTAGGTCTATCTCGGCGATCTTAAAGCCGTCCAGCGTCTGGCAAAACTCCCTCAAACGCGACGGCGGATTTTTAAGCTTTGTAAACAAAAAACAAAATCCGCTCCCGCCGTTTCGCCCTACGCGCCCGCGCAGCTGATGCAGGCTCGCTAGTCCTAGCCTCTCCGCACCAACGATTACGATCGTGCTAAGCCGCGGCAGCGAGATGCCGACCTCAACAACCGTCGTCGAGAGTAGCATGTCTCCGCGCTCGCGAAATTCGCGCAACACCTGCTCTTTTTCTTTGTCCTTGCCGTGCGTGACGTAGACATTTGTAAAATTTGCCCGCCAAAATCCCTGCGCTTCCTCTAGCCCCTGATAGTTCGAGTTTTCGCTACTCTCAACCAGCGGGTAGATCACGGCGACTTGCTTGCCTTTGGCGATTTGTGCCTTGATGTGCGTTAGCAGCTCGCCAAAGTCCGCACTTTGTAAAATTTGCGTGTGTATGTGTTTTTCAAAAGGCATCTGCCGCAGGAAACTAAACTCCGCGAAGCTACTTTGTATCATGCTTAGCGTGCGTGGGATCGGCGTTGCTGAAAACTGCACGACGTGAGCCCTAGTTTTATCCGCCTTTTTTGCCTGCCGATTTTCGGGCGCGATTTCAGTTAAATTTGACCGCTCACCGCCCTCAAATTTAACCTCAAATTCGTCGTCAGCTTCGTCAAGCTGCGGGTCTCGCCCAAGCTCCCCGCTAGCTAGAGCGTTGATTTTCTCGCGCTGATTTGAACCGAAACGGTGCTGCTCGTCTATCATCACCAAAGGCACGGCAGGTAAGCTTTGATACAGCAAAACGTGCGTGCCAATAATGAGATTTACGCCGTCAAATTCGGGTTTATCGCCGCTTTTAACTAGCAAAACTCGCATAAAATCAGGCAACAAACGCGCCGCCTCTGCGTAAATTTGCTCGGCCAGTATCGACGTGGGCGCCATGATGAGCGCAGGGCCGGGATAGACGCTAAGCGCGGCGGCTAGCATAACAAGCGTCTTGCCGCTGCCCACGTCGCCCATCACGACGCGTCGCACCGCCTCCTCGCCGCTAAGGTCCGCGCGCAGATCAGAGATAGCGTTTAGCTGGTCGGAAGTCGGCGCAAACGGCAAATTTTTAAGCCACGAAGAAATATCAAAAAGCTTGACTTTAGGCGCCTTAAAGTGAGTTTTTTTAGCGTTTAGCTTTTTTAGGTAGTTGTAAATTTCGACGAATTTTAGCACCTCTTCGCCCGCTTTTTCCCGCACGAGAGCATCTAGTATCGCGACGCTTTTTTCGTCTCCCTTGTGCAGATCTAGCAAGAACTCAGCCTCCCTGGGCGTGAGTCCCGCCTCGATCAAATTGGGCAAATTTACGTATTTTTGGATCAAATTTTTAAACGAATCATCTCTGAGAGAGAGCTTGTATTTGGGTATGATTTCGTTTATTTTCGTGACGATTTTTGGATTTGTTAGCTGCCACGAGCCGTAGGTGTAGGCGCATTTGCCGCTTACAAATACGCTTTTGCCGACTTTAAAAGCGCCGTGATGCCAAGGCTTGGCATTAAAAATCACGATCTTTACGCTTTGCTCCCACGCCTCGCACCAGCATACGGCGTGTAGCATTCCGCCTTGGCGATACGCACTTTTTATCTCTACGGCGACGCTCACGTGCCCGTCTTTTGGTGCGGCGGCTAGGCTCGTATCTTCAAAGCTTTTAGGAAGCTTTAGCGCTAGGTCGAGCAGGGTGGTTACGCCGATTTTTTTTAGATTTATTCTGTCTTTTTCATCAAATTTCATTGTAAAGCACGGCAAAACTGAGCTTTTCTATCTCTGCATGCTCCGCGATAAACGCGTTTAGCTCAGCAAGCTTTAGCTTCGAGATTTTTTCTAGATCGTCTTTAAAATTTCCTAACTTAAAGCCGTTATAAAAGTCGCTCTGAGCGATGTTTAAGCGGTTAAAAAGCGTCTCCTGGCGTAGCGGCTGCGAGCCTAGCAAAAATCTTTTAGCCTGCGCTAGCTCGCCGGCTTTCACGCCGTTTTTGACGAATTTTGAAAATTCGTCTTTCACGACCGCGACCGCCTCGCTCCTGCTTTCGTTTTTGGTTTGCAGGTAGCCCCAAATTTGCGAGTGGCTCAGTGCAAATTCGCTCCTAGCATACGCCGAATACGCCAGCCCGCGCTTCACGCGGATCTCCTCCATCAGCCTACTGCCAAAGCCACCCTCGCCCAAAATAAACGTCGCAACCTTGGCCTTATACCGCTCCTCGCGGGAAACGTCAAAAGGCGCACCAAAGTAGATATAGGCTTGCTCGCTAGGCTTGATTATGGACTTTTGGCCGCATTTTTCATCTGTTTTTAGTAGCTTTAGCTCGCGCGACTCGCCCTGCTTTAGCGAGCTTAAAATTTCGTCCAAATTTAGCTCCTCTGGCGTCACTTCGCCGCCCAGCACTACAAATAAATTTGCCAAATCAAGCTTGCTAGAGATGAAGTTTTTAACGTCCTCTAGCGTTATACTCTCCACGCTTTGCTTCGTGCCGATGCTTGGCCTTGCTAGATTCGTACCAGGATACAGCAGCCCGTTTAGCGCGACTCTAGCCAGATAGTCGTAGTCGCTCTCGTTGCCAGAAATTTCGCCCAGCGTCAGAGTTCGCACCTTTTCAAAGCTTTTTTGGCTTAAATTAGGCTCCTCTAAAAGCTCTTTTAGCTTGGCAAGCGCAAAAGAAAAGTGCTCCTTTAGGCAGTTTAGCTCAAACGCAAAGGTCTCAAATCCCGCGCTCGCGTAAAGGCTAATCGCGCGCGTTTCAAGCTCTTTGGCAAAGCCCGCCGCGCCCTTGCTTAGCGTACCTTCGTCGAAAATTTTAGCGACGAATTTAGCTAGTCCCGCCTTGTCCTCTACGCAAGCTCCGGCAACCTTGAAAATAAGCTTTAGGCTCACCGCGGGCAGGGTTTTGCTCGCCTCGTAAACGGCTGGGATTTGTAAATTTGCGGCTTTTAAATTTATGATTTTCATCAATAAAACCTTTCTAAAATATCATAATTGGTATTGCGTTTGGCGGGTTTTTCGCCGATGTCTTTGATGAGGCGTATCATCTCGTCTTGATTCATGCGGTAGCTAGCGCCAGCGGCCTTGACGACGTTTTCCTCCATCATCGTGCTGCCTAGGTCGTTTGCGCCAAACAGCAACGCGAGCTGCCCGATGTAGCTGCCCTGCGTGACCCAACTGCTTTGGATATTCGGTACGTTGTCTAAAAACAGCCTAGAGACCGCAAGCAGGCGCAAATAGCGATTCGAGCTTTGCTTTTTGATCTCGGGATGCTCGGCGGCTAGGCGCGTGTTTAGCCCTTGAAAGCTCCACAGTATAAACGCTCTAAAGCCGCCCGTAACGTCTTGCAAGCTCCTAATATGCCCCCAGTGCTCCACGATCTCGCGCGTGGTTTCTACGGTGCCAAACATCATCGTAGCAGTCGTCTTTAGCCCCTCCTCGTGCGCCTCGCGGTGGATGCGTAGCCAGGTCTCTACGTCGCATTTTTTAGGCGCGATCACGTCGCGGACGCGGTCGCTGAGTATCTCGGCGCCGGCTCCGGGCATCGAGTAGAGTCCTTTTTCTCGCAGACGGCGCAGCGCCTCTCTCGTGCTGATACGCGAAATCCTAGCGATATAGTCGATCTCGACCGCGGAAAATCCGTGAATCGTGATGCTTGGGTATTTTTTAGCGATAAACTCCACGAGATCCTCGTACCACTCGATTTTTAGTTTCGGATGTACGCCGCCTTGAAATAAAATTTGCGTCCCGCCGATAGCGATGAGCTCCTCGATTTTTTGCCCGATCTCGTCAAAGCTAAGAACGTAGGCGTCCTCGTCCTTATGATCGCGGTAAAACGCGCAAAATTTACAGTCCACCCAGCACGCGTTCGTGTAGTTGATGTTTCTATCTACGATAAAGGTCGTGACGCCCTGGGGATGCAGCTCGCGCTTGCGCGCTAGAGCCATCGCTCCAAGCTCGTTTAGCTCGGCGTTTTCTATCAAATTTACCGCCTCGTCCACGCTTAGTCTATTCAAATTTTTCCTTTAAATTTTTTACGCGAGTTTAGCGAAAAACGCTTTTATCTTTGATAAATTCGCGTTTTTTAACTTCTTGCGGATATCATTTTGCGCCTCGACGCAAAGGAAAAGAAATGATTTTAAAATCCGCAAAAGACGCTCTCGAGCTAAAATTTAGCCTTTTGTCGCTAGCTGCGACGCTCCGCACCGTCACAGATGCTCGATCGCATAAAACCTAGAGTCAAATTTGCAACGGCTTTTTAAATTTAGCCCTATTTATAAAGCTTAAATTTGATAAAATCCCGAGACATTTTATCAAAGGAGAAAAGATGAAAAATTTAGTTTTAGCTGTGATTTTGGCGCTAGTTTTTGCAGGCTGTGCGGCAAATAAACCAGCTCCTGCCCAGCAAAACGCGCAAGAGTATCGCCACGCTACGCAGATAAAAGATGCAAGCTACCCGCATCACGGCATGGCAAACGCTAGCTGCGCACAGGCTCACGGCGGGATAAAAGAGTGCCCTCATCACGGAAATCACGGAGCAGACAAAGGTCTTGGCTGTAGCGGCGACTGCGCCAAATCAAAACCATGCCCAAAATGCGACGCGAAAGCGCACGGGTGCGCGCAAGATAAAGGCTGCGCCCATCACGGCAAAAGCAGCGCAAGCGACAAAGCGCACGCCTGCCCTCATCACAAACACTAAAATTTAATGCGATCAAGGTCAAATTTGATCGCACTTCCCATCAAATTTACGCCAGCTAACAACATCAAAATCAAGTTAAATTTCATAACAAAGTAATTAAAAGTCGGTTTTAGTCTCGTTGTCTAAAATTTTAAGCAAGCTAGGCATCCTAAACTCGCCGCTCATCCCCTTTACTAGCAGCGCCGCTTCGTACGTCCATACAGATCGCGCTAACAAAAAGCGGCCTCTTGCTGTCGCCTCTGCAAATTTCTCTTACGAGCTTACAGCTGCCTTTAAAAGGTGATTTGGCTACGCCCACGATCTGCACTCTAAGCATTCGTATAAATGCTCGCCCAGACCGTATCCGCCCTCGTCGTCAAGATAAACGAAACCGTCTATCACGATGAGCGAGATATCCCGCACGTCCAAATCCTGCAAAAGCGAGACGATGCACGGCAGCTCTCTTTTATAAAAACTTCCGCTCTCATACGGCGCTACGTCGTCCACTACTTTCTAGATGATTTTGAGCGGCTTTTCGTCGCTAAAGTTTTCAAACAAAACCCTACGACTTTAGCCTTACTTCCCGCATAATACGCATCTATGGCAAGTTTCATCGATATCTTTTAAATTTGAGCGAAGCAAAAAGGCGGCTTAGATTAAAGCATTAAGCCGCCCTAAAAAGTCAAATTTAATCTCGCTCTAAAACGACTTTATTCCCCTTCGTGCCAAGCACGCGCACCTTCGAGCCCTCGGCTAAATTTCCGTCGTAGCGCCATAAAGTGCCTTTAAAATAAACCATACCCTCTCTGATCTCGCCCTCGCCGCTCTCGTTTAAAAAGTCGTCTTTGACTTCGCTTTCGTGTTGGTTAAATTTGGCCTTTAACGGCTTTCTAAGCGCAAAAAGTAGAACTAACGAGGTGGTAGCGATGAGTAAAATTTGATACTCCCAAGCGATATCGACGAAAAATCCAAGCACTCCGACCGCTAAAAATCCAAGCCCGAAAAATAGCACGAAAAAGCTACCGAGCATAAACTCGAGCATGATTAGCCCAATGCCCGCAGCCAGCATCAAGTACGCAGGTATCATTTCGCCGCCCTAGCGCCTAAAAAGTCCTTTAAAACGCTTAGTGAGCCAATAAGCTCGGTCGCTTCGTAAGGGACTAAAATTTTATCTTTCGAGCCGTTTTTGGCTAGCTCGTTAAAGGCTCCTACGCGGTCGCGCGCGAGCAGGAACTCGGCGGCTTTTGCGTTTTGCGCCATGCTTTCGTTTATCATATCCATCGCCTCTTTTTGAGCCGTGGCTAGCGCGATTTGCTCGTATTTTTTCGCATCGGCCATACGCTCGATGGCTTCGGCTTGCAATACTTTTTCTTGCTTTAACGCCTCGGCGTTGCGGATGAGCGCCTCTTTTTCAGCCTGCGCTTTTAGCTCGATCGCACGTTTTTCTCGCTCGGCTTTCATTTGTAGATTCATCGCTTCTTCGATGCCTTGAGGCACGGAGATCTCGGAGATCTCGACGCGCATGATCTTTACGCCCCAGTTATCGGCGGCGTCTCCGAGCGCTCTTTGCAATGCGGAGTTTAGGCGGTCGCGCGAGCTAAGCGTGTCATCGAGGTTCATAGCGCCTATCTCGCCGCGCAGCGTCGTCATGGCTAAATTTGCGATCGCGCGCTTGTAGCTATCGACGTTATACAGAGCCATTTTGCCATCCACGACCTTTAAAAACACGATGCCGTCGACGCTGATGTTTACGTTATCTTTTGTGATGACTTGCTGTTTCGTGATATCTACTAGCTGCTCTCTCACGGTGATCACGGCGCGGATCTGATCGACAAAAGGGATGATGATATGAAAACCGCCGTCAAGCACCTTGTGAAATTTACCCAAACGCTCGACGATGTAGATATCAGACTGCGAGATGATTTTAATACCGGCTTTTAAAAACAAGACTGCAAAGGCCAGCACAACCACGGCAAATACGATAAACGGGATGCTCTCTTCCATGACTACTCCTTAAAATATTTTTCATCATTTTAGCCGCTTTTTGCTAAAAAATCGCCATTTTAGCGGAAATTTTTTAGTATAATTAGCCAAAATTTTAAGGATAAATCATGAAAAATATTTTATTTTTAGCCGCGGCTGCGATGATATTTGCAGGCTGTGCGGCAAGCGGCGGCACAAGCACGGTAAATAGCAAAAAATGCGGCAGCACGGAGGTTTTTGAAACGTGCGGCGCCGAGATAGATAAGGAAAATTTGATCGGAGTTTATGAGGCTAAGGTGTTTTGCGACGGTTGTAGCGAAAACTCAAAAAGTACGCTAACACTCAACGCGGACGGCACGTTTAAAATCGACACCGTTTATCAAAAAAAGATCGCGCAAAGAGAGATGCAAAATGGCAAATACGAGATATCAGGCAACACCCTAAACGCGACGAATCAGTACCGCGAAAAGCTAAATTTCGAGATTAACGGCGATACGCTTCGCCAGATAGGCAACCAAAACAGCTTTATCAAAGAAAATTTCGCCCAGGAGCGCATCTACAAAAAGCTAGAAGCAAACTAAGCGGCAAATTTAGCGCTCAAATTTAACCCAAAGCCCAAAATGAGTAAATTTATCGACCTACTAAAAACCCAGCCCGTTTTCGCGCGCCTCTCGCTCATACAGCTGATTTGTTATTTTGGCGTTTGGTTCTCGCACACGGGCATTTTTACGCTGCTTATCGAGCTTGACGCGCCAGTTTGGGCGATCACGGCCGCAGCTGCGCTAGCTTTCGTGCCGGGAGTTCTACTATCGCCTTTTAGCGGTATCGTGGTGGATAAATTTAGCCCCAAACCAATGCTAATAGCGCTCACGGTCGTGGAGATGGCGACGGTTTTTATGCTCGTTTTTATCAACAAGCTCTCCTTGATGTGGCTACTATTTGTGATAATATTTATCAGAGTCGGAGCCGGAGGAACGTATTTTCAGGTCGAGATGAGCTTGTTTCCCAAAATTTTAAACAAAGACGAGATAAAAACCGCAAACGAGATCCACTCGCTCATCTGGGCGTTTTCATACACCGCGGGCATGGGGCTAGCGGGCATTTATATCCATTTTTTCGGGATAAAAAGCGCCTTTTTGCTAGACTGCGGTCTTTACGCAGTAGCGCTCATAGTCCTACTTAAAACAGATATCGCCGTGCGAGCCAAAAAAGGCGGCGAAAAAGTCCGCGAGATGCTAAAAAACGGCCTAAAATACGTAAAACAAAATCCCCTCATCGCGCACCTCATCATGCTACACGCGGTTGTAGGTGTTACCAGCTATGACGCGCTCGTGGCTTTGCTAGCCGACTACCCGTACGCGGGTCTGCTCTCGGCATCTCTCATCATCGGCTACATCAACGCCTGCCGCGCCGTCGCCCTTATCGTCGGCCCGCTCGTGCTTAGCAAATTCGTCTCAAACGCCAACCTAGTCTATATCTACGTCGGGCACGGGCTTGGCGTCATCGCGTGGAGCGCACTACAGTTTAACTTCTATATCGGATTTATCGGGATTTTCTGCGCGGGATTTTTCACATCGACGCTTTGGAGCTACACCTATACGCTCATCCAGCAAAAGTGCGATCCGGCGTTTTACGGCCGTATAATAGCCTATAACGATATGGTTTATCTGGGCGTCGCGGCGGTGATCTCTAGCGGCATAGGACTTCTTTTTGAGCTAGGACTCAGCCTCTCACTGATCACGGCTCTAATAGGCTGTATGTTTTTTGCGGGAGCGATTTATTGGCTCTTCGTGCGTAAAATTTACAGAGACGAGCTAGCGTAAATTTGCTTTGCGGCGCTGGTTTGGCAAGTGGCAAATTTAATCAAATTTGACCAAATAAATTTGCCGCCCGCGTCAAAAATGCAGCCGTCTCGTCACGTCAAATTTATCAATCAAATTTAACGGCAATTTACCCCGCTCAGGCTTTAGCGTAATAAGTCGTTCCATTTGAAATATGCTTTTTATAAAGCGTCGTAAACGGCACCAGATCGGCGTGTCCTACGTAGAGCCTACCGTGATCGCTCAAAATTTTATGAAAGCGCTCGACCGTTTTTAGCTTAAATTCCTCGTTAAAATAAATCATCATATTTCGCGAGAAAATAATGTCGAATTTACCGAGTTTAAATATCGCGTCGTCAAAGATATTTGCCACGCTAAACTCGCATCTAGGCAGCATCTCGCGCTTGATTTCGTACTTATCGTCGCGTTTTGTAAAGTATATATTTTTTTGATTGTCGTTTAAGCGGTGCAGTGAGCGCTCGTTATAAACGCCCTTTTTACAGCTATCAATAGCCTCGGAGTTTATGTCTATACCCACGATGCTGACGCGATTTACGTCGAGCAAATTTGAGTGCGCTAGCATACCTAGCGAGTACGCCTCATCGCCCGTCGAGCACGGTGCGCACAGTATCCGTACGCTATCAAGCTCCTCTCTGGCGTAGTAGATCGCGGCTTGTAGCTGCGGCAACTCTCTGTAAAAATAAGTCTCGTTAGTGGTGATCAAATTTACGATTTCTTGCCTCATAAAGCGGTCTACGAGGACTTTTGAGCTTAGAGCTTCAAAGCTTGGGATGCGGTTTGCTTGGCAGAAATTTATTAGGCGCTGTTTTATCATGTCCTTTTTGGACTCCAGATCCACGCCGCACATATTTTTGATGACTTCGACGAATTTATTTAGCCCCGCCGCATCGCTAGGAGCGGGCGTCAAATTTGCATTTTCAACCATGTAAAAACCTTTCTAATTCCGCTCTTATACCGCCGATGGGTAGCGACTTTAAATTTGCATTGATTTCTTTCGCGCGTTTTGGCATGCCGTAGACGATCGCGCTCTCCTCGTTTTCGGCGACGCATTTGGCGCCGGCTTTGTATAGCTCGTTTAGTCCGCGCGCGCCGTCGTCGCCGATGCCAGTTAGCAGTATAGCCATGACGTCGGCAAATTTACAAGCCTGAACGCCCGAGTGAAAAAGCACGTCCACGTTGGGGTTATACGTGGTCTCTTTCATAGGCGAGCACATGCCCGCCATTAGGGGGCTAGCGGAGATTATCTCGGAGTTTTTTTCGCAGATATATATCGCGCTTTTTAGCTGCGTGGGTGCCCCTAGCATCACCACCTCCGCCGCGCACTCCTTGTCAAACTGCGAGATAAAACTAGGGATAAACGCTAAACTCATATGCTGCGCGATAACGACGCTAGCACCGTTTAGATCAAGCCCCTTAAAAAGCCTTTTTAAATGTCCCGGACCGCCTGTCGAGGCGCCGACTAAGACCAATTTTTGTTTCAAATTTATTCCGTTTTTTGAGTTAATTTTACGGCTATTTTATCTTTATTTATATTAAATTTAGCTATAAGGCAAAAATACATAAAATAATGCAAATAATTTTACGATAACTAGACGCTACGATGAAATGTGGGTGAGATTTTGACGATTCCAGAAATGGCGCGAAATTGGTTAAATTTTACCGAGACATCGGCGGTCTAGGTCGCGGCTTTTATACAGAACATATATGCTCAAATTTAGCTCGCTTTCATTTTATGCGCGCCTTGCTGTGCTTGTACTCAAATTTGACCGCACGAAACGCATTTTATCGCTTTTGCTTTATTTGCTACGTTTAGCTACAAACTTTCCGTCAAATTTTACTTTATGATTGACGGTTTTATCTTTTTTAGATGAGGCTCTTTTTTATCGTGAGTTACCGCTTTTTCTAGCGCGTGTTTCGGATAGTTTGCGCTTTTTGACGCGTTACCGCTAGCAAAAATCAGAGCCGAAAATAAGATCAACAAAGGCAAGGCTAAAATCACTATTATTCCGACCGTCTTTTTCATTTAAATTTCCTAGTTCGCGCTCAAATTTGCGCTTGAAGACAACCTGCTCTCGCTTCTACTTTGCCGTAGGCGCCCTATTTTTTATTCGTCATTTGATATAAAAAGCTAAAGATTTCGGCGACTGCTTTATAGAGATTTGGCGGGACTTCCTCGTTTAGATCGACCTTGCTTAGAACCTCGATTAGATCGGCGTCCTCTTTGATCGGTATATCGTGAGATTTGGCTAGATTTATGATATTTTTCGCCACTTCGCCAGAGCCAGTCGCTAGCACCTTTGGAGCGTTATCCTTTTGACGGTTGTAGCCAAGAGCCACGGCCTTTTTAGTTTTTTGTAATTTCGCCAAATTTACGCCTTTTTATCAAAGCCCATATCAAGCTTATCCAGACCGCCGTAAACGCCGCTAAAACGCAGCTTTGGCATGGTTTTTAGGCTAAAATTCGACACTATCAGCCCCTGTTCGCCGATAGCCCTTTTTAGCTCCTTCGCGCCGCTTAAAATCAGATCCTTAAACTCCTCTTTTTGCGTCGCGATCGCAAGGTCGATGTATTTGTTTTCGCTGAGTGCCACCATGATATTGATTTGCCCGAAATTTTGAAAATTTAGATCGATTTGCGCGTAGTGCTTTTGCTTTTTGCCCTGCTTAAACCTGATATTTCCGCCCTCTACGCCCTCCCAGACGTAGGGCAGATAGGTCTGCACGCCGCCTGCGACCGCGGAGGCTAACTGGTGCATCTCGATTTGAGCTAGCAGCTTTGAGGCGGCGTCTTTTACGGGGCTAGCGTCGGGAGACTTTGACTGCATGTTTAAAAGCGCGCTTTTTACGTCGTTTTGCAGCACCTTTGCCGTCTCTTCGGCGCTTTTTGGCGTCACGGCGCCAAGCTCGCCGCGAGCGATATTTTGCTGCTTGATTAGCTTGCCGACTTCATCTAAGTTATTTTTTGCTTCAAAGCCCGCTTTGTCGGCGATTTGCAGGGCAAAATTTAGCTTTCTAGCCGCATTTTGCAGCTTGTCTTGCAGCGTTGCGCCATCGCTTCCTTCCGCGCCGTCTCGGACGATTTTTTGCGCGAAATCGTTAAATTTATCCTGCGAGCCAGCAAGCGCGCCAAGCTCGTCCGTTAGCTCTTTTATCGTGCTTTTTAGCTCGGCGAAATTTAGAGCAAAGCCCCTGTTTTGACTTAGCTTTTCGCTGTTTAAATTTTGCATTTTTTTGCCCGCGTTTGCCAGCAGCTGCGAGATTTTATTTAGCTCGGCGTTTAGCGTTTTTTCGTTTAGGCTTAGTCCGCTACCGCTCATGGCGTTTGCTTGTTTATCCATAAATTTAGCCGCGTTTTCTAATTTATCCGCGATCTCAAAAAGCTGTTTAAACGGCGAGCTCGCTAGCGTATCTTTGGCTGCGGTTTTGGCGTTTTGCAAAATTTGATCAAGCCTCGCAAAGCTCTCGTTCGTGCTTAGGCTGTCATCCTTAGCTAGAGCTGAAATTTGATCCAAAAGCTGCTGATTTGAGAGATTTTTAATATCGCCAAACAGCTTATTTATCGCGCTGGGTAGATTAAATTTGCCGTTTAGCGCGTCTTTTAAATTTGCCTCCAGCATGATGCCCGAGTTTTTTATCTGCTCATTTAGCGGCGCGTTTTTTAGATCGGCGACGGGCTTTAAAAACTCCTTTAGTTTAAGCGCGAATTCCTTTAGATCAGGCTCGTTTTCGGCAAGTGCGACGAGGCTTTTCATATCTTTTGTGAGATTTGGCGAGAGCTGGAGATTTTTAGCCTGCGCGGCTAGCTCTTTGGCCTGCGTCGGGCTTGATTTTAGCTCGTTTAAAAGCTTATTTACGAGCTTATCTAGATCCTTTACGGCATTATCCGCGGCCTCGGAGTCCAAATTTTGCGCAGGCGCGTGCTGATTTTTAAAAAGATTTTTAGTTTCGCCCGCCTGACCCGTCTGTCCGGCGCTTGGGCCGCCTACGCCGCCGGTTTTGGGTAGCGCGCCGCTGACTGCGGCCTGGGTCGCGATTTGCGAGCTTATAGCGTTATTTACTGATTCCATACGGCTATATCGTCAAATTTGAGATTTTCATTAGCTATTTGCCATCGTGCCGGGGCTGTGCTCAAAGTCGCTTCTGCTTTCAAGCGGAACGGTCTTTTGTGTGAGGCAAAACGCGATGAGAAACGCAAGCAATGCCACGTAAACCCACATAAAGCCGTCAAAGCCTAAAATTTGCATACTAGCACCCATTATCACGGACGAAAGAAGCGAACCGAAAGAGTAGCTAAAAAGCACCGCGCGTCCTACTTCGATGCCTTGGTTTTTGTGCTTTAAAACGTCGTTGGCACGAGCAAGCGATAACGCGTAGAGGCAAAAAGCGCCAGAACCCAAAAAAAACGATAAAACGTACTGCGCGTAGATAGAGGGCTTAAGCGCCAAAAAACAAATAGCCGCACACAGCGACACGCCCGCGCAGCACATTATCGCAGGGCGGCGGCCGAATTTATCTGAAAAGCCGCCGATGAGAGAGTGAGCGATAAAGCCGCCCGCCATCGCGACGGTCATAAAAAAAGAAACCTCTCTCGCGCCGTATCCTTGCAGCAGGATATAAACGCTAGCCATCGTAAAAAAGCCGTTTATAAGGATGCCGGCGACGATGCTGGTGATGAGCGCCAAAGGCACGAGCGCAAAGACCCTCGGGATCGAGACGCTCTTTTTTTCGGGGATCGGCGGCTCTTTGATGCGGATTAAATTTAAAGGAATACTCGAAAACAAAATAAACGCCGCGCTAAGCAAAAGCACGTGCGAAGTGGATAAATTTAGCGATAGCACGAGGATACCCAGCCCAAAACATACGTAAAACGTGATCTCGTAAAATGCCAGTACTCGCGAGCGCACTTCGTTTCTAGCGCGCGCGTTGAGCCAGCTTTCGATTATCATTAAAATCGAGTAGTAGCAAAATCCCAAACACCCGCGCAAAAACGCCCAAAAGTAGAGATTTTGGCTAAGGTCGTGAAACATCGCCGCGATACCAAAAAGCGACGCAAATATCCCAAAGCTCCTGATGTGGCCGACTTTTGAGACGATTTTGTGCGAAAATATCGTAGCCGCCATAGCTCCAACGAAAAATACTGCGATGACAAATCCCGTCTCTAGCTCGTCCGCGCCCATTTTTTTTAGCTCGACGCCCGCAGAGCTGATGATGAGGCCGTTTCCCACAAACAAAAACGCCATCCCCACAAATAGTGCAAACATCGATCTGATCGTTATTATCGAGCTATTTCTCATTGCTTTTTACTCCATATATCAAAGCGCCCGCGGGCATCGCCGCAAGCGCGATCAAAAACGCGGCGATATCAAGATTGTCTTGTCTTTTTAGCGCCAAAAATCCGACGACCAAAACCGCATACGCGATCAGCCGAAAAGGCACGAAGGCGGTGAAATAGTTGGGCGAATTTTGCTTTAAATTACGCGCAAAATTTTGCTTTTTTGATGGCTTGGCTTCGCTATCTTGATTTGATTCGCTCAAATTTGACTCGCTTGCCGCGCTCAAATTTGACCCGCTATTTTGGCTTGTGCCGCTTAAATTTTGCTCGTCAAATTTGCCCTGCGCGGCTTTGTTTTGTCCTGTTGCCGCGTCAAATTTAACCAGCACGTTTTCGCCGCTTAAATTTAACTCCGCCGCTTGGTCAAATTTCGCATCTGCTTTTACCGAGCCGTCCAAATTTGACGCGTCCAGACACTTGGCATCTTCGCGGTGCGGGTCATGCCCGTCAAATTTAGCCTCACCGGGGCGATCGGGAAACTCCTCGTGATTTTCGCCCCACTCATCTATATCGTCCTCTGCGGAGGCGTCATAGTCTCGCACGCCGTTTTGCACGCGCTTTTTGTAGGCTCTAAAGGTCGCGGCTAACACCAAAAGCGAGCCCGCAAACGCAACCTGCGAGCTGTAAAACCACGCGCGGCCAAATACCGCCGAGCCCAGCAAAAGCAAAGCCTCAAACGCGCCGTAAACGGCAAGGAGCTTAAAATTCACTCATCGTCCTCGTCATCGTCGTCTTTTGCGGGTTTAAATTTACCTTTGTCTTTTAGTTCATCTAGGCTTTTTATCTGCGCGTCGTAGGCCTTTTTGACGTTTAGCGCGGCTGCGGCGATACCGACGGCGACGCCCGCAAACAGCGTCCACGTCCAGCCCGTTTCCTTCATCATCCAGTAGCCAAACCCTGCCCCGATAGCAAGCGCCACGACGATAGAAACGCCCAGACTTAGCTGCTCGGCGCCTTTTACGACGTCGCCTAAATTTATCTTCGCCATTAGGCAAATCCCCAGCTGTTTTTCATACGCTCTTGTATCGCTTCACGCTCTTTTCTGGCCTCTTTTAGACGCTCTTCTAGATCGGCGATCCTTGCTTTTACCTCGCGCATCTCCTCGTTCTCGCTAGCGCTCTCCGCAGCTATCTCGGCAAAGCTCTCGTCCGCGGCTTTAATGGCAAATTTGATATCCTCTTCGCTCATCGCGTCGCAGATAAAGCCCGTCTCAAACTGGCTAGGCGCTAGATAGACGCCCTTTTCAAGCATTTTGGCGTGAAATTTGGCGTAAAGCTTGGTATCGCTTTTTAACGCGTCGTCGTAGTTTTTAACCTCGCTTGCGGTAAAGAAAAAGCCAAACATTGAGCCTCGCACCGTCGTTTGCAGAGCGATGCCGTGCTTCGTGGCGACGCTTTTTAGCCCGTGAGCGAACAGTACGGCTAGTTTGTTTAGGCGGTCGTAAAGCTCATCGTCGGCGAAAATTTTACTTAGGCTTGCGATGCCGGCGGCCATGGCTACGGGATTGCCGCTTAGCGTGCCTGCCTGATACACCGCGCCTTCGGGGCTTAGGCAGTCCATGATAGCGGCCTTTCCGCCAAACGCCGCCGCAGGGCAACCGCCGCCGATAACCTTACCAAAGGTCACGAGATCAGCCTCTATGCCGTTAAATTCAAACGATCCATGCCTACTCGCGCGAAATCCGCTCATAACCTCGTCGAAAATCAGCACTGCGCCGTTTTCGTCGCAAAGGCGTCTAAGCTCGCTCAAAAACTCGTTATCAGCAGGCACTAGACCCATATTTCCCGCGATCGGCTCGATGATTAGCGCGCCGATTTTGCCCGGATTTGCCTCAAATATCGCCCGCACGCTTTCTATATCGTTGTAGCGCGCTAGATACGTGTTCTTCACCACGTCTGCCGGCACGCCGCCGCTAGAAGCGTTGCCGTAGGTCGTCGCGCCGCTGCCTGCTTTTACCAAAAGCGCGTCGCTGTGTCCGTGATAGCAGCCTTCAAATTTTATCAGCCCGTCCTTACCGCTAAAGCCGCGCGCCACGCGGATAGCGCTCATAGTGGCCTCCGTGCCAGAGCTAACAAAACGCACCTTTTCGACGTTTTTAAACTCGTCGCAGATTAGTTTGGCTAGCTTCGTCTCCAAATTTGATGGAGCGCCAAAGCTTAGTCCCTTTTTAGCCGTCGCTATCACCGCACTCTCGATGTCGGGATCGCAGTGCCCGAAAATAAGCGGTCCCCAGCTCTGGATGAAGTCCAGATAGCGGTTTCCCTCGATATCGACCAGATACGCGCCCTCGCCGCGATCTACTACAAAAGGCTCGCCGCCTACGCTGCCAAACGCGCGAACGGGCGAATCCACGCCGCCCGGGATATATTTTTTAGCTAGCCCGAAAGCTTCTTTGTTAGTCATTTTTTATCCTTGTTGAAATTTATAACGTATTCGTAAAGCAAATTTATCTCTTCGTCGGTAAGAAAGTAGCTAGGCATCACGCTTCTAGCGCTTAGCACGCCCTCTTTAAACGCCTCAAAATCAAGATTGTTTATCCTGGGCGCTCTTAGCTCGTCGTCGATGACCTGCTTGGTTTTTTTATCGAAATGTCTATATTTTGATATGAGTGAGCCCTCGCCGCCCTTGCCGTGACACTTGTCGCAGCCGATGCCGCGCGGGTTTTGATAGAGCATCTTTGCGTATTCGTTTTTCGTGATAAAATCGCTCGCAAACGCCGCGCCGCAAAGCAACCAAAAAATCAGCCAAATTTTCATAAATTCTTTCGCTTTTTCGTAAATTTAATCTAAAATTAGCTATCATACAATCTTTGCGATTAAAAAGTAATAAAGGACGAAAATGACGATATTAGACGGCAAAAACGTAAGCGCACAAGTAAAGGAAAGAGTAAAAAACGAAGCGTTAAATTTGAAAAATCAAGGCATAGAGCCGGCGCTTGCGGTGATACTGGTCGGCGAGGATAAAGCCAGCCAAACCTACGTCGCGGCAAAAGAAAAAGCCTGCATAGCATGCGAGATAAAAAGCGTTATGCACCGCTTGCCAGAGTCTACGACGCAAAGCGAGCTAATCGCGCTAATAGACGTGCTAAATTTAGACGACGGCATCGACGGCATATTAGTGCAGCTGCCGCTACCAAAGCACATAGATACGAATAAAATTTTAGAAACCATTAGCCCCGAAAAAGACGTGGACGGCTTTGCCGCGATAAACGTCGGTAAACTAGCTAGCGGACTTGACGGGTTCGTACCGTGCACGCCGCTAGGCATAATGGAAATTTTTAAAGCGTACGATATAAATTTAGAGGGCAAAAATGCCGTCGTGATCGGACGTAGCAACATCGTGGGCAAACCGATGGCAAATCTACTGCTAAACGCCAACGCGACCGTAACCGTGACGCATAGCAAAACACGAAATTTAAAAGAAATTTGCGCGGACGCCGACATCCTAGTAGCGGCTATTGGCAGGGCTGATTTCGTAACGGCTGATATGGTAAAAGAGGGTGCCGTCGTAATCGACGTAGGCATAAACCGCATGGACGACGGCAAGCTAAAAGGCGACGTCAAATTTGACGAAGTAGCTCCAAAATGCTCGTTTATAACTCCAGTTCCCGGAGGCGTAGGTCCGATGACTATCGCGATGTTGCTATCTAACACCATAAAATCAGCCAAAAACCGCGCGAAAAAGGCATAAATTTTGAAAAAAGCGTTTAATAAATTTTTAGATTTTTCAAACAGCTGGACGGGCACGGTCATCATCGTCTTGCTCGTGATTTTCTTTGTCGCGCAGGCCTTCGTAATACCATCAGGTTCAATGAAGGATACGCTTTTAGTCGGCGATCATCTTTTCGTTAAAAAATTTAGCTACGGCATCTCGACCCCGCGCATTCCGTGGATCGAGGTTAAGGTTTTGCCCGATTTTAACGGTAACGGCCACCTCATCGAAGGAGCAAAGCCGCAGCGCGGCGATATCGTAGTTTTCCGCTATCCGCACGATGAAAAGATCCACTACGTCAAGCGAAATTTCGCGGTCGGCGGCGATGAAGTGATTTTCACCGAAAAGGCGCTATTTTTGCACCCGCACGAGGGCGAGGAGTTTATAAAGGCAAATTTTGACGAAAAAGATATAGTAAAATTTGGCGGCAAGCTTTTCGTACGCGAGCCATATAAATTCGGCGGCATCCACTACGACGAGAAGGTAAATTTATTTGAACTAGCCGTAAACTACCTAAACTCGAGCAAATTCGCCATGCAACCCGTTATCGTAAACGAGCTACCAAGCGTAGGCAACTATCCGTTTAACGCATTTTATTTTCAGGTTCCAGAGGGCGAGTTTTTCATGATCGGCGATAACCGCGACCACTCAAACGACAGCCGCTTTTGGGGGCCCGTGGCTTATAAAAACATAGTCGGCAAGCCGTGGTTCGTATATTTTAGCTGGGATGACGAATACAAAATCAGATGGAATAGAGTCGGTAAGAGCGTGGACTTTATACAAAACTCGCCCGAGCTGCTAGACGCCGCCAGAGCCGAAGCTAAAAACGACGGAAACAAGATCGAATGAACCTTGATAGCATCGACTTCGCTCAAGTTGCGATCCTAGTCGCCGTACTCGTTATCTCCGTCGTCGGGCATGAGATCGCGCACGGATACGCGGCATTTAAATTTGGCGACCTAACCGCTAAAAATTTAGGGCGGCTCAGCATAAATCCCATAAAACACGTCGATCCGCTAGGCACTATCGTCGTGCCGGCACTCATGTATCTTAGCACGGGAGTGACGTTTGGCTGGGCTAAACCCGTACCCATAAATTTACGCACGGTGCTTTATAACGGCGGCTACAAGGCCGCTATCATCGTCGCGCTTGCGGGTATCGCATACAACCTTGCTCTTTTTGCGCTAGCGTTTTGCCTATTTAAATTTATAGGTTTTGACGGCGCGGTAGCGGAGTTTGTATTTATGCTTGCAGCCGTAAATTTAGTCCTAGCCCTCTTTAACCTCTATCCCATCCCGCCTCTTGATGGCTCAAAGGCGCTTGAGTATCTTTTACGCATTTTTGGGCTTCACGGCGCGGCAAACTGGCTAAATAGCATGCAAAGATACGGCTTTATCGCGCTAGTTATCATCGTGATCTCGCCGCTAAAGGATTATTTTTTCGAGCCGATACGATATGCCGTGGCGATCATGAGGATGTTTTTGTAAACGGCAAATTTTAAAATTTAGCCTAAATTTCGCTCCTAAAGGCTTGCGGCGAAATTTTACTTTAATGCTTTTTTGCTATAATTAAGCATTTTTTAGCTTATGGAAATTTCATGAAAATAGACAAAATTTTTATCGCGAGCGACCACGCGGGCTTTGATCTTAAGGCGCAAATTTGCGGGCTTTTAAAAAACGAAGGTTTTGACGTATGCGATCTAGGAACGCATAGCAAAGATAGCGTCGATTATCCAGATTTTGCCGAGCTTATGGCGCAAAATTTACGCGGCGAGAACGAATACGGCGTGCTAATCTGCGGCACGGGTATCGGCATCAGTATCGCGGCCAACCGCCATTCGCACGTTCGCTGCGCGCTTTGTCACGACGTCACAACGGCAAAACTAGCGCGCGAGCACAACGACGCAAACGTACTAGCCATGGGCGCTAGAACGATCGGCGACGCGGTTGCGGCAGATATGATAAAAGCCTTTTTCGCTACCGAATTTGCCGGCGGCAGGCACGAAAGACGCGTGAAAAAGCTAGGAGGCGAGAAATGACTGATTGGCTCGTACTTACCGTTTTGATATGCATTTGTATCTATCTCACCGTTATGGTGTTTTATTTTAAAACCTTGCTTAAAAAAGAGCGCGCGACGCGCGATTTTATGAAAAACAATCTCCAAGATACCGAAGTCGTCATCCGCAAGCTGCAAGTCCAGCTACAGCGCGGTCTTGGCAACATCGACATCCTCACAGACGAACTCAATAAAGTCAAAAACGATGCCAACGCCCTTCGCACCAGAAACTCGCAGTACCGCCTAGAAAACGACAAACTCCGCCAGCGTATCCGCGAACTAGAGGGCAAAATCGAAGCGCTACTATAAATCAAATTTAAAGGCAAAAAATGAAAGAACTAGACAAAGCGGGGAAGGAGTTTTTATTAAATTCTATCCGCTGCATAAACGATTTTCCAAAACCTGGCATAGTATTTCGCGATATCACGACGCTACTGAATAATAAAGAGGCGTTTAATTTTTTAATGGATCATCTAGTTGTCAGATACGAGGACGCCGATATCGATTTTATAGCCGGCATCGAGTCGCGCGGATTTATATTCGCAGCGGCCTTGGCAGCTAGGCTGCGACTGCCTTTCGTGCCGATTAGAAAGCCTAAAAAACTACCCTACATCACGATCTCGCAAAAATATAGCCTAGAATACGGCGTGGATGAGGTGCAAATTCACGTTGACGCATTCGGCGAAAAAGCGGGCGCAAAAGTGCTTTTAATCGACGATCTAATCGCTACGGGAGGCACGGCCAAGGCTAGCGTCGAGCTAATCAATCAAACAAACGCCGTTTGCGTAGAGGCCTGCTTTTTGATTGATTTAAAGGATCTTGGCGGTAGCGCAAATTTACGCTCGCTAACTAAAATTTACAGCATTTTGGAGCTATGATGGAAGAATTTTTTACAAAACTACTCATCGAGTACGGCTACATCATACTTTTCGTCTGGTGCATAATGGAAGGCGAAATGGCGCTCATAATGGCGGGAATCCTCTCTCATCAAACGCATATGCATATCGCGCCGGCCATCTTCGTAGCAGGTCTGGGCGGCTTTGTCGGGGATCAAATTTACTTTTATCTAGGCCGCTACAACAAAAAATATATCGCTAAAAAACTTCATACGCAGCGCCGTAAATTCGCCATCGCGCACATAATGCTAAAAAAATACGGCTGGCCGATCATTTTTATTCAGCGCTATATGTACGGCTTTCGCGTCATCATACCGATGACCATAGGCTTAACCGGATACAGTGCGAAAAAATACGCGCTCATCAATCTAATAAGCGCGTGGTGCTGGGCTGCGATCACGATAATCCCCGCATGGGTTTTAGGCGAGCACATACTTGACATACTGCACAAAGCAAAAGAGCACTGGTACGTCGCCGTGCCGGTAGTGGCGCTATTTTTGGGCATTTTGCTCTACGGCTTTAGGCGCATAGAAAATAAAATTTTAAACGATAGGAGACACAGAAGTGCAGTTTCAACTCACTAATAAAAAACTAAACGAAATCAAGGCTGATTTGGAGCTAATTTTCGTCGTAGATAAAAACCTAAAACATAAATTTATAAAAGACGAAAAGGCGTTTAAATTTGCCAACTACAAGGGCGAGAGCGTCTTGCTTTTACTTGAAAGCGGCAGGGTTTACGTCCCGCTAAATAAGCTTGGCTATGACGAGCTTCGCATAGCTGCGGCAAAGGCCTATAACGCCGTAAAATCGCTAAACATCAAAAGCCTAAAGCTAGCCTCATACGTCGCAGGTTGCCAAAAAATGAGCTTTCAAGCTCTAACCGAGGGCTTTTTGCTGGGCGCTTACGAATTTAACAAATACAAAGAAAAAAAAGAAAAATACGCGCTAAAAGATATTATTTTTAGCTCTGAGGAGTATAACGACAAGGACGTCCGCGAAAACGACGCAAAGGACGGCTTTACTCACGGCGAGATAATCGCCTCTGCGACAAATTTTACCAAAGATATCGTAAACGAAATACCTGAAATCTACACTCCGCAAAAAATGGCCGAAGAGGCGCAAAATCTAGCCAAAAACTACCCAAATTTAAGCTGCAAAATTTACGACGAAAAATTCCTCGAAAAAGAAAAGATGAACGCATTTTTAGCGGTAAACAGAGCCAGCATCCATCCACCTCGCCTCATCCACCTTATCTACAAGCCAAAAGGCGCAAAAAAACGCGTAATCTTCGTCGGCAAAGGGCTAACGTACGATAGCGGCGGACTTAGCCTAAAGCCGGCTGATTATATGCTAACGATGAAAGCCGACAAAAGCGGCGCGGCTGCGGCAATGGGTATAATTAAAGGCGCGGCGGAGCTAAATTTGCCGTTTGAAATTCACGCTATTTTAGGCGCGACCGAAAATATGATCGGCGGCAACGCCTATAAACCAGACGACGTGCTGATATCTCGCAGCGGCGTTAGCATCGAGGTGCGCAACACCGACGCCGAGGGCCGTTTAGTACTTGCCGACTGCCTTAGCTACGCGCAGGATTTTAAACCAGACGTGCTAATCGACATGGCGACGCTAACTGGCGCTTGCGTGGTGGGCCTTGGCGAATACACAAGCGGCATAATGGGCAACAATGAGGAGCTAAAGGCTGAATTTAAAGCAAAAGCTTCAAAAAGCGGCGAGCTAAATACGATTTTGGAGTTTAACCCGCACTTACGCGAGCTAATCAAAAGTCAGATCGCAGACGTCAGCAACACGGGATCCAGTCGTTACGGCGGCGCGATCACGGCGGGACTTTTCCTAGATAAATTTATAAAAGACGAATTTAAAGACAAGTGGATACATCAAGATATCGCAGGCCCGGCTTACACCGAAAAAGCCTGGGGATATAACCAAGCGGGCGCGACGGGAGCTGGCGTGCGAATGAATCTTTATTATCTATGCGCTATAGCAAAGGAGCTATAATGGGACTAGCAGTAGGTATCGTAGGACTACCAAACGTAGGCAAATCAACCACTTTTAACGCACTAACGAAGGCGCAAAACGCCGAGAGCGCGAACTATCCGTTCTGCACGATCGAACCAAATAAAGCCGTCGTGCCAGTGCCCGATAAGCGCCTAGGCGAGCTAGCCAAAATCGTAAATCCAAATAAAATCCAGTATTCAACTATCGAATTCGTCGATATCGCGGGGCTCGTAAAGGGCGCAAGCGCGGGCGAAGGGCTAGGAAATAAATTTCTCTCAAACATCCGCGAAACAGAGGTGATTTTACACATCGTGCGCTGCTTTGAGGATGAAAACATCACGCACGTAGAGGGCGGCGTCGATCCCGTCAGGGACGTCGAGATCATCGAGACCGAGCTCATCCTCGCCGACATCGAGCAGCTAAATAAAAAAATCGAGCGTCTAACCCGCGAAGCCAAAGCAAACGCAAAAGGCGCGAAAGAGGCGCTAGAGACGGCAAATGCGCTGCTAGCCCACCTAAACGACGGCAAAAGCGCGAGCAGCTTCGGCGGCAAGGACGACGACGCGTTTATAAATTTAAACAAAGAGCTAAGGTTGCTCAGCGCAAAAGAGGTCGTCTACGGCGCGAATGTCGATGAGGACGGCATCGCGCAGGATAATAAATACGTACAGGCGCTCCGTGAGTTTGCCGCGCGCTCGGGACATGAGGTTATTAAGCTTTGCGCCAAGATCGAAGAGGAGCTCGTGGGGCTTAGCGACGAAGAGGCGCATGAGTTTTTAAGCTCGCTCGGCACAAATGAAAGCGGTCTGGAAAAAATCATTAAAACGGCATTTGCGAAGCTAAATTTGATCAGCTACTTTACCGCGGGCGTCGTCGAGGTGCGCGCGTGGACGATCGTAAAAGGCTGGAAAGCGCCAAAAGCCGCCAGCGTCATCCACAACGACTTTGAGCGGGGATTTATCAGAGCCGAGGTCATCGGCTACGAGGACTACATCGCGTGCGGCGGCGAAAATCCGGCCAAAGAGGCGGGCAAAATGCGCCTAGAAGGCAAGGACTACGTCGTGCAAGACGGCGACGTGATGCATTTTAGATTTAACGTTTAAGGCGCAAAATCGGTCAAATTTGGCTTTATAGCCGAGTGGTTTTTGGCCAAATTTGACTACTCTTGCTTTATGCCGTGCGGCCATGAACCCAAATATTGGCAAAATAAATTTGACGCCTTTTCGCGCCGATACTGCTCCGCAAAATTTATTTTAGCCATTAAGAGCGCGGTTAAATTTAGCTCGGCGCGGTTTTTGCCGCTCAAATTCGACTCGCACTAAATTTAAGGAAAAAATTTGAAAAAGATCATAGCCGTTTGCGTAACCGCATTAAATTTACTCCATACTCAAATAATTTTCAAAGGACACCAAGATTGCGTCGCTTTAGCACATCGTCGCACCGCTTAGGTAGCGCGCCCAGATGCTATAACCTATCAATAAAGTTGTATGCAAGCTCTACAAAGAAGCAAAATAGGTCAAATTTGAAAAACAAAACTAGTAAAATTTAACAAAGGAGCGCAATGATAAAACCGGTCTTACTACTACTTTTTGTACTAAATTTTGCTCTCGCAAATTTGACGAGCGAAGGTCAAACCACCTACGACGCGGGCGATGAGCAAAGAGCGGCTCAAATTTGGCAAAAAGCGTGCGAAACAGGCGAGACGCGCGGGTGCGCAAGGCTTGGGTTTTTATATCAAAGCGGCAAAGGCTTAGAACAAGATGACGCAAAGGCTAGCAAATTTTACCAAAAACCTGCGACGCAGGCGAGCTATCAGGCTGCGACAGCTTAGCCTCACTCCATCAAAACAGCGGCGAACACGCCAAAGCCGCCGCGATTTTTGAGCGAGCCTGCGAAAAAGGATTTGGTTTAAGCTGCTATAATCTAGCTCAAATTTACGAAGCAGGCATCGGCGTCGCACCAGATGAAAGCAAAGCGTTAGAGCTCTACGTAAAGGCCTGTGAGCGCGGATACGCGGTAGTTTGCTACTATCTAGGCGGCATGTACGCGGACGGCGCAATGGGCAAAAACGACGAAGCCGCGAAAAACTCGAAAAACGCGCTCAAATTTTACTCGCTTGCCTGCGATGGTAAAATTTACGAAGCGTGCGAAGCTTTGGGTAGGCTTTACGAGGACGGCGAGGCGGGTTTTGCGCAGGATATCAAGGCCGCTAGATCCTACTACGACAAAGCCTGCACCGCAAATGCCTACAAATGCAGTGGCAGCGAGCGTCTAGACGAGCTACAGGGCGGCTGGGCGCAGTATCAAAGCGGGCAGTTTGAGGCAGCCTACGAACTAGGCAAAGAGGCGTGCGACAGGGATGTAGCAAACGGTTGTGCGGCGCTAGGAGAGCTCTATGCAAAAGGGCTAGGCGGAGCGCGGCAAGATAGCGAGCAGGCGGTTAAATTTCACGAGAAGGCCTGCGAAGGCGGCTTTGGAGCTTCTTGCGCCGAGCTTGGCGAGATGTTTTTTCATGGGCGCAGCGTAAAAAAGGACGTTCCGCACGCGCTAGAGCTTTTTGAAAAGGCCTGCCTACTTTGGCGACTAGATGCCTGCGAGAGTCTAGCGGACGCGTATTTTGAGGGAGCGGACGTGCCACAAGATACAGCAAGAGCCTTTAACTTTTACGGGATCGCCTGCTACAACGGGCTAAAACCGGCCTGCACGAATCTAGGCGCGATCTACGAAAGAGGCATAGGCGAAGCGATAAAAGCGGACGAAAGCGAAGCTGCAAGTCTTTTTAGCGAGGCTTGCGAGGCAGACGATGCGCGCGGGTGCCTAAATATAGCGCGCCGTCTTGAGCGCAGCGACAAAAAACAAGCCGCCGCGCTACGCCAAAAGGCGCAAAAGTTGCACGAAAAAGAGTGCGAGGCGGGGCTAGCTAAAAAGTGCATGGAGTTTAAAAAAATCAACCGATAAAGGAGAAAAACATGAGTTTTAAAAAAGTTTCGTTTGCCGCCGTTGCGGCCGTTTGTCTATTTTTGGGCGGCTGCACCCAGCCTAAAACCACGCAGATAGAGCTACCAAAAAGCGCGCTAGATAGCGTAAATCTGCCAAACGAGATAGCGGTAGACGGCGATAAATTTATCCTAAAGCAAAAAAACGCAAGAACGGCCGAGTATTATCTACCAAACGAAAAAGTGGGCTTTAAATGGACCAAACTAGTAAGCGTCACCGTCGATGAAAACGCCGATATAAACGAATATCAAAAGACCTTTATGACCGCGTTAAAAAGCGGGAAGTTTGGCAAAGCGGAGTATGATTTTAAGTTTATAAACGATAAAGAGTATCAAGCTTACACGATCTACTATCCGATCGCGGGCAACCCGGATTTTAACAACTACGAGATCAATCTAATCCACGTCAAGAGCCTTAACTGCGGGCTTAGAGTCACGCACTACGCGCTAAAGTTTCTAAATATCGCCGATAGAAGCAAATTTCACACACTAATCAAGCAAAAATTGCCGATATTTTTAGCGCAGATGCCGCAAGTCGAGTGTAAATAATTTTAATTTCGGGCGCTATTTTTAGTTTTTGCTAAATTTAGCGCCATTTTTTGCGAGCTAATTTTTAAAATTTAGTCCGCAAACTGCGACAAAATTGACGCTTTGCTTGCGCGGGCGGTCAAATTTGACAAGCGTAACGGCTACAATTTGACGCCGCCGCTTTTTTGATATTCGGCGTTAAATTTTGCGCCTTTCAAAAAACTACTCAAAGGAAAAATATGGAAAACGGCGGACTGGCGGTACATTTTGGAGAAAATTTGGCGCAAATTTTATCGCAAAAGATAAAGGCGGTTTATCCTAAATTTGACGCGCAGAGCTACTACGAGCAAATCGCAAAGAGCACGCCGAATCTCGGTTATTCGCAAAGGATTTTGGCGCACGCAAACGCGCTAAATGAACTTTTGCCGCCGGATTTTAAGCGCGCGGCGGAGATTTTGGTCGCGATTTTAGGCGAAGAAAACCCGAACGAAACGGGCATGTTTAAGCACTTTTACTGGACTTTGCCGCTGGCAAAATACGTCGAAATTTACGGCCTAGACGACTTTGAAACCTCGATGAGCGCGATTGAGGAAATCACAAAGCGCGGCACGGGCGAGTATGCGGTGCGCGCGTTTATCAAAAAATACCCGCAAGACTCGCTCAAAACCATGACGCAGTGGGCGCGCTCGTCAAATTTTCATATGCGCAGGCTGGCGTCTGAAGGTCTACGACCAAAGCTGCCGTGGGCTAGCAAGCTGGAGCTTTTCATTAGCGATCCGCGCCCGGTTTTTGCGGTACTGGAGATACTTAAAGAGGACGAGGTGCGCTTCGTGCAGCGCTCGGTCGCAAACAACGTCGCGGACTATCTAAAGGTAAATTTTGCCGCCGCAAAAGAGCTGCTCGTGCGCTGGCAAAGTTCGCAAAATAAAAACACGCAGCAAATAATCCGCCACGCCACGAGGAAAATAAAAATTTAGCTTTTTGCACAGATATGCAAGTCGGCGGCTAAATTTAAGATGCAAATTTTATAAACCTATAACGCATTTTATAAACAAAAAAGCAGTTCAATCCGCCGAATAAAAAGTTGAGACGAGCTTGATGATCGCCGCAGAAAAAAGATCAAATTTACAACCGCCGCCCGAAATCAAATTTAACTCCAAACCCGCAACTACACGCAAATTTCAAAAGCTGCCGTGCTCAAATTTAAAGCCAAATACCCAAGCAAACCCAAAAATCAAAAGCGTCAATTTTAAGCCCTCGCGTCCAAGCCGCAAGCAGTCGCGCGATTTAAAAGTCAAATTTGCCAAAAAACCGCGCAATATAATATTTACAACGCGCAAGCGTAACAAGCGGCCGAGCGCAAAAAATCTACGCCGCAAAGATCCTAAACGCTGCCCAGACGCAAACAGCGCCGACCAAAACGCCGACGGCAAAGGCCGAAGCGACGTAGAGTTTTTGCTTTTTTCTGATCTGCTCAAATTTCTTTTCGTGATGCTTTTTCACGCCCTCAAAGGTCAAATTTAAGATCTTTTCGTTCGTTTGATTTAGCGCATCGGCAAAGCTCTTTATCTGCTCGTCGTTGATGTATCGCATGGTCTTGCGCGTCGCGTTGGCTAGGCGCTCGTAGTCCTCGCTGTTTTCCCAGAGTTCTACGACGGTGTTGTTTTCGATACGTTCTTTTAGTTCCAGCGTTTCTTTTAGCTCATTTTGTTCGACTAGTTGCGTTCCCATCACGCCTCCTTAGTTGATAGTTCCTATTTTGTCGCCATATTTTAGCTTTTGCTCGGCTGCTAGATCAAATTTGACCGCGCCCTGCTCGCTAAGGATTAGGATCGTAGAGCCCAGCTCAAACATCCCCAGCTGCTCGCCCTTTTTCGCGCTTAAATTTTCGTATTCGTAGAGTGCGACGTTGCCGGCGCAGGCGTTAGTCTGTATGCGCGCGTCAAAGTCAAATTTCATCTTGCCCACGTTTAGCGCGCCGACAAAGACCAACCACATCTTTTTGCCGCTTGCAAGCTCGCATTTTAGCACCACGCGCTCGTTTTTGGCGTAAAGATTTGGCACCTTTAGCAGCGCGCTGACGGCCACGCTATATAGCTCGCCAGGTACATAAAGCGCGGATAAGATCCTCATATCGCAAGGCGCGTGGTAGCGGTGGTAGTCGCGTGGGCTGAGATAAATATTTACGTACTCTAGCTCGGCGTCTCGCTCACTGCGGTCCATACTGTCGCCCAGAAGCTCTGCTATACCGTACTCGCGGCCCTTGACGCTGATCGCTTTTAGCTCCTTGCTAACTCCGCGCTCCAGGCACGTGCCGTCGCTAGGACTGATAAAGACCTGCGGCGAAACGTCAAAATTTCGCGGACACTGTAGCTCGCGGGTAAAAAGCGCCGTCAGGCTCTCGTACTCTCTAGGCTGCTTAAACTCGCTCATGTCGATTTTAAAGCCGCTTACGTATTTTTCGTTGATAAATGTTTGCAAAAATCTCGGAAATCTAACCGCCGCCACAAACCCGAATATCCTAGAAATAAGTCCCCTCATACAACTCCTTTTAGTCTTAATAACGAAATCTCGCTAGGCGCCATCACGCGCACCGGCGGCCCCCAAAACCCGGCGCCTCGGCTAACGTAAATTTGCGTATTTTTGTTCGCGCTATATAGCCCTGCGACGTATTTTTGATCTAGCCTTACTAGTAGCGAAAATGGGAAAATCTGCCCGCCGTGCGTATGTCCGCTCACGACCAGATCCACGGGCGCGCTTTCGTCCATGTACTTTAAAAATTTAGGCTGATGAGCGAGCAAAACGGTAGGCAAATTTACGTCGCGACCGCCTAGAGCTGCGACTAGATCGGGCTCGTACGCCTTAAATCTAAAACCGATGATATCATAAACGCCGGCTAAATTTACTCCGCCTACGCGCGCATTTTCGTTGCCTAAAATTTTAAAATTCGTCGTCTCGCGGATCACTTTTAGTGTGCCGTCGATGCCGCTATAGTACTCGTGATTGCCCGGTACGTAAAAGGTGCCGTATTTACTCTTTAGCTCGTTAAATGGCGCGATAAACTCGGCCAAACGGTGCGGCGACAGATCCGCAATATCGCCCACGATCGCGACCGCATCGGCGTCAAGCTCGTTTACGCGCCTAGTTACCGCCCGCGCAAAGTCCGCTCCCAAAAAATCACCCAGATGGATATCAGTTAAAACCGCGATCTTTAGCTCGCCCTTTAGCCCCTTTAGCTCGATATCCTGCGCTTTTACTTCTGGCAATTTTACGGCGTTAAAGATGCCTCTAAAAAAGTAGCTAAACGCCAAAATAAGTATCGTGACGTCAAGGTAAAGGCGCAAAAATTTACGCCTGCTCTCACTAAACGCGCGCTTGGTTACGGGACGAACCGCGAGCGAGATGACGTTCGTAAAAAGCACGAACGAAAAGATAATAAACGTCAGCGCCAGCATCAGCGAACAGGCGATGCGAAGGCTCGGACCCAAAAAGTTAAACCGCAGCGAAAAAGCAAGCGCGACGCCGCCGATGGCAAGCGTCAGGAAAAATAGCCCAAGCGCCCTTTTATGCACGGCAAGCGGACTGAGCGCGGCATCGGCAAAAAGCCCGCGATAAGAAACGTAATTCATAAAAATAATGATTAAAGACGATAAAACATAAAACATTTCGTAAATTTAGCCAAAATTATTAAATATCTAACCACTGCGCGCGGCAAATTTAAGGAAAATTAAGCGCGGCGGCGGACGATTTGGGATTTTAAGAGCGGATATTTCGGGCGCAGCAAAATGCGTAGCCAAATATTTGTTTAAGATAAGCGGCGCGCATAAGCAACAAATTCGCTCTATGATTTAAGCAACGATGAGCGCGTTACTGACGGCGGTTTTACGCAGTGAAGGCGACGCGCACGAACGGCGATTTACTCCGTTAGATTTAAATTTTCGTTGCTTTGGTTTTGACTGCGCTTGTTCTTTATTTTGCAAATTTGGACATTTCGGCGATAAATTTACGGCTTTGCGGGATGCGTTTTGAGATAAAATTTATGGGACTTAACTTTATAAAATTTGCGACGAGACGAACGTCGAATTTTACCGTCCGAGACGAATTTAGTTTGTAAATTTGGCACAAAAGCGGTTAAATTTGACTACTCCTCAATCAACTTTATCAGCGTTCTACCGTCAGATTCTAAGGCATTTGCACTGATCTTTTCTGAGCCGAATTGTAAAATATATCTATTGCCCGAAACCTCATACAAAGCCGTCAAAAAGCCATCCAAATCATCGTCTTTGTTGGAATATGAACACTCTTGTATAAATTTGTTTTTGTTTTTATAAAAACAAATTTCACGATAAACAGCAGAACCGCCCTTAAAAAACCATATATCATTCAAATTTATTTTTCTACCGTTATAAGTGATCAAATGTTTATTTGTCACGTAAAATCCCTCGTGGATAAAGTTCATAAGCTCGTAATATATTGCCACCAACAAAGCGATAACAAAAATCACCCAGCCTATTTTCATAAGCGTTCCGCTCTCTAAAAATAAGGCGCATGAAGCCCACACACATAAGGTAAAAGCAATAATTTTCAACACGCAAAAAAATCTAATAGAGCATAAATATTTATATAGCACCACCTCACCGTCGTCGAGCTTGACATTTTCAGGCAAATCCGCCAGCTCATCGTCCAGCGCCTTGCGCGTCAAATTTAGCTCACTCATCGCCAGCGTCCTGCGTTCGCACGATGAGACTCTTTGGCAGGTTAAATTTCTCGATCACTTCGCACTCTTTGGCCCTCATCTCGCCCGCGTCGCTCTCATGATCGTAGCCTAGCACGTGAAGTAGCCCGTGCGTGAAAAGCAGCGCCGTCTCGTCATCCTCGCAGTGACCTAGCTCGGCGGCTTTGGCTGCGACTAGCTCAGTGTTTATCACTATACAGCCAAGCGGCGCGTGCAGCTGCATCTCAAGCGGGAAGCTCAGCACGTCCGTAGTCTCGTAGATGCCGCGCTGGCGGACGTTTATCTCCTTCATCTCCTCGGCGTCAACGAAGCTAAGCTCCACCTCGCCCGCGGTCAAATAGTCGCAAATTTGATCCAAAATCCTCGGATAATCGTCCTCGCAAAGTATCATTTTTGGCTTTCCTTTAGTAAAATTTGAGTATGATTTTAGCAAAAATTTGGGTTGATCTTAATAAAACTAGCTTTTGTTTGTTAAGGGGGAAGGGGCTTGAATTACGAAGTCGCTCCCTTCCCCTTTAACAATCCCCCCCCAACCCCTACGACGTGAGAGGTGGCGACACGGCTTTGCTGGCGCAAAGCGTCGCTAGTTTGAATAAAATTTGACATTTTCAGGGTGCGGGTCTCGGTGAGTCAAATTTGAGGTTGAAATTTATAAATTTGAACGTAAGACGATAAGGCGAAGTATCGCGAGATGATTTTTCGAGCTTTGAAGCAAAATTGAGCGTGCGCTAGGCATATAGCCTGCGGAGCGAAAATTTTGCGAAATCTCGGAAAAGCGCTCGCGAGACAAGCCGACTAAAAAGGAGAAAAAGTGAAAAAAGCGGTTTGCATAATGAGCGGCGGCATGGACAGCACCCTCTGCGCCGTCCTCGCCAAGCGCGCAGGCTATGAGATCATCGCGCTGCATTTTGACTACGGACAGCGAACGATGGAGCGCGAAAAGCTAGCATTTGAGCAGATCTGCGAGCGCATCGGCGCGCTAAAAAAGGTAAATTTAGACGCTAGTTTCATAGCAAGTATCGGCGGCAACGCACTAACGGACGAGAGCCTAGCCATCCGCAAAGACGGCGCCAATCCCGACACCCCTAGCACCTACGTGCCGTTTCGCAACGGTATCTTTATCTCTATCGCCGCCGCACTAGCCGAAAAAGAGGGCGCGCAGGCGCTTTACATCGGCATCGTCGAGGAGGACGGCTCGGGCTACCCTGACTGCACGGCGGACTTTATCGCCAAGATAGAAAGCGCCGTAAACGCCGGCACCTCAAAGGGTTTTAGTCTACAAATCGTCACGCCGCTGGTAAATTTAAGCAAGGCCGACATCGTGCGCAAGTCGCTCCAGGCTGGCTCGCCGCTAGAGCTAACCTGGAGCTGCTACGAGCGCGAAGACAAGGCTTGCGGCAAATGCGATAGCTGCCGTCTGAGACTGCGAGGGTTTGAGCTTGCGGGCGAAAAAGATAGGATAAAATACGTAAATTTGAATTAAAATTTCTAAAAATCGGCATAGCCCATCCGCAAATTTAATGCGAAATAAATTTATCCGCCAAAACGCGGCAACCGTCATGCCGCCGTTTTTTATTTAGCAAATTTGATCGCTGTGGCGGTTTTACGAATTTTAGACGTAAGGTGTTTTTGACAATATCCACTTTTAAGGACGGAAAACAAAACGCCTACTTTAAATTTCTCTCGCATCTGTGCCGATACTCCAGCCGCCTGCGCAAAGCGACCGCGGCACGCCTCGTAGGGAAGCACTATTTGGACGCTTTACTTAAAAACTCGCAAGGCAAGCTCTACTAATTTACGCATTTTTCCTTTAAATTTATCGGTAAATTTGCGGCTAGTAAGCAAATGGTTTAAAAATTAGATCAAATTTGTAGCAGATAAAGGCGAAAATACGCGCTAAATTTGAGATTATTATAAAATTTCGCCGAACAAATCAGGCTCGGGCGAGCTCAAATTTAACATCGCTTCAAGCTCCTCTTTTTGGCATTTAACGAGCGCGTAGTGAAAATTTGAAAGATTTTTTAGCTCGGCAAGCTCCTTAAATCTCATCGTAGCCGCCGCGCTTTCCGCAAAATCCTCCGGCACGCAGATCTCGATACCGCCGCTAAAATTTCGCGCTAGAAACGCCGCCTCCATATCAAAAAGCTCGTCGTCGCACTCAGCGATCAAGGCTTGAGAGCTCGCGCCAAAAGGTACGACGTGAAAATTTTTATTTATAAAAATAGGCTCAAAGTGCCCCAAATTTCGCGTGTCGCCGAGCTTAAAAGAAAATCCTGCACGGATCAGATACCTCAAAAGTCCGAAAAGATAGTGCGTAAAAACTTTAGGGAAATTTAAGTTTGGATAGTAAACGCCATCGCAAACGACGCTAGAGGCAAATAGCGAGCCGCCCTGCGCGCAAACCGCGTCCACATCGCTAAAAACTGTGTCGTAAAGCGGCGCGATCTTGGATAAAATTTTAAGATCGTCGGTGAAAAACAGATCCCCCGCGCCCGCTTTCATTATCTTTATAAAAAGCCGCGTCGCATCCTCAGGCAGCAAGCTAGCTACGTTGCCGTCAGAGTTTTTGCCTAGGCTCATGCGCGCGAGCAGGGCCTTTTGTACGGGATTAACTGAGCAAAATTTGAGATTTTTGTAACTAGCCTCAAAGCGCATTAGCCGCATCAGCGCGGCGCTCAGACTATCGACTTTGATAAAAGCGACCTCGGGATCGATGACCTCGCATCTTTGCTCGACGAGTACGGCATAGGCGCCGTTTGCGACGGCCGCGGCTATCTCGTCCGCGCCTGCGCCAAGCCCGATGTAGGCGTAGCCCTGGCGCACGTTTTTACTCTCAAACGCAAAGCCCTCCACGGCGCTGATGCTTGGTTTATTTAGCGCTTCGCCGTTGATGAGGCGCCTTAGGTTTTCGATATTCACGCCGTTTTAACCTATTTCTGAGCCGTTTTTGACCGCAGCCATCGGCGCGATGAGGCACAGCGACCCGTCTTCGGCGCTAAGAATCATGCCCTCTGATATATGGCCGAAAATTTTAGCGGGTTTTAGGTTTGCCAGCACGCAGACCTGCTTGCCGACGAGATCCGCCGGAGCGTAAAATTTAGCTATGCCCGATAAAATTTGACGCGGCTGCTCTTCGCCCAGATCGATCTTAAATTTGAGTAGCTTCTCGCTGCCTTCGATATTTGAGCACTCAAGCACCGTGCCTACTTTTATGACGCATTTTTTAAAGTCGTCGATTTTTATCTTCGCGTCCGATTTTTCTTGCGGCACAGGGGCGGTTTTGGCAGGTTCGCTCACGCTCGGCACCGCAGTCGCCATCAGCTCTTTTTCGATTTTTGGGAAAAGCGGCTGCGTTTTTTGCGCTTTAAAGTCTAAAATTTCGTTGTTTAAGATTATTTTTTCATAGGTAGCCGTCGATATCTCAAAACCTAGCGTCTGCGCGATCTTTTCGCAGGTTCTTGGCATCGCGGGGCTTAGCAGGACGGCCACGCGAGCTAGCAGGTTTGCACACAGCGATACGAGCGCGTTTGCTTCGTCTTTTTTGCCGTTTTTCATTAGGTTCCACGGCTCAAATTTAGCTATGCTCGCGTTAGCAAGCGTTAGCGCTTTAAAGAGCTCCTCGAGGTAGCGGTTCGTGGCGAAACTCTCTAAATTTTTGATAGCGTTTTGCAGGTGTTCGTTGCCGCTATCTAAAACCTCGCCGTAAAATTTGCGTAAATTTTCGCCCTTTATCTCAAAGTCCGAGTACTTTTCGCTCATGCCCACTATACGGCTTAAAAGATTGCCCAGATCATTGCTAAGCTCGGAGTTTATGCGCTCGATCATCGCCTTTTGCGAGAAGTCGCCGTCCTGCCCAAACGGCACTTCGCGTAGCATAAAGTAGCGGAAATTTTCCAGTCCGTACGCGTCTGCGACCTCGCTTGGGTTGATGACGTTGCCTTTGCTTTTACTCATCTTTTCGCCGTCTCTAGTCCACCAGCCGTGAGCAGCGACGCAGCGAGGCAGTGGCAGATTAAGGCTCATCAAAAACGCAGGCCAGTACACCGCGTGAAAGCGCAAAATATCCTTGCCGACGATATGCGTAGCACCCTTCCAGTAGCGCATCTTATCGTCGCCGCGCGTGTAACCAAGCGTGCTGAGATAGTTGATGAGCGCATCCAGCCAGACGTACATCACATGCTTTGGCTCGTTTAGGCTCGCAGGCAGCTTGATGCCCCACTCAAAGCTCGTGCGCGTGATCGAGAGGTCGCGCAGACCGCCTTTTACGAAGTTCACGACCTCGTTTTTCTTGCCGCGCGGCACGATACAGTCCTCGTTCTCCTCGTACCATTTTAGCAGCGCATCTTGGTATTTTGAAAGTTTGAAAAAATAGCTCTCCTCTTTCACCAAATTCGTCGGCCTGCCGCAATCCGGACACCTCTCATCCTCTAAAAGCTGCGTCTGCGTAAAAAAGCTCTCGCAGCTAACGCAGTAGTACCCCTCGTACTCGCCCTTGTAGATGTCGCCTTTTTGATACATTTTAAGAAATGCGTTTTGCGCAGTGAGCTTGTGATAGTCGTCGGTCGTGCGGATAAAATGATCGTAGCTGATCTCAAATTTATCCCACAACTCCCTAAATTTCGCGCTTATCTCATCGGCATAGGCTTGCGGCGTGTAGCCCTTTTTTGCGGCGGCTTGCTCGATCTTTTGTCCGTGCTCGTCGGTGCCGGTCATAAAGTACGTGTCATCGCCCTTTAGCCTAGCAAATCTCGCCATCGTGTCCGCGATCACGGTCGTGTAGGCGTGTCCGATGTGCGGCACGTCGTTTACGTAATAAATTGGAGTCGTAATATAAGTCGTGTTCATATCTTTCCTTTTTAAATTTAAAAATCAAATCCGCCGCCGTCGCCTTTAGACATCGAGCTATATACGGCATCTACGTAGTTTTTGCGGGTTTTACACTCAAACATCGCCTCGCAAGCAAAGCACGAACTTAGCCCTTTTTCGCTCTGGCAAGCTTGCAAAATTTCTCTTTGGCGATCAAGCTCCAGCTCAAATTCGTCTTTTTGAGCTGCGTCTGCTGCGTGTTCGCTCATTTTGCGCTTCCGTAAAATTTATGCAGTAAATTTATCTCATCTTTGGAGCCGAAAAAGCAAGGCGTGGTTTGGTGGATTTTTTCCACTTTCATATCAAAAAGCGTTCCCGAGTATCCGTCGCTAGTCGCCCCGCCCGCGCGCTCGTAGATGAAGGCAAACGGCAGCACCTCAAATAGCGCTCTTAGCTTGCCCTTTGGCGCATCCGTCGTGGCAGGATAGCTAAATAGCCCGCCGCCTTTTAGTAAAATTTGATGCAGGTCGCTCACCATGGCGCCTGAGTATCTAAGACGGTACCCCTGCAAAAACAGCTCGCGGATAAATTTAGCGTGAGTTTCGCTCCAGCCCTTTTGCGTCGCGCCGGTGGCGTTTAGCTTGCCTTTTTGCGCGAGCGCTAGATTTTTGATAAATTTAAACTCGCCGTCCCTGCCTAGGCGGTAAAGTGCCGGAGCCGTCCCATCCTCGCAAAGCACGAGCTCCAGGCGCGGGCCGTAAACGACGTAGGCTGCGGCTTTTAGATTTTGCGGAGTTAGTTCATTTTCGTAAATGCCAAAAATCGAGCCGATGGAAAAATTTACGTCCACCAGGCTAGAGCCGTCTAGCGGATCGTATGCGACGATAAATTTCGCACTCTCGTTTAGCGCCAGCATATCCTCTTTTTCTTCGCTAACGAGCGCTTTTACGCAGGCTAAATTTGCAAACTCGGCCGTGATGATCTCGTCGCTCCTCACGTCTAGTTTTAGCTGCGTGTCGCCAGTGGCGTTGGCGTGGTCGGTGTAGCCTAGATCGGCGTATTTTATCTCTTCGCCGATTTTTACGGCGATCTTTTTAATCGTTTCGAAAATTTCGTTCATTTTAACACCTTTGCGTTTTTTAGTATCCACTCGCAGATAGCCTGCATATCGTCTAGATCGAAGTTTGGCTTATCGATCTCGTAGTCTTTTTTATAGCTTGCGATCGCGTTTGAAAAGCTAAGATAATCCTCGTTTATCTCGTCCTTAAACACGCTAATGCGCGGTAGCGGCAGGGTCTTTAGCCCCTCAACTAGTAGCAAATCAAACTCGCCAGCCATCGCTACGACGTCGTCCAAGCTCTTGCTCTCCTGCGAGAAAAAGGTCGTGCGCGTCGGACTCATGACCGCGACCTCGGCGCCTATTTGACTAAATTTGTAGCTATCCTTGCCCTCGACATCAAACCTCGCCTTGTCGCCCGGATCGTGCTTGATGATTACGACTTTTAGCCCGTCATCGATAAATTTTTTGGCAACCTTTAAAATAAGCGTAGTTTTACCGCTATTTGAAGGTCCGGAAAACGCCATCGCCGCTTTTTTCATTTTTCTCCGAATTTTTGAAATTTACGCGGATTATAGCAAATTTAGGCTTTTTAAAAGCAAAATTTATCTAAAATAGCACCAAATTTAAAGAGGTATTAAAATGAAAAAGAGCGTATTTTTTTTAAGTTTTATTTTGGCGCTAGTCGGTTGCGCGGATAAAAAGTATATCCACGAACCGCTAAAAAACGAGCTTTTGGCCTACACGAGCAAGTCTGAGATCATAGATGCCGATACGAATATCCTAATCGTAGCAACCTATCTAAACCCAATCTATAGCGAGCTAATCGACGAACAAAAAAGAGAGAAATTCGTCGTAGCCGTGCATCCCAAAGAGGTTAAAATTTTAGAGGAGAGCTTCGCGGCAAACGGTTTGCAGCGAGGCATCATGGTTAGACGCCTAGCCGCAAACGATCCGCTTTTGCAAAAAGTGAGCTTTGAGGTGCCGTGGGCGCAGTATTTCGAGGTCAGCACCCCAGATATCAAAAGCGATAAAATCAACCTTACTTTCGAAATTTATCCGTCAAAGAAGGCGTCTTTAAGCTTTCAAAAAGTGTCGAAATCGATGTACTGGAACGGAGAAGCCTTAGGTAGATAACATAGTTTGCGAGTACCTTTTTGCCGTAGTCGCGGCTCTCGGCGAAAGGTACTAGCTCCATGGATAAAAACGGCTCATACTTGCCTTCGTTAAAAAGGTCGCCTCGCTGAAGCATTTTCTTAGTAAAACCGATACCGCCGTTATACGCGTAAGCTACAAAAAGCGGGTGGTAGAGGTATTTCTCCAAATAATTTAAGTGGTGGTCCGCAAATTTTAAGGCAAGGCGCGGATCAAACATATCGTCCTGATCGAAATTTGGGATCGCAAGCTCTTTTTTGCCGATGTGATTAGCCAAAAACGGCATAAACTGCATCATACCAAGCGCATAAGAGGTCGAGATGACGGCTGGGATAAAGCGGCTTTCTTGCCTGCCGATCGCGTAAAGTAGCGCCTTTCTAGTCGCGTTTACGTCCTCTAGCTCATCTACAAACGGCATGACGAAGTAGCTATCCTTGTATCCGCTTGCCTTTTCCATCAAGTAGGCGTACTGACCTAGCGTCTCTTTGGTGTTAAAGGTTTCAGAATGCTTTGCTGCGTCCTGCGCACTCATCTCTTTTATCATTTTAAAGGTCTTTTGCCACAAAAACGGATCTTTTATGTCGTAGTCAGCTACCTTTTCTTTCGTAGGCGTCGGCGAGACGATGTTTGCGGCAGCACTTGCGCCCGTTAGTTCGTTTGCATAAAGCGTATAGATATTTACGTCGCGGCTTTGATTTAGCTTATCAAGATAGCTTCTGTCCTTGCTTAGCAGATATAGCCAAAATACGGCATTGTCCTTGCGATCTTGCCTCTCAAAGGCAGCCTCGGCTCTAGTAAAAAACCTAGCCGCGTCTTTTGGCGAATTTAACAAAACCGCGTTGATACCAAGCATAAAGGCGTCCTTGCCCGCGAGCTCCGTTTCTTTTATCGCTAGAAAATTTTGTCTAAATTTGGCCGATTTTTTATCGATTATCAAATCGTTTGCCAGAGCGTGAAACTCCTTTTTCGTCGCAAGCAAATTTATAAAATTTGCGTCAAATATCTTATCAAATTTATCCTTATGCGAAGACTGGTTAAAATAAACCAAAAACGCGTCCGTATCGTTAAATTTGGCAAACTCATCCTCGGGGTGCTTCTCGTTTAGCGAGCTAAGACGGCGATAAAGAAGCGGATCGGAGTCTTTAAATTTATCCGCCAGCTTTTGCCTCGTCTCCTTTTTTAGCTTCATCATAAAAGGCACTCGCAGGCGCTGTTTTTGGCAGGTTACGTTTGCGTCTAGGATATTTTTCGCGCTTACGCTATCGCAGTTTCCTTTGGTCTTTTTAGGCGGCAAAATTTCAGCCAGTTTCTTTGCTAGCACGCCCGCTCGGCGAAAGACGTCTTTATTTAAAATTTGCGCCTGTTCCTTAGTGTAGTCGCCTTCGGTTAAAAGACGGTAAAAGTAGTAATCCTTAGCAAGCCCCTTAGGTTCGTCTTTTATCTCCTCAAAGCTCTTAACTCCGCCAAACGCCGCCGCCGCAAAAATCGCGGGCAGGATAAATTTAAGCAGCGTACGCAAACATAAGCCTTACGAAAAATCTATCTATAAACTGAAGCGACAAAAGCACGATAATAGGCGCTATATCTATACCGCCAAAAACCGTCGGTATCACGCGGCGGATAGCGGCATAGACGGGCTCGGTGAGGCGGTAGAGCAGCTGTACGATAGGGTTATAGGGATCAGGGCGTACCCAGCTTATGATCGCTGCGCCTATGATGATCCACGTGTAGGCGCTGATAACGATATGCAAGATACTGCCGACTGCTTCTAAAAATACAGAAAATATCATCGTAAAATTTCCTTTAGATACGGTTTGATGAGCGGATATAGCTCGCTAAGCTCAGGGCCGTGTTCGGCGCCCGTGAGCAAAATCCTAAGCGGCATAAAAAAGCCTTTTCCTTTTAGTTCGGTCGCGTCCATTAGGGCTTTTTTTAGCTCGTTAAATTCATCAAATTCGCTCAAATTTAGCGAATTTACAGCAGCTTTTATCGCCTCGCAACCCGCCTTAAACTCATCTGGGATAAATTTGGTCGCGAAAATCGCATCGACCTTGGCCTTTATCTCGGTTATAAGGCTACTTTCTTGAGTGTAAAATCTAGCTATCGCCGCAAATTCTGGCTTTATGCCCATTAGCGCGGCTAGTCTCTCGTCGCTTGCTCTTTTTATGTGCTCGCGGTTGATGTGCTCAAGCTGCTTGACGTCAAATTTGGCCGGAGACGCCGAAACCTTCGAGATATCAAACCACTGCGCCGCCTCTTCTATCGTAAAGATCTCAACCGGAGCCTTGTAGCCTAGCGAAACGATGTAGTTTGCGATAGCTTCAGGCATAAAGCCTTGCGAGAGTAGCCATTTTACGCTGCTTTCGTTCTCGCGTTTGCTCATTTTTTTGCCCTCGACGTTTAGGATGATAGGCAGGTGAGCGTAGTTTATCTTTTGCGTGTAGCCTAGGCCCTCGCGGATGAGGTCTTGCTTTGGCGTATTGCTGACGTGATCCTCGCCGCGGATGACGAAGGTGACGCCCTCTAGCATATCATCTACCGCGCAGGCGAAGTTGTACGTCGGCGTAAAATCGGCACGCATAATCACAAAACTATCGACGTTTTCAGGCTCGAAGCTGATTTCGCCCTTTATCGCGTCTTTAAATTTCATCGTGCCTAGCGGCTTTTTCATACGCACGACGAAAGGCTTTTGGTTGTTTAGCACTTCGTTGTCGCTTAGGTGCTCGCATGTGCCGTCGTAGCGATAGGCTTCGCCTCTAGCCTTTGCGGCTTCTTTTTTGGCTTCAAGCTCGCTTTCGGTGCAAAAGCACGAAAACGCCTTTTTATCTATCAAAAGCTTTGCCGCAAATTCGCGGTGAAATTTCAAATTTTTACTTTGATAATAAAGCGTGTCCCATTTGATACCGAAAAGCTCTAAAATTTCTAAAATTTCCTTGTCTTTTCCGGGGATATTGCGCTCCTTGTCGGTATCCTCGATGCGGATGATAAAGCCGCTTTTATCCTGAAGCGAGCAGACGTAGTTTAGGATCGCAACCCTCAAATTTCCCAGATGCATATCGCCTGTCGGCGACGGCGCAAAACGATACATTTTTGCTTCCTTATTGATTTTTAGGGGCGATTATAGCATTTTAAGTATTTAACTTGGCTTTTTTATCTTTTGTGAAGCTAAAATAAATATAATTGATATCTAATTTTAAAATGCAAAGGAAAAAGATGAGTTTCATTAAGGAATTTAAAGAATTCGCGATGCGCGGCAACGTCATCGACATGGCCGTGGGCGTCGTGATCGGTGGGGCTTTTGGCAAGATCGTTAGCTCACTGGTTGGTGACGTTATCATGCCAATCGTAGGCGTACTAACCGGTGGCGTAAATTTTACGGATTTAAAATTTACGCTAAAAGACGCAGTCGGCGATACGGCTGCCGTAACCGTAAACTACGGCTCATTTATACAAACGATGGTTGATTTTACGATTATTGCGTTTTGTATTTTCTGCGTCGTTAAAGCTATAAATTCGCTCAAAAAACCAAAAGCCGAGGAACCAAAAGCCGAAGAGCCTGCGCCGATACCTGAGGACGTCGCGCTTCTAACCGAGATCAGAGATCTTTTAAAAAATAAATAAGTATAACAAATGCTAGAGCAAATCCCGTTTTTTCAGGGGCTAAACGAGGCCGAGCTAAAAAGGCTAGAAAATATCAGCATCCTAAAAAAATATAAAAAAGGTGAGTTTTTATTTATGGAGGGCGAGGAGTCAAAGTGGCTCCACCTCCTTATAAAAGGTTCTCTCAAGCTCTATAAAATAGGCCCCAAAGGCAAAGAGATTTTTATGCATCAATTTAACGGGATTAGCTTCGTAGCCGAGCTTGCCAACTTTGAAAATATCAAATTTCCGGCGACGGCGATATTTTTAACGGGCGGCGAGGTGCTAAAAATCGACTACGATAAATTTTACGCCGAGTTTTTATCAAACCCGCGCGTATCGCTACAAATAATCAAATCGCTCTCGCAAAAGTTAAAAATCGCAAGCGAGCTGATACATCAAGAACTCGTGCTAAACTCCGAGGCCAAGGTCGCAAGCTTTCTCGTTAATCACGCCGATCTTTTTAACGAGCTAAAACACATCAAAATCGCCTCCATCCTCAACATTACTCCAGAGACGTTTTCGAGGATCTTGGCGAAATTTAAAACCCAAAATCTGATCGAACTAGACGCAAATAATAAAATCGTAAATATCGCTACAAACGAGCTTTCGGAGATGTTTGAAGGCTAGAGTCGGTATTTGCAAATTTGATGCTTTTTTATTTTTGCGCATTTTTAATCGTCAAATTTCCAAGCCTCTCGCATATTGTAGTTTTATCCGCGCTATCGTAACACCGCGTAAAATTCATAAATTTATTCGTCGCAAGCCCGGCTCAAATTTAACCGATTACAAAAGCAAGGATGCATAAAATCTATAAATTTAAAAATACGATAAAATTTAAGCCGCCAGCCGCCGCATTAACAAGAAGTCACAAGAACGCAACGCGCGGTAACACCGCGACAAAGCGGGATTTTTCCTTTAAATTTGAAGGCTGGATTTTAGTTTTTCTTCTTTTTTTCCGCAGCTGCCGCTTCAGTATCTGCTAGCGAGGTGATTTCGTATTTTTGATCGATGTAGCCCATTTCTAGTAGCTTATTAAAGATTTTAGCCGTGAGAGGTCCGGCAGCCAGACCGCCGTGTCCGCCGTGCTCGATAATAACGGTAACGGCATATCTAGGCTCCTCGTAAGGCCCATAGGTCGTGACCCACGCGTGCGAGCGGCGCAGATACTCCATGTCCTCTTCTTTCATACGCTTTTTTTCAGCCTGCGAGATGCCCACGACCTGCGCGGTACCCGTTTTCGCCGCTAAAGTGAGCTTTGCCTCTTTAAAATATTTATTCGCGGTGCCTTTTTTATGATTTACGACCTCATACATCGCCTTTTGGATGTAGGGCAGCTGCTTTTTCTCAAACGGCGTGAGGATATCATCGGTAGGCTCAAATTTAACCTCCTCGCCGTTTACGCTACGTAAAAAATGCGGGACGATATTTTTCCCCGTCGCTAGTATGCCCGTATAGCGCACCACCTGCATCGGTGTCACGAGAAAATTACCCTGCCCGATCGAGGTAATGAGCGTCTCGCCCTGATACCACGGCTGAGCATATTTTTGCATCTTCCACTCGCGTCCTGGCACGATACCGACAAACTCGTTAGGCAGGTCCACTCCGCTTTTTTGCCCAAAACCCAGCCGCTCTAAAACCGGGGTTATAGCGTCGATGCCGACCTTTAAGCTGCCTTTATAAAAATAATCGTCGCAGCTCTCGCGGATGGCCGAGTTCATATCCATAAAACCGTGTCCATAGACGTTCCAGCAGCGGAAATTTCGCCCTCCAAGCTCAAACGAACCAGAGCAAAAATACCCATCGGAGCGGTTCATCTTACCGGTGTCTAAAAACGCCATCGCCACGCCCATTTTGATAACCGAGCCCGGCGGATAAAGACCGTTTACGAGTTTATTTGTAAAGGGATGATCGATACTTTTAACAAGCTCGTCCCACTTAGCCTGCGAAAGACCCGTAACAAACGGGTTTAAATCATACTCAGGGAAGCTACCGGCAGCCAGTATCGAGCCGTCTCTCACGTCCATCACGATGATAACGCCCGCGTTATCGCCGAAAATTTCCTCGATGTATTTTTGCATCTCAAGGTCGATCGTGAGCGAGATGTCCGAGCTTTGAGGATAGCTCACCGAGATCTCCTCGACCTCCTGATTTAGTGCGTTTACCTTTACCTTTCGTACGCCTTCTTGCCCCTGCAAAACGGAGTTATAAAAGCGCTCCGTGCCGCTTCTGCCCGTGTGATTGGTTAGCTTTGCGACGGGATCAGACTCGACGTCTTGCTGATTTGCGCGACCGACGTAGCCGATGATGTGCGAAGCTAGGTTATTGTAGGGATAGTGGCGCTTGGATGCCGGCTTGACCTCCAAATTTTCTCGCAGCGAGAGCTCGGCTATACGCGGTATCATCTTGTCGTAATCCATAAAATCGATAATCTGAATAAAGTCTTGATTATAAGGCGAGTCGGCCTTGACGTATTCGCGTTTTAGCTTCGTGACATTTAAGTCATCGAATAAATTTTGCAAATTTGCAAGCTCGGCGTCTAAAATCTCCACCCTCTTGCCGCTTAGATGCGGCTTTAACGCGACGGAAAAACCGAGGCGATTTACCGCCATCGGACGGCCTTTGGCGTCTAAAATCAGCCCCCTGACGGGAGCTAGATATTGCGTTTTTACCGCATTTTGCTCGGCGATCTCCTCATAAAAATCGTTTGACTTGACGCTAAGGTAATAAACTCGCACCAGCAAAAGCACCCAGACGCTAAATATGATGCCAAACACTATGCGCATCCTCATAAGCGCCCCCTAAACAAAACTACCGCCAAAACGGACTCCACGCCGACGTAGATCAGGTACTCGTAGTCAAATTTGAGTATAGGCAAATTTGCCGCGTAAGATATAAAAGAGCTCGTCGCGCACGTCCAAACATAGCCGCTGGCGACAAATCCCGCTGCCAAAAGCTCCCTTGATTTTAGCGTAACGATGAGCCAGTCGGACATAAAATGATAAAAAAGCATAAACGCAATCACCGCCGAAAACAGCGAAAACCCGTGCGCCTGCTCGGCAAAAGTGAGGTAAAACAGACAAAAATACCACTCCTTGCCAAACTCCTTGAGCGTCTTTTGTTTCTGCAAGGTTAGCGTAATCATATAGGTAAAAAATATCCCGATAAGAGGCGGCAGGTACGCAAATATAGTCGTTAGGCTCTGATAAAAAATGAGAAACGCAACCCAAACAAGCTGCTTTAAAAATCGCTTCTCTGCTCCCAGTCTTCGCATCGCCGCACTCGTTTGCATGGTTATAAATTTATAGCTAAATTTATAAACTTAGCTTTTTGGCTGCTTAAATTTGTAAATTTAGTTAGAAAATTTGATGATAAAAATGCCAAAATTTGCCTGCGGCTTTTTGATTTCATTACAGCCCCAGCGCGTTTAGATATATAAGCTCGTTTGCCTTTTCTACGCCTGTTTTTTTAAGCGCCGAAACGAAATGTGCGCCCGGATAGACCTTTAAAACCGCGCTTTTTTGGCTTTGATTTAGCTTGTCTGATTTGGTGAGGAAATTTAAAATCTTTTGATCGGGGCGTAGGAAGCTTTGCAAATAGTCGTTTACGTCTTTATCTATCTGCATATCAAACTGGCGCGAGTCGATGAGATGCACAAAAAGCTTGATGTTGGCTCTAAATTTTAGGTACTCGTCAAGATTTTTTCTCCACTGCGCATGCATGCTTTTGGCCACTTTGGCATATCCAAAGCCCGGTAAATCAACGAAGGTCAAATTTGCCCTCTCCTCGCTTAGCTCGCCTTGCTCGTTTTTGATGCCGCGCGCATACTCGACCTCGAAAAAATTTATGAGGCGCGTTTTTCCCGGCGTGGAGCTGCTTTTGGCTAGGCTTTTTTGGTTTACGAGAGTGTTTATGAGGCTACTTTTGCCCACGTTTGAGCGCCCCAGAAACGCCACTTCGCTAGAGTTTGCAGGCGGAGCTAGCGAGATGTCGGGCGCTGAAACTAGAAATTTTGCGTTTAAAACGCGGATCACTTTTTGTCCTCAACCTGGAAGATAAATTTAACCGGCTCTTTTTTGCCGCTGTTTACGTTGTATGTGCCACTGTTTTGATTGACTGTGATCTTTTCGCCGTAGACTTTTTTATCGGTTTCTATCTCGTGCAAAAAGCCGTTGCCGTTTATCGTATATAAATTCGGCGTTGGCTCGTAAATAAGCTCGCTACCGCTACCGTCGTATGTTTTATTTTTGATAAATACTCTAAATTTGGCGTTACCGGAAGCGACATATTTTAGCGGATTTCGCTTTTTGTCGAAATATATCACTACCAAATTTGCAGTGAGCGTATCCTTGCCTTTTTTAATATTTACATTGCCTTTAAATTCGCTTATTTGTTTGCCTTCGTCAGCATAAAACTCGTCCGCTGTGATCTCCACCTGCTCTGCTAAAAGCGGTAAAGCGCTAAGCGCCAAAACTAAAGCCACTTTTTTAAAACCAAAATTTATCATTTTCCGTCCTATCTTTTTCTATCTTGCTCTATCAAAGCAAAGGCCTTTTTGATATAAGCTTTTTTTAATTCAAAGTCGTAAACCAGGGCTTTGCCGACTATTTTATCCTCGTTTTTCGTTAGCGTAAAAGGCGTTTGCGTAGTAGCTACTTTTGTTGCAGTACTATAAATGACCTCTTCTGATAAAAAGGTCAAATTTTCATTATTTGCATAGCGCGCGTTACCCTGAAGTATAATTCGACCGCCGTTATAAAACGCTTTATCGGAGCTCACGTTATGCTCTTTGTTATCTTTAAAGATTTCCGCTCTAAATTTGATAAATTCGTCAAATTCCGAGTATCTATTCCACGTATCGGCTTCATATCTAGCATTTACTACAGTAGCATTCATCTCGTAGTCAGTGACTGCGTTCATCTGCATGTTTGTAGTCACTTCGCCGCCCTTTAAGAGCTCGCTATAGTAAGGCTCCTCAATCGCCAAATAAACCATCGCCACGCTAAAAATGCTGACGACTAGGTAAAAAATCCTTATAACCAACGCTTAGCCCACTCTTGCATTAAGCCCTCGCTGCGGATAAGTATCTCTATCATCTCGCGCACCGCGCCGTTGCCGCCTTTATAGTTGAGCCTCGTTCTTACTTCAAGCTCTTTGATCGCATTTTTCGGTTTAAAGCTCCATCCGACGCTTTTTAGTAGCTTGTAGTCGTTGTAATCGTCACCTATTGCTGCTGCATTTTCAAACTCGAGTCCTTCAAATTTAAGTATATGTTTTGCGGTTTCAAATTTATCGCTAATGCCTTGATAGACGTGCGTTATCTTTAGATCCTGCGCCCTTTTTTCGACGATAGGCGAGCTTCTGCCTGTGATGATCGCGACTTTTTTACCGAGCTTTAGCCAGCTCTCGATAGCGTATCCATCCTTAACGTCAAAAAATTTAAGCTCGTCGCCGTTTGGGCTATAAACGATCTTGCCGTCGGTTAGGCACCCGTCGACGTCTAAAAATATAATCTCTATCATAGCACGCCTTTCGTGCTAGGCACGCCGACTCTAGCGTTTTTGGCTAGAGCTCTTCTTAGCGCGACGGCACAGGCTTTAAAACTGGCCTCCAAAATATGATGAGAGTTTCGTCCGCGGATTTTAGCGATATGCAAGGTGATTGCGGCATTAAATGCTAGAGCCTGGAAAAACTCATTCGCTAGCTCTATGTCGAATTCGCCGACTTTCCCCTCGTTTATACTTTCATATACCAAAAACGGACGGTTTGAAAGATCAAGAGCGCAGTTTACCGCCGCCTCGTCCATCACCACCGTCGCCTCGCCAAATCTCTCCACGCCGCTAAGCGGATAAATTTGCTCGCGCAAAGCCAGTCCGATAACGATACCCACGTCCTCCACGCTATGATGGAAATCCACATGCAAATCACCCTTGCAAACAAGCTTCATATCAAAAAGCGCATGCTTGCAAAAGGCCTCAAGCATGTGGTCAAAAAATCCTATGCCCGTGCTTATCTCGGATTTGCCACTGCCGTAAATTTCAAGCTCTAGGCTGATATCCGTCTCTTTTGTCTTTCTTTGCATCTTATTCCCTCACGAAAAATGCGCCCGAGATATGCCCTGCGCTTATGAAGTCTTTTGCTTCTTCTTCGCTTCTAAAGCCGCTTATAAATACCCTGTAAATTTTACCGCCGTCAAGATCATACGACTTTATAACAGTATCATAGGCGCCGTTGCCGTATTGTCCAGCGTGCTGCCGTTTATGAGCGTTTGCGCCACTTAAATTTTTAAATGCGCCGATTTGCACCATAAAAATACCGCCGACAAAAGACTGTTGTTGCGGTTGCGCCTTAGTTTGAGTGCTCGTTTTTAGCGAGCCGCTAGGTTGTTTTGAGCTAGGCTGAGAGGATGCTACAACAGCTCCGCCGACGTTGCCGTTAAAGCCAACAACCTCTAGTAAAACGGGGGCCGTGCCGGCGTTAAATACATCAAGCTTAACCGCGCCGGTTTTTGACAAATCTATCACGCGACCTGCCACGAAAGGGCCTCGGTCGTTTATACGCACGATGATGTTTTTACCGTTTTTTATATTCGTCACGCGCACCATCGTATTCATCGGCAGAGTCTTATGTGCCGCCGTCATAGCATGCATATCGTAAGTCTCACCGTTTGACGTCTTTTTACCGTGAAAATCCGGACCGTACCAGCTGGCTATACCGCTAGCCCTATCACCGACCTTGACTACGGTCGGATAATAGGTTTTTCCGTTTATGGTATACGGGCGCATGGTTGCTTCATGTATACCTTTTGAACTGTTTATTTTGCCGCTCTTTTTTGAGCCGCCGCTAGCGGTAATCCCGCCGGAAGGCGAGGTCAAGAACGAACAGCCGCTCATAAAAAATACAAAAAATAGACTAAAAAATATAAATTTAGCCCTACTCGGTTGCGGCAAGTTTGGCTCCAATCGAGCTGTTTGAGCTCATAAGAGTATTGGCTTCTTTTAAATCCTCAAGCGCTACGTCAAATTTCTGTGAAACTTCTCCGAGCGTATCGCCGCTTTTTACCATATACTCGGCTAGATAGTTTACGTTTTGCTCACTTGGGATAACTAGCTTTTGACTAGGCTTGATCTCGTTTGAAGCAAGTCCGTTGTACTCTTTTATGATTTTATGATTTACGCCGGTTTTTTCCGCTATAGTTAGTAGCGTATCGTTCTCTTTGGCAGTATAAATTTCAAATTTTCTATTTTGCGCTACTTCGAAATTGTCGCTAAACATTTTCTTTTTGTTTAATGGAATATAAAGATAATAAGGTTTTTCCGTAGGTGGAGTATAGACGAATTTTAGATGCATATTGTACTCTTTCATCTTTTTTAGACTAAGACCTATGCTGTCTCCTACCTCCATTAGCGTTGTACCGCCGGGGACATCTATCTTTGATAGTTCTATGCCTTTCGTTCCACTTAAGGCCTGCGTTTTAGCCAGCAAATTTTCCTGCTCTTTTGCTATATGCGCAATGACTAAAATTTTCTTGACGAAATTTTTAGTTTCTTTTGGAATATAGCTTTTTTTATCGTCTAGCAATGTTGCCAGATCGGTAGTTCCGGCTTTTTTAATACCTTCCCTTAATCTAGTGTCGCCACAGTTGTAAGCCATCATCGCAAGATACCATTTACCAAAGTCATTTTTTAGACTCTGTAGGTATTTTGTAGCTGCAACGGTAGCCGCTATCGGGTCTTTTCGCTCGTCGGTGTATTTATCGACTCTAAGACCGTAAAGTTTTGCCGTAGACTCCATAAACTGCCAAATTCCGATGGCTTTTTTGCTAGAAACTATGTGATTTGAAAAACCGGACTCCGTCATAGCAAGATATAAAAACGACTCTGGTATACCTGAGTCTTTTATAATCTTTTGAAGCATCGGGATATGTTTATAGCCGCCTTTGACGGTATCTATAAACTCTTTTCTTTTACTATCTTTAATGGAATTTTTTATAGAAGCGTAGTGAGAGCTTTGTAAAAATTTAGCATCTATGTCAAATTCTTTTAATATCATCTTTTGGGTTTGCTCTGCGTCGCTGCTAGCCGCGGTCGCAAAAAGCCACCCCGTACATGCTAGACACAGCATTATTACTCTAAAGATTTTCATTTTTCTCCTTGATTACGTGTTAAATTTCGTAAAGATTTTCTTTGCACTTTTTGTTGTTATTTCCATTACCTCTTCTTCTTTTAAATTTAAAATCTCAGCCATCTTCGTCGCAACTAATCGCGTAAATGCAGGCTCGTTTCTGCGCCCCCTAAAAGGCTCGGGCGTTAGATACGGCGCATCTGTTTCAAGTAGTAGCCTATCTCGCGGAATTTGGGGCAAAATTTGAACCAAATTCTTTGCATTCTTAAACGTCAAAACTCCGCCAATGCCAAAATAAAATTCACCCATTTTAGCAAGCTCTAAAAGCAACGGCGAAGCGTTATAGCAGTGTAAAACCGCCGCAACTAGCTTGCTTGCATACTCTTTTAGGATATTAAAACTATCTTCGTTTGCATCTCTAATATGCAAAATAACGGGCAAATTTAACTCTACGGTCATATCAAGCTGCGCTCTAAATACGCGCTTTTGTTCCGCTTTTTCAAGCTCTTTTTCGTTTTCGTCTTTGGGCAATCGGAAATAATCAAGCCCGCATTCGCCCACGGCTATACACTTTTCGTCTCGCGCAAATTTACGCAGAGCCTCTTCGTCAAATCCCGCTTTCTCATACGGATGAACTCCGACGGCAAAAAATACATTTTCAAATTCGCGGGTTATTTTAGCCGCTTTTGGTAAATCATTAATATCAGCACCCGGTATTAGCACTCCGTCAACGCCGTTTTCTCGGGCATTTGCGATAACTTTTGCGAGATCGTTATCAAAGCTTTTATCGTCCAGATGACAGTGCGTGTCTATTATCATCAGGCTATTTCCACCCTATTTCGACCGTTTTGCTTAGCCCTGTAAAGAGCCTCGTCGGCAAGCTCTAAAATCTCGTCGACGTTATAATCGCTTTTACCGAAAGTAACGCCTATGGAGACCGAAATTTTAACCGGTTCGTTTTTAATATTTATCGGATTGGCTGCTATTGCGGCTCTTAATCCGACAAAAAATTTAACCGCGTCTTCTTGCGATACGTTTTTTAATAAAACGCAAAATTCTCCGCCGCCGAATCTAGCCGCTATATCGCTGCTTTTGGTGTCGTCGATTAATTTTTTAGCCAGTAGTTTCAAAATTTTATCGCCGCTATCTTGTCCGTATTTATCGTTGATATTTTTCAGACCGTCTACGTCGATCACGGCTACGGCGTAAGGCATAGGATTTTCTTCCAAACTAGCCAAATATTCTTGCATATCGTCGTAAAAATACCTTCTATTAAATAATCCGGTTAGAAAATCTTTATTGGCGAAATTTGCGATTTTATTGATATTTTCCATATTTTCTATAGTATTATTTACGCGGCAAATAAGCTCTTCTTTTAAAAACGGCTTAGCGATAAAATCATTAGCTCCGTTTTTCAAAAATACCGCACCGCTAACGTTTTCGTTTGCGCTAGTCATCATTATAACGCCTAGTTCGTTTTTATCTTTTTGTTCCCTTAGCTCTTTTAAAACCGCCAAACCGTCTTTTACCGGCATGCCGTAATCAGAAACCACGAGTTTTATATCGGGATTATCGGCAAAATAATTCATCGCCTCCTCACCGTGAGCCGCCGTAAATACTCGAAACTGCAAATTTTGCAGTATTTTTTTTACGTCATTTCTAGTCTGCATTACGTCTTCTACTACCATGACCTTATACTGCTTGTTATTTTTTAGCCTATCTATCATATGAAATATATAATTTACGTCGCTCATATTTCCCTTATAGACGTAGTCCACGATGTCCTTGTCCATAAAAGTTTCTCTAGTCTTATCGTCCATACTACCCGTTAAAACTATAATCGGTAAGCCCTTAGACGCTACGAAATCAACTACTTCGCCATTTGGAGCATCGGGTAAATTTAAATCGAGCAAAGTTATAAAATAATCCTTAGCCTTCGTAAGAAACGCCTGAGCTTCGGCTAAGCTGTGAGCGACGTCTACTTGCATCTCGGTATTATCTTCCATCTTTTTAGCTATTAGCTTTGCTAAGGCTTTATTGTCTTCTACTATTAAAATTTTGCTTTTTTCCATAAATACCCATCTAAAAATTTTCGAGAATATACCATTACTTTTCTTTTTTCAACCTAAATTTTAAGCCAAACTTAAACAACCAAAAGCTGGCGAGCAAAATTTATCGCCTCCTCGGTGATGCGTTCGCCGCTTATCATACGGGCCAGCTCGCTTACGCGCTCATCGCCTTTTAGCTCCCTTACGATCGAAGTTTCGCCACGTTTTTCTACTAGAAAATGCGAATCGGCCTTAGAGCTTAGCTGCGGCTGATGCGAGATAGCAAAAATTTGATAAAATTCGGCCAAATTTAGCAGCACGTTTGCGATACTCATCGCCTCTTTTCCGCTTAGATTCGCATCTATTTCATCTAGGATTATGACGCCCTCGCCGCCTCCGGTGATCTTGCTTTCGCTCGCGATAAAAGCTAGTCTTAAGCGGTTTAGCTCGCCCGAGCTTAGATTTTTTAGCGCCGTCTCGTTTAGGCTCAAATTTACCTCGTCCCTGCCGGTGGCGTCTAAGGTTTTGCTATTTATCTTTAATGAAATCTCGCTCATATAAAGCTCTTTTAGAAACGAATTTATGAGCGACTCAAGCTCCTTTAAATTTGCCGCGCGAGCTTGGCTGATTTTGTCTGCCAGCGCGTTTACTGCGGTTTCGTTTTGTTTAAATTTACGCTCCAGCTCGCTCTTTTCAAAGCTTATATTTTCATATCTTGCAAGCTCTGCCTTGCGAGTTTTTAGCGTCTGCAAAGCCTCTTCCTCGCCGCCGTAGCGACGCACGAGCGAGTTTATCGCCTCGATGCGGTCTAGCACGCCCTCGATATCCACGTCTTCTAGCTCGTCCATGTTTAGATTTTCGCGCGCCACTCGCAGCTCGTTCATCGCCTCTTCAAAAAAGCTGCTATCGATATCGCTGATGTTTAGCGCGTCGGTCACGGCCTGTTCGAAATTAAAAATTTGCTCCGCCCTATTCCACGCTTCTAAAATTTTATCCTTTTTACTCAGGCGCTTTTTTAGCTCCATCAGCTCGTCAAATTCGCCGATTTTCGGGCTCACGCTTTCTATTTTATTGATTTCAAAAGAAGCAAATTCCTTTAGCTCCTCCACTTTTTTTTCTTCATCGATTATTTTTTTTAGCTCGCGAGAAATTTGGCTAAATTCATCAAATTTGAGCCTAAATTCGCTCAAAATTTCGTTAAATTTAGCATCTTTTTTCGCCTGCAAAGCATCTAGCAAATTTAAAAATCTATCGTTTTCAAATTCGTTTATTTCCTTTGCAGATAGGTATTTGACATGCTCTTTAGCGATGCTGGCTAGATTTTTTTTAGAAACGGCTTGTGAGTTTATAAAATACCGCGTCGTTTTGTCCCGAAAAAGCTTAAAGGTATTTATCTCCTCGCTCTCTAAGCCAAATTCCTCAAGGTCAAATTTATGCGAGACGTCGGCCTCGATGAGCTTTGCCTCACTGTCCTTTAGCCCCAAAACCGCCATTATCGAGCCCATCAGGACTGATTTGCCAGCACCGCTCACGCCTGTAAAGACGCTAAGCCCGCGCCCGAAATTTAACTCGACGTTTTCAAAACTCAAATTTTGCTTTATCAAAATCCGCTCAATCATTATAACCCCAATGCAGCTTTTCTTTTAAAATTTGAAAATAATCTCTCCCGACGTGGCGGATTAGTCGCGCCGTGCTCGCGCTTAGCGTCATGCTCACGCTCTCTAGCTCGCCCATTTTGTACCGCTCCTGCCCGTCGATAACCAGCACCGCCGCGCTCGCGGTTTTAAATTTGATCTCAAATCCGCGCGGAAGCACTACTGGGCGCTGCGTGAGCGAGTGCGAACAAACGGGCGTCACCAAAAACACCTCGCTCAAAGGATATGTTATCGCTCCGCCAGCGCTCATGTTGTATCCGGTTGATCCAACGGGCGTAGAGACGATGACGCCGTCGCCAAAATACGCATTAAAATATTTTTCGTTCCAAAAGGCCTCCACATGCGTCATAGAACCTACCTTTTCGCCCACGATTACCGCATCGTTAAATGCGATTTTGTGTAAAATTTCGCCGCTTTTTTTGTGCAAAAAAACATCAAGCATAAAAGGGGTCTCAACCTCAAATTTGCCTTCAAAAAACTCGGCGAAAAATTTCTCGCATTCATTCATCGTGATATCGGTCAAAAATCCAAGCCTGCCCGCGTGGATGCCTAGCACGAAGGGCGAAATCTCGGCCGCGTTTCTGCAAAGTGAGATGATCGTGCCGTCGCCTCCGAGCGAAATCAAAAAATCGCACTCATGCGCTAGCTCGCAAACCTCAAATCCTTGTAAATTTGAGCCCTCTTTTAAATTTAAATGTTTAGCCGCCGCGTTTTCAAACAAAATTTGAACGCCGTAACGAGCTAAAATCTCACGCAGGATTCGCGCGTTTTTAACTAAATTTCCATTGATTTTCGCGACTAGGCCGACTTTTTTTACCTTAGTCGGAAGTAATAAATTCTCTTTTTTCATAGAGCGGATTTTATCACATTTTGTTTTAAAAAAGCTGGGAAAAAGCAAATTTCTAGTATAATGGGCGCGTTAAAAACAGCAAAAGGAGTGAAAATGCGTAGCCATTACTGCACTGATTTAAGCAGTGCCGACATAGGCAAAGAAGTTACGCTTTGCGGTTGGGTAAACACCTACCGCGACCACGGCGGCGTTATATTTTTGGACCTGCGCGATCGCACGGGACTGATCCAGATCGTCTGCGATCCGGCAGATAGCAAGAGCTCTCACGAGGCCGCGTCGCACGTTCGCGACGAGTACGTGCTAAGGATAAAAGGCAAGGTCCGCGCTCGCGGCGAAGGCCTGGTAAATCCGCGCCTAAAAACGGGCGAGATCGAAGTAATCGCTAGCGAAGTGATCGTCGAAAACCCGAGCGAGGCGCTACCTTTCGTCATCGGCGACGAGAGCGTAAACGAGGACATCAGACTAAAATATAGATTTTTGGACCTTAGAAACGAAAAACTTCAAAATATCTTTAAAATGCGCTCAAAAGCGGCGATCGCAGCTAGAAACAGCCTAGATAAAATGGGCTTTATCGAGTTTGAAACGCCGATTTTAACGCGCGCAACGCCTGAAGGCGCAAGAGACTATCTAGTGCCTAGCCGCGTATATCCGGGCCAGTTTTATGCCCTGCCGCAAAGCCCACAGCTTTTTAAACAGCTTTTGATGTGCTCTGGCTTTGATAAATATTTCCAAATCGCAAAATGCTTCCGCGACGAGGACTTGCGCGCCGATAGACAGCCGGAATTTACGCAGATAGATATTGAGATGAGCTTCATCGAACAAGAAGATATCCTAAATATGGCCGAAAATATGCTAAAAGACGTATTTGCCGCATGCGGATACGATATCCAAATACCTTTCCGACGCATGAGCTACAAAGAGGCGACCGAGTGCTACGGCAGCGACAAACCAGATCTGCGCTATGATCTAAAGATGATCGACGTTGTCGACATTTTCGCGCGCTCTAGCAATGAAATATTTAGCAAAATCGCAAGCGAGCCTAAGAAAAACCGCATCAAAGCGCTAAAAGTGCCAAACGGCGATAATATCTTTAGCAAGCGCGAGATGAACCGTTTTGAGGAATTCGTCCGCAAATTCGGCGCTCAGGGCCTTGGCTACTTCCAGATGAAAGAGGACGGGCTAAAAGGACCGCTTTGCAAGTTTTTCGAGCAAAGCGACCTTGACGAGATCGTCGCTCGCTGCGAGCTAAAAGTCGGCGACGTCGTATTTTTCGGCGCCGGCAAGAAAAAAGTCGTGCTTGACTACATGGGTCGATTTAGGATTTTCCTCGCCGAACAAATGGGTATCATCGACCAAAACAAAATGGAGTTTTTATGGGTGCTTGACTTCCCGATGTTTGAGCAAAACGACGACGGCAGCTACTCAGCTATGCACCATCCGTTTACCATGCCTAAAAACATCGACGAGCCCGATCTCGAGGATATCCTATCGGTCGCTCACGACGTCGTGCTTAACGGCTACGAGCTTGGCGGCGGCAGCGTGAGGATACACAAAAACGATGTTCAGCAAAAGGTATTTAAACTGCTTGGTATCGACGAGGCTGAGCAACGCGAGAAATTCGGCTTCTTGCTCGACGCATTAAGCTTCGGCGCGCCTCCTCACGGCGGTATAGCGATCGGCTTTGACAGGCTAAATATGCTAGTAAACAAAACCAGCTCGATCCGCGACGTCATCGCCTTCCCTAAAACCCAGCGCGCTCAGTGCCCACTAACGAAAGCGCCGAGCGAAGCTAGCGGTGAGCAGCTAAGAGAGCTGGGACTAAGGCTGCGAGAAAAAGAAAAATAAGTATGAAGCATCGTCTCGCCGCGCTATACGTCGTTGGTTTTAAAATTTTACGCTCCGCAGGCTACACGCCTAGCGCACGCTTAAATTTTAAAACCGCCTAGTCTAGCTTGGCGATACTTCCGCTACAAATTTATTGAATTTTATTTTTTATTTTAAAGAAAAGGCGAAGTATTTTTCGCTTAGACGAGGCGGATTTTAATTTTTAATGCAGATAGAACACGTAGTTCATCGAGCTTAAAATTTAAAATCGAGCGAAGTATAAGCAGAAAAAGGCAAGCCGTTTAAAGGAAAATTTATGAAAAAACTATTTTTAATCATCGGCGCTCCAGGCTCCGGCAAAACCACCGATGCGTCATTAATCGCACAAGAGGACGCCAAATTTGCGCACTTCTCAACGGGCGATCTACTACGCGCAGAGGTTGCCAGCGGCTCAGAGCTAGGCAAGCTAATCGACGGTTTCATCTCAAAAGGCAACCTGGTCCCGCTTGACGTCGTCGTAAACGCGATAGTTTCGGCGATCAAAAGCTCGGACAAATCAAACGTCATCATCGACGGCTATCCACGTAGCGTCGAGCAGATGACCGAGCTAGACAAGGTGCTAGCTGCGCAAAACGAGATCGCACTAAAAGGCGTGATCGAAGTGGACGTTAGCGAAGCCGTCGCACGCGAGAGAGTACTCGGACGAGCACGCGGAGCCGACGACAACAACGAAGTCTTCAACAATCGCATTAAAGTTTATCTAGAACCGATCGAGGCTATACGCAAATTTTATAAAGAAAAAGGTCTGCTTCACGTCGTAAACGGCGAGCGTGCGATCGAGCCTATCGTGGCCGACGTCAAAGCCCTCGTAAATAGCCTATAAATATTAAATTTAGAGCCTCAAGCCAGGCTCTAAATTTAAGCTTCCCATAAATACAAATTAACAAATAATTCACGAAATATCATTAAAATCCGCACTATGATTTCACGAAAATCACATCAAATTTTAAAGGATACGTAATGTTTAAGAAAATAGTTTTATCAGCGGCTCTTGCTAGTGCGATGTTTGCAGCAGGCGGATTTACTGGCTCAAGCGCACAAAACGCAGCAAATCAAGGCGGCTTCGTCGGCAAAGGCCCCTTGAGCGCAAGCACGGTAAAGCAAGCCCTAGCGCTACCCGATGACGCTCCGCGTCGTGCTTGAAGGCAAGATCGTATCCGAGTTTCGCCCTGAGCACTATCAGTTCGTCGATAAAAACGGCGACACGATCGAAGTTGAGATCAATCACAAGGACTGGAGAGGCGTAACCGACGATGAAAATACGCCCGTGCGCATCTACGGCGAGGTCGATAAAGATTTTATGAAAACCTCTATCGACGTAAAAAGTATCGAAATAATCAAATAATTCTAGGGGCGGTTCGCCGCCTTAAATTTTCCCCAAATTTTAATTCCCCAAAATTTACAAATTTTACTTGGCTCAAGATAAGCTAAGCGGATTCTCTCTTATCATCTTTAGTAAAATATGATAGAAAGTTTTTGTATCTTTACTGTTATTAAATCTAAATTCAGATTCCTTTAGGTGCAACAGAAAATTCTCTTTCTTTATTCCTTTAAATTTAGCTAGTCTATGTTTAGCATATCCCCATCTGCTTACAGTAGCAAGACGAAGTCGCAGCTAAAAGTTTTCTATGCCATTTATATGGTTTTTACCATTAGCGTCTTGCAAAGTAGCAAGCGTAGCGTAGCTTAAAATTCATTCTTTGAGTATTTTACTCTGTAGTGAGCTTTGGCTCCATAATCTACTAATCCATCATAAGCCTTCCAACAATCAGAGTAAATTACACTCTCGTCCAGATCGCTAAACTCCGACAGTATCGGTATCAGTTAACTTGCGGAGCAGTTTTTAACTATCTGGGTATAGACCTTACCGTCACACTTTAGCATTCCGTCTGTTTACAGCTACGAGCGTAGCGAAATAGAAATACCGGTTGCTTTCCGTTTGCTCCTCTACCTCTCTTACCTCTTACTCTCTTAGCTCCGTTCTGCTCTACTTCACTACGCTTGTAGCTTTTCAAGACGCAGTTACGAGCAAAGCGAAGTAAAAGTAACTTTCGTCTATTTCAAAGCGGAGCTTCTAGGCGAGCTTGCGAGCTGGAAATTTCACCTGAAAACTTGTATGATACACCCTACAAAACACCCCGAGCTTATCCAAAGCTGGTTTCTCAAATAAAAGTTTAATATCTCGGCTTGTTTCGGTTAAAATGTTTCCGCTAGTTCCCTGTTGAAAACTTAGATATCTTTTCACACTCTTGAGACATCAAAACTCTAATGCTTTTTAGAGTCTTATAAATGGAAATTCTATAAATCCCGGTTAAATTTGCTATTTTAGTAGCCTCTATATCCTCTGCAAAGTACTTGAGAATTTCTCTAAATTTCTTTTCTGAAATTCGGGAACGGATTATATACTTATTTTTTATCAATAGGATCATAGTTAAAAACTCCTTTGAAAGTTTTTAACTTATATTGGGCCTTTTACTTTTTAGCATCAAATTTACCGCCGTAATGCCCATCAAATTTTAGCCTGCCCTGATTCTCGTTTTACTCCAAATTTAGCCGAGATTTTATATAATCTCTTACTCAAATTTCAAGGCAAGTATCTCAAAGCGTTTTGCTACAAAACGCCGCGTGATAGGAGCTTTACAAAGGATTAAAATGGACGTTTCAAAAATCAAAGCAGGCTCAAACCCGGACAAAATCAACGCCGTGATCGAGATCCCGTACGGCTCGAACATCAAATACGAAATCGACAAAGATAGCGGCGCGGTCGTAGTCGATCGCGTGCTCTACTCGGCGATGTTCTACCCGGCAAACTACGGCTTCGTGCCAAACACGCTCGCAGCAGACGGCGATCCTGCCGATATCTTGGTGCTAAACGAATACCCTCTGCAAGCAGGTAGCGTGATCCCGTGCCGCCTCATCGGCGTGCTCGTGATGGAGGATGAAGCAGGCATGGACGAGAAACTACTAGCCGTACCGGTTACCAAGATCGATCCGCGATTTGACGCGATCAAAAGCTACAAAGACCTACCTGAGGCCACGCTAAATAAGATTAAAAATTTCTTTGAAACTTATAAAATTTTAGAGCCTAACAAATGGGTCAAGGTTAAAGAATTTAAAGATGCAAACGCCGCAAAAGAGATCCTGGACGCGGCGATCAAAAACTACAAATAAGCCCCCTCGGCTTGTCGGCCGCCACCTCGTTAAACCCAAACAAGCGGCGGTAAAAATTTAATCAAAAAAGGATATAAATGGATATACTAAAGCTGCTTTTGGGCAACTCCGGCGGTATGTTAGATGCGATGTCGCAAAAAAGCGGACTGAGCACAAACGACGTAGAGGCCGTGATTTCTAAGGTCGCGCCGATTTTCATGCAAAGAGCCAACGAGAATTTTAAATCTGACGCCGATTCGTCAAATTTCCTCGAGATGATCCGCCGCTCAAACCTTGGCGAGATGGCTAACGCCCCGCAAAACATCAGCGTCGCCGAAGGCAACGAGCTGCTAGGCGTACTAACGGGCTCTAAAGAAAACAGCAGGGCTCTAGCTAGCGACGTAGGCTCGCAGCTAGGCATCAGCGCAGACTCTATCAAGACTCTACTACCGATGATCGCGCCGATGATCGCGGGCATGCTAAACAATCAGCTCAAAGCATCAAATTTGCAAGACTCTGCAGATAGCGGCTCTATGATGTCGATGCTCACGCAGTTTTTAGATCAGAACAAAGACGGCTCGATCGTAGATGATATTTTTAGGATCGCAGGCGACTTTTTCGGTAAAAAATAGGCGAATCTCGCCTATTTTAGCCGTTGGGGATTTTTATGTTTTTCTAAATTTTACGGCTTTTTATAGCTCTCTAAAAAACCGCTTCGTCTGCATTACCGCTTCTATGTGGTAGTGCGTCAAATTCTCTTCCTTTAATGAGCCCCTACTTTGCCTTTACATATACGAATATTGCGCCCATTATTCCAAATTTGACAAATTTGGTTTATGAACATAAAGCAGCGTCGCGCAAATAGAATTTTAAGAGATTTGAGATTGCGCTTACTTCAGCCCTTTTTTAAGTTTCCTAACGAGAAATCTCGCCAAGTGAAGCTCGTCAAAAAGCGATTTTTCTATACAAAGCGGGCGGTCAAAAACGAGGTCGCAGATGAGCTCGGCGCCAAGCACGGCCGTACAAAGCCCACGCGAGCCGTGAGCGGTGCTAACGTAGACGTTTGGTACGTATTTTGGACGCGGATTAGACTTGCCCTTAGTCCAAAGCAGCGACTTGTAAGCATCTTTATAAAAATCCTCATCATAAAGCCGTCCGATGAGCGGAAAACGGTCGCCGCTATAGCTGCGGTAGCCGACTTTTGAGCCGACTATTCGGATATTTTGCGGTATTTGAGCCGCGATGTTTGAGTTATTTTTAGGCGCGGTCAAATTTGACGCACTATTCGTCTGTGCCGGGCCATCTGCGGTTTTAGCCGGCAAATCCATGCTTTTGCTTAAATTTACGCCGCCCTTGTTCACCTCCAAGCGATCCGTATTTTCAGCATCGCCGTCTGGGCCGATAGTCAAATTTAGCTCCCGCGCTCCGTTTAAATTTAGCCACTCGTTTTTTGCAAATTTGTCGCCTAAAAACTCTGCGACGTCGGCCAAATTTTTCTCGTCGTCGCTAGAACGCGGCTCGTCTAAAAAAAGATTTCTGTCGTAAGTCGCACCGATCACCTGCACGCCTTGGGCAGGCGGACAAACATAGCCTTTGGCGCTAAAAGGCGTAGACGTCAAAATGGCGGGCGCGATATGCGTGACCTGGCCGCGCACGGAGCTAAGCCTGATGTCGTAGTCCGCAAAAAGTTCCATACTCTCGCTACCGATAGCAAGCACGAGCACGTCGGCGTCGATGCTTTGCCCATCCTTAAAATGAGCCCTAACCGCGCCGCCCTCAAGCGTCTCAAAGCCCGCAAATTCGCAGTTTAAAAGCGTTTTTATACCCGCGCTTGCCGCCTTGCACATCTTTCTAGGGCGAGCTTTTGCGCCGCTAAATATAAACGCGCTAGCATAGGGCTCGTTATCAAATTTTAGCTCAAAAACGCCGTTGTTCGCGTCAAATTCGCGCCACTCGTAAAAGCGCTCTAGCGTCTTTTGCTCGTATGCGTAGTCCGTCGCGCCGCAAAACTCTATCTCCCGGGCGCCGAGGTTTTGGCCGTAAAAGCGCGCTGCCTGCAAAAAGGCGTTCATATGCATGCGGCCTAAATTTACGGTTGGTTTCGTGATAAGCGGCATCAAAATCCCGCAGTGATTTCCAGAGCCGTTTAGCGCGATGTCGCCGCGCTTTTCGGCGATCGTGACCTTTAAACCTTGCTCGCGCAACTTAAACGCGCAAACGCAGCCAGCCACGCCGCCGCCGATCACTAGCGCCGTCTTTGGAACGATCCTGGCGGCGGGATCAAATCTGCTAAACCAAATTTCATTCTCAGCTTGCCGCTCGCCGGTAAATTTAGCGCGCAACATCTCTCGCTTTTTGCCGTAGCCTTTTAGTAAATTTACCTCAAAGCCGCTATTTTGCAGGGCTCTTTTTAACGCGCCCGAGGCCGAATACGTACAAACGCTAGCGCCCAAAGCGCATAAATTTGCGATTTTAGCGCAAACCAGCTCGCTCCACATCGCTTCGTTTTTAGCGGGAGCAAAGCCATCCATAAAAACGGCGTCCGCATTAAAACTAAGCTCGTCCAAAACCTCGGCCACGTCGCCAAAGCACAGCGTAAGCGTGACGTTTGGAGCTAAATTTAATCTATGAAATCCGCGAATAGGAGGCGGGTAGGCCTCCAAAAGCTCGCCCGAAACGTTCGCTAGCTCGCTAAAATTCGCGTAAATTTTAGCCAGATCATTTTTGGAGATCGGCGTTTTTTCGATACTGACGAAATTTAAAAATTTATCCGTATTTTTAAATCTTTTAAAAGCGCAGAGGAAATTTAACCCTGCGCCAAATCCCGTCTCAAGCACGTTGAATTCGCTCTTTTTGTTCCAAATTTCGTCAAAAACGGAGTTAAAAACATACTCGCTCTGGCCGATAGGGTCGTCTGCGTTAAAGTAAATGTCGTCAAATTCGGGGCTAAACGGGATGCCGCCATTTAAAACGACTCGCGCGCTTTTCATTGCTGGTTTGAAAAATAGACGTCAATGCCGTCCGCGAGCCCCTTGGCTAGGGCATCTTGGTATTTTGAGTTATTTATGAGATCGCCTTCGCTAGGGTGAGTGATGTAGCCGACCTCAAGCAGCACCGCAGGCATCAGTGCGCCCACTAGCACCCAAAAAGGCGCCTCGCGAACGCCGCCGTCGGAAGCCTTTGAACTAACTGATTTTGCTCGCGCTAAAACTTCGCGCTGAACGTCGATGGCGAGCTTGTTTGAGGCGATGATTTTCTCGCGGTTAAGGAAATTTAAAAATGTCTGCTTAGAAAAATAGTTCATCTCCTCGATGTCGGATTTGTTTTCCAGGGCAGCGGCGTTTTTGCTACGCTCGGAACGAGCCGGCGAGAGGAAAAACGTCTCTATGCCGCGCATAGTCGCCGCCTTGGTTTTGCTCGGCGCGGCGTTTGCGTGGATGGAGATAAAGAGGTCAGCAGCTTTGTCGTTGGCGTATTTCGTGCGGTCGCGAAGGTTGATAAATTTATCCTTGCTACGCGTGTAATAAACCTTATAGCCGCGCTCTTGCAGCTCCTTGCCCGCCTTTTGCGCGATGCTTAGCACGATGTTTTTCTCTTTTAGAGAGCCGTTTATAGCCCCCGGATCGTCGCCGCCGTGCCCTGCGTCAAGGACGACAACCTTGCCTTTAGCGCTTGTGGTTTTTTTAGTGGCCGCCGTTTTTACCGGTGCTAACACGATTTCTTGCTCATCCTTTTCGGTGGTGCTTTGGGTTTTTTTAGCATCCGTCTTGGTCTGCGCGGCAACTTTTTCTTGCTTTTGCTGAGCGAGCTTTTGATTTTGAGCTTGGTGTTGAGTTGCTTTTTGCTGTTGTATTTGAGTTATTTCAGATTTCGAATTTGCAGCGATTTTGGGGAGCTCTTGCTTGATAGACGGTTGATGATTTTTTTGTTTACTGTTTTGACTCGTTAAATTTTGGCTTTGCGTGGGCTTAGCCTTTGAGAAAATTAAAGACTGATTATCGACTCTAAGTTTTAAATTTGGCTCGAATTGACTTACGAATACCACCCTAACGATTTTTTCGTCAAACTGACTTATGCGGATCTCGTCCACCAAGTAGTTCTTAAATCTTTGCAGTTTTCCGCCGCTCCAAATTCCTTTAAATTCATAAATCGTTTTATAAGAACCTTTTTGATTAAGGTCGGTTTTTTTAATATCATTGCCGTTTAGCTGGCGGTTAAATTTTAGCTCGAAATTTCCGTCGTTGTCCAAAGCTTCTAGAAGCTGCAAAGTTTGATTTTTGACGGTTTTAGTATTTTGAACGGCCAACGGAGCGGAGGAAAGCTGACTTAGCTTTACTTCTTTTTGCTTTGGCTCTTGTTTTTGTTGTTCTTTTTTGACCTGCTTTATTTCTTGTTTTGGTTTTTCTTCGCTTGGCTTTGCAGACTGCGGTATGCTCGCGAGCTCTTTTTCATACGGTTTGGTATCTAGCCCTAGGGCTTTTGAGCTTTTTATTAGTCTAGTTAGGCTTTGGACTCTTAAATTTACGTTATTTTCCATTATGGATTTTACGTAAAGAGTCCTTAGCTCTTGATGCATTGCGATCTTTTCTTTATTGGCTGCGCTATCAAAATTTTTATCGAATTTATCTAAACTCGATAAAGCGCTTGCGCAAACCGCGCTATTCAAAAAAAATAGAAGTATTAAAAATAATTTAACTATCTTCGCCATTTATCAGTTTTTCAAATAGTTCTTTCACGCTTATTATCTCGTTCAGCCTGTAGCCGTTTGCGCCCGTGAAAAACAGCCCCGTCTCCTTGCGCCCCTCAAATGCGTCGTAGAGGCGATCCGCGATGCAGTATCCTACCTCTTTAGCCTCTTTGCCGCGCTGACACGGGCTTACGCAGTTGCTTACGCAGCTGATTTTGGGCCCTTGGCGTTTATCGACTAGATTTATTAAATTTGTCCTGACGCCGCGCGCTGGGTAGCCTACGGGGCTTTTGATTAGCTCGATGTCCTCTTTTTTAGCCGCAAGGAGTACCTGCTTAAACTCTTCGCTAGCGTCGCACTCGTGCGTACCGATAAAGCGAGTGCCCATCTGCACGCCGTTTGCGCCAAGCGAAATAGCCCTATCGATGTCGTTTTTATCCCAGATGCCGCCCGCGGCAAATAGCGGAAAATCGCCCCACTGCTTTATCTCTTCGCTAACTGGCGTTATCAAATTTTCCAGGCTGTACGCGGGATCGATACACTGCTCGTAGGTAAATCCCTGGTGCCCGCCGCTAAGAGGCCCCTCGAGCACCACCGCGTCTGGAAGCCTACCGTAGCGCCCCTGCCAACGTTTGCAGATGATTTTTAGCGCCTTTGCCGAGGACACGATAGGCACCAAAGCCACGTCCGGGTAATCTACGGTAAATTCAGGCAGATTCGTAGGTAGCCCCGCGCCCGTGATGATCACGTTTATGCCGTGGTCGCAGGCGTCTTTTACGATGCGTTCGTAGTCGTTGCTTGCGTATAGGATATTTACCCCAAGAGGCCTGTCGCCGCAAATTTTACGCGCGTTATCAATGACGGCTTTTAGCCCCTCTCGCGAGTAGAAATTTCCGCTGCCGTACGGCTTGGCGTTTAGCTCTTTGGTGATGTATTTTCGTCCTTCGTAGTAGCCCGTTCCTACCGAGCTTATGACGCCTAGGCCACCTTCTAGGCTGACGTTTCCGGCGAGTCTATCCCAACTGATACCAAGCCCCATTCCGCCTTGGATTATCGGGTATTTTATATCGTATTTTCCGATTTTTACGGGTTGCATCAGGTTACCTTTAGTTTTGCAAATTTACGCTTGCCGACCTGCAAGACGTATTCGCCAGCGCCCAGCTTTAGCTGCTCGTCGGCAATCTTTTCTTGATTTAGACTGACGGCGTTTGCCGCGATGTCTCGGCGCGCCTGAGAGCTGCTAGCGCATAGTCCGCAGTGAGTGAGCGCCTGCACGATCCAAACAGGAGCCGAGAGCTCAAACTCGTCCATCTCGGTCGGGATCAAATTTTGCGAGTGCACGCGGTCAAATTCAGCCTTCGCCTCTTTTGCCGCCGCTTCGCCATTATATCTAGCCGTGATTTCTAGCGCGAGAGCCTCTTTTACGGCTTTTGGGTGAGCTTTGCCGCTAGCTACGTCTGCTTTTAAATTTGCGATTTCTTCCGTGCTTTTTTCGCTTAGAAGCTCGTACCAGCGCCACATCAGCTCGTCGCTCACGCTCAAAACTTTAGCAAACATATCGTTTGGCTCGTCGGTCACGCCGATGTAGTTGCCTAAGCTCTTACTCATTTTATTTACGCCGTCAAGCCCCTCTAAAAGCGGCATCATTATGACGGCTTGTTCCTTGCCGACGTTGTAAACTCGCTGCAAGGTTCGCCCCATTAAAAGGTTAAATTTCTGATCCGTACCGCCCATCTCGATATCACATTTCATCGCGACGCTGTCGTAGCCCTGAAGGAGCGGATATAAAAATTCGCTAATCGAGATCGAGGCGCCGCTTTTATATCTTTTTTCGAAATCATCGCGCTCAAGCATCCTAGCCACCGCAAAGGTGCTAGTTAGCTCCACGATGCCCGCGGCTCCCAGCTCGTTTAGCCACTTGGAGTTAAACATTATCTTAGTTTTTTGCGGGTCTAGGATTTTAAAAACCTGCTCCTCGTAGGTTTTAGCATTTGCCGCCACGGTCTCGCGGTCTAGCTTTTTTCGCGTCTGACTTTTGCCGCTTGGATCGCCGATTTGCCCCGTGAAATCGCCTATCAAAAACTGCACTATCGCTCCGTGCTTTTGCAAAAGAGCCATCTTTTGAAGTACGACGGTGTGGCCCAGGTGTAGATCCGGAGCCGTCGGGTCAAAGCCTGCCTTAACGTAGAAATTTTCGCCCTTTTCATAGTAGTTTTTTACTAAATTTTCGACGCGCTCCTCGTCTATCATCTCGGCGACGCCCTTTTTTATATCGCTCATTATTTTGCTCAAATTTTCGCCCATATTCTCTCCTAAATTTATTAATGTCCGTATGCGTCGTCAAGCGACACGAAGTCGATGATCTTGTAGCGATCTCTTAGTCGCTCCTTTATCTCGTTCACGTTCAAATTTTCGCCAAGCTCGATCGTCAGCTCGAAAAAGTCCGCCGTTGCCTCTCTAGTTTCGGTGAGGCTGATAGTTACGAGATCAATCTGCATTTTCGCCATATACGTCAAAAACTCCGCAAGCGACCCGCGTCTGTTTTCTAGGCTTAATATGATCTTAAATCTATGAGGAGCGACTCGCGTCCATTTGACGAAAATCATCTCGTTTTTTTCTTCGGCTAGCTTCATAAACCGCTCGCAAAGCTTGTGGTGGACTGTGACGTGGTGATAGTTTCTAAATCCCACGATATCGTCGCCGCGCTTTGGATTACAGCAATAATCAAACTCAATGCTGTTTATCTTGTGGTTCGAGTAAATCACGATGTTTTCAAATTTTTGCTTTTTGACGTTATATTTGTCAGTCATCGCGATAGCAAACGGACGGTCTCTTTTTACGTATTTTTTTAGCGCATTTACCACGTCTTGTAAGTAAACCGAGTCAAAGGCGGCTCTAAAAATTTTCTTGGTCAAATTTTCAGTCTCTAGCCACTGCTCGATGGTTATTGAAGGTACTGCAAAGATGCCGCTTAAAATTTCGATCGCGACCATGTTGTTTATATCTCTTATCTTTTGCTTGCAGTACGAGCGGATCGTGGCTCTAGCTTTGCCCGTTTTTACGCTACCCAGCCACGAACAGCGGTATTTTGGCTCATCTCCCGTCACGATGCTAACGATATCGCCGTTTTTTAGCTCCGTTAGTAGCGGCACGCGCACGCGGTTTACGTAGGCTTCTTTAGCGTGCAAGCCTACGTGCGTGTGTATCTCGTAAGCGTAGTCAAGTGCCGTAGCGCCGCGCGGAAGCGTGAATATATCGCCCTTTGGCGAATAAACCGCGACGTCCTCGACGTAGAGGCTATCTTTTGCGTATTCGTAGAGCTCCTCGGGGTTTTCGCTCGCCTCCTCCATGCCGTTTTCTATACCGCTGATGTCGCTTAGCCAGTCAAGTTTTGGATTTAAAAAGCCGCCGCTTTTATATTTCCAGTGTGCTGCGACGCCGTACTCTGCGGTTTTATGCATATCAAAGGTGCGAATTTGAACCTCAAAGATGCTTTTGTTGTCAAATATCGTAGTGTGTATCGTTTGGTAGCCGTTTTGCTTCGGAAGCGCGACGTAGTCTTTGAAGCGCGAGATTAGAGGGTTAAAATTTATATGTAAATTTCCAAGCACCAAATAGCAATCCTGCGGCTCTTTAACCAGTACGCGCGCAGCTAGCAAGTCTAGCACCTCCTCGATCGAGATGCCTTTTCGCTGCATTTTTAAGTAAATTGAGTAGTGATGTTTGATGCGCTTTTGTATCTCAAAGTCGTTTTCGCTAAAGCCGTTTTTAAGTAAAATTTGAAAAATTTTGTCGGTAAACGCGTTTAGCTTTAGCACAAGCTGCTGTTTGTGCTCGGTTAGGTAGTCGTCGATTTTTTTGTACTCTTCTGGCAAAGCATACTTAAAGCTAAGATCCTCAAGCACGTTTTTAATCGACGAAATACCTAGCCTATGCGCGATCGGAGCATAAACCATCAGAGTCTCTTCAGCGATTCGCTTTTGCTTTTCAGGACGCAAAGCTTGCAGAGTGAGCATGTTGTGCAGCCTATCACAAAGCTTTACCACGAGCACTCTCACGTCCTCGATAGAGATGAGCAACATCTTGCGAAATGTCATCGCAGACGCTGCCAAACGCTCGTTTGACTCCGAGCTTGCGAGCTTGTCTTCTCTGATGGCCACGATTTTAGTTAGCCCCTCGACCAGCTTTGCGACCTCTTCGCCAAAGTCCTCTCGCACGCTCTCTATGGATTTATCCGTATCCTCGACCACATCGTGAAGCAAGGCGGCGATAATCATATCCTCATCTCCGCCCATGTGCGCCACGATGCAGGACACTAGGATAGGGTGTATAGCATACGGTTCGCCGCTTTTTCTAAACTGCCCTGCATGCGAGATGACGCAGCACTCGATCGCGCGCTCTAAATTCGGCGTAAAATTTATCAGCTCGCTAAGTAGCTGTCTCGCCTGAGCGACGTCCTTGCAAGCGGTTATATCGTCGATTAATTGTTCTAGTAAAAATCCGCTACTTAGCTGCTTCAACTATGCCCTCTAAAGCTATCTTGCCCTCGGCTATCTCGCGTAGGGCGATATCGGCAAATTTCATCTTAGTAACGTCGATATCAAGCAAGCTTTTTGCTCCGCCGGCTAGCGCCTCGGCTCTTTTAGCTACGACTAGAGCTAGCTTATATCTATCGTCTCCGACTAGTTTTAGAGCCTTTGCCGCTACTTCTTCAGATCTCATTTATTCTCCTTAAATTTAATTTCTCACGATAGAGCAAAACGCGCTCTCGTCGCCTTGTATGATTTTGAGCAAATTTCCGTCTTTAAACATATTGCACACCAAAATCGGTAGCGAATTATCCTTAGCTAGCGCAATTGCCGTATCGTCCATCACTTTGATATCATCACTCATAGCAAGCTCGTAGTTTAGCTCTTTTAGCAACGTCGCATTTTCAAATTTATGCGGGTCTTTGTCGTAAACGCCGTCTACTTTCGTAGCTTTGATTATCATGTCTGAACCGATCTCGATAGCGCGCAAAGTAGCTGCCGTATCGGTGGTGAAAAATGGATTTCCCGTGCCCGCAGCAAAGATCACGACGCGACCTTTTTCGAGGTGTCTGTTTGCGCGTCCGACGATAAAAGTTTCACAGATAGCTTCCATCTTTATCGCGCTTTGTACACGCACGTCCAGACCCACGCTCTCTAGCGCTTCTCTCATCGCGATAGAGTTTATCACGGTAGCTAGCATGCCCATGTGATCGCCGCTGGTACGCTTTATGATGCCGTCTCTAGCCGCGCTCACGCCGCGTATGATGTTGCCTCCGCCGATAACGATGCCCACCTGTATGCCGTTTTCGACTAGTTCCTTGATCTGTTTTGCGATAAATTTAAGCACAGCGTTATCTATACCAAAGCCGCTGTCGCCAGCTAGCGCCTCGCCTGAAAATTTGACTAAAATTCGCTTTTTTCGCTCCATTTTTCATCTCCTTAAATTTTCGGATTTTAGCTAAATTTGCTTTAAATTTTGCTAATCTCGGCGCGTAGGTGCTATTTTAGGCTGATTAGCTCGAGGGGGTCTATGTGGTAGTTTTTTTGCGTAACTTCAAAGGTTAGATCTCGTTGCACGCGTCCGATGACGTAGCCTTTTTGCACTTTTGCGCCCACTTTTACGGTAGGAGCTATCTGGCTAAGGTGCGCGTAGATCGTGTGAATGCCGTTTGGATTTTCGATGATGACGACCTTATCTAGCATCGCCGTTTCTTTGGCAAAGACCACTTTACCGTTAAACACGCTTTTTACCTTTGCATCGGCCGAATTTGCGCTTAGCACAACCGATTCGTTAAAAATTTTGATGTTATAGATGGGGTCTACGTAGTTGCCGAATTTTTGCTTGACCGTAAAGCCGTCAAGCGGTGCGATAGTCTTTTCGCCGCTGTATTTTTTAACAAGGCTAGTTTGGTAGCTTGAGCCAAACTGCTTCACGTCGCCCTCAGACGCGCTTGCTGCGGCCTCGCCTTTTTTATCTTTCTTATTTTTTTGAGCTTTGGCTTCGGCTGCTTTTTGCGCGGCTAGAGCCTTTTTAGCCTCCTCGCTCTCCCTTTTTGCGACGATTTTTAGTTCTTCTAGCGTCTTTCTGATCTCGTCTTGTTGCGCTTGTAGGCGCGAGAGTTGCTTTTGATAAATTTCCTTATCCCGCTTTAAATTTGCCAGCGTTTTCATCTGCTTATCCTGCAGGGAAACGAGCTCGGCTTGCTTAAATTTAAAGGTTTTTAAATTTGACTTTATACCGTCGATCTTGTCGTTTTGGGTTTTTATCAAATTTTGCGTGCTTTCGTACTGCTTGGCTAGCTCGTTAAAATCATCCTTTAGCACCGAGTTTAGCTTGCTTAAAATCTCAGTCGCGATGATACTATCCACGCCCTCCTCGTACTCTTTTGGCATTATGAGATCGAAAGAAAACTCGTCTGATATGATACGCACGATACTTTTTTGGATATCTTTTTGATTTTGGGTTAAATTTTTATTTTGATTTACCAGCTCATCAAGCTCGTTGCCTGCGCTTTTAGCGCTATTTTCCAGCTGCGCTATTTGGACGATGAGCTCTTTCATCTTGTCGTCGGTTTGCTTAACGCTTTTTTCGCCGCCGAGTATGTCACCGGCCAGGTCGTCGAGCTTTTTGTTTAGCTGCTTTTCAAGCTCTTTTGAGGACTCGAGATAGGTCGTTTGATTTTTTATCTTTTCGCCCGTGCTTGCGTTTAAGCAAATCATGGCGGCCAGCAAAACGTAAATTTTTCTCATATCGCCGTTGCTTTTCTGGTTACGAGATAAGCGGCTAAAAAACTAATCACAAGCGAAACGCCTAGCAGTACTCCGCCCTCGTAAAACAGATCAATCGCCGGCAAATTGATATTTAGGTCGGTAGCGACTTCCTTAACGGGCTGCAAATCCGGCAAGATAATGTAAAAAACCGCCACCAAAACGGTCGCTATAAACGAATCAAACAACGCGTTTTTGTATAACGCGCCAGATTTTAGCCACGACGGAGCTCCCAGCAGCGTCATTATCTCGATGCGCTCCTTGTGCTCGTATAGCCAAATTCGCATCTGTTTTGCGATGAGCATAAGCCCGATTAACCCGATTAGCCCCGAAAATATCGCCGAAATATTTTTAATCAGCTGCATGATTTTATAAATTTTATCATGCGTTTTTGAAAAGGTCTCAACCCTGCTTACGCCGTTAATCTTTGAAATTTTATCCTTTATCTCTTGCATATATTGGGTGCTTGGAAAGGCATTTAGCTTTAGCGAGTAAAATTTAGGCAACGCATTTTGCAAAACGGCGATATTTTTTGATGAAATATCTTTAGAGAGCTTCTCTAGTACGGGCTTTGAACTAAGCGGTTCAAGAGATTCAAACGTATGAACGAGCGGCTTTACGTCGGTAGCGTTTAGCTCGTTTTGACTTACGATGATAATGTTATAGTCTTTGTTCATCACGGACTCGTACTCGTCCACCACTCGCCCGACTAGCAATATAAACTGAATGCCCACGAGTAACGCCATAAGTGGAATTATAGTGCTTAAGTGGTTTTTAAAGAATTTCATATAGGCGTCCATTTTCTATAGCAAGATGTCTATAGGGTACTCTTAGCGAGCTTGGCACCCTGTGCGTGACGACCACGATGCAGGTACCCAAAAACTCTTTCGCCGAGCGCAAAAGCCCCCAGATAACGTCGCTTGAGTATTCATCTAGGCTACCCGTCGGCTCGTCGCAAAGTAGTAAATTTGGATTATGCGCGAGCGCTCTAGCCATCGCAGCTCTCTGCTGTTCGCCGCCGCTTAGCTCGTTTGGATATTTGTGCGCTCTGTGGAGCAAATTTACGTGCTTTAGGAGTTTGGTCGCCTGATTTTTACAAACATTTGCGCTCAGACCTTTTATCATCAGCGGCAGCATCACGTTTTTTTCGATATTCCACTCGCTTATCAAGCGGTAGTTTTGAAAAACTACGCCGATGCGCTGCCTTAGTTTATCCAGATTTTGCCCGCCAAGATTCATCATATCGGTTAGGCAGACGTTTAGAGAGCCCGCACTTGGCTTTATCTCGCCGTAAAAAGATTTTAAAAGCGTCGATTTGCCGCTGCCGCTTTGCCCGGTGATAAAAACGAAATCATTGGCGTAAATGTCAAATTTCGCGTCCGTTATGAGCTTTTCGCAGCCCTCGTATCCTAGGCAAAGCCCGCTTGCGCTAATTATTTTTTGCATCCGCCAAATACTCCTTCAACGCAAGATGCGCCTTTAAATTTTCAGCCGTAACAAGCGGCTTTTTTATAAAATATTCCGCACCTTTTTCGCCGAGCAAAACATAGCAGTGCTCGGGCGCGTTAAATGCGCCAAACGCCGCGCGAATCAAAATTTCGCCGTCTTTTTCGTATTTTTCCTCTAAATGCAAGAAAAAATCATCCTCTTTTATCGTTTGGTTGCTAAATTTGGCCGCAACCTTGCTCGCGTCGTAGCCATTTTCAAATTTTAGCTCGCCTTGACCAACTCTTGGTTCGCTTTGCTTTTCGCAGGTAAAGATAACATCGTAAATATCTTTTTGGTGCCTTTTCCAACGGTCTTCGTACTTGCTGCTTACTTTTAGATCGCGGTTTTTGTAAATTTGCACGTCGGCATCACTCAAATTTAAAATTTGCGCCAAAGTAAAGTCCGCATACTCGCGGCTATCGGTTCGCAGCTCAAATTTGCCGCCCACTTTTAGCGTTCGCTCACACTCCAGAGCAAATTTAGCCGAGGCTACGCGCCTATGAGGAGCGTCGTCCCAAGGTACTGGAAAATGAAGGAAAATTTTATCGATAAAATTTGACTCCACAAGCGATAAAAGTAGCCTCGCGTCGCAGTTTACGAGCATGACGTTGTTTAGATTTTTGGCTTTTGCCAGCTTTGCAACCTGCTCGAGCGAGGGCTTGTAGACCTCGATGCCGACAACTAGCGTATCTGGGTTATTTTCCGCCTGAAATAGCAAGTGCCTACCCGAGCCAAATCCTATCTCGATAAATTTGCTCTCAAATTCACTCTGATTTAAATTCTCAAGCAACTCGCCCACGCTAAAGATCGCCGAGTCTTTTTGCGTGAGGCGCGTGTTTTTTACCGCGATGGCTTCACTTAAAATTTGATCGCAATAAAGCTCTTTAAATTTAACCAAAGCATTTTGCAAAAGCCCTACTTTAGCAGGCTTGGTTAGCTTTTCGCCCTTTACGACCCAGTCATTTTCGCGCTTTTTTAGCGTGATAAAAAACTCCTCGCTAGAGCTTTTGCTGTAAACGAGACTAACGCCCTGCCTGCCGCGAGCCTCCCACAAAAAGCTTATCTCGCCGCAATCCTTTGGCGTAAAATTTACGTTTTTAGCTATAAAATTGGGCATTATTCGACGGCTATCTCTGCTTTTTGAGAAGCGTCGGAGCTTATGCCGTATTCATCTACGGCGATAACTTTATAGCTATATTTTTGCCCGTAAGCAACGCTATTATCGACAAATTCATTGCCCGTTATATTTGTAAATTTCTGCTCGCTTCCGCCGCCGTCTCTTATAACAGTAAAGCTTCTAGCCTTATCAGAGGCGTTCCACGTGAGCTTAACCGCCGTGCTGTCGGCCACGATAGATGATACGACCGGTGCGTCGATAGCTCCTAGCGTCATGCCAATGATAGGTTCGCTAGGTTTTTTAGACTCTAGGCCGTCTTTATCGACGATGGTGATTTTATAGTATCTGGTCGCGCCGTTTTCGTTTATGAGATCCTCGTAGCTATTAGACGTGGTTTTCACTAAGTAGGTGTAAGGCATAAATTTGCTTGATGCGCTGTAAATTTTATAGTAGCCAAAGTCGTCGCTAGCCACGCTGTCCCACGTCAAAATAATCTTTTTAGGCACATTTTGAGTAGCTTGCGCATTTACGACTTCGCTTGGCAGCTGCTTCGTCGTAGAGTCCACGATCTCGCTAGGTTTTGAGATCGTTCCGCTAGTAGTTTTTACAAAAACTCTATATTTATAGCTTCTGCCAGGCTTCACGTCGTCATCGATATACTCGGCGTTTAGTCTGCCTTTTACCTCGGCGATTTGTCTCCAGTTTTCTTTATTTATATCGGCTTTTTCGATGACATAAGATGCCACGCGAAGGTCCGGATGCGGTCTCCAGATGAGTTTCACGCGCTCGGGTAAATTCGTAAGCGCTCTAACGAAAGGCACGGAATCCATAAGCGCCTTAGTCGTGGCACTAACCATCATACCAGGGCCTGAAATTTGCTTGCTCGCGTTGTACGTTCTCATCTCGTAGGTATATGTTGTCTCCGGAGCCAAATTTGCATCCACGTAGTGGCTGGCAAAGCGGTCTTTTATGTCGGCTACGACCTTCATTTTGCCGTTATTTTCGTTCGGATTTGAGCGGTATAGATAGTAGCCTGCGACGTTTGAGGTCGGAGTCGGCGTCCACTCAAAGCCCACTTCGGTCATATCGCTGATGGTTTTTAGGCTCTGGACGGTCGGCAAATTCGGATTTACTTGCGCAGGCCCGCTAGAGGATACGCACCCACTCATCACAATGGCTAAAGAGCTCGCTAAGCCCCATAAAATCAATCTTTTCATCTATATTCTCCTTGCTAAATTTGCTAAGTAAAATTTCACTAAAATCATCCCAGACGGGTGCTACGAAGCTCATTTGCTCGCCCGTGCGCGGATGCGTGAAATACAGCCCGTAGGCGTGAAGCATTACTCGGCCGATTTTATCCTTTTCGCTCTTAAAACCGTATAAAGCATCGCCCAAAATATGGCGGTTTAGGCTAGCTAGATGCACTCTGATCTGATGAGTCCTGCCTGTAAAAAGCTTTGCCGCGATCAAATTTACGCCCGCGTTTTTGCTCTGCACGGGGCCGCTAAATTCGCTAAAAAGTAGATTCGCAAAGGCGCTTTTTGCCGCTCGGCCGCTTGAAACTATCGCCTTTTTTAGGCGGTTAGCGGGATTTCGCCCGATAGCTCGCTCGACGGTGCAGTTTTGCTTGAGCGGCAGATCGGTTAGCGCTAGATATATGCGCCCCATGCTTTTGTCGCTTAGCTGACTTGAAAGCGCGGCGTGAGCGGCGTTATTTTTAGCTACGACGATAGCTCCGCTAGTGCCTTTATCCAGTCTATGCACGATGCCTGCCCTACTTTGTCCGCTTAAATTTGATAGCAAAAACCCCTTTGCCCCGAGCCAGTCCACAAGAGTGGGCTCCTTGACGCTAGGAGCGGGATGCACGACTAAATTTGCCGGTTTATTTAGCACGAGCAAATCCTCGTCCTCGTAAATGATCGGCACTTCAAATTCCGCTTCAAATGTAGCCGTATCAGGCTCGCTTTGCTCAAATTTGACCCTCAAAACGTCGCCTAAATTTAGCTTAGCTGATGGCTTATTTAGCGGCTTGCCGTTTAGGCTAACCGACCCGCTTTTTATCAAATTTAGCGCTTGGTTTCTAGCGACGTTTAGCTCGGTCGCCAAAAACGCATCCGCCCTCGTCTGCGTATCATCTAAAATTTTGATCTCTTTTTCCGTCATTTTTAGATTTGTTTCCTTTAAAATGCTATAATCGCTCAAAAAAGGCAAATTTTTGATAAGACTCGATAGGCGAATTTTAACCCATTTTGACTTCGTTCAACCATTTTTGATACTTCCTATTATTATTTTATCATACATTTTGGTTTCTGAGGCAAATTCTATCCTGGCTGGCAAGCAGCTTGTATATTTTGGCGTCGGTTTAGCATTGTTTTTATTTTTCTTTTTACTTCCCATTCGCAAGATCGCCTGGCTCATACCGCTATTTTACTGGATTTGTATCGTGTTGCTTGTTAGCGTAGATTTGTTCGGTACGAGTAAACTGGGCGCAAAAAGATGGCTAGAGTTTCCTTTTATCCACTTTACGCTTCAGCCCTCAGAGATCATGAAGCCGGCGCTTCTTTTGATGCTAGGCTACCTCATTAAACAACGCCCGCCAGAGGAAAACGGCTACGGTCTCAAGGACTTTTTACGTCTTAGCCTTTATATCCTTTTGCCTTTCGTGCTGATTTTAAAAGAGCCCGATCTGGGCACCGCGCTGATACTGCTCATCGTCGGCTACGCCGTGCTTTTTATCATCGGAGTAAATAAAAAAATTTGGGTCGTGATATTTGCCGGGGTTTTGCTCTCTGCGCCCGTGATTTACGAAAATTTGCACGATTATCAAAAAAAGCGCATTACTGATTTTTTAAGCGAAGAGTCCAACTATCACGTGCGCCAGAGCATAATCGCTATCGGTAGCGGCGGACTAAAGGGCAAGCCAAAAGACGAGGCGACGCAGACGCACTTTAAATTTTTGCCGATTTCTACTAGCGATTTTATTTTTGCTTACACGATCGAGCGATACGGATTTTACGGAGGGCTCGCACTACTTAGCTTTTACGGCGCGCTGATAGCCCATTTGCTTAGCTTAAACTACGGACTAAAGGATGATTATTTCACGCAAACGATGGCGTCTGGGATCGGGATACTTATCTTTATTTACGTAAGTATAAATATCATGATGACGATCGGCTTTGCGCCTGTGGTGGGCATTCCGCTACCTTTTTATAGTTACGGCGGCAGCAGCTTCGTTACTTTTATGTGCCTTTTTGGGATTTTGCAAAATTTGCTCGCGTTTAGGTTTGATCCGACGTATAGGTTGGTTAAATTTAAAATTTAAACATAAAAACTTTACTAAATACATACGTGAATTTTGATTGAAATAATTTTCAATCAAATCCCAAATAAAATTTGAAGTTTTTAAATATTAACCGCATTTGTTGTCAGGTCATTTTATTAGCGACGTTTTTTGACAGCCTGCCTCGATCACAGAGGCACATACCTACAAACGCCTTATATGTACCGAACAAACTTATAAAATAATAAGACGATGTATTTTAAAGTATTTGATAAAGATGAACTGAAGTGGTGGGTTCACCAGGACTCGAACCTGGGACCATCCGGTTATGAGCCGGATGCTCTAACCAACTGAGCTATGAACCCGCCAGTTGAAGTGAGGTTGTGATTATAGCAACACAAAGCTTATTTACTGCTAAATTTTGATTTAAAAACGCAAAAATGTATAATACGCCAAATTTAATCCAAGGTAAAAGATGAACGAAAATTTAAACGATTTCATAGAGGCATTTTTACTAGACGGCGGCGAGCAAAGCGAAAAGGCGCTAATCGCGGCGCTAAAAAAGGCCGAGTTTTTGGTTCCCGTACTCATAAATCAAGCCCTAGCAAAACCAGACGGCAGCGCGGTTTATGAAGAAGAGGGCTCAAATATCAAGTTTGCCCTACTAGAAGACGAGGAGAGCGGACTTAGCTATTTCCCGGCGTTTTCTAGCAGGGGCGAGATGATGAGATGGCGAAACGACGCCGAGCAGGAGGCGATAAATCTGCGCCTAAAAGACTACGTCGCTATGCTAGAAAGCGCTGAGGGCAAATATGCAGGCGTCGTGATAGACGCGTTTTCGCATAGTTTGATTTTAGATCTTGCTAAGCTCAAAGCGATCTGCACAGAGTGAAATTTGATCAAAAAATAGCAGGTCCGCTCGGTAAAATTTAAAGGATAATCCCGCCAGCAACCGCAAATTTGAGGGGATAAAATGGATAAATTTAGAGAAAAATATATCGCGCTTCAAAAGGCGTTTTGGGATTCGGACGGCGGCGCGGCGAGCATTTTGGCGCTATTTGAGTTCAAAGACGAGCTCGAAAAATGCGATGAAAAAGAGGCAAAGCTCGTGCTTGTGGACGTTTACGAGCTGCTGGGACTTAAAAAGAGTACTTGCGAGCTATTAGCCAAAATTTGCGATCCGAAGGACAAAAAGCAACTCAAAAAGCTCGGCTATCTAAAGCAGTATGCGCAAAACGGCGACGCGGGAGCGATAAAGCGTCCCAAAACCGCGAGCGAAGCCGCGCGCCAAAGCAAAAAGCTAAAAAGCCTGCCTCATTTTCGCTACCACCCGGACCCCTTTAAAACGGGCGTGTTCAAGGACGACGCGAGCGTGGTTTGCGAGTGCTGCGAGCAGGCGACTGACGTGTATTATTGCGGTAGCGTTTACAGCACGACGGACGTGAAATACCTCTGTCCGCACTGCATCGCTAACGGCGCGGCGTCGGCAAAATTTGACGCCAGTTTTTTCCCGCCTAGCACTTCGAACGCACAGGCTAAAACCGAGGAGCTATTTAAAAGGATGCCCGGGTATTTTAGCTGACAGGGGGAGCATTGGGTTGCTTGTTGTGACGACTACTGCGAGTTTTTGGGCGACGTGGGCACCAAGGAACTGCAGGATTTGGGCATAGCGGAGGAGGTGTTTGCAGACTACGCCTTGCGCGAGGAATTTGCGGTGCAGGACGTGCGTGATTACCTAGTCGCGGGCGGCGATATGGCAGGCTATCTGTTCAGATGCCTGCGTTGCGGAAAATATAAAATTTATGTCGATGCGAGCTAATTTTGAGGCTAAATTTGAAAAATTTTACTCGCCTAGCCCCGCATCTTGAAAATGTAAAATTTGCATTAGTTAAATTTTACGTTATCTTGCTTTTATGTTGAGGGGTTTTAAACTACGCTTTGATTCGCAGTTGTGAGTGTAACGATGCAAAAGAGCCCCATTTTTATATCCGCTTTTCCTTTCTTTGGGAGAGAAAGGGGTTCTTACTTACGGTCTGCTTGCAGCTACGAGCGAAGCGAAGTAGAGCGTCGCCTTCCTTTGCGTCGCGCTACGCACTCGCAACTGCCGAAGGCAGACCCTCTCCACACCCTCTCCAGCCCCACTGCACGTTAGAAGTTGCTACACTGCGTGTAGGTCTAGATTTGGCGCTTACGCGCTACACATCTTTTTAATTTATAGCAGACGCAAATTTGCGAATTTAAAAACTCAGCGACGCTTTGTGTCAGCAAAGCTATGTCGCCACCTCTCACGTCGTAGGGGTTGGGGGATTGTTAAGGGGGGGGGGAAGGGAGCGACTTCGTAATTCAAGCCCCCCCCCTTAACAAAGAAACAAGATAACTGTAGACAATCATTTTTGTTTTTAAGAAATTTAACACATAGCGTCAAATTTGAAAACCAAATTTGACGCCTTAAAGATACGGGTCTCGGTAGGTAAAATTTACAAATTTAGGAATATATGAGACAAATATTCCAGACAAAATAGGCGTAGTTTAAATAAATTTTTCTTGCCCGCAAAGGAGCGGACTGGTCGTCCGCGACTGCGGCGGGCGCAGAAAAATTTATTCTAAAATCCGTCATTTATGGGGAATCAAACTCGCCCGCATCAAACCCCAGCTCCAGCATCCTTATCTCCCCTATCGCATTTCCCGCGATCCCCTTTATCGAGCCAAACATCTCGATTGCGTTGTCGCGCACCTTTTCGATCTGTTTTTCGCGGCTCTTCCAGATGCGTTTCATCGCGTTTTTTTCGCGTTCCAGCTCTTCGCTCATCGCAGAAAAGCCCTCTACGATAGCCTCGATGCGCATCTTAAACTCGTTGCTGACGAGATACGAGTAGAGCATCTCCATCTTGTTCGAGCGGTTTTGCGCTGAGTTTCTGGCGAAATTTAGCTCCACGACGCCCTGTCTTAGCACGAAGCAAAGCGCCTTAAACTCCTCGTAGTTGCACACCCATACGCCGTCAACCAGCCCCATGCGCTCTAGCTCCCGCGGCCGAGCCTCGCTAACTAGCACCCCGACGTCAGCGCCTGAGGCGCGCATATCGGCTTTAAATTTTTCTATCCATTCGTTTGAGAAATTTTTCGTGCGTTTGCTCTCGTAGTAAATTTTGCCGCAGTTTTGCACCTCGCGGGTATTTACGATCTGCATCACGTCCGCGCCGTTTGCCCCTTTTTTGACCTCGTCTATGGTGTCAAATACGAACTTCTCCCGCAGCCACGCCTCGATGGCTAGCTCTTGCGTCTCGCCTTGTAGTTGCTCGCTGCCCTGCTCTATGCGCCTTTGCGCCTCGTTTAGCTGCTTTTTTAGCGCTTCTAGCTGCTCGTCTTTTTGTTTAAATTTTAGCTCGTTTTGCTCGGCTAGAGACTTGCCCAGCCGCTCTTTTTCCTCGCTTAGGCGTTTGCTTAGCTCGGCCTCGGTTTTTGCCATCAGCGAGCTTTCAAACTCGCTCTTTTCGCGTTTTAGCTTTTCTATCTCAAGCGTCTTTAAATTTAGCTCGTTTATCTGCTTTGACTTGGCTTCAAGCTCGGTTTTTAGGGCATTTACTATGTTTAAATTTTCGCCCTCGAGTTTTGCTTTTATCTCATTTTCGAGCTCGGTTTTTTTAGCGTTTAGGGCTTCGGCAAATTTAGCGTCGAATTCTTTTTCCTTCGCGCTTAAAGCGTCTAAATGCGCCTTGTATTCGGCCCTTTTGGTCTCAATCTCTTTGTCGAAATCTCGTCTAGCCGCCGCCATTTTTTGCTTCATTTCAAGCTCAAGCTCGGTTTTTAGAGCCAAATTTACATCGACCTCGGCGCCGCAGTTGCCGCATTTTACGCTACTTTGCATTTACAGCCTCGTTTTCATTTTTTCAAATTCATCCTGCACGGTGGCTGAGTTTGGCTCGTTGCTCATCTTGTCTATCGCGTCGCCATAGAGGCTGGTTAGATAAATCACGATGCAAGAGACCGCAAAGCCAGGCAGTATCTCGTAAACGTAAGAATTTAGCCCAAGCGCGATCCACGCTATCACCGTCGCTCCGCCCGTTATCATGCCTAGAAGCGCCGCTAGCGCACTCATCCTGCGCCAATAAAGGCTAAAAAGCAGCACCGGCCCAAAGCTCGCGCCAAAGCCCGCCCACGCGTAGCCAACGACGTTTAGCACGCTTTCGTTAAAGCTAAAAGCAAGCGCGGTAGCCACTAGCGCGACGGCCACGACGGCGTATCTGCCCGCAGCGACCTGAGCTTTTTGCGAAATTTCTTTTTTATAAAAGGCAAACACGAAGTCCTGCGTCACCGAGCTTGCGCTAACTAAAAGTTGGCTAGAGATCGTGCTCATAATAGCTGAAAGCACGGCCGAGATAATAATACCCACGAAAAACGGATGAAACAGCGTTTCGCCAAGCTGCAAAAAGACCTTTTCGGGGTCTGCTAGAGGCAAATTTAACTCGCTGTAATACACAAAGCCGATCAGTCCGCTCATCATCGCTCCAGCAAGCCCAATCGCCATCCAGCCGATGCCGATGCGGCGCGCTTGGGCTAGCTCTTTTGAGCTTCGTATCGCCATAAATCTAACGATGATGTGTGGCTGTCCGAAGTAGCCAAGTCCCCAAGCCATGAGCCCTAAGATGCTTAAAAAAGTCTGGTCGTAAAAGATATTTAGGTGGTTTTTGCCGTATTTGGCGACCTCGCTCCAAAAGGTAGCGCCGTCAGGCAAATTTAGATTACAAAACGCGACTACGGGTACGGCGACAAGCACCAAAAACATCAGCATGCCCTGAAACGCGTCCGTGATACAAACCGCGCGAAATCCGCCGAAAAACGTGTAAAAAACGACGATAGCGAGCGTAAAAATGGCGCCGAATTTAAAATCAAGGCCAAAAAAACTCTCAAAGCTCTTGCCGCCCGCGATTATCCCGCTACTAACGTAAAGCGTGAAAAATATCAAAATCAAAAGGCCGGAGACTATGCGTAAAATTTTAGTCTCGTCTTTGAAGCGGTTTTGTAAGAAATCGGGAATCGTGATGCTGTCGCTCGCAACCTCGGTATAGACGCGCAAACGCTTTGCTAAAAATAGATAGTTGCAATACGCTCCTATAACGAGCCCCAAAACCATCCAAATCGTAGCTAGCCCCGTGGCATATAGCGCGCCCGGCACGCCAAGTAGCATCCAGCCGCTCATATCGCTAGCTCCTGCGCTTAGCGCCGTTACGACCGGCCCTAAGCGGCGATTATCGAGCAGATATTCGCCCATATTGGCGTTTTTGTTATAAGAGTATCGCCCCACGAAAAGCAAAAATCCAAAATACAGCGCAATGGCGATATAGCGTGCATAGTCCATTAAATTTCCCTCGGTTTTTAAATTTAAGTTACGATAATATGATAAATTTGTTTAAAAGATAATTTTTTCGCGTAAAAAAGGTTAAATTTATATTTTTTTTCGTATGATTAACCCTCATTACACTTTTAAGGTTTAAAAAATGCTAAACGAAAAATTTTTCAGGGCGTTGTTTTTCGTCGTCATCGTCTCCGCGGGCGTTTATTATTTTTATCCGACGGAGTTAAACGAGGCGCAACGTCTAGCCTACCTTAAAAGCTACGGCGTGACGCTAGGGCTCACTATCGGCGGCACGGCTATCGGCGTGACTTTGGGCTTTATTTTGGCGTTTTTAAAGTTTTTAAATATCAAAATTTTAAGCTTTCTCATCGACGAATACGTAGATATCCTGCGCGGAACGCCTATTATTTTGCAGCTTCTTATATTTTCGGTCGTGATTTTCGCGACCTGGAGCGATAACTTTTACGTCGCTTTGATCGCGCTTGGGCTAAACAGCTCCGCATACGTCGCAGAAATCGTGCGTAGCGGCATAAATAGCGTCGATAAGGGCCAAATGGAAGCTGCAAGGGCGATGGGTCTAAACTACTACGTTTCGATGCGCGAAGTGGTGTTCCCGCAAGCGACCAAAAACATCTTGCCTGCGCTTGCGAACGAATTTATCTCGCTGTTTAAAGAGACGTCAGTCGTTGGCTACATTAGCGTCATCGACATCACGATGCAAAGCAAGAGCTTGCAAGCGGTGTTTTATAGCCCGGAGCCCGTCATTTTCACGGGCATAGTTTACTACGTCAGCGTGAAGTTCTTTACGTTTTTGGTTAAAATTTTAGAGAGGAGGCTAAATCGCCATGATTGAGATTAGAAATTTGAGTAAAAATTACGGCGATTTGCGCGTCCTAGACGACATCAGCGTAGATATCAAACAAGGCGAAATCATCGCTATCATAGGTCCTAGCGGCGGCGGCAAGAGCACGTTTTTGCGCTGCATAAACCGCCTAGAAGAGCCAAGCGGCGGGCATATCAAGATAAACGGCGAAGATATCACCGACAAAAAAACAGACATAAATAAAATCCGTCAAAAAGTGAGCATGGTTTTTCAGCACTTTAACCTTTTTGCAAATAAAAACGTCTTGCAAAATTTAACCCTAGCTCCGATAAAAGCGGGAATTTTGGATAAAGAAAGCGCAGAAAAAAGAGCCGACGAGCTACTAAAAAGCGTGGGCCTAAGCGATAAAAAATATGCATTCCCACACAAGCTCTCGGGCGGTCAAAAACAGCGTATAGCAATCGCTAGAAGCCTCGCGATGAATCCAGAGGTCATACTCTTTGACGAGCCGACCAGCGCGCTAGATCCCGAGATGATCGGCGAGGTGCTAGACATCATGAAAGACGTCGCGGCAAAAGGCATCACGATGCTAGTCGTCACGCACGAGATGGGCTTTGCTAAAAACGTGGCCAATAGGATATTTTTCATGCACGGCGGTAAAATAGCCGTGGACGACACGCCTAAAAATGTTTTCGAAAACCCTAGCAATCAGCGTTTGCAGGATTTTCTAGGTAAAATTTTAAACCACTAAAAGGAGGTCAAAATGTCACAAAACATCGTTGCGGCTTTGTCCGCCGGCAAATTTAAAAAACTTTTCGTTTTCGTAGCCGCCGCTTTAATGCTTTCAGGCTGCGGTCAAAGCTCGAATGAAAAAGCAAGCAAAGACGCCGCAGTAAAAAACGAGGCAGCCCCCGTAGCGGTACAACAAACGATAAGAGTGGGTTCGAGCGCGGACTATCCGCCGTTTGAGTATATTGACGAGCACAACAAGATCGTAGGCTTTGAAATCGATATGATAGAGGCCGTCGGTAAGAAAATCGGCGTCAAATTTGACATACAAAATATGAGCTTTGACGGACTGATCCCAGCTCTAAAAACAGGCAAGATAGACGCCGCACTAAGCGGTATGAGCGCGACCGAGGAGAGACGAAAATCTGTTGATTTTACGAAGCCTTATTATTTTTCGGATAATCTTTTCATCCGCAAAAAGGGCACCGACGTAAATGCGACCAATATGCACCTCAAAAAAATAAGCGCGCAAATAGGTACATTGCAAGAGAGCGCGGCTAAATCTATCTGCGGCGACTTATCCGTGCCTGCAGAGACCGTAGCGGCTGCGATCTTGTCGCTAAAAGCGGGTAAAATCGACGTCGTACTAACAGATAGCCCGATCGGTTACGAGTATCTAAAGCAAAACTCGGATCTGGAGGAGTTTTTAAAGCTTCCTGACGGTACCGAGGGCTTTGCCGTCGCATTTGATAAAGACAAGCACCTGGAGCTAATCGGCAAGATAGACGCCGCCATAGAGGAGCTCAAAAAGAGCGGCGAATTTGACAAGATGATGGAAAAATACGACCTAAAGTAAATTTACGAGCCCGCACCAAAACGCGGGTTAAATTTGAAACCAAATTTAAAGGAGAGAACATGAAAAAGATTTTTGCGCTGCTTTTAGCGGCTCTAGCCACGCTTGGCGCCGCCGAGCTAAAGATCGGTACCGCCGCTAACTATCCGCCGTTTGAGTACGTGGACGAGCAAAACAAGATCACCGGCTTTGATATGGATCTAGTAGCGGAGCTCGCTAAACGCGCGGGTTTTGAGTACAAGATCGTAAATATGAGCTTTGACGGCCTCATCCCAGCTCTAAAAACCGGCAAAATCGACTCCGTAGCAAGCGCGATGAGCGCAACCGACGATAGACGAAAGTCGATTGATTTCACGCAGGCTTACTATGCGACCGAAAATATCTACTTGCGCGCTAAAGGCAACGACGCTATCGCGAGCAAAGACGCTCTAAACGGCAAAAGAGTAGGCGTACAACAAGGCACCGTCCAAGAGATCGCAGCTAACGCTATCGCGGGCGCTAAAGTCGTACCTGCCGAGGATCCGGTTCCGCTAATCATGGGACTAAAAAAAGGCAAGATAGACGCAGTCGTGCTAGATAGCTCGATCGGTTACGGCTTTTTGAAGAAAAACCCCGAGCTTGAGGAGTTTTTCAAAGAAAACGACGGTAGCGAGGGCTTTTCTATGGCGTTTGATAAAGGCAAGCAAGCCGATCTAATCGCTAAGATAAACGCCGCGCTCGACGAGATGAAAAAAGACGGCAGCTACGATAAACTGCTAGAAAAATACGATCTAAAATAATGAAAAAAAGCGCATTTTTTACTCTGATTAAATTTTGCGCTTTAGCCTTGCTGTCGGTAAATTTGGTAGCCGAGTTTACCGACATGCAAATCACCCAAACAACCAAATCCAAACGCGAAAAAGCTACCAAAGAAATCCTGTTTTTAGAAAAAATTTTAGACTACGATACCTTTGTCTTTAGGCTAAACGCCGCCGTGATTGCCCCTTGCAAGCTTGCAAACGTTAGATTTTATAACGGCTCAAAATGCATAAAAGATAAAAAAGAGCTGGAAAATTTCACCAAATCCTACGACAAAGAGATCAAAAAGATATTTCGCCCGGAGCGCAACTACTACGTGCTCACGCTAAAAAATCTAGGCGATAGATGGCTGTGCGAGGTAAGCGACGAAAGCAGAATCCTAAACAAAACCCTGGTCAAAAACGGCCTCGCCTCGCCTACTAGCAAAGAGTACCAAAAAATCGAAGTCAAAGAGGACTGGGCGAAGAAAAATCACTCGGAAATTTATGAGTGCCTAACCGGCAAAAAGCTAGAAGACGAAAAAGCAAAGAAAAAGCCGAAAAAAGCCGAAAATAACGCCACCAAAAACGATCAAACCGAGCAAAACCCTGCGAGCGAACAGCCTAAACAAACGCAGCCGCAAACCGCGCCGCCACCGATCGAGTCGCAAGGAAACGGCCCCGTAAATTTAAGGGAGCTTGGAGTCGAGTTTGGCAAGGATTTTGGCGACAAATAAATTCGACCAAAGATAAATTTAACAAAAACCGCTTAAGGTAAAACAATGAAAAATCCTAAAAAAAATATCCTAATCATCGCAGGCAGCGACAGCGTCGGGGGTGCCGGCGTGCAAGCCGACATAAAAACCTGCGAGGCCTACGGCTGCTACAGCGCGACTGCGATCACGGCTCTAACTGCGCAAAACACGAGCGGCGTGAGCGCGGTAATGCCCGTAACGCCCGAGTTTTTAAACGCGCAGCTAGAAGCAGTCTGCGCCGAGCTAAAATTTGACGCCGTAAAGATCGGCATGCTCTTTAACGAACAGCTCATAGCCTGCGTCAAAGCCTGGCTGGAACAAAACCAGGGCATAAGCGCCGTGATAGATCCCGTCTGCGTGGCGAAATCAGGCGCAAAGCTACTGCAAGAGGGCGCCATAAGTGCGCTAAAAGAGCTTTTGAGCCTAGCTCGCATTGCGACGCCGAATTTAGACGAAGCGCGAATTTTGGGGTTAAATTTTGACGGCGAGCGGTTAAATTTGAGCGCGGATCTGCCCTGCGACATCGTACTAAAACGCACGCGAGCGAGCGAAATTTGCGAGGATACGCTTTATAAAAAAAGCGGCGAAATCGTTAAATTCGGCGAGCCGCTAGAGCGCCCCACAATCATGCACGGTGCGGGGTGCAGCTTCGCCACGGCTATCGCCTGCGCCCTAGCGTGCGGGACAGACGAGATAACGGCAATCAAGCGCGCCAAAGCCTTCGTCGCAAACGCAATCAAAAACGCCCACGGCTCAAATTTCGGCGCGCGACTGCTGAATCACAAAGCAGCGGGCGAAAATGGCTGAAATTTACGCTATCACGGACGACGTCCTAACGCCAGAGAGTAGCGTGCTAGAGCAAGCTCGCGAGCTGCTAGAGCGCGGAGTGAAGTTTTTACAGTACCGCACCAAGCTTGAGCCCAAAAACGAGCGCGTAGCTGTTGCACTAAAAGAGCTTTGCGAGCGTTACGGCGCGAGATTTATCGTAAACGACGACGTCAAATTTGCCGCAAAAATAGGTGCAAACGCCGTGCACATCGGCAAAGACGACGGCGGAGTAAAGGCCGCTCGCAAGATCCTGGGCGAGGACGCCTTTATCGGCGTTAGCTGCTATGACGATCTAAATTTGGCGCTAAGGGCGCAGGACGAGGGTGCTTCTTACGCGGCATTTGGCGCCGTGTTTGCGAGCCCGACCAAACCAAACGCCCCGCTTTGTAAATTTGAAACGATCAGGCGCGCAAAGGAAATTTTACGTATCCCGGTTTGCGTGATCGGCGGCATAAACGCAGCAAATATCGCGCAAATCGCCGCGCTAAATCCAGACTACATCGCCGTTATCTCAGCGCTCTACCGCCCAGCATCCATAAAAGAAAATCTGCGAAATTTGCAAGCGTTTTTGTAAAAATGCGCTAAAACTGCGTCAAATTTGCGTCGCTAGCCCGCGCGATGCTCCGCCTAAATTTAAGCCAGGTTCGCTAAAATTTGCTCGATTAAAAAGGATAAAAATGAAAACTCTAATCATCTTAACCCACCCAGGCATCCAAAACTCGGTCATAAACAAACGCCTGCTACAAGAGGCACTCAAAGAGCCGCAGCGCTTTAGCGTTCATGATTTGACGCAGATTTACGGGGGCGGCGATATCGACGCCGCGCGCGAGCAAGAGCTCATCAGAGCCCATGACGCCCTCGTTTTGCAGTTTCCGCTTCATAACTTCTCCTGCCCTCCGATTTTAAAATCATGGATCGACGCGGTGATGACGCACGGTTTTGCCTATGGGCGCGGCTCGGACGGTATCGCGGGCCGCAAGGTCGCGCTAGCCGTGACCGCGGGCATCAAAAAGAGCGACTACTGCCCGCAAGGACGCTATCATTTTAGCTTGCGCGAGGTTCTTACGCCGTTTGAGCTCGCGTTTAAATACTATTTTCACGCCGACTACCGCGGCTTTTTCGCATTTTACGGCGCCGAGGAGACTCCGGGCGTGGACTACGTATCAAGCCAGGACGATTTAGAGCGCGGCGCTAGAGAATACGCGGAGTTTTTGCGAAATCTAGGCTAAATTTGACGGTCGCAGTTAGTCTTGCTACGCGTAAATTTACCTCGCTATAAATCACGGAAGCTGCGCCACATTTAAGCTTTATCGCCGTTATTTCCGCGATTTACCGCCCAGCAAAATTTGCAAGCGTTTTTGTAAGGCTTAAAATTTGACGAGTCCGCTTGCCTTGCTCAAATTTGACACGCTAAATTTGAGCGTCAAATTTACGGCGATCGAGCTCAAATTCTGAGTCTCTGCGCCAAATTTGCCCAGCACGCCAAAAAAACGCAAATTTACGACTAGGCCGCGCGCCGAAGGCTAATCTTTTTTATAAAACACGTTAAAGCAGACTCCGCCGAGCAAGATTATCAAGCCGGCAATCCCAGCAAAAGGCGAAAACCAAAAATCCATCGTCCCCGCATAGAGCAAAACAAGTCCCGTACAAAGGCTGATCGCGATATCGACGTTAAACCAAAGTACCCTTTCAAAAAAGCCTTGCGATTTTTTCGCCCTCAGATTTTTAGTGAGATTCCGTATCTTTATGACCCTGAAATTTTCGTATTTCACGCTCGCTTCGTCGCCGTTTTCTAGCTCCAGGGCGCGCTTTTTAGGGCTGCTACCCCACAAAAACGTATCGCCGACCGTGACGCTAAAATAGCTTTTTTCTTTCGTCTCAAAAATCCTTAAGTCGCGCACCGTGCCGCTAACCTCGCCGTTTGCTTTTGACTCTTTTGCAGCACCCAGCATCAGCCTAACGCGTAAGCCCAAAGACGCCTCGCGGTGATACTTAAACCAAGCAAAGGCAAGAGAGCCGAAACCAAAAACTAGCATCAAAGTGCTAAAAAGTGGCCACCGTCCGTCAAAACCAGAGAAAATCGCCCAAATGCCGGCCGCGGCGAACAACAAAAACAGCGCGAAAAATAGAGCCGCAAAAAAGAGGCTAGGCTCATAGGCGTACCAGGCCGCGGAGTTTAAAGAGCGGTTTTTTAGCCCCAAAACCCGCCCCTTTTTATCGCAAACCGCCAGCATCTCGTCGCCATCATTTAACGGCAAGAGCGGACTTTGCAGCGAGCGAACGTTTAAAATTTGCCCATCCAAGCTAAAGCTATAATCAAATCTGCTTTTGTCTTTATAGACGCACTCAAGCGAATCCGCGCGGCCGCTGAGTAGTTTTAGGCCGTTTTGCGTTTTCATTTAAAAAATCTCCTCAAATTTTGACGCCATTTTATAAATCCATCTCATTTAAAAATTTTCTTACAGTTAGATATGCCTCGACAGTGCCGCTTAAGCTTTTGTTTTCGCTCCAGTATATGTGCAAAAAGGGTAGCGATAAAAATAAGCAAACAACAAAGGCAAACAAGGCCGTCATGCCTGCAAATTCGGACAAATATTTGCTTAAACAAATGATAGGTATCGCAAAAATCGTGCCTAAAATTTTACCCGGAACGATATCAAAGATCGCCGCCCAAGACAGTATAGAATGCGCGCGCCAAGCGTAGTTTTTGAGCCACTTGTTTGAGGTCAAATTTTTAAAATTCCAAACCTCGTTTTTCTCGTCATAGGCGATGGCAAGGCCGTCGTTTTCGCTAGGCACGAGACGCTCTTTTGGGATTTTGGCGCTAAATTTAACGCCCTCTATCTCAAAAACGCAGTCATCCGTCGCCGCACTCCATCTCACGTTTCTGGCCTCGCCCGCTAAAACCTGAAACTCGCGCGAATCTCGCATCTAAATTTTCTCCAAAGTTTTTGTAAGTTCGTAAAAATTAACGCCGTACAAATTTGAGCGGGGCACAAAAAATACGTCAAATTTGAGTGAGGCAAAAACCCGCGCAGGCACGTAAAATTGACCGTGCGCAAAAAAGCGTAAGCAAAGGCTTTAAGCCTAACGACCGAATTTGCCCGAACGATAGCAGAATTTAGCAAATTTACGCCGTAAAGATAGCCGTAAAGCCCGCCAGGCAAAAGCTCGCAGCCACAAAATGCCACCAGGAGCGAGCTAAATTTATCCGTAAAAGGCGGTCAAATTTGAGCAAAAGCAAATTATACACCGCTGGATAAATTTACCCAAAAATCGACCCAAATTTAAGCCTAGCAATTGCCGACGCGTCAAATTTGAGCCAAGTAATCTAAATTTACATGAGACACAAAGCCGCCCGCAAAAAGACAAAAGCGCAGACGGTCAAATTTGACGGATTGCCTGGCCGAAAAAAGCAAATTTACGCCGCAAAAGCCCGCAAATTTAGCGCGCCGATAGTCCTTCTAGCTCCTTTGCCAGCGAGTTTACCTTCGAGTCGTCCATGCCGTTGCGCTCGACGTCGCTCACGACGATGTCCTCCCACGTCTTGGCAAACTCAGCCTGCGATAGTCCCAGGCCGTCCTCGCCCTTTGGCAGCATACCGCTTATCACCAGCGCGCGAAAGCACACGTGGCGGTCGCCTTTGTACGCCTTGCACTGCTCTAGCGAGTTTTTAAACTCGGCTCCTAGGTGCTGCAGGACCTTGTCGTCCGGGTATTTTTCCGCCGCGCGAGCTATGTCAAGTGCGGCTTCGTAGTACTGCGATATAGCATTAAATTCGTCGTTTTTAGCGGCATACTCGAGCAGTTCGCCCGCTCTTTTGCTATCTCTTGGCGCGCCTAGACCCGTAACGTAGAGCAGCCCCAGATCGCCGCAGGCGTCTCTTAGACCCTCGTCGCAGTATTTTTTGCGAAGAGCGAATTCCTCTTTAAATTTACCGCTTTCAAAGTAGTTGTTCGCACCCGCCACGGAGTTGTACTCGCGCAGTACCTTTGCGTACTGCTCGGGGCTAAAGGGCTTTGCCTGCGCGCAAACGGCGCAAAGAGCAAACAAGGCTACGGCTAAAATTTTATTCATTTCTTTTCCTTTTTGGTTTTAAATTTTTTGATAGTTTTTTTGATGGCCTTTAGCAGATATGCGACGTCTTTTGGCGTGTGCGAATAGTGCAGGCTCACACGCACCCAGCCGGGCTTTTGATCAAATTTCTGATCGTCTTTTAGTCCGAGCAGATCGTGTCCGTACGGACCGGCGCACGCACACCCCGCGCGTGTCTGCACGCCGTAGTCCTCGCTCAGCGCCTCGGCGAAATCATACGGCGAAACGCCTTTTACGTTAAAAGCAAAAATCGGCAGTCTCGGCACTGCGCGCGGAAAATAGCTCACGACCTCGGGGATTTCATCTAACCCCTCGCAAAACTGCTTCGTTAGCTCATCCTCGCGGCTTTTTATGACGTCTAGGCCGACTTCGTTTCGCAGTCTGTATGCTAGCGCGGCTCTTATTAACCCCATCACGTGCTGGGTTCCGCCCTCCTCCATGCGCTCCACGCTTGGCGCAAAAAAATGCGAACTACGGCTCACGTAGCTAACCGTCCCGCCCGCGGCAAAGGTCGGTTTGTCTGACTTTACGAGCTCCTTTTTTATCGCGAGCAGTCCGCAGCTACCCACGCCTCCTAAAAGCTTATGCGGCGAGAGAAATAGCGCATCGAAGTAGTCGGCGTCGAGGTTGTCGTGCGAGCTAAAACTAGCCGCGTCAAAGGCCACGGTCGCGCCGTATCGCTTCATCATCACGTAGATTTTTTTGTAGTCGCTGATTATCCCCGTGACGTTTGAGGCCGCGCTAAAAGAGCCGATAATCTCGCGCTTTGAGTTGATTTTGAGCAGTTGATCTAGCCTGCCGAAATTTATCTCCCCGCTCTTGCTTAGCGGTATGCGCACGACCTCGCACAGCCCCTCGCGCAAGCTAACCTCGTTTGAGTGGTGCTCGTAGGGCGAGACGATGACGAGGGGCAAATTTGCGCCTTTTACCGCCTCTTCGCCTAGGCGGTTTGCGCTCATAGGCGGCAGGTAAAGTCCCATGATCTCCTGAAATTTCTTTATCGCTCCCGTTGCGCCGCAGCCCGCCGAGATCAGATAAAATCGCTCGTCAAGCCCCAGCGCATCTTTTAGGCTCTGCCTTGCTTTTTCGTAGCGTTTTTGCGTTTTTAGCGCGTTTGAGGCGCTTTCTGAGTGGGTGTTGGCGTAGGTTTTTAGGTATTTTGCGATCTTACGCTCAATAGGCGCGTAGGCTAGGCCCGAGGCCGTATAGTCAAAGTAGCGCACGCCCTTTTTTAAAATAATATTTTTCCTGATTTCGTCGATGCTAACCAAAATTTTTCCTTATAAAAAAAGAGATTATAACCAAAGTTGTGCTAAAATGGGCTAAAAAGGAGCAAAAATCTACGCCTTAAAATCAAGCTACGCGCGCTTTAAGCACCTTGATATCCTGCAGCTTATTTACTTTCATCTGGTCTTTGACGCGCTCAAATTTGAGGCGAATTATTACGATATTTTCGAGGCGATCGAAAAGGAAATTTTAGATAAATTTGAAGATTTGTCGCTCAAATTTATCTTTGACGCCCCTTTTGAGAGCGAGCTTAAATTTGCCCTTTGCAAGCTTGCTAAAAACGACCGCAAAAAATACGCTCTAAATAAATTTCTGCCCCGCCCTCTCATCCTAAAAATTTACGCCGCCGCGATAAACTCAGGCGTAGTCAGCATCGAAAAGACGCTGGAAAAACCGCGCATAAAAAGCAAATATCAAAAATCTAAAAAACTACTCGAGCGCGATAAGGCGCAGGATAAGGTGGTCTTTAACGACAATTTTACTAGATTTTGGTTTTATTTCATCGAGCCAAATTTAGCCCTTTTAAAAAACGGCGAAAAGGCCGCGCTGATGGAGATCATCAGACGAGAGTTCGACTCGTACGCGGGCTTTGGCTTTGAGCTACTTTGCCGCGAACTTTTGGCGTTTAGACTAGGCACGGAGCCTGCTCGGGTGCGGAGCCTGTGGGCGAAAAATATCGAGATAGATATATTTTTGAGCATTGAGGGGCACATAATCGTGGGCGAAGCTAAATTTAAAGAGCACAAAATTTGCAAAAACGTGGTAAATTTACTCCTTAAAAAATGCGAGCGGCTAGGCTTTGTGCCAGACGCCGTCGCGCTATTTTCCAAAAGCGGCTTTAGCAACGAAGTCGGCCGCCTAAAAAACGAGCGAATTTTACTTTTTGATTTAGAAAATTTCGAGGAGCTTTTATGACTCAGATCGACAAAACCAGCGTCCAAGACGGACTAAAAAGCCTGATCGAGCAGACCTATCTGATAGAGCGCGAGTACAAAAATCTAACCGCATCGTATGCCAATCTGCAAGGCTTCATCAAAGATATCGTGGAAATTTTGCCAAACGCGATCTGGGTTTTGGACGAGGCGGGCGAGATATTTTTACAAAACTCAGAAGCCCTAAAACTCGGGCAAATTTTAAAATTTATCCCGCAAAATGAAGGCGAGATAAGCGCCACGGGGCAAATCTACCTCATCAAAATCGCCCAAAAAGAGGGCAAAAAAATCATCTCCGCAACCGACATAACGACCGAAAAGCGCACCGAGCGCCTAGCCTCGATGGGTCAGGTCGCAGCCCACCTAGCCCACGAGATACGCAACCCCGTGGGCTCGATCTCGCTGCTAGCCTCGACGCTGATAAAAAAGGCTGACGAGCGCACTCGCCCGGTCGTCAAGCAGATGCAAAAGGCAATCTGGCGAGTCGAGCGCATCATCAAGGCTACTTTGCTTTTCACAAAAGGCCTAACGATAAACGCGCGCGAATTTAACTTAGCTGAGCTAAAATCCGAATGCGAGGCGGCGATAGAGTGCTACACATACGGCAAGGAGATCAAATTTAGCCTAGATTTCCCCGATCTGCCATACGTCGGCGACCGCGATTTGCTGGCGATGGTGTTTCAAAACATGCTATTTAACGCGATCGACGCGGTCGAGGAAAACGAGGACGATGATGGCTGGGTGCGCGTGGACTACCGATACTGCGACGGCGAGCATAAATTTACCGTGACCGATAGCGGCGCGCCGATCAAAAACCAGGCCATGGTCTTTGAGCCCTTTAAAACGAGCAAGCTAAAGGGCAACGGCCTAGGCCTGCACCTGTGCCTGCAAATCGTCCAAGCCCACGGCGGCAGCATCGAGATCGAGCTTGAGCCAAAGAGCTTTTGCGTAAATTTGCCTGCAAAGACGCGCGGCTAGGCGGGTAAATTTGATGAAATTTGACGCTTCTGGCGAGATTAAATTTGAACGCGAAATTTAGGGCGGCTCGCGGTTTGAGATTAGCTTCGGCGAGCCGAACAACGAATATAATAACAACCAAAACAAGGAGAAAAAATGAAATTTGACGCGAAAATTTTAGAGGATTTAGCGGAGTGGTTTGAGGGGCTAAAGGAGATCAAATTTAGCGAAATTTTAGCGGGCGACGCGGCAAACACCGCCTTTATCAGCGTGGATATGATAGAGGGATTTTGCAGCACCGGGCCGCTAGCTAGCCCGCGAGTGGGCGCGATCGCGGACGCTATAGCGCAAATTCTTAGCGCGGCTTACGCGGCGGGCGCGAGAAATCTCGTGCTGCTCGAGGATAGCCACGAGGCAAACTGCGCGGAATTTGACGCATTTCCGCCGCACGCGGTCAAGGGAACAGAGGGCGCAAAGACGATACCTCAGCTGCGCAATCTGCCGTTTTTTGACGAGATAAAAATCTTTCGCAAAAACTCCCTGAGCGCGGCCTACTGCGCCGAATTTAACGCATTTCTCGCGCAAAATCCACAGATTGATACCTTTGTGGTGCTGGGCGACTGCACAGATCTTTGCGTCTATCAGCTAGTCTCGCACCTAAAACTTAGCGCAAATGAGGCAAATATCAGGCGCAAAGTCCTAGTGCCGGCAAACCTCGTCGCCACCTACGACGCGCCGGGGCACGAGGGGGACTTTTATCACGCGATGTTTTTGCAGCATATGCAAACGGGCCTTGGCGCGCAGGTCGTGCGAGAGATTAAATTTTAGCGCCGATTTTGCCTGCGAAGCGGCTAGTAAATTTAGACCGCTAGCGGCGTCAAATTTTAGCCTAAGCGCGAAATTTGGTTACCTGCCGTGCGTTTATAGAAAATCTCTTGGATGATAAATTTGCACGCCTTTAGCGTCCGTCTGCGCAGCGAAATAGAGGCAATCAAATAAAAAATATCGCAGCCGCGTTATTTTAGGTATAATACCGGCAATGCGGCGTCGTCGCATGAAATTTTATTTTCGGAGGCGTTTTATGAAATTTTTAGGCAAGATTCGAGTCGGCGCGGCGACGCTGGGGCTGGCGATGTGTTTTAGCGGCGCGCAGGCGCTTTATGTTATCGATTATATCGATTTTAACGAGCAGTGGTTGCGGCAGGATGCCTATAACCGCGCTATGAATGAGGCGAAGAAAAATTTAAATCCGCCCGATGATTCCGCCTATGCCAAAGACGTTAAGACTGATATACTCTATACGGGCGCGCTGGTACGAGCCGGAGATCATTTTTTAGATATGGACGGCATAGAGCAGATAGCGCAGCTTTTCCCCGCCGCGCAGCAAGACGAGGGGCGGCGCTTGCTAGTAGAGGGTATAGATAAGCTAAACGGTAGCGTCGAGCAGCTATACGGCATACCTAAAGAAAACGTAGCGACCGGCATCGTGGCGCTGCTAGGAGGCGCTTATGCGGCGTATTTTAATCATCCGATGCCAGACGAGGCCGTAAAGCCCGCATTTTTGCAGATCGCCGAGTTTTTGCGCAAAAAACCGGAGCTGTTTGAGGGAAAAGCTACGGAAATGATGAACTCGTATCAGATATCTATGGGGCTTGGATTTTTGCTGATGGCGATGCAGCAGGAGCTGGCACAGCACTCCGATCCCGCGCGCAAGGCGGAGCTAAAGGCGATCGGCAAGCTGGTTTTTAAATCATTACTAAACGTAGAACCGGAACAAATGGATTTTACCGCATCTGGCATAGTCTTTAAGTAGGCGTTTTGATTTTTGCGCGAGCAAATCAAAACTAAATGCAGGCTTTCGCTACCTGTTAGGCGGATTGCGGCGCAAAAAGTCGTCCTAGCGACGCTTTTGGCTGCGGCCAGGTAAATAGCCAAACATAAACGCGAGCCTCTTTTTGATACCCAACTTTTGGCCGCGACCGAGCAAATAGCCAAACCGCGCTCAAGGGTCAATTTTAAATAAAGCCGCGTACCTTGAAAATTCGGCCGATTTTTTATTTTAAAATAGCGGGTGCATTTTTCGGCGTTTTTAAAAGCTTAAAGCCAAAATCGCCTTTACGCTTTGCTTCTAAATAAACTCTCTTGGATGATAAATTTGCACGCCTTTGGCGTCCGTCTGCGCGGCGGCGATGACGGCAGCCGCGATATCTTGCGCGCTCATCGGACGGTAGTTCGTTAAGATAAACTTCGGCAAAAGCCCAAACAGCCAAATCGTAAAGAGCTCGCCCATACGCACCTGCTCGCGCTCACTTTTTATCGCAGGTAGCCGCGCTATTTGCACGCTCTCGTATTTTAGCGCGGCGATCTTTTTCTCCGCCTTGCCCTTTGCGCGCAGATAAAAAAATCTCGACCGCTCGTTTGCGCCCTGCGACGAAATGAGCGCAAAGCGGCGCGCGCCCGAGGCGATGCCCCATTTTGCGATATTTACGGGGTAGCTCACATCTACTTTATAAAACTGCCCGCGGCTACCGGCTTGTTTCATCGTCGTGCCAAGCGCGCAAAATATCTCGTCTATCTCGCGCGGCGGCATGTTTTTTACGTCGCTAAAATTTACGATCTGCGTCTCTAACTTTTCGTGGCTAAATTTTAGCTCCCTGCGCGCCCAAACAATGATTTTATCGTAGTTTTCATTTTTGCAAAGCCCGCAAACGATCTCGCGCCCGACTGCTCCCGTAGCTCCCACGACCAAAGCCGTTTTACCCATTTTTGCTCCTTAAATTTCTTTAAATTTTAACGCGCTTTGAGGTTAAATTTAGCTCCAATATTACGTTACTCAAATTTTACGCTTCGTCGCGCGACGCGTAATGCATAAATTTTAGCGTTTGCCCGCGTAGTCAAATCGTGGAGCTTGCAGGCTAAACTCGAAGTTGTTTCGATCCACCGCGCCTACGCACGCGTCGCTATGGTAAAGCGCAAGTAGAAATTCCGCCATCTCCTCGCTTGAATGATAGCGCTTAAAAGCCGCGTCGTAGTCGTAACCGGCATCATCCGTCGCCACGGGACCAAACTCCGTCCTAGTCGCGGCGGGCGCTAGAACTTTAGCCTGCATTTTGGCGTCTTTATCCTGCGCCAGCTCGTGGTGCAAGCCCTCCGTAAAGGCGCTTACGAAAAATTTGCTCGCACAGTAGGTGACAGCGTTTGGCACCATGCTGTAGCCGCCAGCGGAGGAGATATTGATGAGCTGGGCGGGCTTATACTTGTAATCGCGCACGAAGAGATGGCTTAATAGCGCAAGCGAGAGGACGTTGAGCCGCAGCATCTGCGAGACCTTGGCGAGATCGCGCTCGCCGACCGCACCGTAATCTCCAAAGCCAGCGCTATTAATTAGCGCCTTTAGCTCGTAGCTTTTTAGCTCGTCCCAGAGTACTAGGACATTCTCACTGCGCGCCAGATCGCAAATTTTAATCACGACGTCTGGTTCAGGCGAAATTTTAGCGATCTCGTCCTTTATCTTTTGCAGCAGCTCCGCTCTGCGCGCAATTAAGATCAAATTTTCTCCGCACCCAGCAAACGCCTTTGCCGCGGCCGCTCCGATACCAGAACTTGCGCCGGTGATGACGATATATTTTTTCATTTTCTATCCTTTCTTGAATTCTTCAGTTTGAAATTTTACTAAAACCCGCCGCGTATTTACGCGTGCACTCGTCTTAAATTTACAAATTTGTCAGCATTTTGCGAGGCGGTTTATTCGTCGCTTATGGGCGTGCGCTTGGTATCTACCGCTTTGCCGTCCAGATAATACCGACCGCCGGCGACGTAGTGAAGCGTTTTTAGCTCGTCAGGGATCTTTTCAAACAGCCAGTGTCCGCCGTCAAAGATCCGCCCGTCCGCATACGCCGCGACGACCTCGCCGATGAAAAGATCGTAGCTCTGCTCGTTATGAGGCTCGGGGGTACGCTTGCAAACGAGCCATGCGGCGCAGCCCGCGATCAGCGGAACATCGAAGTTATCTTGATAGAAAATTTTCACGTTTTTCATCTTGTCCGCGTTATCAAAGCGCGAGTTGTTTTCGGCGCCCAGC
>NZ_CALHVM010000060.1 GCF_938039205.1 uncultured Campylobacter sp.
GGCAGGCATCTGGATAAGCGGACAAATTTCATCGATCTGCGAAAGATCACGCTTGAGGTACACGACGATGAGGTGATGGCGCAGGTCGCGGACGAGGCGGCGCGAAACCCTGAAATGTCGCAGCAGGTCTTTACCGCGCAGGACGTGGAGTACGAAAACGGCGCGGCCTTTTATATGTATTGCCTCGCGGCGGTTTTATTGCTCGGAGCTTGGATTTACAGCTACCTTAGAAAACGCAGCTTGCGACGCGGCTAAATTTGTCGTCAAATTTTGCTCTAAATTTACAACCTTTCTTACCGATTTATTACGATTTTGGGCTAAAATCGCAGTGAAAAAAAATCAAAAGGAAATCCAATGGAAAACAAAATCATGGATAGCGTCAGGGGCGGCTTTTGGACGAAGCCCGTCATCATTTTCGTTCTGCTTTTGCTGCTGCTTATCCCGCTAGGTTTCATCAGCTCGATGATCTCTGATCGCGCCTACGTTAAGCAAAGCGCCGAGGAGTCTATCATGCAGCCGGTTGGCGGCCCGCTTAGGATCGAGGGCGTTTTGATCTCCGTGCCGTATAAAAAGCAAGCGGCGATCTACAACGAAAACGGCGTAGCTGCGGTATCGCAGGCCACCGAGCAGATCATGATAGCGCCTCAGTCATACGAGCTATCGACCCAGCTAAATCCGCAGTATCTAAAGCGCGGTATCTTTAGCGTGCCCGTTTTTAACGGCGACGTCGCGCTAAAAGCCAAATTTGCCCCGCTAAATTTCGAGCAGCTAAATATCGCGGAAAGCGACGTTTTGCTAAGCGAGGCGACGCTGATTTTAGGCGTGGGCAGCAAAAAGACCTTTACCGCGTTTCCCGCGCTAAAAGCAAACGGCCAAGATCTCGCGCAGTCTTTTGCGCCGCCTAAATACTCGCCCTTTACCCAAAGCGTCCACTACAAGCTACCCGCAAATTTAGCAAACGGCGGCTTTGAGCTAGCAGGCGCGCTATCTATGCAGGGCGGGCAGAGCGCGAGCTTCGTTCCTGTGGGGCAGGATAATAAATTTGACGTAAAATCCTCGTGGAGCTCGCCGTCTTTTAGTGGCGGCTGGCTGCCTAAATCGCGCGAAGTTACGAGCAGCGGCTTTAACGCGCAGTGGGAGATCTCGGGCCTTAGCACCGGCGTTCCGCAGGCGTGGATCATGGACGGCAGGCGCGAGATGGGATTTGAGGGCGTCGAGGCTAGCTTCATCAGTCCCGTAAACAACTACTCGCTCATCGCGCGCTGCGTGACTTACGCGATCTTGTTTTTAGCGGTGCCGTTTTTGGCGATATTTTTGTGCGAAATTTACAGCCGCGTCCGCATTCACCCGATCCAGTACCTACTCATAGGAGCCGCCGACGTGCTATTTTACCTGCTCGTGCTCTCGTTTTCGGAGCATATCAGCTTCCTAGCTAGCTATCTCGTCGCGGCCGCAGCCGTGTGCGCGACGATACTTTTCTACGGCTCGGCGATCTTTCGGGCTCGCAAATGGGGCGTGTTTATCGCGCTCGTACACGGGGTTAGCTACTGCTTGCTCTACGGTATCTTGCAGTCCGAGGACTACGCGCTTTTGATGGGCAGCGTGATGATATTTGCGGTGATTGCGCTGGTGATGTATTTAACTAGAAAGATAGATTGGTACGAAAATGGGCTGAAAATTTAGCCTTTTTTCAGCTTGTCTCGTGAGCGCTTTTCCGAGATTTTGCAAAATTTTCGCTCCGCAGGCTATATGCCTAGCGCACGCTCAATTTTGCTTCAAAACTCGAAAAATCATCTCACGATACTTCGCCTTATCTTTTTACGTTCAAATTTGAAGTCAAATTTTCAAATTTGAGTCGCCGAAACCCGCACCTTGAAAATGCAAATTTAAAACCTGCGACGCTTTGCGTCAGCAAAGCTATGTCGCCACCCTAAAAGCGTCGTAGGGGGAGGGGGATTAAAGGGGGTGGGGAGCGACTTCGCAATTTAAGCCCCCACCCCCTTTACAATAGAGTAAAAAACAACCTCAAATGGTTGTTTTTTACGCAAGGAAGCCAAACTCGCAATGCTAAACAAATTTAACACCTTAAAGATACGGGTCTCGGCAAGTAAAATTTAAAAATTTATCCAAATTTAAGGCTATAATCACGCTCGTTTTAAAAACGCACAAAATTAAAGGATAAAAATGAAAAATTTTCTCGCGCTATTTTTGGCGCTTAGCTTCGCCGCTTCGTCGCAGGCGTTTGGCGGCGAAAAGCAGAGCTCTGCGAAGCAAAACGCTCAAATTTTACCCCCGAGCGAGCTAAAATTTACCCCGCGTCCCAAGCTAAAAGGCAAGCAAACGGGCGAGCTGGAGATGAGGTTTAGCTACGACGTAGAAAGGACGGGCGAGTACGATCCGGAAAGCCGCCTGGAGCTAAACAACGTCTATGAGCGCATCTATACGCCTGAAGGCGAGACGCTGTTTTACGGCAGGCTATACGGCTACATCAAGCCGCCCTTGCATCACCCGGAAAAGCAGATCGTCAAATTTATCAAAAGCGGCCAAGAGCGCTGGATCGAGATAGATTTTTATCATGCGGACGGCATGCATAGCGGCACGCTGCAGCTGTGCTTGTGGGACGATATAAACGTCGAAGTCAAGGAGGCTTTTGACGAAGGCAACGTCGCGGGGCTATATAAATCGAGCAATAAATTCGACGTGATGCTGGGTATCTTTTCCGACAATAACAACTTCTCCTACACTAGCGGCGGCAAACCGCGCCAAAAGCACTTTATCACGGTGCGCTCGGGGCCTAAAGAGGATTATTATGAAAACTACGACGAAAACGGCGAGATCGAAAACACGAGCTACCAAAAAGACACGGTATTTATCTGGGTAAAGACGTTTTATCCAGACGGCCGACTAAAGTCGCTTAACGACTACGAAAATAAGATCGAGCGGGAGTATGATGAGAGGGGCAAAGTAATAAGAGACGAGAAATTTTAAGTTTTTTGGCTTGTCTCGCGAGCGCTTTTAAATGTTTTGAAGTAAATTTCGCCCTGCGACAGACTATATGTCTAGTCTTGGGACGAAATTTACTTCAAAACATTTAAAATCATCTCACGATACTTCGCCTTAACTTTTTACGTTCAAATTTGGAGTCAAATTTTCAAATTTGAGTTGCCGAAACCCGCACCTTGAAAACGTCAAAATTGGAGTTAAAAACTCGCGACGCTTTGCGCAAGCAAAGCAGTGTCGCCACTTCTCACGTCGTAGGGGATAGGGGATCGTTAAGGGGGAAGGGAGCGACTTCGTAATTTAAGCCCCTTCCCCCTTAACAAGAAAGGTTGATTTGCGCAAAAAGCTAATGCACAAAACCAAATTTAACAAAACCAAATTTAGTACCTTAAAGGCGCAGGTCTCGGTGCGTCAAATTCGGTTTCGTCGTAAATTTACGGCAAGCGATTTGCGCGCGTATTTTACCGCCTTTGCTAGGAAGCGGGGCGAATTTATAGCCGCGAAAGCAAAAAGCGGTAAAATGCGCTAAAAAAGGAAAATTTGCAAAATGAGCGAAAATTTACGAAATAGCAGTGCTGGCGGGCTGATTTTGGGTATAGAAAGCAGCTGCGACGACAGCTCGGTGGCGCTACTGGACATCGAGACCTTGGAGCTAAAATTTCACAAAAAAATCTCGCAGGATGCCGAGCACTGCGCATTTGGCGGAGTGGTGCCAGAACTTGCCGCCAGGCTACATACGGCTGCGTTGCCTAAAATTTTGCAGCAGATCAAGCCCGAGTTACCGCGCGTAAAAGCCGTTGCCGTCACGAACGAGCCCGGGCTCTCCGTGAGCCTAGTTGGTGGCGTCGCGATGGCAAAGGCGCTCGCCTCGTCGCTGCGCGTGCCGCTAATTGCCGTAAATCACCTCGCCGGGCACGTGTATTCGCTATTTTTGTCGCAGGAGGCGCGGCTGCCTGCGGGCGTGCTGCTCGTTAGTGGCGGGCACACGATGGTGCTAGATATCGGCGCGGACGGGGCCGTGAGCGTACTGGCCGCGACGATGGACGATAGCTTCGGCGAGAGCTTTGACAAGGTCGCAAAGATGCTGGGGCTTGGCTACCCTGGCGGCGTAGCGGTCGAAAAAGCGGCAAAGAGCGGGCGCGAGAGGTTTAAATTTACCGTGCCGCTGCTGGGCGATGCGCGCACGGCGTATAGCTTCTCGGGGCTAAAAAATCAGGTCCGCGTCGAAACCGAAAAGCTCGCCGAAAGCGGAAATCTCGGCGCGCAGGAGGTCGCGGATATCTGCTTTGCCTTTGAAAATACGGCTTGCAAGCATATCTTAAACAAGCTGGAAAAGGTATTTGCCCAGCGTAAATTTGAGCGTTTCGGTGTCGTGGGTGGGGCGAGCGCGAATCTAAATTTGCGCTCCCGCCTAAAGGCTCTGTGCGATAAATACGGCTGCGAGCTCATCTGTGCGCCGCTGGAGTTTTGCTCCGATAACGCCGCTATGATCGCGCGCGCGGGACGCGAGAAATACCTGCGCGGCGAGTTTGCGGGGCTTGATCTGCAGGCTAGCCCTAGAAGCGAGCTAACGAGGATTTAGATTCGGCTTTTGGCTGAAATTTGCTTTTTAGCTCAAATTTGGCGATTATTACCCCAAATTTAGCTTTTTGTGGCGCTGTTGTGAGCGGGCGAGTATAAAGCACGGCAAATCTAAATTTGGCGCGATGAGCAATTTATAGAATCTAAAATCGTTTCGCTAAAAAAATACCGCGACAATCGCCGCAAACGCTAAGACTGAATAAATTAAGATTTTGACTATGCTTGTTTTTGCGCCGGCTTTTCGCTCGTAAAATACGCTTAATTTGTATTCTGAGCTCTTAAGCGTGCGCCATGCCGCAAAAATCGCCATCACCAAAAGTAACGAGTAAAATTCTCGCGACGGTAAGCCTCTAAAATCCTCCAAAAATAAAATAGTCGCAAGAAGCGTCGCCAAGCAAAACAGCATAAAAAATATCCAGCTCAAAGCGAAGAAAAATACGGCGTCCATTTTGCAATCTATGCCGTGATTTTTATATGCTGCGACCCTAAAGCCGATATAAACGGCAAGCAATGCGCAAGATAGTATCGTGAGCGGGTTAAATAGCGCAGAAAGCGTCATTTGGCTCGTCTCTGCGCCCAAGATAGACGCCATGGGCGCAAAAGTAACGAAGGCGCAAAAGTAAAAAAGGATAAATAAAATTCTAGCCTGGAAAATGACGCTAAGAACTGATTTTATGATTTTTAACAATTGTTTCCTTTAAATGTTTGGCGACTTAGGGCTTGAAATTTGACTACGATTTTAGCTAAATTTTAAATGAAATTTATCGACTCTCGTCTAGCGGGTCTTAAATTCGGCGTTGCTATATAATGTATTTACTCGAGCCGTTTAAATTTGAAATGCGGCGAGTCGCCTTTTGGTTTATAAATTTATCTGCTTTATCGCTCGTAAAATTTCATCCTCGCGGTCTAAAAAATCCTTTGCGATAACGATAAATTCGTTATTTTTTAGCGAGGCTGCGTCGTAGATCGGCTCTTTTAGCGTCGCTAGATCGATCATCTTTGCGCCCGCCCCCGCAGCGATCATCTCGCCCGCAGCGTTGTCCCAGATGGAGCTTGGTGAGTAGCGCATGTAAGCGCCCGCGAGATTTTCGGTGATGCGGCAGTATTTGATCGCCGAGCTTAGCCGCGCGATGTCAAAATTTAGAGCGGTCGCGAGCTTGCCGGCCGTTACGTTTTTGCCGCGTTTGCCGCTGATTATCGTTTGCGGCGCGCACTCTTTCGCGGCTAAAATTTGCGGGGTAAACGCTCCGTTTTTATAAAGCTCTTTTTGCGTCCGTTCGCCTTTTACCGCGCTATAAATTTCGCCGGTAACGGGCAAGTAGATAACGCCGAGCGCAGGGCGACCGTCCTCTATGAGCGCGATGCAGACGCAAAACTCGCCGCTACCCTCGATAAAATCCTTCGTGCCGTCTAGCGGGTCGATGAGCCAAAAAGTCCGCACGGACTCGCCCAGAATCTTTTCCTCCGAGCAAATTTGGATCTGCGAGCTCTTTAGCGTTTCAAATATCGCGGCGTTTGCTGCAAGATCGGCGGAGGTCACGGGTGAATGATCGGTTTTTAAATTTACCTCGAAATCTCGGCGGTTTTGGCTGCATGCTCTTTCTGGCAAAGTCGAGCGAGCTGCTAAAATCTCGTCGTCAAAGCCCTTGTGGGCGTAAAATTTCATTATCTCGTCGCCTGCTTTGATGGCTGCAAGCTTGGCTAGGTTTAGTAATTTTTGCATTTTGGTTTCTTTTTTAGCGGCTCGTCTTTTGAGCGCTTTTTGCGGAGCTTTGCTTCCCTTGCGGTCGCAACTGCAAGCAGACGCTAAAATTTTGCTCGGCAGTACATGTCTAGCCTACGCAAAATTTTCGCTGCACAACCCCAAAAATCATCTCAAAATACTTCGCCTTGTCGTTTTGTGTTCAAATTTGTAAATTTAGGTTTCAAATTCAGCTCGTCCAGACCTGCACCTTGAAAACGTAAATTCTACCTTAACTTAAAGAGTTAAGGCGTCGTATTTTTTCTTTAGACGAGGCGGAAATGAGCCGAGCGAGGGCGCATACATATAGTATGTAACCTAGGCTCGGCGAAATTTACAACGAAGTATAAAGGAAAAAGACAAGCCGCCAAATTTAAAATTATTTCGGCGTTCTGTTCGTCTCGCCCACGTACAGCTGCCTCGGACGTACGATCTTGATACTCTCCTGCTCTTTTAGCTCTATCCATTGGCTGATCCAGCCCGGGATCCTACCGATGACGAAGATGACCGCAAACATATCGTTTGGTATGCTAAGCGCTTTTAAAATCAGTCCCGAGTAAAAATCGACGTTCGGATAGAGGTTGCGCGAGATGAAATATTCGTCGTTTAGCGCGATCTCCTCGATCTTTTTGGCGATTTTTAGAAGCTCGGTGTTTATGCCGATCTCGTCAAACAGCTGGTCGCACATAGATTTTAGCACCTTTGCACGCGGATCGAAGTTTTTATACACGCGGTGACCAAAGCCCATCAGCCTAAACGGATCGTTTTTGTCCTTGGCGCGGGCGATGTATTTATCTACGTTTTCTACCGAGCCGATCTGCTCTAGCTGGCGGATGACGCCCTCGTTTGCGCCGCCGTGAGCCCAGCCCCATAGCGCTCCGATACCCGCAGCGATACACGCATACGGGTGCGCGTGAGTCGAGCCCACCGTGCGCACGGTCGTCGTGGAGGCGTTTTGCTCGTGATCGGCGTGCAGCATAAAGACCGTATCTAGCGCCTTGACCTCGATCGGGCGCAAATTTACGTGCTCGTACGGGTAGCTCCTCATCATGTATAGGAAATTTTCCGTAAAGCCGCGGTCTAAATTTGGATAAATTATCGGCAATCCGCGCGAAAACCTATAAGAAAAAGCCGCTATGGTCGGGATTTTGGCGATTATTCGCATCGCCATCTCGTGGTACTCCTCGGGCTTATCCATGTTTAGGTGATCAAAGTAAAACGCAGAAAGCGCCGAGACCGCCGCCTGCAAGATCGCCATCGGATGCGCCTTATCCGGGAAAGCGTCGAAAATTTTCATCATGCCCTCGTGGATGAAGCTGCGTTTTTTAAGCTCGAGTTTAAATTCGTCGTATTGCTTTTTATCCGGCAGCTCTTTATTTAGCAGCAGATACGCCACGTCGATGAAGGTTTTATTCTCCGCTAGATACGCGATATCGTAGCCGCGGTACATCAGCTCGCCTTTTAGCCCGTCGATATAAGTGATGCTAGAGCGGCACATCGCCGTCGAGGTATATCCGCGGTCAAACGTAAACATCCCCGTATCGCTAAAAAAGGTCGAGATATCGATGACGTCGGGCCCCATGGTGCCATGAAGTATCGGAAAGTCGTAGCTTTTGCCGTTTCTGTTGTCTGTTAACGTAACCGTATCGCTCATTTTGGCTCCTTTTGCAAATTTTTATTTTCGTAGCTCATTAGAATTTTGATACAAATCGTTACTATTATAGCCTGAGTTAGGCTCGCTAGTATGAAAGAGAAGTAAAAATTTTCATTTATACCACCTGATTTGTAGGCTATGGTAGCAACCGCGATAAGAAGCGTTAGCGGCATCGAGTGTGATAGCGCAAAAAGGACGGTGTTTTTTAGCCCAAGGATATTTAAAAACACCGTGCTAGCCGCTAGTCTAAAGCCTATCATGACGCCCGTTATCAGCGCCGCATCGCGCACGACTCCGTCTATCATAAAGGCGTTAAGCTTAAACGTCGAGCCGATATGCACGAAAAATGTCGGCACCAAAAAGCCGAAGCCAAAGCTAGCAAGCTTGTGCGGCAGGTCTTTTTTGTGATCGAAAAATGTCGCGATAAAGGTCCCCGCCACAAACGCGCCGAAAGCTATCTCTAAATTTAAATAAAGCATAAGCGCGATGATGCCAAAAAACAGCGCCATACACAGGCGGATGTCTTTTTCGGAGTTGTCGTAGTGGGGCATCAGGATGACGCGTAGCTGCGGATACCACCAAAACAGCACGTTTAGCGTCTTGTACCCGATCGCCGCCGCGGCTAAAAATCCGCTCAAATATATGATCGAAAACGCCAGCTCGCTACCCGCGCCAAATTTCATATACGCGCCGACGAAGGTTAGTAGCGTGATGCTCACGACCTCGCCGATCGAGCCGATGAGCATGCCGATATTTAGCCACGCCTCGTTTTTGCCGTACTCCTTAAACAGCGTAAATATCATACCCACGGCCATCAGCGGCATGATGAGGATAAAAAGGCGGTTTAGATCAAACGAAAACGTCAGCAGCGCCGAGAGTAGGTAGAGTATCGCCAGATAGACGACGCCCGTTTTTAGGATCTTTTTATCTATCGTGAAAAATAGCTTGAGATCGACCTCCGTGCCCGCTAAAAACATGAGGTAGAAAAAGCCTACTTCGCTCACGATTTTAAACATCTCGTTGTGCCCGATAAAGCCCAAATACCCGGCTACCGAACCCAAAATAATCTCCACCGGCGCGATAGGAATGCGTAAAATTTTAGAAAAATACGGCGACGTAAAGATGATAAAAGCTAGCGCGATGAGGATATTTAGCTCGTTTGCCTGCAAGAAAGTCCTTTGTAAATGGGGGATTATAGCCTAAGGTTTTTTATTCTTTGATAAATTTGACCCGCTTGGGCTTGTCTCGCGAGCGCTTTTTGCGGTTTTGAAGTTAAAATTTGACTCGATAGGCTATATGCCTTATCTTCGTCAAATTTTAACTTCAAAACCCCAAAAATCATCTCGCGATACTTCGCCCTCACTTCCATTGCCCAAATTTGTAAATTTGAGCCGCCGAGACCCGCACCTTGAAAATGTCAAATTTGAATCATGTTTGCGACGCTTTGCTCGCAGAGCAAAGCAGTGTCGCCACATTAAAAGTGTCGTAGGGGGAGGGGGATTAAAGGGGGTGGAGAGCTCTTTTGCTTCGCTTTGCTCGTAGCTGCAAGCAGACCGTAAGTAGAAAGCCCTTCCGCCACCCAAGAAAAAGAAAAACTAAAAAATTTGGAGAATCTTAAATTTAACAAAACCAAATTTAGCACTTTAAAGGTGCTGAGCTAGGTGCATAAAATTTAGATTTTCAGCGAATAACGGTGCCTAGATAACAAAACCCGAGGCAAACAGAAACGCTAAAAAACGCGTTTAAAAATGCGGCTAAATTTTGTCCCGAGCTAAAAAGGCGCACCGTCTCATAGCTAAACGTCGAAAATGTCGTAAAACCGCCGAGCGCGCCGACGACTAGAAATAGCCTTAAATTTTCGCTCAAATTTAACGAGAGTAGTACGCCGATCAAAAAGCTACCAAGAGCATTGACGCAAAGAGTAGCAAGCGGAAAATCGGGGCAAAATTTAGCGACCGCGCCGCTTAAAACAGCTCTACAAACCGACCCCAAAAATCCGCCGCACCCGATTAAGAGTAAATTTTGCATCAGTGACAAAGCGTCGCGAAGTTAAATCCGCGCGCTTTAAACTCGGCGATATCGCGACTAGCGACCTCGCCCTTAGTCGTGAGATAGTCGCCGATGACGACGGCAGAGACGCCGTGATCAAAGATTTCGTATTGGCGTTCGCCTAAAATTTTCTCGCGACCGCCTGCTATCATCACGCGAGCGTTAGGTAGCGCGCGGACGGTGTCGTCGATGATTTTTAGCGCCTCGTCCGCTGTCATAGGCGGCCGTTTGACGCGTAGCGCGTCATTTGGGATAAAGAAATTTATCGGGCTAGAAAACGGATCAAGCTCTTTTAGGCTAGCTTGCAGGCTCGCGCGGTCGGCTTCGCTCTCGCCAAGGCCATAAATGCCGCCCGTGCAAAGCATCAGTCCCGCTTCTTTGGCGTCGATGTTGGTCTGCCAGCGCTCGTCCCAGCTATGCGTCGAGCAAATTTTCGGGAAAAACTCGCGCGAGGTCTCGAGGTTGTGGTTGTAGCTAAACACGCCCGCGCTTTTTAGCTCTTTTAGCTGCGGTAGCGTCGCCATGCCGTTGCAAGCGATCAGCATGAGGTTTGGGACTTCTTTATTTACGGCGCGCGCGAGGCGGGCGATTTCCTCGGTCTTTTTGTCCGTGAGTCTTGCGCCGCTGGTGACGAGGCAAAAGCCCAGCGCATGGTTCGCTGCCGCGATCCTGGCCTCGGCGACTACTTGATCGGCGGTTTTCATTTTGTATTTTTCGATGCTGGCATTTATGCCCGCACTTTGCGTACAGTAGCCGCAGTCCTCGGAGCAGTTGCCAGAACTTACCGAACAAATGGCACACAACATAATAGTTTTCATTAGATTATTCCTTTTTTAGCAGCTCGTTTTTTGCCCTATACTTCGTTGGATCTCGCTGCGGGCTGCAGTCACGTATTATATATACGCTCCTTTGCCCTTGCTCATCCGCCTCGTCTATGACAAAAACACTTCGCCTTGACTTTTTACGTTCAAATTTGGAGTCAAATTTGCAAATTTTACTCACCGAGACCTGCACCGCGAAAATGCTAAATTTGGAATCAAATTTTGTTTCCAAATGTGCGGCGCAATAGCGTGTTTTAAATTTGTAAGGCGACGTATTTTTACGTTTAGACGAGGCGGAAATGAGCCGAGCGAGGGCGCATACAAGCAGTATGTAACCGAGCTTCGGCGAAATTTCTAACGAAGTATAAACCAAAAAGACAAGCCGCCGTTATTGCTCCGCGATTTGCACCTTTTTCTTGCACTTCGTACACTCGTGAAACGTCCCTTTTTTGAGCTCTTTTTTGATCATATCGCCGCCGCATTCGTCGCATTTTTCGGCGACCGGCTCGTAGTTTGAGACGAAGTCGCATTTTGGGTAGTTTGCGCAGCCGTAAAATTTACCCCTACGGCTGATGCGTTCGACGATATCGCCGCCGCATTTTGGACACGGCACGTCGATCTTTTTGAGCTCTTTTTTCGGTTTTGTCGCCGCTTCGCCTTCCTGTGCGCCTTGTTCTACCTTGGCGATATTGCGCGAGTATTTGCACTTAGGGAAATTTCCGCACGCGATAAACTCGCCGTAGCGTCCCTTTCGCAGCAGTAGTTCGCCGCCGCACTCAGGGCACTTTTCGCCGATAGGAGTGGCGACCTTTTGGCTTTTTATGCCTGTTTTGCCAGCCGTGATTTTATCTATAAACGGATGATAAAAATCACTCAGAAGCTTTTGCCAGTCGGCCTTGTCTTCTGCGACGTGGTCGAGCTTTTCTTCCATATTTGACGTAAATTCGCTATCTACGATATCGCTAAAATGCTCCTCTAAAACGCCCATCATCGTAAAGGCGATCTCGTTTGGCACGAGCTGTTTTTTCTCGACTTTGACGTAGTCGCGAGAGGTCAGCAGCGAGATGGTCGGCGCGTAGGTGCTAGGGCGCCCTATGCCTAGGCTTTCTAGCTTTTTAACAAGCCCTGCCTCCGAGTAGCGAGACGGCGGCTCGGTGAAATGCTGTGAGCTTTTTATGCTTTGCAGGCTCATCTCGTCGCCGATTTTTAGGTCGGGTAAAATTTTATCCTTATCCATATCGCCGTAAACGCGGTAAAATCCGTCAAACAGCACCTTGCGGCCGCTTATTTTAAACTCGCCCTTTGCGCCCGCGACGAATACGTTTTGCGTTTGGCTCACGCTAGCGCTCATCTGGCAGGCTAAAAAGCGGTTGTAGATGAGCGTGTAGAGGCGTAGCGCGTCTTTTTCTAGATATTGCGCGGCGATAGCGGGCGTGAAGCTAAGATTTGTCGGGCGGATCGCCTCGTGGGCTTCTTGCGCGCCTTTGCTTTTGGTGGCATAAAATTTAGCCTTGGCCGGCAGGTAGCGCTCGCCGTACTCTTTCTCGATCATCTCGCGCGCGGCTGCGACGGCCTCTTTGGCGAGATTTAGGCTGTCCGTTCTCATATACGTTATCGCGCCCATAAAGCCCTGGTGCGTCTGCACGCCCTCGTATAAATTTTGCGCGATCATCATCGTTTTTTTCGGGCTAAAGCCTAGGCGGTTGCTCGCGCTTTGCTGCAACGTCGAGGTCATAAAAGGCGGTGCGGGCTCGGTTTTGCGTTCTTTGGCTTCGATCTCGCGGACGCTAAATTTATCGCTTTTTAGATTTTCTACGATAAATTTAGCTCTATCGCCGTTTGTTATCGTTAGCTTTTCTATCTTTTGCGCTTCAAATTTAACCAGCTCGGCGTCAAGATCTTTTTTGAAAACCGCGTCGATGCTGTGGTATTCGATCGGTTTAAAGTCGCGTATCTCGCGCTCTCTATCTACGATGATTTTTAGAGCCGCGCTTTGCACGCGTCCAGCGCTTAGCCCTTTTTGGATTTTTAAATTTAATAGCGGCGAGAGCTTGTAGCCAACGATTCGGTCTAACAGGCGGCGGGCTTGCTGTGCGTTTACGCTATCCATATTTATCGTGCGAGGGTTTTTTAAAGCGGCTTCGATGGCGCTTTTGGTGATCTCGTGAAACACGATGCGAGGCAGGCTCTCGGGCTTTTTGCCGATGGCTGCGGCGATGTGGTAGGCGATGGCCTCTCCTTCGCGGTCCTCATCGGTTGCGAGGTAGATTTGGTCGGCGTTTTTGGCTAGTTCTTTGATCTCTTTTACGATCGCGGAGTGATCGGCGCTTATTTTGTATTCGGGAGTAAATTTTTCGCCCTCGATCTTGATACCAAATGCGGTTTTTGGTAGATCTCTGATATGGCCTTTTGATGCGATGACATCGTAGTCGCTTCCGAGGAAATTTTTTATCGTTTTGGCTTTCGCGGGAGATTCCACGATGATTAAGCTTTTCATTAATATAGCCTTTTTAATTTTTTGCGGTAATTGTAGCAAAAAATTTAAACTAATGGCATTAATTTATCGTTTGAATTTAAATTTGACTTGGAAAAGTGGGATAAAATTTGGAGCAAAAAGTCGAGCGGGTAAAACTCGACTTTAAAATTCACTTCTAAAGATATAGACGCCGAATTTAGCGTCTATAATAACTATTATTTTTGGAGATGTCTTAACTATTGGTGTTTGGATTTTTGAAATTTAAGACCGCCGAAGCGGCCTTAAAGTATTAGTCTTAAAACATTTTTCCAGCTACGCGGGGTTGCCCCCCGCTTCGCGTAGAAATTTTACGTTTTTCCAGTTCCGTAAAGCCTAAACGGCTTTACTTCACCTAGAAACGTTTTAATACTACTGAAGTAGTCTTAAAACGTTTTGCTGAACAGAGTTAGCTTGGCTCATAGCATAACTTCCTGACTGAGCAAGGATGTTAAACTTAGAGAAGTTTGCTGACTCGGCAGCGAAATCAACGTCTCTGATTTGAGATTCGGCTGATTTTACGTTTACTTGAGTAACTGTGATGTTGTTTACGGTTGCAACAAGCTGATTTTGAACAGAACCTAGGTCTGAGCGGATCTGATCAAGAGTTTTCTGAGCTGACTCAGCGATATCCATAACAGCCATCGCGCCGCGTAGAGTCATAACGCCTGCTGATTGAGCTGATGTCATAGCAGCTTTGCTCATTCTTTGGAAGCCCATAGCAGCGGCTAGATCCGGATCTAGTTGCCCCTTGATATCTCTTAGAGCCACTGACTGCTGGTTGCCGCCTTCGCCGTTACCGTCTTTACTAAACGCCACAGAGAAAGCTCCTGCTGCATTACCGCTTGATACTTTGATATCGCGACCGTCTAGGCGAACTAGGTTTAGGCGTCCTACGAACATAGATGTTCCTCTTTTGCCGCCTAGGCCGGCACTTACTTTGTCGCCTGAGATTTTTATAGCTCTACCGTCGCGGCTAGTTAGTACCATTCTACCTTCCGTGTTTACAGATGCTTCTACGCCTGTTTGGTCTTTAACTTTGTTGATAGCATTTACCAAAGCGCCGTTTTTATCGCCTTCTTTTACCTCTAGGTCGCCGATTTTTACACCATTGATGACAAGGCTTAGGATCTGACCGCCGCTGATAGCTTTACTAGATACCCACGTAGTATCAAACGTAGCTCTAATGCCGGTTTTATCGGATAGCTTGTTGATATTTTCAGCTAGCGCGCCTACGCCTTTACCTAGACCGGTTGAGATTGTAGCCGCAGCTACTTTTACGTTATTTACGCCGTCTACGTTTAGGAAAGTAAGGCTAACTTTGCCTGCAAATGTCAATAGCTTAGAGCTCTCAAATCTTGTTAGACCGATCTTATCTGACGTAGTAGCGCCGATAGAAGCTTTAACTGTTTGGTTTGAGTAAGCGCCGATTTGGAACTCTTTGTTAGAGAATGTTCCGTTTAGTAACTGCTGGCCGTTGAAAGACGTAGAGTTACCGATGTTGTCTAGCTCTTCCATTAGGCGAACGATGTCGGCTTGTAGCGCTTGACGAGAGTCGCTTGTTTGACCGTCTTGAGCTGATTGAGTAGCTTTTACTTTGATAGTATCAAGGATTTTTAGCTGCTCGTCCATAGCCTTATCCGCTACTTGGATGATACCGATAGCGTCGTTACCGTTTGCGATAGCTTGACCAAGCGCGCTAGCTTGAGAGCGAAGGCTATCAGCGATAGCAAGACCAGAGGCGTCATCTGCCGCAGTTTGGATTCTCAAACCTGAGCTAAGTTTACCCAAAGAAAGAGAAAGGTTGCGGTTGTTACCGACTGCGTTTGCGTGTGTGTTTAGAGCGTTGATGTTCGTGTTAATACGAAAACTCATTGTAAATCCTTTTAAAGTTTAATTACGACTTCTTGTCGTTCAAAAACTATATCGGACGAAATCAAAAAAACTTTAGGGGTAGAGGTAAAATTTTTTTATTTTTTTCAAATTTGATTGAGAAGGACGAATTTTAGGGCTTTATGGCCGGTACAAATTTGATTATTTTAAATTTTATGCGGCGAAATTTACATTTTTGCCGTCAAATTTACGTGCGGCGGATTAAATTTGAGCGCAAATTTGGTCTATCGTTAAATTTGAGTCGTTCGGCAAAATTTGAAAGAGGGAGAAATTTGAGAGTTTAAAGAGGATAAACCCCGAAAGGTCGGGGTTTATCGCGGAGATTAGAGGGTTAGCTGTAGGTTTGTACCAGCATCGGCAAGCGTAGCATTGGCTAGGTCTACTATACCGGTTAGTTTTACTACATAGTCGCTGGCGGATAGGCCAGCGGTAGCGTCTGATCTTACTAGATAGGTGTCTGTCGCATTGCTATCTGGATCGGTGTAGGTAAAGTAAGCTAGTTTGTTGCTTGCAGCCGTTGCGACGTCTAGGGCTCTAGATAGGTTGTTTGCAAAGTCTAGCGATTTTGTTGAATCGTATCTTGCGATATTTTGATCAATGGTTCCTCCTAAATTTGCGCCTATTTTGAGTTTGTCGCCTTTAGAAAAGTCCGTGATAGTAGCCGTTTTTGATGCAGGGAATGCTGCGCTGTCGCCTACGGTTCCTAATACAAACGTATCGTCGCCCGCTCCGCCCGTTACGGTTGCGCCTGATTTGCTACCGAAGGTTATCTCGTCGTCTCCCGCTCCGCCTTTGATTACCGACTTTTCATCAAGGTGACCGCTAGCGTCAAATTTGAAATCTCCTTTTAGCGTGCTTGCGTCTACGGTTTTTAATTTTTTTAAGGCCCCGTCTAGGACTAGTTTTGTTTTTGCGTCGCCTTTTATTACCACGTTCGTTAGAGTGCCCTTATCGGCGGCGCTAGCTTTTAGATTTACGGTATTTGTAGCTGTGGCCGTCTTTTCGTCGTCTAAATTTGACGCTATATCGATGTTTTCTATATCGTCTATTACGAAGTTGCCCGTATTTGCCAGACCAGCAGCCGTGCCTTTTGGATTAAATACTAAATTTAGCTTGTCTGAGGTGCCGTTAGCGGCATCTTTTACTTCAACCGTAAGATCGCTTCCTAAAAGATTTTTCTCTACCGTTATAGTGGAGTTGTTTAGGGTGTTTTTGAGTGCATAGACGCCTGAGCCTTGAGCTAGGGTGATATTATTAAAGCCTTCCCATTTTGACATATCTATATCATTTGCAATAGTATTATTAATTCTTATACCTTCGAAATTTTTAAGCGTTACCTTATCCGCTCCGGCGCCTGCAATCGTTGTAGATATAGATATTAGATCCGTTCCCGCTCCGCCGTTGATAGTTTGCTCGGCATTTGTATTATCTATGTCTACTACGTCGTTTCCTGAGCCTAAAAGCACTTGCGAGCCGGCGATGTTTTTGACCTTTAGTTCAGCGAAATTTCCGGTAAAGGATGCTGCGTTTACGTCTTTGAGCACAGTTTCTTGTTGCAGATTGATTTTTAGATCTTTTGCGTTTCCGTCAAAGGTTACTTTTTCTAACTTGTTGTGAAGAGAGGCAGAAACGAACTCGATAGTAGACTCTTTGTCGCCGTTAGCGTGGATGGTTAGCTGAGTGGCATTGTTTGCTTGTAGTTTGGCTGTGCCTTTTTCTGTGTAGTTTGTGGTTAGATCCACTTTTTCTTCGTCGGTTGCGATTTGGGCACCGTTAAAGTCGACGTCTTTTACGTTGATTTTAACTAGTTTAGCCGCGGTGAGCGCTGCTACTAGTTTTAGGTTTGCTAGGCTTAGATCTTCGACTTTATCTAGTCCGTTTGCGCCTACGGTTAGGACTTTTGCGTTTGCGCCTAGATTTATGCTAGCTTTTGTAGCCTCTTTTGCGGATATAGCGCTATCATCTCCGCCTTTTACGGATATCTCTTTTGCTTTATCTGCCGTTAGAGTGGCGATTTTATTCGTATCTATCGTTACTTTTTCTTTGGTATCTGTTTCTAGCTTTATATCCCCAGGGGATGTAATGCTTAGATTATCAAGACCTTTGTTTAGTTTACTCAAGGCCGGTGCTGCTGGAGCCTTTATTGTTACCTCTGATCTTATCTCTAAATTTTCTATGTTGGTTACGCCTCTCATGGCATTATCGATATTGTCTAGATCAAGCTCCGAATTTGAGCCGTTTTTTAGTACGGTTACTTTTAGCGTATCTTTACCGCCTAAGCCGTCTAGAGTGTCTAGAGAGGACAAAGTAGAAGTCTTATCGCCGTCACCAGAATAGTAAACAGCGCTAAAAGTATCGTCGCCTTCGGTGCCCTTAAGCGTATCGACTCCGGTAGTGAAAATTTTACTTCCCGGTTTTGCAGCGTCTGCTAGTTGGTCTATTTTAGCTTTTTGCTCCTCTAGGTTGGTGCTGTTTGTGGTCTCGATAATCTGCTGGAACGGAGCATAGTTAAAGTTGCCAGATCCGTCGCTTTCTATGTCGGTTATCTTTTCAGCCATATATGCCGCGATAGCGGTTTTGTTTGCAAATACCGCCGCTGCCGTAGGGTCTGCCGCGATAGCCTCAGGCGATCTTGCTACTTGGAAAAGAGTAACTAGAGTCTCGCCTCTTGTGTGTCCTAGCTCTAGGTGGCGCACCCAAGCGTTTATGCCGTCTGGATCCTGAGAGTAATCTTTACCTAGGATATTTTTGTAGATATTTTCTACATATCCTCTGTTTGTATCTATTCTACCGTTAAAATATGCTGCGATAGCAGGGCTTTGTAGCATAGCGTCTGCGGTTTGCGCTTGATCTCTAAAAACGCCTGCCGAAACCCATGCGTTTAAACCAGCGCCTTCGGGTGCTCTGTTAAATAATGCCACATAAAGTTGGGCTACTTGTGCTTTTGTTACTGCCATAAAAGGCCTCCTTTGGGTAAATTGGGATTTTTGTTTAATTCCATGGCGATTATAGCATTAAATTCCTGATTGTCGATAAATCGTAGATAAAAAAAATGAAAATCTGGGCGGCAGAACCGCACTGTGTCGGCCTGCCGCTGATGAAGGATAAAAATGAATTTAGGCGAAATTATAAGACGATATTGTGATCGCTATCTACTCTCGCTCCGCTTAGATCTACCGTGCCGGCTAGCTTGGTCACGTAGTCGTCCTGCCCTACGCCTTGCACGCCGTCGGACGTAACGATGTAGGTGTTTGACTGATAGGTGAAATACGCACTCTTTGACGCGTGCTGAGCTGCCGCCTTTTCGGCTTCGCGTAAGTTGTTGGCAAAGTCTAGCGATGCGTCCGAGTCGTACTTGGCGATAGAATTTGACTCCGCGGCGCCTCCTCCGGTGTATAGCTTGTCGCCTTTGCTAAAGTCGGTGATAGAGCTTAGTTTATCCGTGCCAAAAGGCGAATTTGCCTCCGCTCCTAGCTTGCCGACCTTAAAGACGTCGTTGCCCGCTCCGCCCGTTACTTTAAGGCCCGCCACCGAGCCGAAGCTTAGCGTATCGTCTCCGCTGCCGCCTTTTACGACGCCGCCCCTTTCGACGTGATTTCCCGCGTCAAACGTAAATTTGCCTGTTAGCGAGCTTGCGTCAACGCCTTTTATTTTTACGATATTCGCGCCTAGTTTTAGTTCGGTATTGCCGTCGCCGCTCACGTAGACGCCCGATAGTGCGCATTTAGTCGCGTCGCTAGCGTTTAGGTTTATTACGTTTTTGGCTGAGGCGGTTTTTGCCGTATCGGCGCTTGAGACTATGCGGACGTTTTCGATGCCGTCTATGACGAAATTTCCGGTATTGTCCAGTCCTGCCGTATTTGCTTTAGGGTTTATCTTTAAGATTAGCGTATCGTCTGCGCCGCTCGCCGCGTCTTTGATATTTACGGCTATGTCGTTTGCGATCGCGGCGTTTTCGACGACTATCGTAGAGTTGTTCGCTAGATTATCTATCTTTGCTCCCGCTCCCGCTCCGCCGGCTAGCGTTACGGAGCCCAAATTTGCCCATTTAGTCATATCTACGGCCCCACTTAAGGCGTCGGTTATCTTTAAATTTTCAAAATTTAAAAGAGAAAGCTTATTTGTCGTCGCGGTAGCTACGGCAGAGGTTACGACCACGGTGTCTTCGCCCGCGCCGCCGTCGATACTATGGACATTTGCCGCGCTATCTATCTCTACGAAATCGTCCCCGCCGCCTAATTTTGCGGTAGCGTTTTGGACGTTTTTGAGTTTTAGGTTTGAGAAATTACCCTCGTAAGCGCTAGAGTCGAAATTCGTAAGATTTGTTTGAGCCGACAAGTCCATAGCAAATTCTCTCATGCCGCCGTCTACCGCAATCTTGGTTAGCGACGTGATATTGCCCAGGTCTAGCTGGCCTTTTTTACCCGCTTTAGCGTGTAAATTTAGCATTTTTACTTTATCGGCCGCGCTTGAAGATAGTTTAGCTAGGCCTTCGTCCGCGTAAGACATCGTAAAATCCACGTCCCGTTCGTCGGTTCGGATGGAGTTGGCGCCAAAATCAACGTCCGTCACGCTGATCTTTTTGGTGCCGTATGCGATGAGTACGTTATTTCCGGAGGTATCGTTTATCTTTAAATTTGCAAGCATCAAATCGGCGGCTTGGGTCGTGAAGTTTTTAAGAGCATTGGTTTTGCTTTTTAGATCGATATTTACGGTCTTTGCACTCGTTGCGACTTCGGTTTCGCCGTTGGCTTTCAAATTTAACGTCTGCGCGGCGGTTGCGGCGATATTTGCCTTGCCTTCGCTGTTTACGTTTACGGTTTTAGCGTCTTGCGCGATCAAAGCTACGTCCGATTTTGCCGAGATATCGATGCTTTGCGCATTTTTTGCGTTTAGCGAAACTTTGCCGGTCGTATTTACGGAGACTTTGTTCGTCGCATCGGTCTCGGATATGCTCACGTCGCCTATGGTAGAGATGTTTAAATTTTCCAGTCCGAAGTTAAATTTGACTCCGGCGGCGTCAAATTGTGTTTCAGAGATCAAATTTAGATTTTCGACGTTGCTTACACCTTTAAAGATATTTTGAAGCTCGGTCGTAGTCAAATTTTGCGGAGCGTCGTTTTTAAACACGGTCAAATTTAACGTGTCTTTGCCGGCGCCGCCGTCGACTTTATCAAGCGGCGACAAAGTAGACTTTTGCGTGCCATTGCCTGCGTAGTAAACACCGTTAAATACGTCGTTGCCCGCGGTGCCCGTTATGTTGTCTAGACCGTCGGTTAGGCTCTTTTCGACGCCTTTGCTGGCTAGCTCGTCTATTTTGGCTTTTTGCGCTTCTAAATTTGACTCGTTCGTCGTCCTGATAATCTCCTGAAACGGCGCGTAGTCGAAATTTCCGCTGCCGTCTTTGCCGATATCGCCTATTTTTTCCGCCATATAGGCCGCGACTGCGGATTTATTTTCGAAAATTTTAGCAGCCCTAGGATCGGCCGCCTTAGCCTCCGCCGATGCCGCTACCTCGAAAAGCTTCGTTAGCGTCTCGCCTCTGGTATGGCCGGCTTGTAGATGCCTTACCCACGCATCTATGCCTGCCGGATCTTGCGAGTAGTCCTTACCGAGGATGTTTTTATAGATATTTTCGATATAGCCTTTATCGGTATCTATACTGCCGTTAAAGTACGACTGTACGGCTGGCGCCTTGAGCATATCGTCGGCTATTTGCGCTTGAGTTTTGTTGGCTCCGGCGCTTACCCACGCGTTTAATCCGGCTCCTTCCGGTGCTCTGTTAAACAATGCCACATAAAGCTGGGCGACTTGTGCTTGCGTTACTGCCATATTGGCTCCTTAGAAGTGAATTTTAGTACTACGTACTAATGATAGTAAACGACAAACATCGTATATTACGATATCTAGGCTAAAAAATCATAAAATACAACGAGTGTTTACCGCGGAATTATAAGCAATAACTATTCCATAGAATTTGTAGCTTAAAAAATAAAATTAGTTACTCTGGCACTTTTTAATATTTATTTAAGCATAAAAGGATTACAATCACATTCTTGATGTTTTAGTTACTGGTTAAGGTAAATTTTGGGTAGAGCGGTTAGAGAAATAAAATCAGAAATGGTTTTGATAAAACAAAAGGGCAACTTTTTTGCCGATCAAAGCGAAAAAGATCTTTATGTTGAAATTTTAAGTTCTCTAACCCAAAAATACGATATGGAAATTTTAGGCTACATTCTGGAGTCTAATTCCATATCGCTATTTTTGAAATCCTTAAATATACCTAAGATCATGCAAGAGCTAAATAGCACCTTTATAAGAAATAGGAATAAAGCGCGGGGTTATATCCAAGAAAGCGACATCAAAAGATACGAAATCCGAGACGTTTTTATAAACGAATTTGAGGATGTTTTGGCATTTTTGCAGCAAAACGGCGGATATACCTTCAGAAGCATCGACAAAAACTTAAGTTTAGCAAAAAAAATAGAGATTCAAAATTTTAAAAAAAGGATTGAAATGAAAATAGTTGCTTTAAATTCAGAAGTACATAACGGAGTGTCTTATCATCAAGATGCGTTACCAAATTTCCCGTTTGCGGAGATAGTGGCGAGCGAGGCATTTTTCTGCGAGAAAGATTTACCTATAGTTTTCACGAACGACGTAGTGCCTAAACTGCTAGTACTACTAGGTAGAAATGAAAATTTAATAATAGATAAAAACTACAAAGGCTACGTACCTGCGATCTTGCAAAACTATCCTTTTACTCTGGCTAAAGTCGAGGATAAAAATATCCTTTGTATAGACGAGGATGCGCCTCAGCTAAAAGGTAAAGGCGAAAAATTATTCAAGAAAAACGAAGAGCCGAGCGAATTTTTGCAAAACACCATAAACGCTATGCAAAACTACAATGCCCAGCTAGAAGCTACGCAAAAAGCGTTAGAAGAGATCAAAAAGGCTGGAATTTTGATAAACAAAGAGCTTACAGTATCCGATAATGACAAGAAAATCACCTTAATCAAAGGCTTTTCTGTCGTGAGCAGAAAAAAACTAAACGAGCTTGACGACGCTACTTTGGCCGATTTTGTTAGAAAGGGCTATGTTAGCCTAATAGATGCGCACATTAGAAGCTTAACGAATTTGGAAAATTTGGCGGGTAGAATTTTAGAAAACGAAAGTAAAAAAGAAAATGAAAGTAAATGAACTAAAGGAGAGTATTAAAAAATCCAAACACGCTATGATATATGCTGGAATTTTCAGCATGTTCATAAATGTTTTGATGCTAACTTCTCCTCTATATATGTTACAACTTTACGGTAGGGTCGTAACGTCAAGAAGCCTTGATACGTTATTTTTCCTTACGCTGATAGTTATATTTTTATATCTATGTATGATGTTTTTCGAAATTTTACGTTCGAGAATTTTGGTAGTTTTTTCAAACCAGATAGACTTAAGGCTGTCCGAGAGAGTGTATGACGCGATCTTTAAACTCTCGGCTAGGCAGCCCGGCAGGGTATCTTCTCAGCCGATGAGAGATCTAAATACCATAAAACAATATCTCAGCACCAACGGCGTGTTTGCATTTCTTGACGCGCCGTGGCTACCTTTTTATATATTGATACTGTTTTTCTTCCACCCGTATTTTGGATATTTTAGTATCGCGGCTGCGATCGTTTTGTTTATTTTGGCTCTTTTAAACGAAGGTGCGACTAAAGACGGACTAAAAAGGTCAAATGACGCTTTTGGCGCCGAAACCCGCTTTGTCGATCTAAATTTGAGAAATTCCGAAGTCATCCAAGCTATGGGCATGAACGGAAATTTAAAGAAAATTTGGCACAAAAAGCATAATGAATTTCTAGAAGCTCACTCCGAGTCTAGCGTAAAAGCCGGAATGTACGCAAATATCAGTAAGGTATTTCGCGTCGTTTCCCAGTCGCTAATGCTTGGTCTTGGCGCGTATCTGGTCGTCTTGCAGGAAGTGAATCCGGGCATGATGATCGCGGGCTCTATTATCATGGGTCGCGCGCTAGCTCCGCTTGATATATTGATCTCAAGCTGGAAAAGCTATAAGAACACCAAAGAGAGCTATGCTAGACTTTCGCAGTTTTTGGAGGATTTCCCTGCCGACAACGAAAAGCTTAAGCTTCCGGATCCAAAAGGCGATATTTTCCTAGAAACCATAAGCCTAGTACCGCCTCACGGCAAAGCGCCTACTTTGATGGGCATAAATTTCGAGCTTAAAAGCGGAGATATGTGCGCGATTATCGGTCCGAGCGCTGCTGGTAAAAGCTCGCTAGCTAGAGCAATGCTAGGCGTGTGGCCTGTATTTCATGGCGTAGTTCGCGTGGACGGAGCCGACATCACTCAGTACAATAGCGACCACTTGGGGCAGTTTGTGGGGTATTTACCGCAAGACGTCGAGCTTTTTGAAGGCAATATCGCAGAAAACATCGCGAGATTCGGCGAACTGGATAGCGAAGCGATCGTGCGGGCCGCAAAGCTAGCCAACGTGCACGATATGATATTAAATTTACCGGACGGCTATGAAACTAAAATAGGCATAGGCGGAGCCAGCCTAAGCGGCGGTCAACGTCAAAGAGTCGCTCTTGCCAGAGCGCTTTATAAGGAGCCTAAAATAATCGTACTGGACGAACCTAACGCTAGCCTAGACGAAGAGGGCGAAAGAGCGCTATTTGCCGCTCTTGCGTCGATGAAAGGTAAGGCAACTATAGTGCTAATAACGCACAAGTTAAATATCTTAAATTTGGTTGATAAAATTGCCGTTTTAAATGCGGGAAGATTGATGTACTTTGGCGCCAGAGATGCGGTATTGGCTGAGCTTGGCAAGGCAAATGCGCAACAACCACAGGTCGCAGAACAACAAAAAAGGCGTAGCATAAGCCTAGAAGATGCGGAGGGCTAAGATGATACTTAAAAATGAAAAAGGCACCGTAAATTTTGGGTTGTTCGTTATATTTTTGCTAGTCGGAGTTTTTGGAATTTGGCTCGGCATGGCGCCTCTTAATAGCGCTGCCGTAGCCGTCGGTAAAATAGGCGTAGTTAGCAATAAAAAAATTATCCAGCACCTTGAGGGCGGCGTCGTAGATAAAATTTTCGTTAAAGACGGAGATATGGTCAAAGAGGGCGATCCGCTCGTCGAGATCAAAAACGTCGCTTTGCAAAGCGAGATGAGCGTAGTTAGAGCAGAATTTTTAAGAACCAGCGTCATAGTTTCTAGATTGGAAGCCCAAAAAGACGATGCGACGGAAGTCAAATTTAGCGACGAAATAAAGCAAATCGAAGGCTATAAAGAGGCTATAGACGGGCAGTTGAGTATATTTAATGCGCAAAAAAAGCTTTTGGATGAAGAAAAATCCATCCTAAAGCAACGCATAAAACAGCTTGAAAATCAAATCAAAGGCGCAAATGCGATAGTAAGCGCCAAACAAGACCGTATAAAATCTTTGAACGAAGAGATTAAAGAGTGGGAGAGGCTATTTAAGGAACAGTTAGCCGACAAAGTCAGGCTACGCGACCTAAATAGAGAAAAAACGGCGGTCGAGGGCGAAATAGCTGCGGGTAAGGCCGAGATAGCAAGACTAAATGTCCAGGTTACCGAGACGCAAGCTCAAATTATATTAAGAGACAGAACCTTTAAAGAGGATGTATTAAAAAAGCTTGAAGACGCTAAAACTCGTCTTGTGGATCTGCAACAGCGTTATAATGCTTTAAAAGATCAATCCGAGCGTACTATCGTAAAATCTCCGGTCGAGGGTAGCGTCGTAGAGCTAGCCTTTCATACTATCGGAGGCGTAATAAGGCCCGGCGAGAGAATAATGAGTATAGTGCCGAACGAGACCGACTATGTCGTAGAGGCTAGACTAAACGTAGTAGATATTGATACGGTGCATGTGGGACAGCTTGCCGATATTAGATTTAGCGCATTTCAGCACAGGCCGAGCTTCGTCATGGAAGGTAAAGTGACGTACGTATCGGCCGATAGTATTCAGGATAATGCAGGTCACTCGTTTTACGATATTAAAGCCGAGCTTACCGAAGAGGGCATGAAAGAGTTTAAAAGAAACGACTTTTTTATAGTTCCCGGAATGCCGGTCGAAGTAATGATCAAAACCGGCGATAGGACGATGCTTGAGTATGTCTTAAAGCCGTTTATAGATATGTTTAAAAGGGCATTTAATGAAGACTAAAATTTTACTTTCGGCCTTGTTGGCTTCAAATTTAGCTTTTGCTCAAAGCGTTAGCCTTTCTCAGGCATACGAAATGGCGCTCGAAAATAATAATGAGCTTAAAATGACCATGTATAATAGTATGGCCTCTCAAGAGAGGCTATCACAAGCTACGGCCATGTTTTTGCCGACTATTAACGCCGAAGCTGCATATGTCGGCGAAAAATACGACAGAATGGACAGGCGAAGAGTATCAAAAATAAACGAAAGCTATAAAAAAGTAGGCGTTAGCCTTAGTCAGAGCGTATTTAGGCCGGCAATCTGGTATCAAAGAAATCAAGAAGAAATCAGGGTGCGCGGCAACGAGCTGATGTATGAAAATACCAAACAAGAACTAGCAAAAAGGGTCGTGGAGGCATATTTTAACTATACTTTCGCATCAGAGACGCTAGCTCTTGCTCAGAGCTACGAAGAAGCCAACCGCGCCAAATATAACCAAATGCAGAAGTCTTTGGAATTCGGGTTGGTAAATAAAATGGATATGCTCGAATCTAAAGTTAGATTAGACGAGGCGTTGCTGGGCGTAAATAAAGCTAAGCTAAATATCGAAGTAGCAAAGCTAGAGCTAGTAAAGCTAGTCGGGCAAGAGATCGAGGTGAAGGATAGCTTCTCAAACATTGATACCGAATTTTTCAAAAAAGTAAATTTGTCGAATTTTAGCGATGTAGCTAGAAATTTTAAATTTCAAGATAGCGTTTTGGCCGTCGAAATCTCAGAACAAGAATACAAAAAGAGAAAAAGCGAGCATCTCCCTACGCTTGATTTTAGTATCAGCTATGCAAATTTATACTACATAGACAACGACTATTCCGGTGACAGAAGAAGAAAGCTGGATACTATGTTGCGATTTACTCTGCCTTTATATACAGGTGGTGCGACCAGCTCAAGAGTAGAGGAGGGTAAACTACTAAGACTAGCTAGTGTCGAGCAACAAAAAGATATTCAAAAAGAGATAGAGATCAGCCAAAAAAGAGCGATAAATAACTATCTTAATTATATCGACGAATGCGAGTTAATGAAGCGCTCTTTGGAAAATGCGGAGCTTTACGTAAAATCAATAGAAAGAGGCTACGAAGAGGGCTTGAAAGATGCGGTAAATTTGTTTGACGCTCGCGCTAGGGTTTTTAAAACCAGAAACGAAGCGCTAACGGCATCTTATAATTTGGTCCTCGCATATTTGGAAATCCAGTGGCTTAATTCTAATATATCGGTTGATATGATGCGGGACTTGCAAAGAGCGTTTAAGTAAAATTTATTTTTTAAATTTTTACGTTTTAAGTGATTTTTTATGCTATAATTAGCAACAGTATTCTGTAAAGATACCCAAAAACTCAAGAAACACACTAAAAAGGAGTCCTTAATGGCAGTAACACAAGCACAAGTTGCACAGCTTTACGTAGCGTTATTTAATCGTGCCCCTGAAGGCGCGGGCTTTAACGCATGGGTAAGCGCAGGAGCAACTAAAACTCAAGCGCAGATAGCTAATGATATGCTAAAATCGGATGCGGCTATAGCGTATTACGGCGGTAGTATAGATCAAGATAGAGACTTTGTAGAGATGGTCTACAAGAACATCTTGGGCAAAGATTATTCTCAAGACCCTGACGGTATTAATTCCTGGGTAAAACACCTTCAACTCGGAAACTCAAGAGGCGATATGCTCGTCAAACTTTTTGACGTAGCTACTTCTGCAATAGCCAAAGCAGCGGATCCTGTAGCGGCAAAAGTATTTGAGAATAAGACCGAAATTTCTAAATATATGGCGGAGAAAATTTCAAATATCAGTCAAAATGGTACAGGCGATTACAACTATACGCCATTCCAAGAGATAATTAGAACTACAAATTCTACAAATTTGGCTGAGCAAAAAGTCAAGGTAGACGAGATGGCAAATGCTGATTTTCATACGCTTACTACTTCAGCGGATACTGTTAACGGTACGGCTAAAACTGATGTCATAAAAGCTGTCGCAAGCTCTGTATTTTCCGAAAATACTCTTAATCCTGAGGACAAAATTGACGGTGGCACAGGAAACGACACTCTAAGCGTTACTATGAATACAAATTTTAATGGATTTACTACAGGCGAGCTAAAAAATGTAGAAAATTTAAACCTAATAAATAACGGTGGAGCGCTTAAAGAGTTTAATGCTAACGGCGTTACCGGTCTTAAGAGCGCCAAACTTGATGGAAATAATGCTGTTAGGGTTATCAATTTGGCCAATATTATTGACTTTAGCGTAGCTGACCTCAGAAATGACTATATAACGCTAACATATCAGTCTAACACTATATCTGGTAATAGCGATGTTCAAAATTTAACACTCGATAATGTAGGCGCAAGCACCCCTATCGGTATGCTTTCAAACTCTATTCCTACTACATTTAGTGGTATAGAGACTTTAAATATCAAAACTCAAGGTCGAGCAAGTTATATTAAAGATGTGAATACTGAAAATGTTAAGGTTTCTGGTGATGCTAGTTTAGATGTTGCTGTTGCTGCAAATACTAAGAGCTTTGATGCTTCTGAATTGAAGGCCAAGTTGCTTGCTGATTTGGTTAAATCAAAATCAGTGTTGGAAAATATAAAAGGCGGTAGTGCTGACGATACTATTAAAGCAGACATTGATGCAAGCACTATCGGTGTTTTACGCGTTGATGGCGGAAAGGGCTATGATACTTTAGAATTTGATAACTTAACAGGTGGTCTTGATACTGCAAGAAAGCTTGTTACGACTTCTGTTGAGCATTTGATATTTAAAAATGCTACAGTTACCAATCCTCTTAACCCGGCTGTTGTTGACTTGGAAAAATCGCCTGATGTAGTTAGACTTACTATAGGTCTAAAAGATACTCAAGCTCCTAATACAAAAGTAAATATTATAAATTCTAAGGTGGATACTTTAGACTATATAACAAACACTAAAGGCGGTAATCTTATTACAATAGACTCTACTGCTCTAAAAACTATCAACTATGTTAATGACAACCAATACGATACGCAGTTAGGAAGCATTAACGCTGCAGAAGCCACAAGTCTTAATGTTAATTTAAAAGGTATTATGTCTGGAGAAGCAACGGTTACTGCAAATAAAGCTACGTCTATAAATCTTAACATAGACTCTTTGGATGTTGTTTCTAAAGGTCTTAGCTTTGAGGCGGAAAAAGCTACTACCATGAAAATTGTGAGCGTTCAAAAAGACAGCGTATTTAAAGCTAACGATAATAACATGAAAGCGTTGCAAAATCTTGATATTACTACGGCCGGTAGATTTGATTTCACAGGAGACTCCGAAAAACTTGAGTCGCTTTCTACTATTAATCTAAAAGGAACGTCCGAAAAATCATCAGCTACCGTAGTTGCTGGCACTGCTTTATCTATCCAGGATATAAACTTGACAGCAGATCATTTGCAGGCTACCATGGAGAAACAAGGATACCAATCTCTAAACGCTACTTTAAATACGCAAGGTACAATTAATGCGTTTTTAAACAACAACACTCAAGGTGAAGTAAAGTTTGATATCGAGCATGCGGGATCTGTAAACATTGTTAACAATAGCGTTAATATTCAAAAATTTATATTAGTCGGCGGTGTAAATATTGAAACTCTCGTAAAAGATAGTTTTGTTATCAAAGGCGGCACTGCGCATCAAACGGTGCTTGGCAATATCTATGCAGATAAAATGAATGTAGATTTTGGCCAAACTCTTGGACTAACTGATTTGCAGGGGATTTTAGCTGCAAACGATATTACCCTTAAAATTTCACAAATAACAGGAGCAAATGGCAATATACAAGTTGCAATGGCTGGGGCTAGAAATTTTAAAGCGGATATAGAAGGTTCCGTAAAAGGCGATAAACTTGACATCTCCTACAGCAACCACGCTACTCTTAATACTGTTGAAAACATTAAAGTTTCGGGCGATTTGGGTGCAGGCTATGATATTTATAGTTTAAATACTGCAAATACTACCAATACGGTAAGGACTATCGACTTAAGCGGACTTAAAAATGTTGAAAAAGGTACTATAACCTTAGATAACTCTAATACAAATTTATTATCACTAAAGGCCACTGGCGGGGACGATAAGGTTACACTTATTGACAATATGCTTACCAACAACGTTGCAAACAATGTTGATATTGACCTTGGCGCAGGCGACGACGAGATTATCACAAAAACTCTAGTTGCTAATAAAACCGTTACTATAAACGGCGGTGCGGGAAATGATTTGTTTGATGTTAGGGCCTCCAAGACCGATGTGGATGCTAGCAAATATATTGTCGTAGGTGATGCTTCTGGCGGCGATAAGATCAAATTTAATGCCCTAGATCAATCTTCTGGCTTTGAGAGAGTGGAGGATAGCGTAGTAAAAGATGCTACAACGCTTAAAGAAGCGATTAATCTTGCAATAGCAAGCAATCAATCCGCTTCTCCAATTTTGAATAAAGTATTCTATTTTACATATGCTGGAGATACGTATGTCGTTCATAACGCAACATCAACTGCCGTAGGCACGCCGGACACTCTAACCGCTGCCGATACGGTTGTTAAACTAGCTGGTGTACGATCAGATGACCTTATTCTTACTGCAGACTATACGGAAAACACGTTGAATATCAACTAATCCTATCTTTTCCCCGATGTTGCAGTCGGGGGAAAATCTGCATGATCTTTTTTATTTCAATTTGATTCAAAGTTATTCACATTTTAAAATTTGGTCAAAAACATTTTTGACCAAATTTTAATTTAATAGCAAGTCTATTTTCTTTAAAATTCTGTATTTTATTTTTATTTTGCATAAATAAGTTTTTGCTCTCCTAATATTCTATAAATAAATTTTCTTAAACAAATTTTATTTTTTTGTGCTATAATTAGCAATAGTATTCTGTAAAGATACCCAAAAACTCAAGAAACACAC
>NZ_CALHVM010000061.1 GCF_938039205.1 uncultured Campylobacter sp.
TAGGCGCACTGATCATGGAAAAAACCAGCCTAAGAGTCGTCGATACGGCGGCTTAGATTTGATTTTTCGGGCGTCTTGCGGGGCGCCTCATAAAGTCAAATTTTAAGAAAGGAGAATGAATGAAAGAGGTTCAAAAGCGCGTCTATGTAGCTACGCCTTACGGCGCTTTAAAATGCCAAGACGATATGAGAGATTATCTCGCGCAAAACATCGCAAGGCAGGAGTGCATAAAGATAATGCACGCAGGATATGAGCCGGTTAGCGCAGTGTTAGAGCTATCGGGCAAGTTTGACGAAAACACGCAAAGAGAGCTAGCCCTAGAGCTTGGACTAAAGATGCTTGAAGAGTGCGATCATATCTACGTCTGCGATCATCCGGACGTAAAAGACTCCAAAGGCATAGCAGCAGAGCTAGAGTACGCCAAAAAGCTAGGCCTAAGCCAGCTAAAGCTAAACAAAAACGGCTCGGCCGAGCTGGTGCTTTGGATGTAAGGTGCTAATCGTAAGAAAAGCCAAAACAAATTTGCCCGTTTGCACGGTCTACGGGTATGTTTGCAAACTCAAATTTGCGATGAAATTTAAAATACTCGAAAGATACGCCGACGCAGGAAGCGACGGTATGCTTCAGGTGGGTGCAGGGGGCGCTTGCGCTTCCGCTCGGAGCGCGGACTTCGTCCGTGCGAGAAGTAAAAATAGAAAGGAGAACGTCAGATGATGAAAGCCGTGTCAATGTTAGCGGGTCTAAGCCTAGCGCTAAACGATACGAGTACATTAGGCGGCGCGCCGACGCTAACGCCGACCAAAGCAAGAAGAAATAAGGCGGCCTTTGCAAAAAGCGCGGTAACCCCCGGCGCAAAACACAAAAGCCAAGCAATAAGATCAAGCAGAAGAAAAGCAAAAACAAGGAGCAAGAGATGGAAATAAAAACATTTACGGACGTGGACAGCGCTCTAAAGCGCATTTGCGAGCTTGAGGTGGCGCTTGCGGACATAAACGGCGAGATAACCCTAAAATGCAACGAGATAAAAGACTCAAGAAAGGCGCAAGTAGAAAAGCTCGATAACGAGAAAAAGTATATCGAGAGCCAAATAACGGCGTTTTGCGAGGAAAACAAGGCCGAATTCGCCGAAAAGCGTAGCAAAGAATTTACCTTTGGAAAGATAGGCTACAAGCTAAGCAAAAGCGTGTCCTTGCCGCGCATAAAAGAGAAAGTAGAAAAGCTCATAAAGGCTCTAAAAAGCTATAAGCTCGAGGAGTGCATCACGTATGAAGAGACTATAAACAAAGACGCTATTGTGGAGCTAGGAGATGCTGAGCTCGTTAAACTAGGTCTTAAGCGCGTCGTAAAGGATAACTTCCGCATAGAAACCAAGATAGAGAATTTGCAAAGCGCAAACGTCTAAAGTTAAAGGGCTTTAAGCCCTTTAAAATACGTTTAATTCGCTGTTAAACGTATTTTAAAAGGTTTAAATTTTAAGGAAAAACCATGCAAAACATCGACGAAAAACTAAAAGCTAGACTTCTAAAGCTCCAAGCCCTAGCAGAGCAAGGCGTAGGTGGCGAAGCAAAGAATGCTAAAGATATACTAAACAGGCTACTAAAAAAGCACAAGATAAGCCTTGAATCCTTGATGGATGATGAAAAAACCAAGGAGTATTTTTTTAAATATGAGAGCAAATTCGAAAAAGAGCTTTTGTTTAGAATTTGCGCCAAAGTAAAAGATATATTCATAAGCGATGGTATAAGGTATATCCAGTGCAAAGGCAGGCAAATAAGCTTTTCTTTAACCAAATATGAGTTTATGGAGTTTGAAATTCTAAGATCGGCGTATTTTCAAAGTTGGGAGAAGTGTCTAGAAAACGCTCAAGCTGCTTTCGTATGGAAAAATAGACTAGGCTTCAAAGACAACAAACGCATAGGAGAGGTAAAACCCCTAAGCCCCGAAGAGATAAAAGAGATACTAAACATCCAAAAGATAGCCGAGGGAATGCCCGAGGCTCAGCTTCAAAGAAATTTGCTGGAGAGCAAATGATGGAGGCTGCTCCCGGTATCGCAAAATACCAGCTCGTCCAAAGGCTAGCCAAATACGGCATAGAGGGGATCATCGATGCTAAGCTTCTAAAATGGGCAAAGATAAACGGTATAAATTTGCATTTCGTCTTTTCGCACCCCGCCGCAAAACAGATCTTTGAGATGAACAAAGAGAATATAAAAGCAAAGCTAAGGGAGTTTTGGGCGGATAACCTTGCCGCGATCAAGGAAGCGGGCATCATGTTTCGCGACATAAGCTGCGAGGTCATATACCGCTTGCCGCGCGATACGCAAGCCATGCAAGAAGAAAAGAAGCCATACGAAGAGCTAAGTAACGGCAGCTTTGAGAACCGCGCTAAAGATCCATCTATAAGACTAGGCTTTGAACGAATAAGAAAGCATATAATCGCCGATCTAGAAAGTGGCAAAAGCGTATATGCGGGAGACGCGATATGAAATACCACAGATTCTACAAAACCGCGGCGCAAGCGCTTCGTAGCCTAGACGTCCACGTGGACGAAGCCGTGGAATACTACGGCGGCCGCGAAGTATTTAGATCTCTAGCCCAATACCGCAAAGCCGCATGGCAGACCGAGGAAGCCACCAGAGCCGATCTTTTGACCGAGCTTCTAAACGAAACCAACGAGCACAGATTTAGGCAAATTTTAGACGGACTAAGCGACGAAAAGTTTAAGATAGCAAAGATTTATTTTTGCGGCGAGGAGTAAAAATGACCAAAAACCAAGACGTCTATAGAAAACAGCTGCTTTATAGGATACATACCAACTCCTTGCATAAGGAAATCAAGCGTAATCACGCGTGGCAAGACTGGCTAAGGCTGCATTTCGGCGTCGAAAGCTCAAAGGATCTTAGTATCGGCGAGCTAAATTTGGCGCTTGATATACTGCTTGGCAACGTGCCCGATAGGCTTGATTTTAAGCCCGATACCTTGGGGCGAAATTTGGTTGCAAACGCGCGCATAGACGCAAACAAATCAAGCAAAAAACAAAGCGGCGAGGCGGATAAAAAGATAAGCCGCAAGCAGTTTAATCTCATCGCGGCCAAGGCAGCAGAGCTAAACATGGATGAGTTTTCTTTGATGAAATTTATAGCTAAGCAAACGCGCGTACTCGTGCCTAAAATAGATCTTTTGCCAAAGATAAGGCAAGAGGACGCCACAAAGATAATCACCGGGCTTGAAAAGATAAT
>NZ_CALHVM010000062.1 GCF_938039205.1 uncultured Campylobacter sp.
TCTTTGGTTTGGTTACCTTGTAATCTGTTGTATTTTTTTACAAATTTGTTTTTGGCTTTATGAATTTATTGCTTTGGCTAATAGGGAAATTTGGTTTTAATTTTGTCCTTTATTCCATTTGATTGGTTTGCTTGGTTTGATCGATTTATATAAACCAGTACAATCCTGGCTCTACGCCCCATTTATACTATAAGGCATGCCTACCAAAGATTGAAGTAAGTGAAAATTTTAGCAAGCGTCTTAAATTGTACTCAAGCAGCAATTAAACTTTATTCAAGTATTTTTAGGAGAAAATGGTGAGATTGTAATGTATTTTGTTCACACCACGTTTTTTTGTAACTCTTAGTTATACTAAACGTTAAGCTTTATTTTTAGATTTTCATTTAGAAGTTGATTTGCTTAAATACATTTGCAGCACTGGTTTATATTAATAATATTTTTTAATAATCTTATAATTATTTTTTGGTAGAATATGAAATAATTTTTTAAAAAGGAAAAACTATGAACAAATTTGTGTTGTTAATGTTGGCATGCGCTTCGATGGTATTTGCCGCTATAAATTTAAATACCGCTACAAAAGAGGAGCTTATGAGTTTAAACGGCATTGGTTCAGCAAAAGCAGATGCTATTATTGAATATAGAAAAACAAATAAATTTGAAAGTATAGAGGATATTAAAAACGTAAACGGTATCGGCGATAAGACTTTTGAAAATTTAAAAGGCGATATTTCTACGAGTGGTACGAGCGTAATGCCTACAAGCGATAAACTATCCAAAAAGGCAAAAGAAGTCAATGATGTGACCGACAAAGTAAAACAGGGCAAAAAAGAAGTCGCTAAAAAAACAAAAGATGTAGAAGACAAAGTAGCTGCACCTGTAAAAGATATGGATAAATCTAAAACTGACATAGAAGAAAAGGCTTCTAAAAACATCACAAATAAAGTAAAATCCGGCGAAGATAAAATAGAAAAAGATATTGATGACGTTAAGACTAAGGCAAAATCTTCAAAGAAAAAAGTTGAAGAAAGTGGAGTTAAGGAAGTCGAAGCTAAAAAACCTACAAAGAAAAAATCAGAATAATTCTATGTTATTGCGGCTCAAATTTGAGCCCAAAATTAAGCTGAGTAAACCCTTTTTGATAAATGATCAGAAAGGGTTTACTCAAAATACTCTTGCTAATTACATCAACATCTTACAATTAACCAAATCGGCTCAAGCTGTGGTATCTATACTGCGACAAAATCCAAAATTAATTCTATATCAAAATAACTTAAGATATTAGTAGCTAATTGCTATTGGCAAATGCTATTTAGCAATAATGAACAAAATTTTACAAGCGCTATTTACTTGTAGGTAGTCGTAAAGGTAATATATTAAAATACCAATATGGCGTCATGACTGGCAATGCAAACCAACGCTTTGCACGTGGGTTTATGTGTTTAATCAAAATATCTAAATTTTCAAAACATCGCTATCAAATTTAGATTTCCACTTTTTTAACTAAAATTTTGTCAGGTAAATTTATAAACAAAAAATCAGCAAATTTTGTTAAAAACATATCTTGTGCGCCAAATTTTGCGTCAAGCATTGTTTTTAAAGGTTAAAAAGATATAATCTGTTCATTATTCTAAAACAAACAAAATTTAATAAGGCAACCAAAGAGTGCGGTTTAAAAAAGTTTTAAATTTTTTATCTGTTTTTATGGCGGCGTTTGTGCTGTATGGATGCGCGGCAAAGGCTAAATTTGATGTTCCACAGATCGTAAATTTTGATAAACGTGAGTTTGAAGTGATTTCCCAAAACGGCTCAAATTTGCTCTATATTTCGCACGAAAAAGAGGACTATTATTTTACGATGATAAACTCTATGGGCACTCCGCTGGCTAGGCGAGTTTTGAGACCAAACGGCGAATTTGAAGCTATCGGCTTTTTACCGCCAAATAGCGCCTACAACGAGCTTTTTGTAAAGATTCTGTGTGCCATAAAATCAAATCAAAAAGAGGCTGTCATAGTAGTAAAGAACGAAAATTTTAAGGTAAGAGCTCTTGATATACGTTAGCAAGCCAGCCATCATCAGCGCAGCCGGAGCCGACGCAGAGGAAAATTTTGCAAATTTATGCGGAGAAAAGAGATTTTTGAGCGTTTGCGAAGGCTTTAGGGCAGATAAAAGCTTTATCCTGGGCAAAGTCGGCACGCAGCTGGCTAAATTTAGCCAAAACACTCCAAAACACCTACAAACGCGGACGAACGCTCTAGTTTTAAGCGCGCTTTTACAAATAGATAAAGACGTGCGAGACGCTATCAAAAAATACGGCAAAAACCGCGTCGGCATAGTCGTGGGCACGACTACTAGCGGCGTGGAGGAAAACTATGAAACGTTTAAGGATTTTGCCGCGACCGGTTTTTTCGACGCTTCCAAATTTGGCATAAACCGAAATTCTCTAGCCAATCCGTCCGAATTTATCGCCGATTTTTATGGGCTTAGCTCGGTTGCGTTTTCCGTCTCGACCGCCTGTACCTCGGGCGTCAAGGCGATCATAACGGCAAAAAGGCTGCTGGAGTCGGATATCTGCGACGCGGTGATCTGCGGCGGCGTGGATAGCCTAAATACGCTAACGATAAACGGCTTTGATAGCCTAGGTATCCTGAGCGCGCGCGAAACCAATCCGTTTTCCAAAAATCGCGACGGCATAAATATCGGCGAAGGCGCGGCCTTTTTCGTGGCGAGCAGGGATGAAATCTCAAACGTCGTTATCGCGGGCGAGCACTCAAACTGCGACGCGTTTCATATGACGCAGCCTGATTTTAGCGGACAGATGCAAACGCAGTGCGTGCAAAAGGCGCTGCAGGCGGCAAATTTAAGCAGCGTAGATTATGTAAATTTACACGGTACCGGCACGCAGGCAAACGATAAAATCGAGGCAAAGATCGTGCATTCGCTCATGCCGCGCGTTTTTGCGAGCTCCGTTAAGCCCCTGATCGGCCACACGTTAGGAGCCGCGGGAGCCATCGAGAGTGCGCTTTGCGCCATGCTTTGCGCTAGAGGCGAAACCGCACTGCCGCCGCATGTTTACGATGGCGTTTACGATGATGAGATAGAGGGGATAAATTTGGTAAAATTCGGCCAAAGAGCGGTCGTAAATTCGGCCATGTCGCTGTCGTTTGCATTTGGCGGAGACAATGCAGCGATCGTGTTTGGGAGGGCAAAATGAGCCTTGGAGATTATCTCCCGCACGGTACGGCGATCGTTTTTATCGACGAGGTGCTTAAATTTGAAGAGGGTCGCATAAGAACCAAAAGCTTGATAAAAGAGGATAATAAATTTCTCTCAAACGGCAAATTCGCCATGCACAAAACCGTCGAGATGATGGCGCAGTCGCTGGGTATCTACGACTCAAAGATGCGCGAACTAAAAGGTATGAAATTTGGCCTGGGTTTTTTGCTAGGCAGTAGAAAATTTGAGATATTTAAGCCGTTTTTACAGATCGGAGACGAAGTCGTCATCGATGCGGCCTGCTCGATACAAGACGCAAGCGGTTTTGGCGTTTACGACTGCGAGCTTTACGTAAACGGCGAGCTTGGAGCGCGCGCGACGCTAAACGTGCTAAGCCCGGACGAGGAATACGTAAAAAGGATACTGGATGAGTAAAAGAGTGCTGATAACGGGCTCAAGTCGCGGCATTGGCGAGGCGGTAGCTAGGCGGCTAGTGGCGGTTGGATACGAGGTCGTGCTGCACGGCAAAAGCGCGAGCGAGCGGCTATTAAATTTACAAAACGAGTTAAATTTGAGCGCTTTAAAATTTGACGTCGCAGATACGCAGGCGGCAAAGGCAGCGATCGAGGCCGATATAGAGGCTAACGGCGCTTACTACGCAGTGGTACTAAACGCCGGCATCACGCGCGATAATACCTTCGTCGGCATCGAGGACGAGGATTGGTTTGGCGTCGTAGATACGAATTTAAACGGCTTCTATAACGTCCTAAAGCCCGCTCTTATGCCTATGATCCGCGCTAAGAAGCCTGCTCGTATCGTCGTCATGAGCTCGGTTTCGGGCGTCATCGGCAATCGCGGACAGAGCAACTACGCAGCAAGTAAGGCTGGTCTCATCGGCGCGGCAAAATCCCTAGCCGCCGAGCTAGCATCACGAAATATCACCGTAAACTGTATCGCGCCCGGACTCATCGAGACTGATATGACGGACGGCGGCTTGCCGATCGAGGAGATTTTAAAGGCTATCCCAGCCAAAAGAGCAGGCAAAGCAGACGAGGTCGCGCCTTTAGTCGAGTTTTTACTAAGTGAGGGCGCAGCCTACATAACGAGGCAGGTTATCGGCGTAAACGGAGGACTTTGCTGATGCGAGTTTTTGTAACGGGTATGGGCATGGTGAGCGCCTTTGGTAAGAGCTGGGAGGAGATAAGGGCTAAATTTGAACTCGGCCGAAACGCCGTGAGATATATGCCTCAGTGGGATAGATATGAGGACCTAAATACCCGCCTAGCTGCACCCATAGAGGGCTACGAGTGCCCTAGCTCGTGGGACCGCAAGCAGCTAAGAAGCCTGGGCACTGTTTCGATGTATAGCGTAGAGGCGGCGGGGCTGGCGCTAAGAGACGCCGGGCTCATGCGTGGTGAAAATTTAGACGCCGCGAGCCTTGATCCCAGCGTACAAGAGGGCAGACTGGGGGTCGCGTGCGGTTCGTCTACGGGTAGCACCGAGTCGATACTAGCGATGGCAAAGCTGCTAGAGTGCGGCGAAAACGAGTGTAACGCCAACACCTACATCAAGATGATGCCTCACACCACGGCGGCAAATATCGCGCTTTTTTACTCGCTAAAAGGGCGCATCATCCCGACGTCATCGGCATGTACGAGCGGTTCGCACGCGATCGGATACGCCTACGAGAGTATCAAAAGCGGCAAGATCGACATGATGTTAGCAGGCGGCGCTGAGGAGCTGTGCCCGAGCGAGGCATATGTGTTTGACATGCTCTACGCCACTAGCGTGAAAAACGGCTCGCCTGAAATTTCGCCGACCCCCTTTGACGAGGAGCGCGACGGGCTAGTGCTGGGCGAGGGTGCCGGGATACTTTTGCTAGAAAGCGAGCAGAGCGCCGTAAAACGCGGAGCTAAAATTTACGCCGAGGTCGTGGGCTTTGGCTCAAACTGCGACGGCTCGCACGTAACGCGCCCGCAAAGCGCGACGATGAAAGGCGCGATGGTTTTAGCTTTAAAAGACGCAAATTTAACGCCGGGAAAGATCGGCTACGTAAATGCTCACGCCACGGCGACTAAGCACGGCGACATCGCCGAGAGTATCGCTACAAACGAGCTTTTTGGCGATAAGATCGCTATCAGCTCGCTAAAAAGCTACCTCGGTCATACGCTGGGAGCTTGCGGCGGTTTGGAGGCGATATTTAGCGTGATGATGATGCGGGAGAAAAGATTTTTCCCTACGATAAATTTGACCCGCGTCGATCCTAGCTGCGCGCCGCTTTTTTACCTGACCGAGCAAACCGCGATAGATACGGACTTTGTGATGAGCAACAACTTTGCTTTCGGCGGAGTAAATACATCGCTGATATTTAAAAGAATTTAAAATTTGAAGGTAAAATATGAAACGAATTTTGGCTGTTTTGCTTTTGATTTACTCTTTTACGACAGCAAAGGACGAGTTTTACGAGCACGATATCGCAAGCGCGCTGGAGTCTAAATTTGCAAAGAAATATCTGCTAAAAGATATAAGCTTGCAGTTTTCTAAACAGACGGACGAGGAGCTAGAGCCCGTAAAATCGCAAAGGCGTAGCAACAAATACCGCGCGGTCGAGGAAGATAGTTTCGGCGACGCGGTAAAAGACCCGCGCGAGGATAACTATAAGGAGTCTTGCGAATACGTATTTGTCAAGGTTTTGGTCGATCTTCAAACGGCGGCGAAAAATGCCGGCAAAAACAGCGTCGTGAACATACAAGGAAATTTTAAAGACAAGCTGCTAGACAGCAAGGATAAATTTCAATGCGTAGTTGGAAATATGGCGACTGCGGTGGCGTTGAAAGCAAATTTGAAATAAGGAGAAAAAATGAAAAAATTACTGGTTTTAGCGGGCGTTTGCGCCTTGGCTCTAAATTTGAGTGCGCGCGACGACGTGCTTAGCTTTTCGATCGAGGAGGCGCTAAGCTCGCCAAAGGCAAAAGAGGTGCTAAATCCAAACATCAAGCTAAGCTTCGGCTCTGGCACGAAAGGCGGCATCATCAAAAGCGGCCTAATGGCAAACAAAAAAACCAACGCCTTTAACAAAAGCGACAAAGAGGCGTGCCAGTGGGCGTTTTTGTCGGCGATAAAGACTTTCCAAGAGCGCGCGGTGCAAGAAGGCGGCGCGAAGGTGGTAAATTTAACCGGCTACTACAAAAAACAGCCTTTTGACTCCAAAACGCAGTTTCAGTGCGGTGCGGGCGCTTTGATGGCCGGCGTAACGCTAAAAGGCGATATCGCGAAATAACGGCGAGAGGGGCGAATGAGGCTAAATTTTAAACTCGATTTTTTTGACGCAGTCGTTTTTAACGGCGTGCAGGACGCGAGGCTAGCGGAATACGAGAGGGAGCTTGACGTCTCGCATGTGTCCCCGCTTGAGCGGCGCAGGCTTAGCCGCGCGGCAAAGTGCGCCTTTGATCTAACCAAAAACATCGCGCCACTTGATATGCCTATCGTGTTTAGCTCTTATGAGGGCGAGATAAATCGCTGTTTTGAGCTGCAAAATACGCTAGCTCACGGCGAGCTCATCTCGCCGACCTCGTTTTCGCTCTCGGTGCACAACGCCCTTTCCTCACTTTTAGCGATAAATTTTAAAAATCGTAGTGAAATCTCCGCCGTTTCGGCATACGCGCCGTTAGAGTACGCTTTACTGCAGGCGCATCTGATGCTAAAAAGTGGAGCCAAAAACGCTCTGGTTTTAGCCTATCACGAGAGCATTTCGCAGGAGTATTTTGACGAGTCTGCGCCCTCTTGTATGGTTTGTTTGCTAGTTAGCGAGGGCGAAAATTTGAGCCTATCGCAAAGCGAAATTAGCGGCAAAACGGATGAAAATTTGCTCGTTAAATTCCTGCAAAATTTTGATCCGAAGCAAAAATGCTCTTGGCAAAGCGCGGATAAAAACTCCGCTTGGCGGTGGGATTATGAGCCCTCGTCACGGGTTTAAAATTTTTATCGTCGGGGCAAATTTCGCGCTATTTGGACTCATTTGCGCGCTTGGAAATTTGATCTTTGTTCCGGTTGCGCTTCTTGGGCTTTATAAATTTAAATTTATCCGTTATTTTTGCCGCGATTTGGTGCGTTTGGCTTGGAGATTTTTTATATTTTCTACTCAAATTTGTGGCTATCAGCGCACCAAATTTGACCTTCCTTTGGGGCTTGGCTCCACCTCGCAGATAATCATCGCAAATCACCCTTCGCTTTTAGACGTCGTCTTTTTGATAGCGCTTATCCACCGCGCAAACTGCGTGGTAAAAGCAAGCCTTGGTAAAAATATTTTCTTAGCTCCCGCGATAAAATCATGCGGATATATCCTAAATACCGCTAACGAGGAGCTCTTGCAAAAAAGCGCGGACGCACTAAAAAGCGGCGAGAGCTTGATAATATTTCCCGAGGGTACGCGCACGGCGGGCGAGATAGTTTTTCATAAAGCAGCCGCCTATATCGCGGTAAATGCGGCAAAACAGCTAGTCGCCATAGCTATTAAAATGGACCCGCCCAGCCTCAAAAAAAACGAGCCTTGGTACAAAACCCCGAGCGTTATGATAAAATACGAGTTCAAAGAGCTTTTTAGGCTAAATTTGGACGGATTTTGCGCGGATAGACCAAACCCGATCAGAGCTAGAGAGTTGCACGCTTTTATCAGCGAAAATTATATAAAGGAGTTTAAACGATGAACGAACTAATAGATGAGATAAAAGAGCTCATCATAAAGAGCTTAAATTTAGAGGATATGAAACCAAGCGATATCGACGAGAACGCGCCGCTTTTTAACGAGGGGCTAGGGCTTGATAGCGTCGATGCGCTTGAGCTTGGCCTTGCGGTGCAAAAAAACTACGGCCTGGTTTTGGACTCTAAAACCGCAAATTTAAAAGAGATTTTTTACAGCGTAAAAAGCCTCGCGCAATACATCTTTGAAAACAGGAAATAACGATGAAAAAAGAAGAAATTTTTGAAATTTTAAAGTCCGCGCTCATGCAGCTTTTTGAGATCGACGAGGCCAAAATCACGCCGCAAACGCGCATTTATGAGGATCTTCAGATAGATAGCATCGACGCGATCGATCTTATAGATCACATCAAGCGCAAAACGGGCCACCGATTGATGCCTGAAGACTTTAAAAACGTAAAAACGCTCGAAGACATCGTAAACGCGGTGGCTAAAAAATTTGACGAGCAAGCTTAAAATCGCCCTAAGCGTAGTTAGCGTCATCTACCCGTTCGCGCTATTTTTCGCGGGCGATTTTGCTTTTTGGGTCGTTTGGGTGCTGGCTGTGCTGTGGATAGCGCGCGCGGCGTATTCAAGCGGCTTTGAGAGAAAGCTTAGCACCCTTGCCGCCGTTTTTTTTATAGTTTGTATGATTTTTAGGGGCGGATTTTTAGCGTATCTTTACCCTGTTTTGGTGAGTTTGGCGTTTTTGGCGTTTTTTGCTTTTAGCCTAAAAAACGAAGCCGTCATCACCAAAATCGCAAAGCTAAAAGAGCCTGATTTAGACGAAAAAGGCGTGGTTTATACGCGAAATTTGACCAAAATTTGGTGCACATTTTTTGTTTTTAACGCCACCCTCTCGCTTGCGCTAGCCTTGATAGAGGATAAATTTTACTGGAGCGTTTATAGCGGCGCGGTATCTTACGCGCTGATGGGGGCGCTGTTTTTCGGGGAAATTTTGTTTAGAAAGAGATTTATAAAAAATAATGAGCTTTGAGGAAAATTTAAAAAATTTTAGATTTACGGACGACTCTAGCGACGTCTTTGACGCGTGTCTTAGATTTGCCGCGTTTTTAGAAAAAAACGGCATAAAAGAGCTGCAAATTTACATTGACGACGCGTTTAAATTTTACGCCGCGTTTTTCGGCTCGCTTTTAGCGGGCGCTGCGCCTTACGTGCTGGCAAAGCCGGTTTATGAGCCAAATTTAACCGTCGTAAACGACGAAAATTTTTCAAATTTTCTTGCAAGCAAGCCCGCAAACGGACTCAAATTTGATTCGCAGGCTAAATTTTACCTGCAAACTTCGGGCTCTAGCGGCAAAAGCAAGATGATAGAAAAAACGCTCGCGCAGATGATAAAAGAGAGTGAGTATTTAGCCGCCGAGCTAAGTTTTAGCGAGCGAAATACCTTTTTTTCGAGCGTTTCGCATAGGCACATGTTTGGGCTTACGTTTAAGGTTTTTTTGCCTCTGGTGCTGGGTGCGCGCGTCATCGCGGACGAGCTAAACTATCCAGAGGCGATTTTGGGTTTAGACCTTGCAAATCACGTATTTATCGCTAGTCCGGTGCTACTTAGAACTCTGGCTCAAAGTCCCGCCGCAAGCGCGCTAAAAGGCTTAAGCGGGATCGTAAGTGCTGGTTCGCCGCTAAAAAAGGAGCTAAGAAGCGAGCTAGGCCAAATCTGCGACGCGCGTATTATCGAGATCTACGGTAGCACGGAAACGGGCATAGTGGCAAAAGACTGCGGCGACGGGCTTAGGCTATTTGGCGCGGTGAACGCGGGACTGGACGATAGGGGCGCGCTAAACGTGAGCTCGCCTTGGTGTGAGTTTTTTCAGACTAACGACGCGGCCAGCATCGACGAGGGCCGCCTCGCGCTACAAGGTAGGATAGACCGCATCGTCAAGCTAAACGACAAGCGCGTGAGCCTAGAGAGCATCGAGGCAAAGCTGCTAGAAAGCGGCTTGCTCGCGGACTGCTACTGCGCGCCGCATCCGAAATTTAAACGCATCGCCGCGCTTTTGGAGCTAAACGGCGAAGGGCTTAAAAAATTTAGAAAAATCGGCAAAAAAGGCGTAGTAGCCGAGCTAAAAGAGCTTTTGAAGCTCGAGTTTAAAAACAGCGTCCGATACTTTAAAATCGTGGAAAAAATGCCGCGAAATCAGCAGGACAAATTTGAAAAAAGCGAATTTGAAAATGCGCTATTTGCTAGCCCCAAACCCGTCTGGAGCGGCGGGGCGGTAAACGAAGCGGGCGAAATTTGCGGCGGTCAAATTTGCCAAAACGGCCAAAATTTAGAGAGCGGTTTAAGCTGTGGCACAAACGATAACAGCGTTAAATTTGACAAGGGCGGCGAGCGGCTTGACGGCGCGCAAAAGTACGATTTTAGCGCTATCATGCACGCGGGGCTTGAGATTTTCGAGAGCCATTTTCCAAATTTACCGCTGCTGCCGGGATTTATGCAGCTTGATTACGTCTTTGAGCTAGCTAGTGGCGTAGGTATCGACGTTGATGGTCTTAATACTGTAGAAAATCTAAAATTTATGAAGTTTGTTAGACCGGGCGATTTGCTTCGAATTTGTTTTGAAAAACGCGTCGGCAAGCTTTATTTTGAGCTGTTTTGCAACGGCGAAAAGTGCTCGACGGGAAGGGCCGCGCTTTGAATAAATTTGCATTTTTGGTGCCGTTTTACAACCATCCGCAAAATATCAAAGCCCTGATCGCCGCGCTAAAAACATACGACCTGCCCGTTATCGTCGTGGATGACGGCTCGGACGAGGCGAGCAAGCAAATTTTGGCAGAGCTTGAGCGAACGGAGGGGATCTTGCTGCTCACGCGCGCGCAAAACGGCGGCAAGGGCATCGCGATGAAGGACGGGTTTAAATTTGCGCTGGAGCGCGGTTTTAGCCACGTTCTGCAAATCGACGCCGATTTTCAGCACGACGCGGCACTCATTGGCGAGTTTTTGCGCGAGAGCGAGGCGCACCCGCAAAGCATCGTCTGCGCAAATCCTATCTACGGCGATGATGCGCCAAAATCCCGCGTCCACGGTAGGAAAATCACGAATTTTTGGGTCGCGATAAATACGCTAAGCCTTGGCATCAAAGACGCTATGTGCGGCTTTCGCGTCTATCCTTTAGAGCAGCTTAAAAAAGCGGCGGCAAAAAGCAAGACCAATAGGATGGAATTTGACATCGAAATCCTCGTAAATGCCGCTAGACAGGGCGTAGATATGCGCTGGATCGATACCTACGTGCGCTACGAAAAGGGCGGCGTATCGCACTTTAAGATGTTGCGCGATAACGCGCTAATCAGCCTCATGCACGCAAAATGCTTTTTTTCTCTGCCTAAATTTATGCTGAGTAAAATTTGGCGAGCGTGCGAGCTAAATTCGAGCGAGAAAAACGTGACAAGCACTCAAATTTCCGTAGAACCTCAAGAAAACGCCGAACAAAATCTCTGGTGGAAAAAGCAGGAAAGAGGAGGCGCGTTTTTTTTGAGGCTTAGCCTATTTTTGTCGCAAATTTTGCCTGAGTTTGCGCTAAAGGTTATCGTTAAAATCGTGGTTTGGTTTTATTATATATTTTCAAAAAACGAGCGCAAAAATATCGCCGAGTTTAGGCGAAATTTAAGCGTTTTTGCCGGCTCGCAGACGCTAAAAGGCACGAGCGTTTTTAGCCATTTTGAGGCATTTGGCGTCGCTATTTGCGATAAATTTAGAGTCTGGAAGGGCAAGATCAAGGATAGCGAGCTAGAAATCATTGATCTAGAGCGTATCAAAAGCGAGCTGATCGGCGCGCAAAAGGGGCAAATTTTGCTCACAGCGCACCTTGGAAACGTCGAAATTTGCAAGGCTCTGGGCGCGCGGGTCGATGGCTTTAGGATGGTGATTTTGGTTTACGACAAAAACTCGCGCGAGTTTAACGAGGTGCTAAAGCGCATCAGCCAAAACGACGGCAGCGTGCGTATGATGCTGGTCAATGAGCTCGACGTTGCTGCGATGTTGGAGCTAAAAAATATCGTCGAAAACGGCGAGCACATCGGCATAATGGGCGATAGAACTCCTCTTGGCGGCGATAAGGCCGCGCTGGTGAAATTTCTAGGCAAGGAGGCGAGCTTTAACTACGGTCCGTACCTGATCGCGGGGATCTTGGGCGTAAAGATAAGCTCGCTGTGGTGCCAAAAGATTGATGGCAAATTTAGGATCGAGCTAGTGCCGTTAGCAAGCGCCGTAAAGCTAGGGCGAGATAAGGCCGCCTCAGCGCGCCAGTATCTACAAATTTACGTCCGCGAGCTGGAAAATCGCTGCAAGCAAACGCCTACGCAGTGGTTTAATTTTTTTGATTTTTGGAGATGAGATGATATCAAAATCGGTCGCGCTAAAGGCGCAGTTTTACGATGTGGATAGCATGAACGTCGTGTGGCACGGCAACTACGTGAAGTATTTCGAGACGGCTAGATGCGCGCTGCTAGAGGAGATAGGCTACGACTACGAGGCGATGAGGGCGGACGGTTACGCCTATCCGATCGTAAAAATCGAAGCAAAATATATTAAGCCCGTGTTTTTCGGCGATGAGATCGAGGTAGAGGCGACGCTAAAGGAGTGCGAGTGCTTTCTAAAGATCGGCTACATCGTAAAAAGTGCTAAAAGCGGCGAGACGCTGTGCACGGGCGCGAGCTCGCAGGCGGCTGTTGATATGCGCGCGATGCAGACGTGCTTTGAAATCCCGCAAGAGCTACAAAATGCAATAAAAAGGTATATAAATGAAAAAAATAGCAATAATTTTTAGTTTGGCGGCGAGCCTGATGGGGCTTGATTTTAACGAGATAAAATCTCAAATCAAAACGCAAAATATCAGCGGCGACTTCGCGCAGACGAAGTTTTTGAGCGGTTTTAACGTGGAGTTTAAAAGCTACGGTAAATTTGAACTCAGTCAAAGCGAGCTGCTCTACGACACGCTAAGCCCGATCGCCGTGAGCATCGTCATAAACGAGCGCGGTATCTTTCAAAAAAGCGGCAATCAGCTCATAAAAATCGATCAAAATTTTGATAAAAAGCTCTTTTTATCTATCATAAAGCTCGATAAAGACGAGCTTGAGAAAGAATTTATCTTTAAAATCTCAGGCGATAAAAACAACTGGAAGATCGAGCTGACGCCCAAAAATCTGCTGCTAAAGCAAATCTTTACGCGAATCTTAGTAGGAGGCGATAAATTTGTCCGCAAGATCGTGCTAAACGAGGTTAGCGGCGATAAAACGGTAAATGATTTTTACAACGTAAAATGAGAAAATACGCGCGTTTTTTTATCTTTTTAGCGGCGTTTTTAGCCGCGCTCGCCGTTTGTTTTGCAAACGCGAAAAAGATAAACGCGGATATTTTTTCTCTCGTAAATTTTGAAAACTCTACCGAGCAAACCGCATTAAAAGCGATGCTTGATAGCGCTTCAAACGAGTTTTTGCTGGTTTCAAATTCGCCTGAGTTTTTAGAAAAAAGCGAAATTTTAGCCGAGCAAAGCGGAGTTTTTGAGGAGTACCGCGCAAAGCAGGATGTAAATTTAACCTCGTATCTAACTCAGCTAAATGACTTAAAAATCGCGCTTTTAAACGAGCAAACCTATGAGCTTTTGGTAAAAGACAAAAACGAATTTTTTAAACAAAGCGCGCAAAATTTATTTAATCAATTCGCCTTTAAGCCGCTTAACGCGAAGGACGATTTTTTCGCTCTAAGCTCGCACATGAGCCTAGAGAGCTCAAAAATCAGCCTAAATTTGTCAAATTTGATGCTAGAAGCGGCACACAAGGGCGGTAAATTTTACCTCGTAAAAGCGCGCCTTAAACCCGGCTACGAACCGCAAAATTTGATCAAATTTTATGAAAACATACGCGAGCTAGCGGCGCAGGACGGAGTTCAGGCTTACGCTAGCTGCGGCGCGCTATACGGAGCCTACGGAAAAAAGGGCGGCGACAAAGAAAGCGCCGCTATGAGCGCGGTTTCGCTTAGCCTTTGCGCTATTTTTTTGCTGCTAGCGTTTAAAAATTTGCGCATTTTTTGCGTCGTTTTCGTCGCTGTTTTCGGCTTTGCGTGCGGGCTTGCGGCTTCGCTTTTGATCTACGAGAGCCTTAGCGTCATAGTCGTGGTTATCGGTACGAGCCTGGTTGGGCTGATGTTTGATTTTGCGCTGCACTGGCTGGGTAAAAATCAAAACGCGCCCGTGGCAGCCGCAAGCGTGCGTCCGATGCTTAAAATTTTCTTGCTCGGGCTTTGCATCACGATGAGCGGATACGGCGTTTTTGCCTTTTCGTCGCTTGAGCTGCTGCGCCAAACTGCGATATTTTCGCTATTTACGCTGCTTGGGGCGTTTTTATTTACATATTTTTGCCTGCCTTTTATATTTGAGGGCGCGACATTTTCGCAAAGCGCCGTTTTTTCAAGGTTTTTTGATAAATTTGCGGGACTTTGCGAGCGCGCGGCGGGAGCGATAAATTTAAAAATTTTATTCGCCGCGTTTGCGCTTTGCGCGGGAATTTTGGCGTTAAATTTTAAAAGCTTAAGCACGCCCGAGCAGATCAAAGACTACGCAAGCTCGCCCGCGCAGCTACTGGAGCAGTCTAAAAAGATCAGCGAGATAACGGGCGCCGCGCCGCAAAACTCCGTCATCGTGCTAAAGGGCGGCGAAGACCAAGTCGGCGATGAAAAGCGGCTGATGCGAGAGCTAAAGCAGGCAAATCTCGTCAAAGACTACGCCTCGATTTCTAAATTTATCCTAAGCCGCGCCGAGCAGGAAAATGTAAAAAATATCTTTAAAGAAGCCGCGCAGGAAGAGGAAATATTTAAAATTTACGCTCAGTTTGGCTTGCCTAGCGAGCTGGTAAAATCCGAGTTAGAAAAGATCGCAAACGCGCAAACTATCGGCGTTAGCGAGATTTTAGAATTTGACGCGGCGAAAAATTTGACGCGATTTTTACCGAACCCAAACAGCAGTGCGGTATATGCCGAGGGGCTTGCAAGCGGCGCGAAAACGGATGAAATTTTAAAAGCAAACGGCGCTTTTAGCGTGGATTTCGCAGGCGCGCTAAATCAAAATTTGACCGAGGCTAAAGCATGGGCCGCGGTGCTAAAAGGCGGCGCGTTTTTGCTTGCGTTTGCGCTTTTATGGGCGTTTTTTGGGGCGGCGCGATCGCTTTTAGTTATGAGCGTCATCGCGCTTGGCGTGCTGGTCGTGCTTTGCGGCTTTACGGCGCTTGGCGTTCGCGTAAATATTTTTGCGATTTTCGGGCTCATTTTGGCAAGCGCGGTCGGGATCGATTATCTCATTTTTGCGCTAAACGACGACTTGTCGCGGCAGGAGCGAGTTTTTGGGATATTTGCCGCGTTTATCACGAGCTTTATCTCGTTTTTCGCGCTTAGTTTTAGCCAGACGCCCGCAGTTAGCGTTTTTGGGCTAGCCGTTAGCCTTTGCGTCGTATTTTACGGGCTTGCCGCCTGCACGCTCGCGATGAAAAATTTGGCTTAAATTTAGCAAAAAGAGGTATAATCGCGAGCTTACGCAGCGCGAAATTTGAACCAAACGGGCGCGCTAAATTTAATAAAACGGAAAGAAAATGCTAAAAATAAACGGCAAAGATGAGAGCGAATTTATCGGCAAAACAGTAGCCGAACTCCTCGCCGCAAAGGGTCTAAAGCCTGAGCGTATCGCAGTCGAGCTAAACGGCGAAATCTTGCCCAAAGATAAATTTGATACGGCGCTAAGAGACGGCGACTCGGCCGAGATAGTGCATTTTGTAGGCGGAGGCTGAGATGAAAAATGATGAAAATAACGATATTTTAGAGCTTGGCGGGCATAAATTTAGCTCGCGCTTTATACTGGGATCGGGTAAATTTTCATTGCCTCTTTTGGAGGCCGCGGTACACGAGGCGGGTGCGCAGATCGTGACGCTGGCGCTTCGCCGCGTGAACGAGGGCGGGATCGAAAATATTTTAGACTTTATCCCAAAGGGCGTGACGCTACTGCCAAACACCTCGGGCGCTAGGAACGCCGATGAGTGCGTGCGTATCGCAAAGCTAGCGCGAGAGGCGGGCTGCGGCGATCTCGTGAAGGTCGAGGTCATCAGAGATAGCAAATACCTGCTGCCCGATAACTACGAGACGATAAAAGCGACCGAAAAGCTCGCAAACATGGGCTTCGTCGTGATGCCCTATATGTACCCCGACCTAAACGTAGCGCGCGATCTAGCCTCTGCGGGAGCTGCGTGCGTGATGCCGCTTGGCGCTCCGATCGGAACGAACAAAGGCCTTTGCACGCGCGAATTTATCAAAATTTTACTCGCCGAGATAGACCTGCCCGTGATCGTGGATGCGGGTATCGGCACTCCGGCGCAGGCGTGCGAGGCGATGCAGATGGGCTGCGCGGCCGTGATGGCAAACACCGCTATCGCGACTGCCGGCGACGTAAAAACGATGGCGCAAGCATTTGCGCTAGCGATTCAGGCGGGCAGACTGGCGTATCTATCGGGGCTTGGCAATGTGAGCGAAAGCGCTCGGGCTTCGAGTCCGCTGACGGGATTTTTGGAGTAAATTTAGCTTTAAATTTGACGGCATGAAAAAACGGCGTCAAATTTGAGTCGTGCGAGGATGAAAATTGCCTCGTTAAATCCTGCGAATTTTAAATTTGACGATTTCGTGCGGTTTTAAATTTAGCGCCGAAAAGGCGCGGGTTTGTGCGCGTAAAATTTACGGCTCCTAGCCTTTAAAAACGATCAAATTTAACGCCCGAAATTTAGACGAAAAACGGAGAAATATTTGAAAAATATAGACGTGATGGAGTATGCCGACGGTGCGCAGCGCATAGACGAAACGCTGATGCAGCGGGTGCTAGCGGCGCGCGAAAGCTACGACTACGCGAAATTTGACGCCACAGACGTTAGGCGCGCTCTAAACGAGGAAAATCTAAGCGTAGACGGCCTAAAAGCGCTTCTAAGCCCGGCTGCTAGCGCATTTTTAGACGAGATGGCACAGGCGGCGCGAGATAGGACGCGCAGACAGTTTGGCAACTCGGTGCAGTTTTTTACGCCGCTTTATATCTCAAATTTTTGCGATAGCGACTGCGTCTACTGCGGCTTTAGCTCGAAAAATAAGATCTCGCGCGTGCGGCTAAAGGCGGACGAGGCGGCGACGGAGCTAGCTAATATCGCAAAAAGCGGACTAAAAGACGTGCTCATCCTAACTGGCGAAAGCGCGAAAAAAAGCGACTTGGGCTACATCGGCGAGGTATGCAAGCAGGCGTCTAGACTTTTTAGCAACGTAGGCGTCGAGATATATCCGCTAAACGCCGACGAATACGCGTTTTTGCACAGTTGCGGCGCGGACTACGTCGTGGTTTTTCAGGAGACTTACGACCCGGCGACGTATGCGAAATTTCACCTAGGCGGCGTCAAGCGCTCGTTTGCCTACCGCTTCCATGCTCAGGAGCGCGCTCTCATGGGCGGCATGCGCAGCGTCGGATTTGCCGCGCTTTTGGGGCTTGACGACTTTAGAAAAGACGCGCTAGCCACCGCGCTGCACGCGCATCTCATCCAGCAAAAGTACCCGCACGCTGAGATCGCGTTATCTTGCCCGCGCCTGCGCCCCGCGATAAACAAGGCTCACGTCGGCCCGAGGGACGTCGATGAGAGGGCGCTGCTTCAGGTTATCTGCGCGTATCGCCTCTTTTTGCCGTATGCAAATATCACGATCTCCACGCGTGAGTCGGCGCGCTTTCGAGACGGCATCATCGCAGTCGCCGCGAATAAAATCTCAGCCGGCGTTAGCACGGGCGTGGGGACGCACTCGGATAAGGCCAAAAAGGGCGACGAGCAGTTTGAGATCAGCGACGCGCGCTCGGTCGAGGAGATACTGCTCGCCGTGCGGGGGCTAAATTTGCAGCCCGTGATGAGCGAGCATATTTACGTTTAGGACTTTGCGTTTTTGCGGGCGTAAAATTTGGCTTTTGGAGTAAGGGCGATGGGTTTTAGTAAATTTGAGCTCGTTTGGGTTACGAACCGCCGCTTGAGCGAGGATTTTTTCGCTGACGTTAGGCGAGTAGCGCAAAGCGGCAAGGCGGATAAAATTTTGCTGAGAGAAAGCGATCTGTCCGAGGATGAATACGAAAATTTAGCCCGCAAAACGCTTGAGATCATCGCGGAGTGCGGCTCTGGTACGCAGCTTATTTTGCATACTTATGCAAACACCGCAAGCAGGCTTGGCGTGAGCGAGCTGCATCTGCCTTTTGCTAAATTTGCGGCTGCGAGTGTCAAGCGGGCTACAAATTTGAGAGATTTGGTTAAATTTGATGGCGCCGGCTCGTATAAAGGGGGATACGGCGGCATTTGCGCGTCAAATTTAACGCAAAATTTCAAGATCAGCGTTTCGGTTCACTCTTTAGACCAGGCTCTAGCGGCGCAGGAACGAGGCGCTGATTATGTAGTGGTGGGGCATATTTTTGATACACCTTCTCACGCGCTAGAGCGAGGCAGGGGGCTTAAATTTTTACGTGAAATTTGCGAAAATTTAAGCATAAAAACCTACGCTATCGGCGGGATAAATTTTGAAAATTTAGACAAGATCAAGGATGCAGGCGCGGCAGGAGCCTATATGATGCGGGGATTTTTGGGTTAATTTTTTAATTTTGATTAATACTACTTTAATAACAAATTTTATACTATAGTCATTATCTAAAATAACTGATAATAGGAATAAAAATGAATACTTTAAAAATTGTTATTTTTCTTATCTTTGCTCTATTTTTGGTTGGGTGTAGCGGCAAATATGAAGTCACCCCACAAAGGCTAGATAATATCAAGGCTACGGCTAAAATCGTCAATCTAAGTACAAATAAAACGATGGATTTTGACGACTTTATTGTCGAGGTGTTAGATGCTGATATTTTACTGGTGGGCGAGCTACACGATGACTTTGACCACCATTTGGCAGAAATTTTACTCATCAAAGCGCTTTCAAAAAATAAAAACATAGACGTCGCTTTTGAGATGCTTGGAGGTGATAAGCAAAAATATGCAGATGGCTTGGATAAAAAAACTCGTCCGGGCGAGTTGATAAAAGCTATAAAATGGAATGATAAAATGTGGGAGTTAAAGCATTACAAAGGAGTGCTAGAAGCAGCATTTTATAGCGCTAACATCAAGTGCGCAAATTTAAGCGAAGACGAAATAAAGCTGATATTTACCGGCGCCCAGCCTATATCTGGTAAATTTTCCACATCCAAAAGCGTTCAAGAAGCTATCGTGAAAATCGTCCGCGGAGCGCACGGAGGCGTAAATAAGCAGGATATACAGAAGCTTGTCCAGGCTCAGCAGTACAAAGATCGTAGGATGGCCGACGTCGTAAATAAATCTGCAAATTTTGCTTTGCTTATAGCTGGGAGGTATCACGTCCAAAAGGACATAGGGGTGCCGCTTCATCTTATGGATTTTAAAACGAAAAAGAAATTTAAAACTTTGTTTTTAGGCTTTGATGGCGATGACACGAGTGCTAAAGAGGCTGATTATCTATGGAAATTTAAATGAAGGTACGAGATGGCTAAAATTTTAGTGATTATTTTTTCTTTTTGTTTGTTGTTTGGTGAAAATAACGTAAGCGAATTTAAAAAATCGAGCGATAGCCAAGTAGCGTTTGATGTAAATTTATCTCAAGCTGGCTTGAAATTTGGCGGAGAGCAAAATTTGACCGGCATCGCCTCAAATTCTCAGGCGCCAAGCATAGATTTGTCATTTATTTCGCTTTTTAAGAACGCACATATAGTCGTAAAGATTGTTATATGCGTTTTGATTTTATTTTCCGTCATTACGTGGACGATTTTTATCGTCAAATTTATCCAGTTTAAGCTGGCATTTTGTAGACTCAAATCTGACGAAAACACTGTAAAAGACGCGTCTGATTGGCGGGTTTTAAAGTTAAAGAAAAAGAGCTTTGCAGTGGATTTTATAAGAGAACTTGAGGATGAGAGCAAAAAAAGCATCAAATTTGACGCAAATATGAAATTGCGAGTAAAACAAAGGTTTGATCTTAAAAAATCGTCTCTCGCGAACGTGATGAGAGGGTGGGTTGGAGTGCTCGCTAGCATCGGCTCGTCTGCACCTTTTGTCGGGCTTTTTGGGACGGTTTGGGGCATAATGAACAGCTTTGTGGGTATAGCAAACAGCAACAACGCCAGCCTAAGCGTAGTGGCTCCTGGTATTGCAGAGGCGCTTTTTGCCACAGCTCTTGGGCTTGTAGCCGCGATACCAGCGGTTTTGGTTTATAACTATCTGGTGCGGTGTAGCGTTAAATTTAATGCTCGTTTAGGGCTGCTTAGTTCTCAAATTTATTTGATATTTGATAGACTGGCTGCGGAAAATGAATAGCGAAGAAGAGCTAAGCGAGATAAACGTAACGCCTTTTATCGACGTTATGCTTGTACTTTTGATTATATTTATGGTAGTTACGCCCATAGTAACCAGCTCTGTGAAAGTCGAGCTGCCAAAATCTGTTGCCAAACAAAAAGAGGACGTAAATAAGCCTATAATCTTAAGCATAAACGATAAATTCGAAATTTATTTGGGCAGTCAAGCCGTTTTAGCGGAGAATATCGCGCAGGCGCTGGATATAAAAAGCGGACGCAACTATGAGGCGATAGTGTATTTTCACGTCGATAAAAGCGTGCCTTATGAGATTTTGATCAATGCTGTCGAGCGAGTGAAGATAGCCGGATATACCAAAATAGCCTTTTCGACAAAGGTTGTAAACTGATGAAAATCCCACGTCTTGCTTGGGTATTTGCTTTTATTCTTGCTTCAGCGTTGCATGCGGCGCTTTTTGTTTTTATTGCAAATGGTGGCAAGGCTATAAATTTGGAGCAAAATTTCGGTGGCTTTGATTATCCGATAAAAAATGACCAAATCGAGTCAATTATAATAATTTCAGATCTATCGATAGGCGATTTCAAAGAGGTTGCCGTAAATTCTCAAAAATCCTCCACACCACAACTTGAAGAAGAAACAGAGGCCAAAGAAGAGGAAAAGCCAGAGATAGCCTCGTTAGAGGAGGTAAAATCTCAAATTGAAGTCGTAAAAAAACAGGAAGCACCAAAAAAAATAAAACCTAAAATAAAACCGAAGAAAATAGTAAAAAAATCCGTTAAAATCGCCGAGGAAACAAATAAAAAAAGCAATGAAGATACACAAAAAGTTTCAAATTTGGACTCGGATATAAACTCCGTAGCCAAGGATAACGTAGCTTCAGCGCCCGTTAGTGGTAGCGGAACTAGGATAGTCGGCAGTTTTGCAGGTTCCGGCGCGGATAAAAAAAGTTGGCAAGGTATGGTTGTGTCGCACTTAAACGAGCACAAAAAATACCCGAGCAATGCTCTTTTAAGTGGATTTGAAGGTGTCGTTTACGTAAGAGTAAAAATAGCAGCTAACGGCGAAGTGCTAAGCGTTTTATTGACTAAAGGGAGCAAATTTGAGATTTTAAACAACGAAGCAACAGAGCTTTTTAGCCGCGCTTCACCTCTGCCGTCACCTCCTAGTGAAATGATGGGCTCAGATCGCGATCTGACGTTAAATTTTCCAATCGAATTTAATATAAAAAAATATAAAGCCTCAAAAAAATAAATTTATCTATCGTGCCATAGTTTAAAAAGAGTTAATTAAAGATAACCGGTATAAGTAAAAATTTATATATACGGTGATACAATTCTTAAATGACAAGATAATGATTTTGATACGGCTTACCATATAGTCATAGAAGTTATTGACGCTTTCAAATTTAAGCCGCCTGACATCCACGCATAAAACAAAATAATCTAGAAGGAAGCATCATGAATGGGTTTAATTTTAACATAGCTTGCATATTGGCTATTTGTTTAGCGAGCGCTGATGCAAAAGACGTCGATTTTAGTACCTTGGAAGTCTCGGCTACTGAGGTCAAAAATAGCGAAAAAGCGTTTTCAACGCCTGGAGCCGTTAGTTCGCGAGAGGATATTAGAAGCGAAAATCAAAGTATAGACTCCGTAGTTAGAAGCTTGCCAGGCAGCTATACGCAAATAGACCAATCCCAGGGCAGCGTGTCCGTAAATATCCGCGGGCTTACAGGGCTTGGGCGCGTAAACACGATGATAGACGGAGTTACGCAGACTTATTACGGTACGTCGAGCGATACGGGTGGGGTTCATAACTTTACCGGCAACATTGGTACTTCAGCCTTTGGAGCACTCATAGATCAAAATTTCCTAGTAGGTATAGACATCGAGAGAGGAAGTTTTAGCGGTGCTCAAAACGGACTTATGGGAAGTGCGAATTTTAGAACCATAGGCGTAAATGACGTTATAACTGACGACCATATTTTTGGCTTTTTAGGTAGATATAGCTATGGCTCAAACGGCGTGGGGCCAAGCTATATGGGTAGTGTCGCGGCGAAAAAAGAATTTGACGGCGGACAAAGCCTAGGCGTACTTTTTGGGTATAGCGGTAAAAAAATCTCGCAAGACTATAAGATAGGCGGCGGCGGCAAAATAAAAGACAATGATAAAGACATCGACGGAGACGGCGTGCCTGATTTGCCTACGGCGTTAGATACCGACTCACTGGAGCAACGTCCAAAAAGCTATCTTTTTAAGCTGGAATACGATAGTGAGATAAACAAAGCTATTTTGGCATATAGGAGATATAGCAACTATCTAGCTAAAAGAGATATAACCAGCGACAACTATCAGCTTGATTATCGTTTTGATCCGTATTCTGACCTGATCGATATAAATTTGCTCTTATCTTATAATAAAACCAGACAAATTTACGATAAAAAAGCAAGACTGGCGTGGGCGGATCTTGAAAAGGGGATGAAATTTAAAAATAGTTCTCTGGTTTTTGATCTTAGCAATACCTTTTTGTTTGATATAACAGATAAGCTTAAATTTAGCTCAAAACTAGGCATAAATGCCCTAAATAACGAATATAAACGCGTTACTGGAGACGAGGCGTACTCTACGCTTAGGACGTCGTATCCTATACCAGACGGTAAGCAAAAGATATTTAATTATTATTTAGATAATTCGCTTGAGTACGACATTTTTACCTTCGATGCAAATTTAAATCTCGTAAATTGGAAAACGAGCGGTATAAAAGGCAAATGCTTAGCAGGTAATCCTTACTGCTCTCCACAAGAGGCTGGAGACTTTAAAAGAAAAGATACCGATTTAAACTATTCTCTCATGGCTTCAGCCAAGATTGACGAGTTGTTTTCGCCGTTTATCAGCTACGAAAGGACGACTAGGCCGCTAAACGTGCAGGAGCTCTTCTCGTCGGGCACGGTTTATGAAGATATAAACACTGGGCTAAAACCAGAAACCGCAAAAACCTATCAGATCGGCTTTAATAGCCACAAGCACGGTATTTTTTCGGACGACGACGTTTTTGGGCTTAAAGCCGCTTACTACAATACTAAAATAAAAAATTTTATCTACGATAGGATAATCGGCTACACAAATGCTAGCGGCGACGTTACGATGTTTTTGGCTAGATTAAATGACAAAGCCACCTTAAAAGGCTTTGAGCTCGAGTTTTTATACGATATGGACGTATTTTACGCCAAAGCCTCATACACTCGTCAAAAATCTTCCTATCAGCCCTCAGATAGTTTCGCGCTAGACTGGACAAACGGACCTGCTAGTGGAACTACGCAGTTTAGCGAACTGCCGAAATATTACGCTACGATAGACGTTGGAACTAGGCTTTTTAATGAAAAGTTAGTTCTTGGTTCTATAGCCAAAATTACTGGTAAGGCAAAAAGGATAAATCCTAAATTTAACTGGGGTGCTTTTGACGAAAATGATCCGAGATTTAAGATTATCAATACACAAGAACTGCCAAAAATCCCAACTATTTTCGATTTTTACCTCACCTTCGAGCCGATTAAAAATTTAACCTTTAAATTTGAAGTGCAAAACGTATTCGACAAAAACTACATGGACGCGCTTTATACTTATAACTCATCTTACTCCAGCGACGTATTTAACGACGACATCACTATCTTTAACAACGCTGCCAGGGGTAGGACGATACTGGGGAGTTTTGAGTATAGATATTAAATTTAACGACCGAGTCGCTGCGATAAAAGCGGCGCTCTTGGTTTCTGCTCTAAAATTGACTTACATAATCTTTTTTTGCTAAATTTGACCGCATATAAATTTAAGCCTATTTTGCTACTATTTCAGACGAAAATTAACTCAAAATGGAGAATACGTGAAAAAATTGATCTTTGTTACGGTGCTTTGGGCGTTTAGCTTTAGCCTCATCGGCGAGTTTTTGGCGGGGCGAGTGGATAGCTACTTTGCCGCGTTTTCGCGCGTCGTTCTTGCGCTTGGCGTATTTTTGCCCTTTATGATTAAGGATTTTGCCGCGCAAAACCTCGCTCTATACGCCAAAGTAGCCGCGATCGGCGCGGTGCAGATCGGCGCAATGTATATCTTTTACTACAACTCGTTTGCATACCTTAGCGTCGCTGAGGTTGCGCTCTTTACGATATTTACGCCGTTTTACGTGAGCGTGGTTTATGACGTGCTCGCAGGCAGGCTTAGGCTGCTGTATCTCTTTAGCGTGGGCACGGCGGTTTTGGGCGCGCTCATCATCAAGTACGGCAGCGTAAATAGCGACTTTTGGCACGGATTTTTGCTCGTACAGGGGGCGAATTTATGCTTTGGCGTTGGACAGAGCGCGTATAAATTTTTGTTAGAAAAGCGTGATTTTAACGAACAAAGAGGTGTTTTTGGCTACTTTTTCGTCGGAGCCGCGGCGGTTACGGGCATAGCCTTTGCCATGTTTGGCAATCCTGAAAAAATCAACCTAGACCTAACCCAAGGCGCCGTGCTGCTGTGGCTTGGCATCGGAGCTAGCGGTCTTGGATACTTTTTATGGAACAAGGGCGCATGCGAGGTAGATAGCGGAACCCTAGCTATCATGAATAACGCCCTCATACCTGCTGCTATCATCGTAAATTTAGTATTTTGGCATAAAGACGCGGACATACTAAGACTATGCCTTGGCGGTGCGGTAATTTATATCTCGCTACTCATTCACAATAAAATCATCGCACACTACGAGCGAGTAAGCGTAGCGGCAAAATAATCTAAATTTGAAGCCAAATTTAGCTAAAATTTAAAACTAGCGGCGAGACCAAACATCGCCGCTTTACTTGACGGCAGTGGGTATTTTAAATTTGAGTTTTAAAAAGGATCAGATATGCACGACGCCGCAGCACTTCTAATCGCACTCATTTTTCTAATCGTAAGCTTCTTTGTCGCTTTAATCGCCCCCAAAGGCAAACGCAAGCTACTTTGGCTTTTTGCTTGGTTTATGGTGTTTTTCGGGGATATTGTCGTGCTTAAAGCAATTATGGCTTATTATGATTTTAAATATGCTAAGATAAACATCTATGAAAAGCCCGCTATCAGAGCATATTATGCTGGAGAAAGAGAAATAGTCGAATAGAATAGAAGCGGTTTTCCTTTGATAGATCCAACCAATTGGCTAAATTTCCCTGCAAATACG
>NZ_CALHVM010000063.1 GCF_938039205.1 uncultured Campylobacter sp.
TAGCCAAAGGGCGGTTAAATTTGAGTGAAATTTAAAAAATGCGGGAGTAAATTTGAGGAAATTTGAAGTAAAAGAAAAAATTTAGCCGAAAAGCTCGGCTAAATTTGAGAAATCTTAGTGTAAGCTCTCGATGTAGCTAAGCGCGCTAAGGGCCGCTACGGCGCCGTCTCCCGCGGCTACGATGACTTGCTTTGGCGCATCTTTTCTGATGTCACCCGCGGCAAATAGCCCAGGCACACTAGTTTGCATCTTTAGATCGACGCTGACTTGGCCGCCGTCCTCGGTTTGGCATACGAATTCGCCGTTTTCTTGGCGAAGGACGTCGTTGTTTACGTTAAGTCCGACGAATACGAAAACGCCCGGCACTTTTAGATCGCGCTCGCCCTCTTTCGTGTTTATGATTAGGCCTGCAAGACCTGCTTTGTCGCCGTAAGCTTGCTTGATCGTGGCGCTCGTGATAAATTCGATTTTGGCGTTAGCGCGAGCCTTTTCTAGCGTGACGGGCGCTGCGCGAAACTCGTCTCTGCGGTGGATGATGTAGACGCGCGAGCAGATTTTGGCTAGATATAAGGCCTCCTCGATCGCCGTGTCGCCGCCGCCTAGAACCGCGACTTCTTTGTTTTTATAGAAAAATCCGTCGCAAGTCGCGCACGTGCTCACGCCTCTACCGAAAAACTCGTCCTCGCCCGCAAAGCCTGCGCGGCGCGGAGTGGAGCCGGTGGCTACGATGACTGCTTTGGCCTGCTCTTCTTTGCCGCCTTCAAGCTTGACCGTGAAGCTGCCGTCGGCGTTTTTTACCACGCGCTCGACGCCCGCCATCTCGTGCTTTAGTCCAAAATGTGTGCACTGTGCGACCCACGTGCTCATGAAGTCTATGCCGCTCTCGCCAGGAGCTTTTTGGCCGGGATAGTTTTCTATCTCAGAGCTACTCGTGATCTGGCCGCCTGGCATACCTTTTTCAAACATTACGACGTTTTTTAGTCCGCCGCGAGTGGCGTAAAGGCCTGCGCTAAGTCCTGCAGGACCGCCTCCGATGATCGCTAAATCTAACATATTTTTTCCTTTAAATTTTATTTATTTTTGAATCTTGTTTATAAATGCCGCCCTTTTGCGCCTTTAGCTCCACGCTGGCGGGCAAAGACGTGATATTTAGGACGTGCATCAGCTTTAAAATCGTATTTATATCCGACGCGACGAAATTTATATTTCCATCGCTAGGCGCGCGTTTTTGGAGTAAATCCACGGCGACGATTTTTAAATCCTTGCTTGAAGTTTTTAAAATTTCCTTCCAATCTGATTGGTTGGAGCTAAAAACCACGAGTAAAAATTTATCGTCCTGCGGCGCGAAAATTTGAGCCTGCTCGTAAAAAACCAACTCGCTAAAATTTACGAATTTATACTGCGAAAATCTGTAATTATTGTAAGCAAATACGCCTGCTACCAGCGCTGCACCGATAAAAGACGCAAAAACGGAGGTGAGAGGAAGCAGGCTTCCTCCTCGTCTAAAAACCATTAAAGAAGCGAATTTATCTTATCGGCGATGGCTTGTTTTGATTGTGCGCCGACCATTTGCTCTACGACTTCGCCGTTTTTGAAAAATAGAAGCGTAGGGATCGAGCGGATGCCAAATTCTACGGCAAGGTCTTGCACTTCGTCGGTGTTTACTTTGCAAATTTTAGCTTTGCCCTCAAACTCCTCGGCTAGCTCGTCGATAACCGGAGCAAGCATACGGCAAGGTCCGCACCAAGGTGCCCAAAAATCTACTAGCGCGACGCCCTCTTTAGCGACGTCAAAATTCGCAGTCGTTAGTTCTATGTATTTTCCCATTTTATTCTCCTTTTTTAAAGATAGTTGTAATTATACACGAAAGTATTTAAATTTTAGCTAAATAAGAATTTTTACAAACTAATATTTTCTATCCACTTTATCTCGCTCTTTTTTATCGCGATCAAATCGACCTGAAAATCGGCATTTGCGCTGTTTTGCAGCAGATAAAAATCGATAGTTTTTAAAATTTTATTAAATTTAGTGGGCGTGAGGCGATACTCTGCCTCGTAGTCGCCCTGCGTAGCTTTGATTTCAACGAAGCGCAAAATGCCGTCTTTTTTAGCGATGACGTCGATCTCACCAAATTTGGAGCTAAAATTTCTAGCGAGTATCTCGCAGCCGTTTTTTAGCAAAAACTCGCAAGCCAGATCCTCGGAGCTTTTGCCGAAAAGATACGCTCTAAGCCCCAAATTTTACTCTTCTATCCTCATCATAAAAGGCTTTTCTTTTACGAACTCTTGCTCTTGCAAAATTTCCATAGTGCGCCTCACGTCCTTTTCCACGCTCGTGTGCGTCGTGAAAAATAGCGTCGCATACGGACTTTCGTCCTTTGGTTTTTGTAGCAGGCTATCGATAGAGAGGTTGTTTTCGCTCATTAAATTCGTGATTTTAGCCAGCACGCCGACCTTGTCCTCGACCCTGAGCCTAAAATAATACTTCGTACGAATTTCGCTCGGATCCAAAAGTTCGAGAGCATTTAGCTCAAACGGCGCCTTGTAGCCTAGCATCGGGGATTTGCCGTCTCTGGCTATATCGATGAGATCACTGATGACCGAGCTCGCCGTCGCAGGACCGCCCGCGCCCGGACCGTAAAACATCGTCTCGCCGACTGCGTCGCCCACTACGCTCACGGCATTTGTCACGCCGTCGGTTTTGGCTATCATTTTATCTTTTGGTACGAGTGCTGGATGTACTCGCAGCTCGACCTTGTCGCCGGTTTTTTTGGCGATGGCGAGCAGTTTGATGACGTACTCGAAATCGTTAGCAAAAAAGATATCCTCGGGCGTGATACCTTCGATGCCCTCTATCAGGATGTCTTCGGGGTTGCCGTGTACGCCGTATGCGATGCTGGCTAGGATCAGTAACTTGTGCGCCGCGTCAAATCCACCTACGTCAAAGGTTGGATCGGCCTCGGCGTAGCCTAGCTCCTGGGCTTTTTTTAGAGCGTCCGCGAAATTTGAACCCTTGCTCATCATCGAGGTTAGGATGTAGTTGCTCGTGCCGTTTAAAATCCCGTTGATGCTTAGGATGTGATTTGCGCTAAGGCCCTCGCGAAGGGCTCTGATGATAGGTATGCCGCCGGCGACGCTAGCCTCGAAGCCAAACGGCGTATTTTGCGCCAAATTTTGCAAGGCGTAGCGGTGATAGGCTAGTAGCGCTTTGTTTGCCGTTACGACGGCTTTTTTGCGCTCTAAAATTTGACTGACGACCCTAAACGGCTCCTCGACGCCGCCCATGAGCTCGACGAAAACGTCAATATCGTCGCGCTTTATGACGCTATCTATATCGTCCGTGAGCGGGATGGCGACGTCTCTTTTTTTGTTTAAATTTCTAACGACGCCGATGACCGGAACTATCTCTTCGCCGCATCTTGCCGCGATTAGTTTTTTGTTTTGGAGTAAAATTTTAGCTACGGCTTCTCCGACCGTGCCGACGCCTAAAATGGCTATATTCATGCAAATTCTTTCAGATATTTTTTGACATTTCGCGCCGCTTGGCGGATGCGGTTTTCGTTCTCGATGAGAGCGAGGCGCACGTAGTCGTTGCCGCCCTCGCCAAAACCGATACCCGGGCTCACCGCGACGCTAGCTTTTGTTAAAAGCTGCTTTGAAAACTCGAGACTGCCGATGTTTCCGACTTGCGGTGGGATTTTTGCCCAGATGAACATACTCGAGCTTGGCTTATGCATCTCCCAGCCCGCACTTGCAAAGGCTTCTAGCATCACGTCGCGGCGTTTTTCGTAAATTTGACGGATATCCTCGACGCAGCTTTGATCGCCGTCTAGTGCAACTGTGGCGGAGACTTGGATCGGGGTAAACATGCCGTAATCGACCCATGATTTTATCTTTTTAAGAGCTGCGCAAAGGCGCTTGTTTCCGCATAAAAATCCGACGCGCCAGCCCGCCATATTGTAGCTTTTTGATAGCGTGTAGCACTCGACGGCAACGTCTTTTGCGCCCTCAACCTCAAATATGCTTGGCGTCTTGTAGCCGTCAAACGTGAGGTCCGCGTAGGCGATATCTGAGATCACGTAAAAGCGCTCTTGTTTACTCATCGCCACTAGCCGCTCGTAGAAGCTCTTTTGCACGGTTACTGTCGTCGGGTTGTGCGGGAAATTTACGACGACGTATTTAGGTTTCGGAGAGCTTGAGCGGATCGTGTGAAGCAGGTCTTCGAAAAATTTGTTTTCGTCAAGCTCAAATTTGTCGTTGTATTTTAGCGGCATCTTTGCCACGCTACCGCCGGCAAATAAAAACGCCTGCGTGTGAATCGGGTATGCGGGATCGGGCACTACGGCGACGTCGCCAGGATTTACTATCGCTTGGGCTAGATGTACAAAGCCCTCTTTGCTGCCCATAACGGCGACGGCCTCGGTATCGGGGTCTAAATTTACGCCGTATTTGCGCTTGTACCAGTTGCAGATGGCTAGGCGAAGTTTGTAGATGCCAGCGCTCGCCGAGTAGCCGTGGGTTTTGTCTTTTTGCGCGCTTTCGCAGAGTTTATCGACGATGTGCTGAGGCGTGCGACCCTCCGGGTTTCCCATCGAAAAGTCGATGATATCTTCGCCCGCTCGGCGCGCGGCCATTTTTATGGCGTTTACCTCGGCAAATACGTAGTTTGGAAGTCTTTCAATCGTATTAAATCTAATCTCGTCAAACATAAATTTTTCCTTATTCTAGGTAGATTTTGAGCCCTCGTTTGATATTTTCTAAGCTGACCGCATCGTCGATCATCAGATATTTTGCGTTTTGCGGGAAGGAAACTTTCAGACTATTTATAGCCTTGTCGCTTCGTTTTTCCTCGAGTAAATTTAAACTTTTATCCAAAATTCTCACGACGGCGAACCAACGATCCTCGGCGCTAGCGCTTATCGTCGCGCTTTTTGCGCCGCTAATGTCGATGAGATAGGGTTCGAGCGGTTTTGAGAGTTGGACTTCTTGCGAAAACTGCACGGGAGTTTGGTTTATAGATGAATTTGACGCGTCGATAACGTACTCGTAGGACAGCTCGCCGGATCTGTTTATATCTGTTATTTCGGTGCCGCTTTCTTTAAAGGCAGAGTAGAGCGAGCCTGGGTCAGGGATAAATTTAGTATCTACAGTCACTCCCCAAGTAGCACCGCCGGCATTAGAAAATTCGCTCGTTAAGATATCGTTGTAGCCTAGTCCATTTAGAGCATCTTTTGCGATTTTCATGATAAGTAGCGGGTTGTTTTGGCGCGAGATAAATTTGATATTTACCTTTACATTTTGTTTGTAGGATAGGCGTAGGAGCGAATTTGACTTTAAAACATTTGAAATTTTAGCAATGTCGGGCTTGCCGTTTGCATTTAGATATGCAGAGCCGTCGCCAAAGAGCTGAGTTGCTTTTGTGCTATTTTGACCAAGCAAGCCGCCTGCTATATCCACCACGCTGCCCGCAAGGCAAAAAGCCGCGCTAGCAGTCAAAACTAAAAGCTTTTTTACCACGATTTGCCCTTATTTAGTGCTACAAATTCGTCGTATGTGAGCGGCGTAACTTTATCTTTTTCGACCAAAAAGCGCTTTGGATTATCGCCGCTAAATTTGATATTTTGATCGCCGATTTCTAAATTTATCTCTCCGTGTCCTGTGACGATGAGTTGTTTTTTGCCTATTTCAATGGAAACGGCATTTGAGGCATTTTGAGATTTCTTTTTGTTGTCGTCCAAATTTATCACGCCGAGCCAAACTTTTCTTCGTGGAACGACTTTTATCTCGCTTAGTCCGTTTAGTTGGTATACATCGCCGCTTTTAGGCGTTACTTGGACTGCGGTGGATGCATTTTCGTCGGCCAAATTTGAAACCTGTTCATTCTGTAAATTTTTACTTACGTCTTGCTCTGCGGGTTTTGATTGCGTGCTTGTAGAAACCGCCACATTAAACTCTGGCAAGGGTTGCTCTACTTGGGTAACGGCAAAATTTGAAGCATTCTCTTCGATTTTATTTATCTCGTCTTCTTGTTTAGGAGCAGAGGAGACACTTATCGTGATATTTGCGTCTTTGATGGAGTCTAAATTTTTAGTCGCCTGTTGCACTACGTTTGTATCGGAGTAAGTCACGCTTTTGTTTTTGTCCTCAAAGAAACTCGAGAGGTCGCCGATGTATTTTTGGGGCTCGAAAAAGTAAATTAAAGCGCCGATCGCGCAAATAGCGATGATGCCGCCCAGCATACCGCCGTAAGACGATTTATCGTTTGCGGTATAGGCCGGAATTTTAGGCGATATGGTTATGGTTTTGTGCTTTAACTCGCTCTCGTGCTCGGCTATGAACGTCTCGTATTCTCGCATCCACGATGAAAAGTCGATATCAAGCTCGCGCTCCAGAATTTTAACAAAACCCTTGACGTTAAAACGTGCCAACTTTTCAAAATTTTTATCGGCGATGTAACCTAGATATTCTGCCTCGATGTGCGTTCTTCTGGCGACCTCGCTAAGCCCTAATTCTTTTAGTAAACTTATGTCATTCATTTATAATCCTATCGCAAAGTATGGCAAACGCAGCCGAGACGTTTAGGCTGTCCCAGTCGTTTTTCATTTTTATTCCTACTATCTCGTCGCTTTTGGCAAGGACTTTTTTGTGCAAACCTTCGCCCTCGCTACCCATCACGAGCGCGACTTTTTGGTCAAATTTGACTTCATGAGCGTTTTTGCCGCCGCTTGCCGTGGCGTAAATTTTAAATCCAATCTGTTTTAGTTCGTTTAGCAAGCTAAGACCGTCTTCGACAAGAGAGATATTTGCCTCGTAGGCAGCTCCGCTACTAGCTCGCAATACGCCTTCCATCGCCAAATTTTTAGCGACGACGACGATGCCTCCGCAGCCCAGCGCATACGCTGTTCGGACTATAGCACCGATGTTTCCGACATCACTAAGTCCGTATAAGATCGCTATAAAATTTTGTTTTTTTATCTCGTCGATACTTTTAAACTCAAACTCCTCAACTTCGGCTAAAAAGCCTTGGTGATTGCCGCCGTGTGCGAGAGCTTGGGCTTTTTGATTATCCACGCGCTTTATCGGCGCGCCGACGCCTACGATCTGTGAAAATAGCGCCTTGTCGCACTCTTTGGCGAGGTAGACCGTTTTGACGCTTTTTTTGTAGTTTTTTATGATGTGCAAAAATAGCTGTTTTCCGTATATTACCATCGCCTGATAATAGCTAAAAATCGGTAAAATTTAGCTAAATTTTCGGATGAATTCGCTGTTTGTTTGAGTCTGCGAGCAAGTTTTAGCGGGTGAGCTCGGAGTAAATTTCTTTGGCGTTTCGACCTGTGATTTTGGCTAGCAGTTTAGACTTGGCTTTGGGTGAAATTTCAAGTTCCAAAATATCGTTTTGAGTGATTTTCTCAAAGGTAAAATTTGGATTTTTTTGCACTACGACGCACCACTCGCCGCTCAAATTTGCCTCTTGCAGCTTTTTTGCCAACTCGCTTGCCGTGGCTCTAAATTTAGTTTCAAATTTCTTTGTTGCTTCTTTTATGGCAAATATTTCTCTATCCGGCTCAAGTTTGGCAAAGTCCAAAATAAGCGAAAGTATGCGTTTGGGACTTTCGTAGATTGCCGCAGGAAACGGCGAATTTAGCGCATTTTGGATAGCCGCGGCTCGCTCTTTGCCGTTGTTTGGTAAAAATCCTAAAAAGCAAAATTCTTTTTCGCAAAGACCGCTTGCAACGACGGCTAAGAGTGCGGCATTTGAGCCGCTTAATACTTCATACGCGATACCGTTTTTTATAGCAAAATTTACGAGCGCGGCTCCCGGATCGCTGATGCCCGGCATGCCTGCATCGCTTAAAAAGGCTACGTTTTTATCAAAAATTTCAAGCTCGATTTTAGATAAAATTTCATCTTCGTTATGCGTGTGTAGCGGGATAAATTTTTGGATATTTATATTTGCGTCAAAACGCGTGTTTAGCAGGTTTATGAGGGATTTTGCGATTCTGGTATCTTCGCAAAAGAGTATCTCGCATTCGCGTAAAACGCTCAAAGCGCGAAGCGAGATATCGCTTAAATTTCCTATCGGCGTAGGAACGAAATATAGCAAAGGGTTATTTTAAGTTATATTTTTTCTTAAATTTATCAACGCGGCCTGCGCTATCTACGATCTTTTCGCTGCCTGTGAAAAACGGATGGCACTCTGAGCAGATATCCACTCTGATCTCGCCTTTGTTTGACTTCGTAGTGAAGGTGTTACCGCAAGCGCAAGTTACTTTGCACTCAACAAATTCCGGATGAATTTCTTTTTTCATTTTTTGTCCTTTTATCGTCTGATTTTTTAATTTTCATTTAAAGTAAGGCGAGATTATACAAAAAACTTCGTAAAAAATCAAATTTAAATTAAAATTTTAGCCGCTATGCCTAAAATCGCCGTTTGCGAGCGCAAAATATTTTTTGCTCTCAGCCCGTATTTTTTCGCGACGGCTTCTCGCTCGCTCTGGCTAAATCCGCCCTCAGGTCCGATCGCTAAAATTTCCTTGCCCGCATAGCCGTCTAGATTTTCGCCCTCAAAGTCGACAAGAGCGACGTTTGGATAAAATTTGACCAGCTCGTCCAGGCTTTTATAAATTTCAAATTTCATCAAATCGTTTCGTCCGCACTGCTCGCACGAGCTTATCAAAATGCGCTCTAGGCGTAAAAAATCAAGCTTAAAGTTTTTTTGCGAAAATTCGCCGTAAAAAAAGACGATTTTAGCTACACCCATTTCATTTAGGCCAGGCAGCGTTTTTTCGATCGTTTTTGGATCGACGACGGCCCAGGCTAGCGTTAGATCGCTATTTCGTGCTTCCACGTCGTGCGAAAATATCAAATTTAGCTCCGCGCCTCTTTTGTCTAAATTTACGATTTCATAGATGTGGTTTTGTCCGTCGGTCAAATTTCGCACGTCGATGCGCTCGCCTACCTTAGCGCGCCGCGCCTTCAGGTGTAAAAACGCCTCGCCATCAAGCCTAATTTGCTCGTTTTTGACCTCTTTTGAATATAAAAATTTCATCTCACCCCGCTTGCAATTAGTATCAAAACAAAATCGGCCGGGATTTTTAGGCGCATTTTGGCTCTAAAAACGGCGAAATTTTTAGTTTTCATCGCCGTTTTTAGCTGCTTAAACTCCATCGCCCCAAGCCCAATAAGCAGCGTCCAAACCGCGATCATTACGAGAGCCTTGAGGCTCGGATAAAAGTAAAAAACGCTCATCAAAAGTAGCCCCGTAAGCATCATCGCGGCCAAAAACGCGTAGTAGGTAGGCAAAAACAGTCTGATGCGTTTAGCGTAGGCTGGCGAGTTTATGCCGAAATTTATCAGGCAAAAGTGCGCCGCGACTAAGGCCAAAAGCGCAAAGGCAAGCCCGATGTGAATGGAGCGCGCCAGCTCGTAGAGCTCTGATAGATGCTCGTTAAATTTCATTTTTCGGGCACCGGCTCTGGCGGCATATTTTCGTCAATACTTACGTTTGCGTCGCTTTGCGCGATAGGTACGTCGCTAGGCACCGTGCCGCCAAGATCCAGCGACGCGGGCTCCTTTTTCTCCTCGCAACCGCCAAAAAACAGCGCCGCCAGCGTCAAAATCGCAAAAATTTTCCTCATTTGCGCTAGACCTCCTTTGGATTTACTATTTTTTTGCCTAGCTTGATTTTCTCAAACAACTCCTCGTCCTCCCACTCGGCTCTAACGCCCTCGGAAAAGACGATCTCGTTCAAATTTACCTCGCCCATTTTGGCGTTATACGCGTCCTCTCTAAAGCACTGCGCATAGCCCGTGTCGGTCTCGTGGACGATGACGCTGTGAAGCTTCACTTCGCGCTCGCCGTTTTGCATCTGCGTAGTTTTTAAAAGCCTATCGATCATAACGAAAAATATCCTGCAAAACTGCTCTGCAGAGGGATTTAGTGGGATCTCGATCCAGCGCGCAGAGTGCTTTTTGAGATCGTTTTTGTACTCCGCACTATCTCCGCTAAATATCGTCGTGCAGTGATCGAAGCTGTCGATGATGCAGCCGATGTCACGTTTCATCAGGCCAAAGTCATACACCATTCCCGCATTATCAAGAAAATTTGACTCAAGTAAAATTTCAGCTCTGTAAGAGTGCCCGTGGATGCTGGTTTTGCAGCGTTTTGAGCTACAAAATCTAACGATGTGAGCGTTTTCAAATTTAAACATTTTTCTTATTATCATCTTGGCTCCGTTTATTAAATTTGCGTTTTGTGCCGTAAAGATGCGGGTAATGCCGCCTAAATTTACGCTTTAAACCCCTTCTTTTGCGCCCCAAAGCCTGATATGCAGGCGATCGGAGTAGTTAAAACCGTGCTTGATTGCAAACTGCGCGACGGATAGGGCGTTTTGCTCAAGGCTTATTTTATCATAACCTTGCGGCATACAAAAGACTTCCGCGTCGCAAATGCCTAAAATACGCGAAATTTGCGCTATCGCCGAACCATCCTCTGTGCCTTTTTTATCAAGGACGAATTTATAAAAACTACCCGCGGCGTTTTGTTTTATCGCTTTTAGCGCGGCGGGATTTATGCGCCTAGCCTCGCTTTCGCCGCTGTTTTCGAGCTTGACGCTAACGGCAAAGCGGCATCTTTTATAAGTCTCAAATTTGGCAAAATCCACCTCGATCGTACCGTTTGTTTCAAAGTGCGGCTCGTAGCCCTCGTCAAGAGCAAAACTTAAAAAATCTAGCAAAATTTGGTTTTTGTGATGCAGTAGCGGTTCGCCGCCCGTGATGACGATGATGGGCTTGCGGCGCAAATTTACGCTCAAATTTTGCGTTATTTTTATAAGTTCGTCGGCGCGTGTGATTTTTTGATATGAAAAATGTCCCGTAAAAACCGCGCGGATCGTGTCGCAGCCAGTTAGCGTTTCGCCGGTTTTGGGCGAAACGGTCCGCACGCCAAAGCCCGCGCAGTTTAGGTTGCAGCCCGCAAACCGCAAGAAAATTGCCAAACGGCCGCTGCTCGCGCCTTCGCCTTGGATACTTAGAAAACTCTCGACCAGGTTTAAACTCAAATTTCGCCTTTTAAATTTTGGTCGATTATAGCAAAATTTGAAGGGTAGTTTTACGGAGTTAAGCGGATTTTACGTCAAATTTGAGCGGGTTTTGTTAGAAAACGGCGGTAAATTTATAGGTAAAATATAAAATTTGGATGTAGTTAAATTTGATTAAAATTTAATAAAAGCGGGCTAAATCCACGCCAAATTTGACGTAAATTTAGCCAAAATTTCAGCCGCCCGTTTGGTAAAAGGCGCGGCTTGAGGTCTCGTTTTGGGCGCCGATAGCCCACTTGTTTTCTTTTGGCTTGTTTTGCAACACTTGGCGCAAGATCTCGCTAGCGCCCGCGATATCGCCTTTTCTTACGGCATCTTTTATGCTCATCGCATCCTCGAAGTATAGGCACGGAATGAGATGTCCCTCGGCCGTGAGGCGGATGCGGTTGCAGCTCTCGCAAAAGTCGTGTTTGTGCGGGTCGATGACGCCAAAGGTATAGCCGTCCTCTAGTCGGTAGATGCTAGCTGGACCCGTCGGGATTTTTTCGGCCGCTTCAAAGCGATATTTTTTTGCGATAACGTCTAAAATTTCAGCCGATTTCATGCCTTTTAGCTCGTCCGTTGCGTGTATGTTTTCCATATACTCTATAAAGCGAATCTGACAACCCATGGAGCGCGCAAACTCTAGCAAAGAGACGATCTCGTCGTCGTTTACGCCTCTTAGCGCGACGGTGTTTAGCTTGACTTTTAGCCCGGCTTCAAGCGCCGCGTCAAGGCCCGCTAAAACCTCGTGTAAAACGCTTTTTTGCGCGAGAAATTTGGCCTTTTCGGTTTTTAGGCTATCAAGCGACATATTTATGCGCTTTAAACCCGCGTTTTTTAGGGCTTTTGCGTAGTGTTTGAGCATAAAGCCGTTTGTCGTGATGGCTAGATCGACGTCCGGGCTGTGCTCGTTTATCATCGCGATAAATTTGTCCAAGTCCTTACGTAGTAGCGGTTCGCCGCCGGTTATGCGGATTTTTTTTACGCCTTCGTCTAGGCAGACTTTGACAAATAAAAACAACTCCTCAAAGCTCAGTAAATTTTCCTTCGGCTCCCAGCTAAACGGAGTTTTAGGCATGCAGTATTTGCATCTAAAGTTACATCTTTGCGTGACAGAAATACGCAGATAATCAACAGTTCTTCCGTGTCCGTCTATTAACATTTTTCGCCCTTAATTTTATCAAAAAGAATTGTTTTTGATTTGGTTAAAAGGCATTATAGGAAGTTAAGCTTTAAAATTTTTTAAAATTCGCGTATGAAAATAATGTTATTTTTTTATATTTCGCGCCCGAGTTTTAACACTATATCAGCTCCCGCAATTTTAGCGTCAGCTCGACCTTGCCCACACCCACGCACAGCTCTTTTGCGATACTTTCGACGCTTTTGCCTTCGCTATACATCTGCACTATGCGCTTTTCGTCGTCTTCGCCGTTTGGAGCGGAGATCTTGCTAATGCTTTTTGTGCGCTCTTCAAGCGTAAATAGCCTATCTTGTTGTTGGCTTTGGAAGCTATCTATCGAGCTTTCGATGCCTTGGAGGGTGTTTATTATCGGGGTTATTTTTTGATTGATTTTTTCATTTAGACGCTGTTCGAGGTTGCTTTCTAACTGCACTACGTCAAATTCGACCGGCTCGCTGTTTTGATTAAAATTCGCAACCTGTTTTTTTACGGCGTGAAGCTCTTGTATCAGGCTTTCGATAGCTTTTTCGTATCTTGAAAATTTTCTCGAGGCCTCTAAATCTTTTATAAAAACCAGCACGAAAAGCACCGTTAAAATCAGCCCGAAAATGACAAATATTATCAAATCGTTACTCATCGTTCATCTCCTTTAGTTCTCTTATCATAGCGCGCTCTCTGGCCGTCACGTAGCCGTTGTAGTCGCTCTCGTCGCTCTCGTTTATGCGCGTGATTTTGGCGGTTTTCTCATCTAGCGCCTCAAAAAATATCGCCACGTCTCGCTTTGGGAAAATAGGCATAAAAATGCGCCCGTAGTATCCGGCGCCGTTTTTAAATTTAGCCTCTTTTATCCTAAAATTTTCAAAATTTATCCCGTCCAGCACGCTAGATTGAGCAAGCTCGAGCTTTATAAATTTTTCATTTTTTATGTAGGCGTTTAGCTCGTCAAATTTACGGTGAAGCTCGACGAGTAGCGTCAGTATCACCTGATCGCTTTCCTTCGTGTCGCCCTTTGCTTTGGCTCGCTTCATCCACGCTCCTAGCGGATCGTCCTCGTTGCCACTTAGCTTGTCGAATTCGCGTAAAAACTCGCGCTCGCGCTCGCCGATTTCCTCAAAAACTATGTCTAAATTTGCCGGGACCAGTCTCATAAGCTAGCCCAAACGAAAACAAAAAAAAGTATGCCAAGATAACCGTTTAGCGTGAAAAACGCGCGATCTATCTTGCTAAAATCCCGCCTAACGATGCGGTGCTCGGCTATTAGGACGCCCCCGCAAAGCAAAATGCCCGCAAAGGCCGCCGCGCCAAGCCCTCCGGCCCACGCAAAAAGCAGCCAAAAGATCACGGCCGTAGCGTGAAAGATCGCCGAGATAAACATCGTAGCCTTTTGGCCGTAAACGCTAGGGATGCTAAAAAGCCCGTGCTCGCGGTCAAATTCGATATCCTGAAGCGAATAAAGCAGGTCAAATCCCGCCACCCAAAACATCACGCCAAGGCAGAGCAGCATGCTAAAAAGCGGTATCTCGCCAGTAACCGCGACGGCTCCGGCGATGGGCGCAAGACCTAGCGAGAGGCCAAGGACTAGGTGCGCTAGCTCGCTAAAACGCTTAAAAAGCGAATATCCGCCAAGTACGGCCAGGATCGGAAAGCTCAGCCAAAACGCAAGATCGTTTACGAGATAGGCGACAAGCACGAAGATAGCGGCGTTTGCCGCGATAAAAATCTGCAAATTCGTCTTGCCGATACGCCCGTCCACGCTTGGGCGATTTGCCGTGCGCGGGTTTAGTTTGTCGATGTCCTCGTCCTTGTAGCGGTTAAAAGCCATCGCGAAATTTCGCGCCGAAACCGCGCAAAGAACGCCCAAAATAAGCAATTTCCAGCCAAACCAAGCCGAGCCGTTTACCTGCGCGCTCGCCGTTATCATCGCGGTAAATATAAAAGGCAGCGCGAAAATCGAGTGCTTAAAGACGATTAGTTCGTTAATATCTTTTAAAATATTTATAAATTTTTGCATAATCTTCCTGAAATTTTTGCTTTATTTTATCTTATAAAAGCGTAAATTGTGATAAAATTTGAGCAGATTCACGAATTTTAAGGCATTTTTATGAAAGAACTCGCCATCATCGGCACCACGGCTAGCGGAAAAACGGCGCTCGCGCTAAAGCTAGCAAGCGAATTTAATGGAGTGATTCTGAGTCTTGATTCGCTTTGCGTTTATAAATTTATCGATATCGCAAGCGCCAAGCCCAGCGCAGCCGAGCTAGCCTCGGTGCCGCATTTTGGGGTAAATTTGCTGATGCCTGATGAGCATTTTGACGTCGGGATGTTTTTTGATGTTTATAAAATGGCTCGCGAATTTGCGCAAAAAAACGGCAAAAACTTATTTATAACCGGCGGCAGCGGATTTTATCTAAAGGCGCTGCTATCGGGTCTCACACCTAAATTTGAGCGCGTAGAAAGCGGCCTAAGCAACGCTCAAATTTACGAGCTAGTTTCAAGCCTTGATCCCGAATTTGCCGCCAAATTTAGCGCAAACGACACCTACCGCTTGCAAAAGTGGTTTGATATCCACTCCTTTTTGCGCTCTAGCGGGCGCGGCGAGGCTCCAAGCTCGTATCTGTGCGAAAATACCCTAGCCCCCGTCGCGTCAAATTTGGCGATTTTCGAGCTTAGCTGGGATCGTGACGAGCTAAGAGCGCGCATCAAAGAGCGCACGCGAGCAATGTTTGAGCAGGGTTTGCTGGATGAGGCGCGTGAGCTGTTTGTGCGGTATCCGCAGCGACCAAAGCCGCTAAACTCGGTCGGACTAAAAGAGTGCGGAGGGTTTTTGCGAGGCGAGATCAAAACCCAGACCGAGCTGGAGGAGCTCATCTGCACGCATACGGCGCAGCTAGCCAAGCGTCAGCGGACGTTTAATAGATCGCAGTTTGAGAGTAAATTTAGCGGCAGTGTCGGGGAGTGTGAGGAGAAAATCACAGAATTTTTGAGTGATTGATTCTGATTTGCGGCTCGTCTTTTGAGTGTCTTTGAATGAGCTAGAAATTTCCTCCCTCGATGAACTACATGTTCTATCTTCGGTCGAAAATTTCTTCGCAACATTCAAATCCATCTCAAAATACTTCGCCTTGACTTTTTATGCTCAAATTTGAAGTCAAATTTACAAATTTGAGTCACCGAGACCCGCACCTTGAAAATTCTAAAATTTATAACCACTCAACTTTAATCAAATTTGCAGTTAAATTTAGTAAAATCGGCAAAAATTATTCAAGACAAAATAGGCGTAGTTTAAATAAATTTTTCTTGCCCACAAAGGAGCGGACTGGTCGTCCGTGACTGCGGCGGGTATGGAAAAATTTATTCTAAAATCCGTCATTTATGGGGAATTATAATGTTAGTTCATATTTGCTGCTCCGTCGACAGTCACTATTTCCTGCAACGCCTGCGCGCCGACCGTCCGCACGAGCGTCTCGTCGGCTATTTCTACGACCCCAACATCCACCCGTATAGCGAGTTTTTGATGAGGTTTCGCGACGTAAAAAGAAGCTGCGAAAAGCTGGGCGTCGAGCTCATCTGCGGCGAATACGAATATGAGGCGTGGCTAGAGGGCGCAAAGGGCCTTGAAAACGAGCCTGAAAAGGGCAAGCGCTGTGCTTATTGCTTTGATTTTCGCGTGGGAAATTCGGCCCAAAAAGCGCGCGAACTAGGCGAAAAATCCATCACTACGACGCTGCTGATGAGCCCGAAAAAGGATTTCTCGCAGCTAGAAGCGGCGCTAAATAAGGCCGCTAGAGAATACGAACTAGAAACATTTGCCGTGGACTACCGCGCGGGCGGCGGCACGAACGCGCAGTTTGAGCTTGCAAAAAAAGATAAACTCTATCATCAAAACTACTGTGGCTGTATTTTCGGGCTTAGCAAGCAGCGCGAGGCGCAAAAACTGCCGCTTAGCGAGCTGATGAGCGAAATTAGCGGGCGAGTGATGCCAGGCGGCATCGAGGAGCGGCTGGAGCTTTATGAAAAGGTGCGCGAGTGCGAGGCTGCGGGCGTGCCGTTTCATCTATCGCGCAAGTACTTCCTAAACTACCGCCTGCTGCGCGCCTACGTCAAATTTGGCGGCTCGGTCGTGCCGTCGTATTTTCTGCTTTACTCGCATTTTAAGCGCGAAAACGTCAAATTTAGCGTGAGCGAGGCGGCGCAAATTTGCGACGAGCTGCGAGACGGCGTGACGCTACTAAATTTGGCTAAATTTAACGAGCTCTCGGGCGAAAATTTCGCTAGCGTAAACGAGCTTTGTCGCCGGCCTATCGCGGTATCGCGCGAGCTGGAAATCCGCCGCGAGCTGTGCGGAGAATTTAGCCAAAATCCTATAATCGTGCTGGATGAAATTCGCGCGGGCAGGTACGAAATCTACGCTAAAGACGAGCTTTATAACGATAGTCGCGAGGTTTTGGTAACGCAAATTTGAGCTAAATTTAGCGCACGCGGAATAAAAGACGGATGCCAAAAATTTAGAGGCTAAATTTTGCCCCGACCAAATCAATAATCTTTTTCTTAGCAAAATTTGGCTAAAATCGGCTTTAAATTTTACTCACAAGGTTTAAAGTGATCGACATCGTTGAAATCCAAAAAATACTCCCGCACAGATATCCTTTTCTGCTAATCGACCGAGTGACCGAGCTCGAGCCCGCCAAACACATCGTCGCGTACAAAAACGTCACGATCGGCGAGCCCGTATTTCAGGGGCATTTCCCCGGCCACCCGATATATCCTGGCGTGATGATCATCGAGGGTATGGCGCAAGCCGGCGGCGTGCTCGCGTTTAAGAGCATGAGCGACGAGCATCAAGCAAATATCGAAAATAAAGTCGTTTATTTTATGAGCATCGACGGAGCGAAATTTCGCCATCCGATACGCCCCGGCGACAGGCTCGAGTACCGCCTCGAAGTGCTAAAACACAAAGGCAACATCTGGGTGCTAAAAGGCGAAGCCTACGTGGACGGCACGCTATCATGCGAAGCCGAGCTAAAAGCTATGATCGTAGATAAATAAGCGAGCCAAAATGAGAAATATCCATCCGCAAGCCGTCGTCGAGGACGGCACGAAGATCGGCGAGGACGTAACGATCGAGGCCTACGCCTACGTCAGCAAAGACGCAGTGTTAGGCGACGGCGTACTCGTAAAACAAGGCGCTAGGATCGTGGGCGACACGCATATCGGTGAGGGCGGTAAAATTTACAGCTACGCTATCGTGGGCGACATCCCGCAGGACGTGAGCTACCGCGCCGAGGAAAACACTGGCGTTCGTATCGGCAAAAACGCGACGATCCGCGAGTTTTGCACGATAAACTCGGGCACTCACAAAGGCGACGGGATCACGCGCATCGGCGATAACGCATTTATCATGGCCTACTGCCATGTTGCGCACGACTGCGCCATAGGAAATAGCGTCATCCTAGCAAACAACGCGACTCTAGCCGGTCACGTGGAGCTTGGAGACTACAGCGTCGTTGGCGGTATGACGCCGATACATCAGTTCGTGAGAGTGGGCGAGAGCTGCATGATCGCAGGCGCTAGTGCACTATCTCAAGACGTAGTGCCGTTTTGCCTAGCTGAAGGCAACCGAGCCTACATCAGAAGCTTAAATTTAGTCGGTATCAGGCGAAGGTTTGATAAAGACACGGTTGAAGAGATAAACAAGGCGTATAAATTTTTATTTAGAAAAAGCGGGGATTTAAAGGCTGCGGCTAGCGAGCTTTTAGCTGGCGCAGCAAACGAACAGGTGCGAAAAATGTGTGAATTTATCCTAAGCACCAAGCGTGGTATCCCATTAGCAAAAGGAAGAGAATAATGGTGAGAAAATGTAATTTTTGCGGCGAAGTAGAGTCTGCCCAGAGGAGACTGCTGGCTGATATAGACGGGGCTGCGTTTATATGTGAGCACTGCATCACTGCCGCTTACAAGGTGCTTTACGGCGAGGAGAGCCGCGAGCAAGAAAAAGAAGAGCGAACTAGAGACTATCAAAATTTGACGCCAAAAGAGCTAAAGGCGGTGCTAGATAACTACGTCATCGGTCAAGATAAAGCTAAAAAGGTATTTAGCGTCGGCGTTTATAATCACTACAAAAGAATTTTTAGAAAAGGCGAGATCGAAGACGATACGGAGATCTCAAAATCAAATATCTTGCTCGTCGGCCCTACCGGTAGCGGCAAGACACTGATGGCGCAGACTCTGGCTAAATTTCTAGACGTACCTATCGCTATCTGCGATGCGACTAGTCTAACGGAAGCCGGCTACGTCGGCGAAGATGTGGAAAATATCCTAACTCGCCTTTTACAAGCCGCGGACGGTGACGTAAAGCGCGCCGAGCAGGGCATAGTTTTCGTCGATGAGATCGATAAGATCGCCAGAATGAGCGAAAACCGCTCGATCACGCGCGACGTGAGCGGAGAGGGCGTGCAGCAGGCGCTTTTAAAAATCATCGAGGGCAGTCTCGTAAATATCCCTCCAAAAGGCGGCAGAAAGCACCCTAATCAGGAATTTATCCAGATAGATACCTCAAATATTCTATTCGTCTGCGGCGGTGCGTTTGACGGCCTGGCCGACATCATCGAGCGCAGGATCGGTAAAAACGTGCTGGGATTTGGTCAAGATAAACGTTCTAAAGACGATAGGGAAAATTTGCTAGACGCGCTTGAGAGCGACGATTTGGTGCATTTTGGACTCATTCCCGAGCTCATAGGCAGGCTTCACGTGGTCGCTACGTTAAATAAAATCACCGAAGACGATATGGTGCGAATTTTAACCGAGCCTAAAAACGCGATCTTGAAGCAATACCAAAAGCTTTTTGCGATAGATAGGGCAAATTTGAAATTTGACGATGAAGCTCTAAAAGAGATCGCGAGGCTAGCCATTGAGCGAAAAACGGGAGCCAGAGGGCTACGAAGCATAATGGAAGAGGTGATGACAGATATAATGTACGAACTGCCGGAGCTTGCAGGCTACGACGTGGTGATCACCAAAGAGGTCGTAAACGGCAAAGAAAAGCCGATTTTCGTAAAAAACAATAAAATAAGCGCATAAGGATACAGATGATTTTAGACCAACTAATAGGATTTTTTTCAAGCGATATGGGAATCGATCTAGGCACGGCAAATACGCTAGTTCTAGTAAAAGATAAAGGTATCATCATAAACGAGCCCTCCGTCGTCGCGGTACAACGCGAAAAATACGGCAAGCAAAAAATATTAGCCGTCGGCCACGAAGCAAAAGAGATGGTGGGTAAAACTCCCGGCGACATCGAGGCGATCCGTCCGATGAGAGACGGCGTTATCGCGGATTTTGATATGACGGAAAAGATGATCCGCTACTTCATCGAAAAGACTCACCGCAGAAAAAGCTTCCTACGCCCTCGTATCATCATCTCTGTGCCTTACGGTCTAACTCAAGTCGAGCGTAAAGCCGTGCGCGAGAGCGCGCTAAGCGCGGGAGCTAGAGAGGTATTTTTGATCGAGGAGCCTATGGCTGCGGCTATAGGAGCAAATTTACCGGTACGCGAACCGCAGGGTAATCTAGTCGTCGATATCGGCGGCGGCACGACGGAGATCGGCGTAGTGTCTCTAGGTGGTTTAGTCATCAGCAAGTCTATCCGCACCGCTGGCGATAAAATAGACATGAGCATCGTAAACTACATAAAAGAAAAATACAACCTCCTAATCGGCGAGCGAGCGGGCGAGGATATCAAAATCTCCGTCGGTTCAGCGATTCAGCTTCCCGAGGAGCTTAGCATCGTAGTAAAAGGTCGCGACCAAATCAGCGGTCTGCTAAGCCGCGTGGAGCTAACGAGCGAAGACGTGCGCGAGGCTATGCGCGAACCGCTAAAAGAGATCGCAGACGCCCTAAAAACCGTGCTTGAGATGATGCCACCTGATCTTGCCGGCGATATCGTGGAAAACGGTATCGTGCTAACCGGAGGCGGCGCGCTGATCCGCGGACTTGATAAGTACTTAAGCGATATCGTAAAACTTCCGGTTTTCGTTGCTGACGATCCGTTGCTAGCCGTGGCCAGAGGCACCGGCAAGGCTCTTGAGGAGATTAAATTTTTACAACAACTCGTAAATGAAGAGTAAAATTTTATTCGTCGCTCTTATCGGCGCGCTGGTATTTTTTTCGCTTGATAGAGGCGCGCTGATCTCCGGCTATGTAGTGAATTTAAACAACCGCATAGTCGCCGCCTACGACGACGCGGTCAAATTTGTAAAAGACGGCGTAAACGAGCATTTTAGGCAACGCGAGGAGATAAAGCAGCTTCGCGCTCAAAACGCCGAACTGGAAAAATCGGCGGCTTTGCTTTCAAGCTTCGCAAAGGAGCTAAACGAAATTTTGGTCGATAAAAACTCGACCGCCTATGAGCCTAGAGTACAACTCGTGCGGGCGCTAAGCTACGTAAATATCAGCGACTACGATAAGGTCTGGCTGGATAAATTTAGCGGCTACGACGAGTCTAAAATTTACGGGCTTATTTACCAAGGCAAGAGCGCGGGTATCGTCGTGGGCAAGGACGGCAACCCTATGGCCTTGCTGCAAAACGATCCAAAAAGCATATTCGCCGTATCAATCGGCGAGGAAAAAATCCCGGGCATTGCGCACGGGAGCAAAGACGGAATAACGGTGAAATTTATCCCCCAGTGGCTCAGCCCAAAGGAGGGCGACGAGGTCGTCACGAGCGGGCTTGACGGGATATTTTTCAGCGGGATTTCAGTGGGCAAGGTTACGGGCGTGATCCAAGAGAGCCTATATAAAAGCGCGGCCGTAAAGCCATACGTAAGCATAACTATCCCTTCATATCTATACGTCGTAACAAAGGAAAAATAATGCCAAAAAGAACCGACATCAACACCATTTTACTCATCGGCAGCGGCCCTATCGTCATAGGCCAAGCGTGCGAATTTGACTACAGCGGCACGCAAGCTGCAAAGACTCTAAAGCAACTAGGCTACCGCGTCGTACTCATCAACTCAAACCCTGCCACCATCATGACCGATCCTGATTTCGCCGACGCGACCTACGTCGAGCCGATAACCAAAGAGAGCATCAAGCGCATCATAGATAAAGAAAAGGTCGACGCCATACTGCCTACGATGGGCGGCCAGGTCGCGCTAAACGTCGCTATGCAGCTATACGAAGCGAACATGTTTGGCGGCGTCAAATTTCTAGGCGCAAACCCGCAAGCTATCAAAAAAGGCGAGGATAGGCAGGAGTTTAAAAAGGCGATGCAAAAGATTGGCATGGATCTGCCGCAAAGCCGGTACGCCTACGACATGGACGAGGCGCTAGCCGCAGCAGCGAATATCGGCTTTCCGCTCATTATTCGCGCTAGCTATACCCTAGGCGGCGCAGGCAGCGGCGTAGCGTATAATATCGACGAATTTAAAGAGCTAGCCCAAACCGGCCTAGACGCCAGCCCGATACATGAAATTTTGGTCGAGGAGAGCTTGCTAGGCTGGAAAGAATACGAGATGGAGGTCATCCGCGACCGCAACGACAACTGCATCATCGTCTGCTCTATCGAAAATTTTGATCCCATGGGCGTGCATACTGGCGATAGCATCACGGTTGCGCCCGCTCTTACGCTAACTGATAAAGAGTATCAGGCGATGCGCGACGCGAGTTTTAAAATTTTACGCGAGATCGGCGTGGATACGGGCGGTAGCAACGTGCAATTTGCCATAAACCCAAAAACCGGCCGCATGATCGTGATCGAGATGAACCCGCGCGTGAGCCGTAGCTCGGCGCTAGCAAGCAAGGCTACTGGCTACCCGATCGCCAAGGTCGCGACGCTACTAGCCGTTGGCTTTAGTCTGGATGAGATCAAAAACGACATCACGGGCACGCCTGCTAGTTTTGAGCCCGTTATAGACTACATCGTGACCAAGATCCCGCGCTTTACGTTTGAGAAATTCCCGGGCGCGAACCCATATCTAGGCACCGCGATGAAGAGCGTGGGCGAGGTGATGGCGATCGGCAGGACGTTTAAGGAAAGCATCCAAAAGGCGCTTTGCTCGATGGAAAAGGACTACTATGGATTTAACTTCGTAAATTTGGAGAAAAACGCGCTAATTTACGGCCTTAGAAACGCGAATGAAAGCCGCATTTTATACGTCGCGCAGGCGTTTCGCGATGGGCTTAGTGTGGCCGAAGTGCACGAGATGAGCAAGATTGACCCGTGGTTTTTGGATCAAATTTGGCAGATAGTTAAATTTGAAGAGCGCATCGACATGGACATCCTAAACGACGAGCCGCTGCTAAGAGAGGCCAAAACGATGGGCTTTTCTGACAAGATGATCGCGCATCTGATAAATTTAAAAGACAACCTTGATCTGGGTCAAAACGATATTTATTTCGCGCGCGAGAAAATGGGCATAAATCTCGAATATAACGAGGTTGATACCTGCGCTGGCGAGTTTAAAGCGCTCACGCCGTACCTCTACTCGACGACGAATATCACGAAGCTGCCGTGCCTTTCGTCAAATTTTGCGGAGTCAAATTTGAGCTCAAATTCGGGGCAAAAAGAGAAAAAAGTGATGATCATCGGCGGCGGTCCAAACCGCATAGGCCAAGGCATCGAGTTTGACTACTGCTGCGTGCACGCCAGCTACGCGCTACGCGACATGGGCGTCAAAACCATAATGTATAACTGCAACCCCGAAACCGTCAGCACCGACTACGATACGAGCGATATTTTGTACTTTGAGCCGATTGATTTCGAGCACGTTAGAGCCGTGATCGAGCATGAGAATCCGGACGGAGTGATCGTGCATTTTGGCGGCCAGACTCCGCTAAAATTCGCCAAACGCCTAAGCATAGCGGGTGCGAAAATCATCGGCACCAGCGCGCGCACGATCGACGTCGCCGAGGATAGAAAGAAATTTAGCGAATTTATCTCTAAAATCGGCGTCAAACAGCCACGAAACGACACCGCTACAAGCGAAAAAGAGGCATTAGAAAAGGCCGCCGCTATCGGTTATCCTGTGCTAGTGCGCCCTAGCTACGTGCTAGGCGGCCGCGCGATGAGACGCGTACACAGCGATGAGGAGCTACGCCTATACATGAGCGAGGCGGTCAAGGTCAGCAACCACTCGCCCGTACTAATCGATAAATTTTTACAAGATGCCGTGGAGCTCGACGTGGACGCGATCAGCGACGGCAAGGACGTCTATATCGGCGCCGTGATGCAGCACATCGAGGAGGCGGGCATCCACAGCGGCGACAGCGCGTGCATACTGCCTCCGCTAAATTTGACCCCGCAGATGATCGAAAAGGTAGAAAACCAAACCCGCGACATCGCGCTAAATTTAGGCGTAGTGGGGCTAATGAATATCCAGTTTGCCATCTACGAGAACGAACTTTTCATGATCGAGGTAAACCCGCGCGCTAGCCGTACCGTGCCGTTTGTTAGCAAGGCGACGGGCGTGCCGATGGCAAAGGTCGCCACGCGCGTGATGTGGCAGGGCGATTTGCGCGAGGCGCTTAAATTTTACGATAACTACGGCGCGGTTTACGAGGAGCGCGGCATACTCAAGCCTCGCGTGAAAAATCACGTCTGCGTCAAAGAAGCGGTCTTTCCGTTTAACAAGCTCTCTGGCGCGGATCTAATCCTGGGGCCTGAGATGAAAAGCACGGGCGAGGTCATGGGCATATCAAGCGATTTTGCAAAGAGCTTTGCAAAAAGCCAGATCGCCGCGAGCAACTCGCTTCCTACTGGCGGGCTAGTCTTTTTGACGCTTGCCGACGCGGACAAAAAATACGCCGCAAATTTGGCGCGCGAGCTCATAAATCTCGGCTTTAAAATAATCGCCACGGGCGGAACGTATAAAATTTTAAATGACGCGGGCATAGAGAGCGAGTTCGTCTACAAAATCAGCGAAGGTCGCCCAAACGTCGAGGATAGGCTCAAAAACGGCGACATCGCGCTTGTTATCAACACCAGCGACAGCAAATCAAACAGCGAGGACGGCAAGAAAATCAGGCAAAACATCATGCGATTTAAGATCCCGTATTTCACGACGATGTCAGCGGCTCTAGCGGCGGCTAAATCGTTAAAAAGCGTGCAAGACGGCAGCGCGCTGGAAGTAAAAAGCTTGCAGGAGTATCTTGGATGACGCAAAAGCAATGCGTGATAGAGGCTTTAGCTAAGCTCGGCGGTATGGCTACTTTCTCGCAACTTTACGCTAAGACCGATACTAGCAAATGGGGGACGAAAACTCCGTTTGCTAGTATAAGAGGTATAGTGCAAACTAATAAAGAATTTTATAAAATTAGACCCGGGCTTTGGGGGCTTAAGGATTTCGAGGCGCAAAATACGGCCAAAACCGGCGATGGTAAAAGCGGAATAAATCCGAGTTTTACTCACGCATATTATCAAGGCATTATCGTCGAGATTGGGAATCTAAGGAATTTTCAGACATATGTACCGGCGCAAGATAAAAACAAGCTTTATCTTAATAAAAAATTAACCGAATTAACGACTTTAAAAGAAATTTATAACTTCAGCTATGAAAACATCGTAAATAAAGCAAAAAACGTCGATGCAATATGGTTTAATCGTAGAAATTTGCCCGATGCGTTTTATGAGGTAGAACACAGTACCGACTTTAAAAACTCTCTAAATAAATTTTACGAACTTCAAGACTTTAACGCCAAAATGTTTATAGTAACCGATTTGCAAATAAAAAAGCAATTTGACGGCGTTTTAAAAGATAGCATTTATGAAAGTATAAGCAAAAAGGTAAAGTTTGCTTGCTATGAAGATATCATAAAGCAATACGAAAAAGAGAGCGAAATCGGTAAAATTCCTATGGGAATTTAATGAAAGAATTTGAAGTAGAGATCGTCGAAACTTCGGCGAAGAGAGTCGTTATTAAAGCGAAAAATAAAGAAGAAGCGTGTAAGATCGCCAGAGCGGCTTACGAAAATAGCGAGATTGTTTTAGGTGCGGAGGACTTCGTTTGTGCGGATTTTAAAACGATGACCTGGGACGAGCCGAAAACTAAATTATAGGGATTTTATGGAACCGAATTTAACGAATTTTAGCGACTTTTTACGCTCGCTTAGAAAGACGAACGCGAGCCTTGGCTACTTTACCGACTTTAACAAATGCGGCGAAAATCTAAAAGCCGTTTCTATCAAGCTTCATACGCTTGATTTTTTACTCGGTTCAAAAGATTTGAAAACCGATATTTTCACTCTTAAAATACTCTGAAACCGTTCTAGAGAAATTTACGCCGC
>NZ_CALHVM010000064.1 GCF_938039205.1 uncultured Campylobacter sp.
AGCTCCCGTCGTAAAATTTAAATCCGCCTCGTCTAGAACAAAAATACTTCGCCTTTAAATTTTGCGGTGGTTTGTCTTTTTCCTTTATACGTCGTTGGAAACTCGGTCGGCTTCGGTCACGTATTACATATACGCTCCCTCGCTTCCGTCGTTTCCGCCTAGTCTAAAGAAAAAATACTTCGCCTTTAAAATTTAACGGCGGCTTGGCTCACGAGCGCTTTTTAAAGAGATTAGAAAATTTTAATCTACGACAGGCTACATGCCCAGTCTTGATTAAAATTTTCTGCACAACTTTCAAAATAATCTCGCGATGCTTAGCCCTGGCTTCTTGCATTCAAATTTGATTTTAAAATTTGTAGTGATTTTTATAAAATACATCTCATAATAAACGTAGTTGTCAAAAATCAAAATTTTAAAATTCCGTCAAATTTAAGTGCGTAAATTTAAGCCCACATTTGTAGGCTAAAATTTTAAGGAAAATTCTTATCTTTACTGCTACACAGCTCGTTTAAAAAGCACTCCTTGCAGTTTGGCTTTATCGCTTTACAGGTGTAGCGGCCAAAAAGCACCATCGCTTGATGAAGCGTATTTAGCTCGGTTTTAAAGGCTTTAGTTAGATCAAGTTCGACGGCTTCGGGCGTCTTGCCCTTACTAAGACCAAGCCTGTGAGCCACGCGAAAGACGTGCGTATCCACTGCCATCAAATTTGATCCGAAATGCTCGATCAGCACGACGTGAGCGGTCTTTTGGCCTACACCGGCTAGACTCATCAGCTCTTTTTCGGTCGTAGGTATTTCGCCGTCAAATTCGCTCATCACGCTCTTTGCCATTTTGATCAAATTTTCTGCTTTGTTATTAAAAAAGCTACAGGAATTTATGAGCGTTTTGACGCTTCCGAGATTTGCCTGTGCTAGGCTCGCGACGTCCGGGTAAGCCTCAAAAAGCGATGGCGTGATCAAATTTACGCGCTTATCGGTACACTGAGCGCTTAGCATCACGCACACGAGCAGCTCGTAGAGGCTGCGAAATTTAAGCTCGCTGCCCGCGTCTTTGAAATTTTCCAAAAATAAATTTTTGATAGCGTTTATATCTTTTTTCGTTCTCATAGCGCCGATTTTAGCCGTTTTTATTTAAATTTTCGATGAATTATAACTTATATTTAATGACTTTCCTGCTATAATCACCCTCGCAAAAATCTAAATTTAAGGAACAAAGATGAATAAAATTTTATTCGCATCTCTTAGTTTGGCTGCGGCTCTAAGCCTAAACGCGGCGGAGTACGCCACTGTAAACGGAACTGCTATAACCGATAAGGACGTAGCTTTCACGCTTGCTGCTATGCCTGGCGTAACACTAGAGCAACTACCTAAAGACACTCAAAAAAAGGTGATCGACGAAACTATCAACAGAAAACTACTTCTAGACGAGGCTAAAAAGAGCGGACTAGATAAGAGCGACGAATACAAAGCTGCGCTTGAAGAGCTAAAAAACAACCTCGCGCTTGATCTTTGGATGAAGAGAATTTTCGATAATATCAAAGTTAGCGAAGGCGAAATCAGCGACTTTTATAACAAAAATAAAGCCGAATTTGCCGTGCCTGCACAAGTAAGAGCCAAACATATCCTAGTGGCTACTGAAAAAGACGCAAACGACATAATAGCCGCGCTAAAAGGTCTGAAAGGAGACGAGTTGGTTAAAAAATTCGAAGAGCTAGCAAAATCTAAATCTACCGATCAAGGCTCTGCGGCTAACGGCGGCGAACTAGGATGGTTTGGTCAATCTCAAATGGTAAAACCTTTCGCGGACGCTGCATTCGCGCTTAAAAAAGGCGAAGTAACTCAAAAACCCGTTAAATCAAATTTCGGCTACCACGTAATCCTAAAAGAGGATAGCAAGGCTGCCGGCACCGTAGGTCTAAACGAGGTTAAACCTCAAATCGAGGGCAACATAAAGATGGAGAAATTTAGAAACGATATCAGAAAAAGAGGCGACGAGCTTCGCTCAAAAGCTAAAGTAGAATATAAATAAGGTCGATAAAATGGGTGTTTTAGACGTAGTAAAAGCCGGCGTTTTAAGCGGCGATGACGTAACTAGGCTGTATAAATACGCAAAGGAGCAGGGCTTTGCCATACCTGCGGTAAACGTGGTCGGAAGCGACTCGGTAAATGCCGTTTTAGAGGCGGCGAAGACGGCTAACTCACCCGTTATCATCCAGTTTAGTAACGGCGGAGCCGGCTTTTATGCCGGCAAAGCTTGCGGGAATGCCGATGTGCTAGGCGCAGTAGCAGGCGCGCAGCACGTTCATCTGCTGGCCAAAGCTTACGGCGTACCGGTGATCCTACACACCGATCATGCGGCTAGAAAGCTACTGCCGTGGATCGACGAGCTGGTTAAATTTAGCCGCGAATACAAAAAGGCTCACGGAGTGCCGCTTTTTAGCTCGCATATGCTTGATCTTAGCGAAGAGAGCTTGGAGGAAAATTTAAGCACTTGCGAGAAGTATCTAAAAGAGCTTAGCGAGCTTGGCATCAGCCTAGAAATCGAGCTTGGCGTAACCGGCGGCGAAGAGGACGGCGTGGATAACACGGGTGTTGATAATGCGCTTCTTTATACGCAGCCTGAAGACGTCGCGCGGGCATATGAGCGACTAAGTAAAATCAGCGATAGATTTAGCATAGCGGCCAGCTTTGGTAACGTTCACGGCGTGTATAAGCCTGGCAACGTCGTGCTTCGACCGGAAATTTTGAAAAACTCGCAAGCATACGTTGCGGATAAATTTCAAACCCTAACCGATAAACCCGTAAATTTCGTCTTTCACGGCGGTAGCGGTAGCGAGCTAAAGGATATCAAAGATGCCGTCAGCTACGGCGTAGTAAAGATGAACATCGACACCGATACGCAGTGGGCGTTTTGGGACGGCGTGAGAGCGTACGAGCTAAAAAACAGAGCCTACTTGCAAGGTCAAATCGGCAACCCTGAAGGCGACGACAAACCGAACAAAAAGTACTACGATCCGCGCAAATGGCTACGAAGCGGCGAGGAGTCGATGGTAAAACGCCTGCTAACTGCATTTGAAGATTTAAACTGCTTAAATAGAAATTAAGGCTTACAATGGAACCCAAAAAAGAAGCGAGAAACGATAATTTCACCGATTTGGCGTTGCCTGAGGTAAAAGGCAGGCAATCTTTTTTCGTATATACGAAAATTATATTTTTGCCGACGGCGATATATCTCGTCGCGCTTCTTGGGTTTTTTGGGTATATAGATTTTCAAATCGGCCTACACACGGTTATTATGATGGGTATTATTTGGGTGATTTCGCTAATCTTTGCTAAAAATAGCGCCGAACTTGCTTGCTGCTATTTTGAGCAAAGCGGGGCTGATTTTAAGCGAAATCTAAAAGAATACATCATCAAACATCTTTTAGTTATAGGCAAAGATACGAAGTCAAACGCAGGATTTGACGAATTTGTCGCCTATTACACCAGGAATTTACGTAACGAAAATTTTGCTTCCGTGGGTGCTGGCATCTTTCCAATGCTGGGTATCTTGGGAACGTTTATCAGTATCGCGGTTTCTATGCCGGAGTTTAACTCATCAAATACTACCGAACTTGAAACCGAAATTTCAACCCTTCTTAGCGGTGTAGCGACTGCGTTTTACGTCTCTATTTATGGTATTTTTCTAGCGCTTTGGTGGATATTTTTTGAAAAATACGGAACGAGTAAATTTGAAACGCTGGTGCGAAGACAAAAAAATGCTACTAGCGGCTTTTTCTGGACGAAAGAGGAGCTTGATAGAAGGTATTTGCAAGAGAATTTAAGGCACTTTGAGAAGATCGGAGTGATATTTGAGCACGTTAGTAACGCCGAGTTCTTTGAGGAGCTGGATAAGACTATCGAGGCTAAATTTAAAACTTTTACAAATATCTTGAAAAACGAAGAAGAGGCCGTCAAACTAAGCGGCGAGCACATCAAACAAACGATGAATACGCTGCTAAAATCCTCAAAAGATCAAAAAGATCTAATCAAAGTTCACGCTGAAATCTTAAACGTTATCAATAAATTTAACGGCAACATCAAAGATATGCAACTAAAATTTGCCGAGCAGTACAACCGTCTCTATGATGTGGGCGGCGAGCGTATCTCAAGGCTCGAAAAGAGCGTGGGCGAGCTAGAGTATAATGTTAAAAATTTCAGTGAGTCTCTTTCTAAATTTAGTAGTGAAATCTTAGAAAAACAAAAACTTGCAATGGATGGCTTTAAAGAGAGCTTGATTGACGGCGTACAGGCATTTAAAAAGGCTTTTGACGACGAAGCAATCGAGGCTTATGATGATAATAGCGCGCTCATTGAAGGGCTAAAGCAAGACATCGACGAGCTTGATAAAGAGGCGAATGAGATCTTGCAAACCATCGAAAAGGCGAGTATGCTAGATGAAAACGCGTAACGAGAACAAAAGCGGAGACCAGACCTTTTGGATATCGTATGCGGACCTGATGGCCGGGCTGATGTTTGTTTTTATGCTCATCATCGGTGCCGTCGTCGTAAAATACGTCCTTAGCCAAAGCGATCTGGCAAAACTACAAAAAGACTTAAGCGAGCGTGAAAAGCAAATCGCCTCATCACAAAGCGAGCTCGTTCGTAAAGAAAATGTCATAAAAGAAATTTTTTCAAATTTGGACCGCGCAAAGAGCGAAAATAAAGAGCTTGCTGACATAAACAGGCTTGTAAACGAGATGCTTGAAGGCGTCAAAAAAGAGAAAAACGAACTCACGAATCTAACCCAAACCTACGAGATAAATCTAAACGATGCGAATAAAACTATCGCGGATTTGCAGGATAGAGTGCTACAGCTGGGGCAAATTTTAGCGCAAAAAGACGAGGCGCTAAATGAACTAAGCGCAAAATACGGCGATGAAGTCTCAAGATATGCCGCGCTGGAAGAGGATTTTAACAAAACAAAAGACAAGATCAAAGACATCAGCTCGCTTCGCTCAAATGTCATATCAAATTTACGCGCCAAGCTCGGAAACAAGGTCAGTATAGACCCAAGCTCGGGCGTCGTGTCGCTACCCGAGTCTATACTTTTTGACACGGGTTCATACGAGCTAAGAGACGAGGCGAAGGCGCGTCTAAAGGAAATTTTGCAGACTTATTTCGAGGCGATTTTAAATAACGAAGAGATCGCAAAACACATCGATAGGATCGTGATCGAGGGGCATACGAACTCTATTGGTAGCTACATGTACAACCTTGATCTGTCGCAAAAGCGCGCGTATTCGGTGCTAGACTTTATCTACTCGTGGAACAAAGACAAGCGCCTAGAGCACTATCTCATCGCTAGCGGGCGCAGTTTTAGCGATCTGGTGATGAAAAACGGCAAAGAAGACCCCGACGCCTCCAAGCGTATTGAGATCAAATTTTCGATCTCAGACAAAGAGTCGATGAAAGAGATGCAAGATCTCTTGGAGCGGCAAAATCAAAAGTATTCAAAAGACTAAATTTAACAGACTCGAGTTTTACGTACTTCGCGACGACCTGATGGATGGCGAATTTAACGGCAACAAGGCTAGAAAGCTGGAGTATTTCCTGCATGCTGGTCTTGGCGGTATAAAGCGCGTCGTTAGCTACGGCTCAAGCCAGTCAAACGCGATGTATAGCTTAAGCGTTTTTGCGAATATGAGGGGGCTCGAGTTTCACTATGTCGTTTCAAATTTAAACTCAAATTTAGCGGCAAATCCAATCGGAAATTTTAAATTTGCCCTTGAAAACGGTATGAAAATCTATGTAGATAAAGATAGGCGGGCGCGGGCTAGGGCTTTAGCTTGTGAGCTGGCGGGATTAAAAGAGGGCGAGATTTACGGCGATGAGGCTGTAAATTTGACGGATGCTTCTGATAGAAACGGGTTAAATTTAAAGGATACGGGCGGGTCAAATTTGAGCAACTTTGACGAACGGCTCGGTTTTACGGATATAAATTTAAATGCAAAAAATATGTCAAATTTGCAAGCCCAAGTCGAGCCGAATTCGCAAATAGAAAAATCAAATTTACAAGATTTAAACAGGCAAATTTTGAGTAAATTTGACGAACAAGCAGAGCTAGCAGATGTAAATTCCACTGAATGCATAAGCTATAAAAACTCAAATTTTGAAAAATTCGCAGATCAAACAAGCTCAAATTTACCCGCCGCGCAGGATTGCTTCATCGGCGATTCGCTTTTTATAAACGAGGGAGTTTGGCAGCCGCAGGCGGAGGCGGGCTTTATCTCGCAGGCTAGACAGATAGAGCGCTGGGCGGATGCGGAGGGTAAAACCGTGGATATATTTTTGCCTTCAGGCACGGGCACGTCGGCGGCATTTTTGGCCAAGCATGTCAAATTTGACGTTTTTACCTGTCCTTGCGTGGGCGACGCGGACTATCTAAAAAGCGAGATCGAGGCGCTGACGCCAAACTCAAAGGTTCGCATTTTGCCGCCGCCTAAGAAATATCATTTCGGCGATCTAAAGCTCGAGCTTTATCAAATTTGGTGCGAAGTATGCGAGCAAACGGGGATAGAGTTTGAGCTCATTTACGATCCCGTGGGCTTTTTAACGATGATGGCAAACATGGGCGCGTTTAAAAACGAGATTTTATACATCCACCAAGGCGGCGCGCTCGGAAATATCAGTCAAAAACTAAGATACGAAAGAAAATTTAAGGAGACGAGATGAAGTTTTTACTCACTAGCAACGAAAATTTTAAGGACTATTTTGCGGCTTTGGTAAACCGCTCAAACGGCGATATGAGCGCGGTTATGCCAGCCGTTTCGCAGATACTGGACGACGTGCGCGCTAGAGGCGACGAGGCGCTCTTTGAGCAGATAGAGAAATTTGACCGCTGGAAACCCGACGCAAATAGCCTAAAAATCGGCACCGATGAGATGCAAAAGGCCTATGACGGCATAGATAGCTGCCTGCGAAACGCTCTAAATTTAGCCTTTGAGCGCATCAAAAGCTACCACGAAAAAAGCCTGCCAAAAACCTGGATGGAGCACGACGAACACGGCGTTTTGCTAGGTGCCAAGTACACTCCGCTAGACCGCGCCGGACTATACATCCCCGGAGGCAAGGCTGTCTATCCTAGCTCACTTCTCATGAACGCCGTCCCGGCCTTGGTCGCGGGAGTTGGAGAGATCGCGGTCTGCACGCCTGCCGTCGGAGGCAAGGTAAATACGCTGCTTCTAGCAGCCATGCATATCTGCGGCATCAAGGAGGCCTATAAAGTTGGCGGTGCGTCGGCGGTAGCGGCGATGGCCTACGGCACGCAAATGATCAAAAAAACCGACGTCATCACGGGCCCCGGCAACATATACGTCGCGACGGCTAAAAAGCTCGTCTACGGCGAGGTAAATATCGATATGATCGCGGGTCCTAGCGAGATCTGCGTTATCGCCGACGAGAGCACCGACCCTCGCCACATCGCCGTGGATCTGCTCTCGCAGGCCGAGCACGATGAGATGGCTAGCGCCGTGCTCATCACGCCAAATCAAGCCTTCGGCGCGGCGGTGCAAAGGCATATCAACGAGGAGATCAAGACTCTAGCTAGGCAGCCGATCGCGCAGGTTAGTATCGATAAAAAGGGCGCTATCATCGTAGCTAGCGACCTTGATGAGTGCGTGAGGCTGGCTAACGAGCTAGCGCCCGAGCACCTAGAGATCGCGACAAACGACGCGATGGAGCTGGCTAGACAGATCAGGCACGCCGGCGCGATATTTATCGGGCACTTTACGCCTGAAGCTATGGGCGACTATCTAGCAGGACCAAACCATACGTTGCCAACTGGCGGTAGCGCGAGGTTTTATTCGCCTTTAGGGGTCGAAAATTTTATGAAGCGCACTTCGCTCATCTCGCTAAATGCAAAAGGCATAAGTGAGCTAGGAAATGCGTGCATGAAGCTAGCCGAGGCCGAGGGACTCGGAGCACATAAGCGTTCGGTCGCGGTTAGACTCGAGGCCCTTAAGTGATTTTAGGGCATTATCTCTTGGACGCTTTTTGAAGGGCTAGTAAAAATAAATACTCACGGACGACCGGTCCGCTCCGTTTTATTTTTACGTCGCAACTTCAAAAATCATCTCAAGATATAACGCCTTTTTGTTTAAATTTACGGTTTTTGCGAATTCTTTGCCGCAAGCTTTGCACTTGAAATTTACAAAATAAACATACGAGCGGCTTGCTAAAATTTACGTTTTTATAAAATTTACGGCAATCTCGCAAAAGGAGACAAATGAGTCCGAAAAATCCCGTTTCAAATTTTATTTCAGCGGGTGATGAGATGCTCGCTTTTTTATCAAATTTGGGCCAAAAGTGGCGTATTAGCGACGACGGAGCGGAGTTTATAGAGCGAAATTTTACTTTTGTCGGCTCAAAACCGGTTTTGCAAAATTTAAAAGATTATAAAACGGCTGATTATAAAAATTTTACCGATATTAAAAACTTTCTAAACTCAAATCCAAATATCCAAAGTAAAATTTTAAGCGGCGAGATAAGTTACGTCGGAGACAATCTAAGCGGCACAGGGGTCAAATTTGCCCCCGAGTATTTTTACGATTTTTTAAAATTTACGGTTGAAAACATCCCAGAGCATCGCTATTTTTGCGCTTCCGAGGCGGGCTGGATTTTACTCGTTGCGATGGAGGGATACGTAGAATTTGGCGTTTTGGACTAACGGAGCCTCTAAATTTAACCCTTTACAAGCTTGCTTGATCGACATAAGCCAGCCTTGCTTGGGGTGCTTAAATTGTGCAAATTTGCAAAATACGTTATCGCCGTCTATCTTGAGCTACCCGCACTAAAGTTTCTAAATCCCGCCTTAAATCAGACGGAGTTTAGAAGGTTGTAAATGAGTCAAATTTAGGCGGTTTTTGCGCTCTTGTTGCTAAAAATTTCTAAAAACTTAACCGCTAGTTTTTGAAATAGATTTTCTTTTTTACGTTTGCTAAGTAAAAATTTTGCCGTCTCGCTTCTACCAAACATTACCGCAAAAGCCCAAGGCGTCATGCCTAGCCCATTATTTGCTTCGATATCGGCCCCGGCACCAACTAGCGCTTTTACTACATCTAAGTGCCCCTTAAACGCAGCACCCGCAAGCGGAGTTTGCCCGCGATCGTTGCGTTCATCTACTCTAGCGTCGTTTGAGAGCAGCATATTTACGGTATTTAGAGCATTGTTATAACTAGCCAGCATCAAAAGCGTATCGCCTTTGGCTGATTTTAAATTTACGCTAAGCCCCGCCTTTATCATTTTTTCTAGCTCGTCTGCTTCGTCTTGTCTGGCAAAATCAAGCGCCATGGCGCAAAGTTCGCTATATCTTTGCTCTTCAGCCTGCGTTAAATTTATCAAATTTTAGCCTTTAGCGCTGCTTTGACGCCGTTTGCGTACTCTGGAGAGATTTGCTCAAAATGCCCTATCGCGCGCTCTTTTATCGCTTCGCTCACACCAGCCATACTCTCTGCGATATTGTTAAAAAGCTGTGATTTTTGGCTATCGTTCATTAGTGCAAAAAGCGCTCTAGGTTGCGAGTAATAATCCTGATCCTCGGCTCTATGGTCGTATCTTTGCATTGCGCCTTCTAAATTTATATCAGGCTCTAGCAGGCTTCTATCTTCTTTGCCGCCGCCAAAGCTGTTTGGCTCATAGTAGGCCTTGTCGTCGAGTTCATACATTCCGTTATTCATCGCACCGCCCACGACGTAGGTGTTTATTTCGCTTATCGGACGATTTACGCTTAGCTGCGCGTAGTGCGTGCCTATGCGGTATCTTTGAGCGTCCGGATAGCTAAAGATTCTGGCTTGAAGCATTTTATCGGGGCTAAAGCTGATACCAGGGACTATATTTGACGGACTAAATGCGGCTTGCTCTACTTCGTTGAAGTAATTTTTAGGGTTTTCATTTAGCGTCATGACGCCAACGTCGATAAGCGGAAATTCCTTATGCGACCATGTTTTGGTTAGATCAAACGGGTTAAATTTGACGCTTTTTGCTTGATCTTGGGTCATTATTTGGATTTTAAAATCCCAACTTGGAAAATCTCCTTTTTCTATGCTTTCAAAGAGGTCTCTTTGGTTGCTCTCCCTGTCTTTTGCGATTATTTGCGCGGCTTCATCGTTGGTTAAATTTTTAATGCCTTGACGAGTTTTAAAGTGAAATTTGACCCAAAATCTCTCATTTTTGTCATTTATAAAGCTATAGGTGTGGCTGCCAAATCCATGCATATGGCGGTAGCTAGCAGGTATGCCGCGGTCGCTCATTAAAATCGTAACTTGGTGCATAGTTTCAGGGCTCAAGCTCCAAAAATCCCAAGCGGCTTCGTTTGAGCGTAGATGCGTGCGCGGGTCGCGTTTTTGAGTATGGATGAAATCCGGGAATTTATACGGGTCTTTGATGAAAAAAATCGGAGTGTTGTTTCCGACTAAGTCCCAGTTGCCCTCTTTTGTGTAAAATTTAATCGCAAAGCCCCTTACATCGCGCTCGGCATCAGCCGCTCCGGCCTCTCCGGCTACGGTAGAAAATCTCAGGAACAGTCTCGTTTTCTCGCCTTTTTGCAAGACATTTGCTTTCGTATAGCGCGAGATATCGTGCGTGATCTCTAGCGTACCGTACGCAGCGCTACCTTTTGCATGGACGGCTCTTTCAGGGATGCGTTCTCTGTTTTGGTGAGCTAGTTTTTCAAGTAGTTGATAATCTTGCAGCATTATGCCGCCGCGGCTGCCCGCAGTGAGCGAGTTTTGATTGTCGGCTATCGGATTGCCTGAAGTGGTAGTTAGTTTTTTCATATTTTTTCCTTTTTAATAAAAATTGTTATTTCGGAATTATACTTATTTAGAATAAAATTTTTCTTAAATAATAAAAATTATTAGTAGAAAAATTTTTAAAATTATGGATATTGGAAAATTAACTGCATTTTGGCGATAAATTTGCGATTCAATATTTTAAAATTTGACTTATTTTCTTTTTGGATAGGTTGAGAGAGGTTTATGGATATCGGCGAAAAAGAAATATGATAAAATCACAAAAGTCTAAATTTAATCCTAGTGATTTTAAAAGTATACATAGTAGAGCATTTTGCTTCATTGATGACGTAAAAGTCTATGCTGTTGTATCAAGCGGCGCTATGGTGTGGGTTAATGGCTAGCTTGTGGTGGAGACGGTTATTTGTTTTGGTTGGTTTTATTAGCTACCGGAGTTGCCGAGCTAAACGAGGGGCTTAGTGATCCTATATTCTCATCGCAAAAAACAGCGAAGAGTCAGGGCTTTCTGCAAGGCTTAAAAATTTATTTTATTTGCTTGTTGCCTTGTATCTTTGTTTTCTTGCTTTGGGAGTTATCTATTATGGGTTCACGTTGGAATTTAGCATTTATAGGCTTTTTGTTATGTTAGCAGCCACTTGTTTTCTATTTTGGATGGGCAAATCTGCATATATTAGGTTTTTGATATTTAGATATTTTATATTTGGATAGAACTTTGAAATTTAAATGTATGAGGTTTTGCGGCTTGATGAGGTCGCTAAATTTGTTTGAAATGGGGCTAAAATGCTAAAAAAACATCCGCTAATCTCTGTAGTGATCGCTATTGTTGTGATATTTTTTGCTACCTACTTTTTTATCTTTGGGTTAGTTTCTATTTTAGATGACGACATTGGCGATAGTAAAGAGCTAAATAATAGCTTTTTTTACGTCAAAGATGGCAAGGTCTATGCCTTGGTGCCAAGCGGCGGTAAATTTGAGCTAATAGGCGTGAGGGCCAGTAAATTTAGATACATCGACACTGGCAAATACGACAACAGAAACGTTGGCGCAAGCGATGAAGCTGTATATTGCGGTAATCTCGTGATGAGTGGGCTTAGCCCTAAGAGCGTTAGAGCGCTTGGCAATGGCTACTTTGGCGATGGCAAGATAACATATTTTTGCGATAGCGAAAGCGAGACAAACCTCGAAATATCCGCATTTAAAGAGTTTTGGGACATCGTCTCACACAAAATGTTTAACACCCCAAAAGCGCAAACTCATATCTATAAATTTAGGCAGGTTGATAACGCAAATTTAGCAGCGATCTTGGGCTTTGGCTACGCAAGCGACGGAGTAAAAGTCTATCATGAGGGCAAAGAGCTAGAGGGCGCAAATGCCAGCAAAATGCGTTATATCGAGCAGATATCTGGCAGAAAGAGCGTGCATTTTACGACTGACGGAGAAAATGTCTATTATGACAGCTCAAAGCTAGGGATCAAATTTAGCCCACAAATGCGTGATATTGGCGAGATATGGCGCATTCACTATCTTTATGAGCCAAATTCTGGCATGGTCTATGCAAATGATCATGAATTTGACCCAAAATTTGCCCCATACGAGCCACTTTTTAACCTAAAAGATGAGCACTCCTATCATGCGCTTTTTCGTGGTAAAGGCGGTATATATCACTGGGAGCGAAAGTGGCAGTGGTATAACAGCATAGATGAGGGCGAGTTTGTAAGAGACGGAGATGATCCATTTAAAGGCGAGATAACGCCGCTATATGGTGACGTGGTGATAAGTGATGGCAAGACATATTTTCTAAAAACCTATGAAATTTGGCACAACACGAAAAATGATCACAGCCTAAGCTCACGCCACACGTGTATAGTTAAGCTTGATACAAAAGAGCAGTGGCGAAAGATAGGTCTTGTAAGAAACGATAGCTACGGAGCGGTCTATGCAAACGGCGATAAGACATATTATCTCGATAACGTCGGCTACGGTTGGCGTTTTAACAGCAGTGTTTATGATATAAACGACCTTGGCGTGGTTGAAATTCTCACTCGTCCTTATGGCCCAAATGTTAAGAATTTAAAACTTGAAGAGATAGTAAAAATGGTAGATCAAGGCGCTATGACGCCAGCTGAGGGTGAGGTGGTGATCGATGCGATAAGCGACTTTGATGATTACTCGCAAAAATATGCCTACTGGATATTTTTTGCCATTGCATTTGTAGCCTCGGTAGTTGGCGCCATTTTTAAAAATAAAAAACAAGCAAAAAAGCTTAAAAAAAGGGTAGATGATTATAGATTATGAGAAAAATTGCTATTAGATTTATTTATTTTTTAGTCATTTTGACGCTACTTTTTGTTTTGGCGATGCTTTATCTTTGGCATGAGGGAGAGTATCAAAGAGGCTTTGCAAACATAGATAGTAGCGAGTTTTACCGCTCACCTGAGGGTAAAATTTACATTCAAATTTCAGGCAGCGGCAAGTATGAGCTAAAAGGCATTGATGAGGCTAGTTTTAGGGTCTTAAAGCTAGAACACGCATATGACTACTCAAACGTGGCGGCTGATAAAAACAGTGTCTATTGCGCTAGAGAAATTTTGCCTGGCCTTGATCCAAAGAGCGCCAAAGTGCTTGGCAATGGCTATATAAGTGACGGCAAGATAAGCTATTATTGCAGCTCTAGAAGCGAGAAAAAGGCGGGATTTAATGAATTTATCGCCGTTATGAAAAGCGTCGCTCACGTCTTTATAAAAAGCTACGATGATAGCTCATATTTTTATAGGACAAAGCTAGTTGAAAGTGCAAATTTAGAGCCTATATTTGACGCTGGCTTTGCAAGAGATGGTGGCACGCTTTACTACAAGGGCGAAAAGCTTGACGCACAACCTAGCGAGCTAAGATATATCACGGCAGAAAACGGCGCTGCTAGCGGATACTACACAGATGGCAAAAGCTTATTTTTAGGCTTTTATAAGCTTGATACGAGCTACACAGATGAGGTGCGCCAGATATGCTACGACTCAAAGCACTATATAGAATATCTTTTTGAGCCAAAAAGTGGGGCGGCGTTTGCAAATGAGCGTAAATTTAGCGCTCAAAATATGCCTTATAGCGCCATTTACAGCGTGGATAACGTGCACTCGTTTTGGCCTCTTTTTGCCAGCAAAGATGGAATTTACTTTTGGGATAGCACGAAAAACAAACAAGCTAAAATTTCAGACTACCAGCTAAAAGGCGAGCTAAAAAGGCTCTATGCTGACGTTTTTGTAGATGAAAATTCAGCGTATTTTTTGCAGCAAGGCGAAGAGTGGCAGCGCTCAAAGCACGGCAGGCACTTAGTGGCGCAAACAGTCTCTTTATATAAATTTGCCCCAAATAGCTCTTGGCGTGAGATAGGGCTGGTAAAAGATGGCGAGTATGGCGCTGTATATGCAAACGGCGATAAGCTCTATTTTTTTAGCAAGATAAAGCCATTTTATGGCATAAAACATAGTGTTTATGAGGTGGTTGATCTTGGAGCGGTTGAAATTTTAACCAGACCGCCGCACTTTCAGGGCAAAAAGCTAGAGGCAAAAGATATTTACGAGTTTATAAAAAGCGGCGCGCTAGTACCTGCTAGCGGCGAGGAGGTGGCGATATCTCGCATCGAGGTAGAAAAGCCGACCATTATCCTTTACGTCACGTTTGGTATCGTTTTTATTCTCGCGATCATCTTTGGAGTCACAAAAGCTAAAAGCGCGAAAATAGACTACAGATAAATTTAGTGTAAATTTTTTCAAAACGCCTTTTTGCAGTGGTTTACTCCTTAAATTTAGCCAAAAACTTAAGGAGTAAATTTGACCTATTTACTCTTTTTTGTTATTTTAAAAGGAAGATGAAATTTACAAAAAAGGAGAAAAATGATCAAATTTCAAAAGTCGAAATTTAACAATTCGGTATTTATCCCATCGCTTGTTGTCATATTTTTAATAACGGCATTTGCAGCAATATTTCCAAATTTCTCAAATGAGTTTTTTAAAGGTATGCAAAACTACATCGCGGCCAAATTTGGCTGGTTTTACATCCTGACCGTCGCCGTCATACTTCTAAGCATCATTATCCTTGGCTTTAGCAAGCTTGGCGAGATCAAGCTCGGAGCCGATCACGTAAAGCCGGAGCACAAAAATATCTCGTGGTTTTCTATGCTTTTTGCCGCCGGCATGGGCATTGGACTTGTGTTTTTTGGCGTGGCCGAGCCGCTCATGCACTATCTAAATCCGCCGCTCGGCGACGCGCAAACTATCGCAGCGCAAAAGCTTGCGATGAATATCACCTTCTTTCACTGGGGTATGGGCGCATGGTCAGTCTATGCTATCGTGGCGTTAATTCTCGCCTTTTTCTCGTATAGACACGGCTTGCCGCTCACGCTTAGATCGGCGTTTTATCCGATAATCGGAGATAAAATTTACGGCAAGATCGGCAACGCTATCGACACATTTGCCGTCGTAGCGACGCTTTTTGGCGTAGCGACCTCGCTAGGATACGGCGTACTTCAGGTAAATGCCGGCCTTACGCACGTTTTTGGCCTGCCGACCATGCATATTACGCTTCTAATAGTGCTTTGTTTTGCAGCGACCATCTCGGCGGCTAGCGGCGTTGATAAGGGGATTAAAATTTTATCAAACGCAAACATTGCGCTAGCTATATGTTTTATGTTTTTGATACTATTTTTGGGCGATACGACGCAGCTTTTAAAGTCGTTTGTGCAAAACAGCGGCGACTACGTATCGACGCTTATTTCAAACACCTTTAACCTCTACGCCTACGAGAGGCAAAACGAGAGCTGGCTTGGCGGTTGGACGCTGCTATACTGGGCTTGGTGGCTATCTTGGTCGCCGTTTGTGGGGCTGTTTATTGCCAAAATTTCAAAGGGCAGGACGATAAGAGAATTTGTGATCGGCGTGCTTTTCGTGCCAACCGGCTTTACATTTGCCTGGATGAGCTTTTTTGGCAACTCGGCGATTGCGCTTGTGCAAAGTGGATTTAGCGAGCTTGCGACGACCGTAAATTCCGACTCGGCTTCGGCGCTTTTTATGTTTTTAGAAAAATTTAGCTTTTCAGGCGTGCTAAGCACGATCGCGGTCTTTATGATCGTCATATTTTTCGTCACTTCGGCCGATTCAGCGGCGATAGTTATGAACATGCTTTGCTCAAACGGCAAGGATGATACGCCGGTTTGGCAAAAGGTCTTTTGGGGCGTTACAGTGGGCGTCGTGGCGGCATTTTTGATGCTAGCTGGCGGTCTTGGCTCGCTTCAAGCACTTACGATAACTACGGCGTTGCCATTTGCCATAGTGCTACTTGGCGCCATTTACGGGCTATTTAAGGCGCTTCGCGTGGATATAACCAAAAAAGAGACAAATAACTTTAATAATATGCCTCTTAGCGATCTTTCAAAGCCTTGGCAAGAGCGACTAAGCGCGATCATCACGCTACCTAGCAAAAAAGACGGCAGTAAATTTCTAAACGAAGTCGTGCTAAAAGCCTTTAACGAGTTAAAAGATGAATTTGCCAAAAACGGCCTTGAGGCAAATGTAACAAAAGCTGAAAATTTCGTAAATTTAAACGTCGGGCTTGGCGATGAGATGGACTTTAGATATGGCGTATATCTCACCAAAAGCCAGAGCCCGGACTACACGAGGGAGCTTGAGGGCGACGATCTTTACTACAGAGCCGAGGTCTATCTAAAAGAGGGCGGCCAGGACTACGATGTGCTTGGTTGGAGCGAGGCCACGCTGATAAACGACGTCATCGAGCAATACCGTAAACATATGCAGTTTTTGCATATAGTTAGGTAAATTTGCTCTAAAATTTGCAAATTTGGACGCGTTTGTGCGGACGGCTTTTTTGCGGCTATTTATTGCAAATTTGAGCTTGAGGCGCTGCCGGTTTAAGTTAAAATCGGCAGACGCAGATTAAATTTACCCGTGCATTTGGGTTTAGATACTTCACATCGGTCGTAAAAGTTACGCGCCCAAATCGCCCGCCGCTAGCAAATTTTAATCAATTTTTTTATATAATTTCCCGTTTTATTAAAAGGGTTTATGATGGATAGAAAAACTTGGAGTTCGAAGGTAACGTATATTTTGGCGGTTGCGGGTGCTACCGTGGGCTTTGGCGCGACGTGGCGCTTCCCGTATCTAGTCGGGCAAAACGGCGGCGGCGCCTACGTGCTCGTGTTTTGTATCGCGATGATCGTGATCGGCATACCGATGATTTTGGCTGAAAACGCGATCGGCAGACGCCTAAAATGCAACGCCGTAGACGCATTCGGCGGTAAAAATATAAATCCCGCGTGGAAAATCGTGGGCTGGATGGGCTTGCTTGGCGCATTTGGCATCATGGCCTACTACATGGTCATCGGCGGCTGGGTGCTAAACTATATCGCGCAGATCGCATTTGGCATGCTTGATCTCTCGCAGGTGCTTAGTTTTGAGGTTACGAGCGCGTTTTATGAGCAAAATATCGTGAGCGATCCGCTGGCTATCAGCTTTGCGACGCTCGTGTTCGTACTCGTAAACTACGCGATCTTGGTGCAGGGCGCGGTCGGCGGTATCGAGCGCTCGGCGAAGTATCTCATGCCGCTACTTTTCGTGCTGATGATCGTTATGATCGTAAAAAACTTGACCTTAGATGGCGTGGCGCAGGGGGTTAAATTTTATCTCACGCCCGATTTTTCAAAGATAAACATCAAGCTTTTCGTCGAGGTTTTGGGACAGGTATTTTTCGCGCTTTCGCTTGGTTTTGGCGTGATGATCACGCTTTCAAGCTTTGTTAAAAAGGACGAGGGGCTGGTTAAAATCTCTATTATCACGGGCATCCTAAATACTGTCATCGCCGTGCTTGCGGGCTTTATGATATTTCCGTCGCTCTTTAGCTACGGCGTATCGCCAGATAGCGGCCCGAGTCTCGTGTTTAAGAGCTTGCCGATCGTTTTTTCGCATATGCCTTTTGGCGGATTTTTTGCGGTGGCGTTTTTTACGCTTCTGATGATCGCCGCGCTCACGACCTCGCTGCCGATCTACGAGGTTATCATCACGACGCTTCAGGAGAAATTTAAAATTAGACGCAAAAGCGCGATCTTGCTGGTGCTAGGCACGATATTTATCTTTGGAAATTTACCGTCCTTGATGGCTACGAACCTGCTTGCGGACGTTAAAATTTTCGGTAAAAATATCTTTGACGCATACGACGCCATCAGCGCTACGATATTTTTCGTGCTGACCTCGCTAGGATGCGCGATATTTGTCGGCTGGGTGCTAAAAGACGAAGCCAAACGCGAGATAATGCAAGGCAGCGAAAAATACGCAAAACTCGTAAATATCTGGTTTTGGTATATCAAATTCGTCGTACCGTTTATCATTTTGGTGCTTTTTATCAGCTCGTTTTACGATAATTTTTTAAAGTAAATTTGATGAAAAATCTCGTAAATTTAGCTAACGGCGACCGCCTAAATTTGCGCGTAGAGGGTCAAATTTTACTCAGCGAGAGCATCAAAAACGGCAAAACGAGGCAGACGCAAAAGGAGTTTGAAAGCGCTGGCGAGGCGCAAAAAGCCTGCATAAAAAAGGAGTGGGAGAGTCTAAAAAAAGGCTACGTCCTGCAAAATGCGGGCGCAAAAGCGGGCGAGGCGAGTTTGCACGTCTATATCGGCGGCGGATACACGGGCGCGCTAGCATTTACGGGTGCGGAGGGCGAGCTTTTCGTCTATAAATGCGGCGGCTACAAAGAGGGCGGCGCGCTGGATGATTTTCTAATCAGACTGGACGCAAGCGGCGCCGTAAAGCAGCAGATCGTCCTGCCAAAGCCGCTTGCGTGGCAGGCGGAGCGCGTGGGCGAAATTTTGCTTTTGAATCTGGATCATTTTATCTTTAAATTTGATCCTTCGAGCGGCGAATTTAACGATCTTTCTAAAGATATGAGCTTTAAAAATAGCAAAGAATTTACGAGTTTTGTTTGTGCTGTGAAAGATACGGCAGCGTTTGCTATGTTCGGTCAAATTTTTACTTTGCGCGGCGGCGAGATTTCGCCTCTGGCCGAATACAAATCCGAAATGAAAAACTACACGCCGATCTTGTGTGCCGCGATCAGCGATGAGGGAATGCGGCTGGCGCTTCATTGTAAGCAAAACGAGATCAAAATTTTAAACACAACCACTTCAAACGCTTTTTGCGGCGAAATTTTAAACGAGATCAGAGGCGACTTTGACATTTTTGATAAAATTTGCTTTTTAGCGGACGGCTCGGTGCTGGGCAAGGAGCGCTACACAGGCAAGCTAGTTTGCCTAGACGCCGCAAGCGGCGAACGACGAAAGCCTGTATGGCTACAGGGCGAATGCACCGAGGTGGACGAGCTTTGCGTTAGCGCAGACGGTTTGAGGCTTGCGTTAATTAGCTACGACAAGGCTCGCATCATCGATCTAAAAAGCGGAAATTTGCAGCTTGGCTTTGAGCTCTCGCACGTCGTGAAGCGCTGCGAGGCGAAATTTGAGCGCATAAACGGCGAGGATTTTTTGGCCGTGCGCACCGACTACGGCTGCTTTAGCCTTTATAAAATTTAAGGAAAAAATATGTTTTATTTTTTGCTCGGTATTTACTTTTTTTACGTTGCCGCAAAGGCGATTTTGGCGATATTGCAGATAAACTTTATCTGCTCGGAGGCTAAAAAGCCCGCCGTCGTGCTAGAGCAGGGCGAGTACGAAACCGCCGCCGCCGCAGCGATAACGAATCAAAAATTTGAGATAGCGAGCCTATTTTATCACGTCGCGATATTTATGATGTGGGCATGCTGGGGACTTGGCGCGATATCGGGGCATGCTTATAAAACGGGAGATATAGGCGATAACGTCTTTATGGTTATGGCATTTTTGCTCGTTTCGTCGCTACTAGAACTACCGCTAAATATCTACGAAACCTTCGTCAAAGATAAAAAGCTCGGCTTTTCAAACGTAACGCCTAAAATTTTCGTACTCGATCTAGCTAAAACGCTCGCGCTAACGCTGGTGTTTGGCACGCTGTTTGTATGGCTGGTGCTGCTTTGCATTGGATTTTTGGGCGATTTTTGGTGGTTTTGGGCGTTTTTGCTGAGCTTCTCGGTCGCACTCGTGATAAATCTCATCTACCCGACGCTAATCGCGCCTATCTTTAATAAAATGCAACCGCTAGAGGAGGGTGAGCTAAAAAGCCGTATAGAAGGGCTTTTGACGCAGTGCGGCTTTAAAAGTAGCGGCGTTTTTACGATAGACGCCAGCAAGCGCGATAATCGCTTAAACGCCTATTTTGGCGGCCTTGGCGCGACTAAGCGCGTCGTGCTTTTTGATACGCTCGTTAAAAAACTAAGTCTTGCCGAGATAATCGCCGTTTTGGGGCATGAGCTCGGGCATTTTAAGCACAAAGATATCCTAAAAATGATCGCCCTAAGCGCGGTTATGCTTTTTGCGATGTTTTTTATATTCGGCAACATCCCCGACGCGGCGTATCAGGCGCTGGGACTCAGCCCGGCAGGCGGCGGAGTGATCATGTTTTTGCTACTTTTCTCGCCGATTTTCGGGTTTTTATTTTCGCCTATTAGCTCGTATTTTAGTCGCGCGAACGAATTTGGCGCCGATAAATTCTCAGGCGAGGTTTCAAACAAAGCCGACATGATAAGCGCGCTAAAAAAGCTAGGCTCCGAAAACAAGGCCTTCCCGAAGGCTCATCCGCTCTACGCCTTTTTCTATCACTCGCACCCAAGCCTTTTTGAGCGTATAAACGAGCTCGAAAATGACGGTAAATGACGCGCTAAAAGCCGCTGTCTCGCAGATAGCTCCAGCATGCGAGATAAACGGCGCAAATCCGGTGCGCATAGCCAAGGCTCTTTTGATACAACACCTCGGCGTAAAAATCGAGTGGGTTTTTTTAAATTTAAATCGCGAATTAGAGAATACGGAGGGTTATTTTGCGCTGGCAAGCCGTTTCGCAAATCACGAGCCGCTTGAATATATCACGGGCGAAGCGGGCTTTTACGGGCTTACTTTTAACGTAAAAAAGGGCGTCTTGATCCCGCGCCCCGAGACTGAAATTTTAGTCGAAAAATCGCTTGAAATTTTGTCAAATTTACCCACGCGAAAGAGGCCGCCGCTAGTTGCCGAGATAGGCGCGGGAAGCGGGATAATCAGCATCTGTCTCGCGCTAAACTCAAACGCTAAAATCATAGCCTCCGATATCAGCGACGATGCGTTAAATTTAGCTCGCGAGAACGCGGCGAAATTTGGCGTAGAGGATAGGATAGAGTTCGTAAAATGTGCGTATCTGGATCAAATTTACGGGCGATTTGATCTGCTCGTTTCAAATCCGCCCTACATCGCGCGGGACTACGAGCTTGATAAATTCGTACTAAACGAGCCACACGAGGCGCTCTTTGGCGGCGAGGCGGGCGATGAGATCTTAAAAAACATTATCCTCGTCGCTAAAAATCGCGGCGTAAAATACCTAGCCTGCGAGATGGGCTACGATCAGCGAGAAAGCATGCAAAGCGCGCTTAAATTTAACGGGTTCGAGGCGGAGTTTTACAAGGATTTAGCTGGATTTGACCGCGGATTCGTCGCGCGAAATATATTTGCAAATTTCTAAATTTGCGCGCGGTTTTGGCTTTTGCTGGTAAACTAAATTTGCCCCAGCTTGCGTCAAATTTAGCACTCGCAAATTTCCGCCCTTTTTGCTTAAATTTAGCGGATTTTAAATGCTATAACCCTAAAATGCGTGCGATAAATCAAAAAAGGAAAATTATGAAAAGCGTTTATTTTTTACTTTTGGGTGCGCTCATCGGCACGGAGCTGGCTCTTGGGGCTCTGGTTGCGCCGACGATTTTTTATCCGCAGAGCATACTTGGCGAGGGCGTACTTACGCAGTTTCAAAGCGGCAAACTGATGGCTACGATATTTGTTAAATTTAACTACGCTTTGCTAGCAGTTAGCGTCCTGATCGCGCTTTGCGAGCTTGCCTCGTTTAGATCCAGCGTCAAATTCGCTGCTAAATTTAGCATGGGTATTCTTTGCGCGATAAATTTAGCCCTCGCGCTTTCGTTTGTTTTTTACTTCACGCCCTACATCATGGACGCGCAGACGGCTGGCGAGGCGGCGACGCAGACGGCCGAGTTTGCGCAGATGCACGCGGCTAGCGAGTGGACGATGAAGCTGATGTTGTTTGCACAGCTTGCTTTGTTTTTTATCAAATTTAAAACCGCAGAAAAATGAGCGCGAAGCCCGACATCCAAATTTTAACCGATTTTCTCTCCGACTACACGGCGGCGATGGTGAGCGCAGGCACCTACACCGCGCGCGTCGAAAAGTGCGTGGACCGCGTGGCTAGGCGCTACGGCTACGACGTTAGCGTGACGATTTTCGTAAAATATTTTACCATTAGCGTCATGGACTCGGCCGATAACTCCCTGCGCCGAACCTACGTGAAAAAGATCCCGCTAGGGCAGGTGAGCTTTAACCGCATTTCCGAGCTTTCGTCGCTTAGCTGGCGGATCTTGGATGAAAATTTGAGCCTTGATGAAGCCAAAGAGCAGTTTGAGGGCGTCATGCGTATAGGTGCGAACAAATTTGCTAGCTCGCTTATTTTAATAAGCCTTGCAAATGCGGCGTTTTGCAGGCTTTTTGGCGGCGATATGGGCTCGGTGGCTTGCGTATTTTTTGCGACTCTGGTCGGCTATAGCCTCAAATTTGCGCTTGCTAAAATGGGCGTAAATTTAAAAATCCAGTACGTTTTGACCTCGTTTGTCGTATCTTTTATCGCCTATCTTGGCGTATTTTACGGCTTTACGCACACTAGCGACGTGGCGATCGGCTCGTCGATACTCTTTTTGATGCCGGGTGTTTTTCTCATAAACTCGGTCTTTGATATCATAAACGACAACACGCTTGTGGGTATCAGCAGGGCGGTGAGTACGGGCATCTTGATACTTTGCATCGCGGTTGGCGTTTATATCACACTCTCGCTTAGCAGCGCGGAGATTTTACATGTTTGAGCTTTTGACCGATACGCTCATAGACGGCGCTTTTGCGGCAGTGGCGGGGCTTGGCTTTGCCTACGCTAGCTCTCCGCCTAAAAGGACTCTCACATTTTGCGCGCTGCTTGCGGCGTTTGCGCACGCTAGTCGTTTTTGGGTCATGCAGATGGGATTTTTTAACATCAGTGTAGCCACCCTTATCGTCTCATTTTTAAGCGGGATTTTAGGTATGCTCTTTGCCAAACGGCTCAAAGTGCCCGCCGAGATCATCGCGTTTCCGGCGCTTTTGCCTATGGTGCCCGGAGTCTATGCGTATAAAGGCATTTTAGCGTTGTTTTCGTTTCTAAACGAGCCTGATATCGCTAAGAAAAACGAATACCTAATCATATTTTTCGATAACGCGATCACGACCACGACGGTCTCGTTAGCGCTTGGCGTGGGCGTTTCGGTGGTGCTTATTTTATTTTACGATCAGTCCTTGATGATTACTCGCGGCGCTAGGTGCGATCTGGCGACGAAAAAGACGCACGAGTAATTTTAACTTTCGGCATAGAAATTTTATATGGCTTTTTGATGGTTTGTATTGTCTCTGATTGATCTTTTGTTAGATTTTGTCAAGAATAGATAAGTTAGGCAAAATGAGATAAAATAAAAGATAAAATAAAAGTATCTAAAAAATTTGAGATATGTACTCTTGCTAAAAAAATTAAAAGTGAAAGTGAGGATATAAATATGCGTAAAGACAATATGGTTAAAGAGGCAAAAAATATTTTTTTTTACCAAGGTACGGAAGAACTATTTTTAAAAAATAAACTAGAAAATGATAATGAAAAAAAATTATTTTTTTTAAAACAAAAAATTACAGATTTGTTAAATATAAAGAATATACATTTTTTATTTGGTTCAGGTGTAAGCTCTGGTTCGATTCCTACAATGGCGGGGTTTATAAAAAAGGTTGAAAACAAATTAAAGCAAAAAGATAAAAAAACAATTAAAGATATTTTTAATAAATTAAAGAATAATGACGCAAACTTAGAAAGTATTCTTGGTGTTTTATATTCAAAAAGGGCATATCAAGAAGGAGTAGGAGAAGAGGATGAAGACACAAAGAGGCTTATAGATTTAATTGAAAATACAATGTATGAAGGTATAAATATAAATATTTTTGGGGACAAGCATAAAAAAACAATAGATTTATATGAAACCTTTTATCAAAAAATAACATATAGAAACAAAGACCTTAGCAGGGTAAATATTTTTACTACCAACAATGATCTTTTCAATGAGAGAGTATTAGACAAATTAAACATTAATTATAACAATGGTTTCGGTGGCGGACTAGATAAGTATTTTAATCCGGCTAGATTTGGCTATACCTTTTCCAAAAGAATTGAGGCAAGTGTAGAAAAATATGAGCCGTTAGATAATATGATATATTTATATAAATTGCATGGTTCTATAAATTGGATTGAGGAAGAGGGTAATGCTCTGTTTAATATCAAGGAAGTTAAAATTGATGAAGGCTGCAAGCCAAATGATAAAAATGTTTTAATATATCCAAATCCTTTAAAGCAAGGTAAAAGTTTAACTGCTCCATATTCTGATATTATTAGAGAGTTTCAAAGGAAACTATTGCTACAAAATAGTGTGTTATTTGTTGTTGGGTATAGTTTCAGTGATGAGCATATAAATAATATTATATATCAAGCATTATCAACAAATTCATCTCTATCAATAGTGATATTTGGAGATTATTCAGAAAAATCTATTTTTAAAGTTAATGATAAACGAATTTATAAGGTTCACGGAAAAGTTAATGATAAAATAATTCATTATTTTGAATATATTGTTAATGAGCTAATTCCAAATCTTAATGAAGATAAAGGTGAAAATATTCTGAAAAATTTTGTTGATGCTTTAAATAGGGAGAAGGAAAAGCTGAAGACAGAAAAGAGTCAAAAGGAAGTAAAATAATGAGCATAGGAAAAGTAGTCTCCATAAATTTTAATCAGTTTAAAGTAAAAATTTTTTCAGAAATCACCGGTGGATCTGTAAACATTAATGGTGATACATATTATTTTGGAAACATAGGTAGTTATTTGAAGACTGTTAATGCCATAGGGGAATCGATAGTTTGTGAGGTTGTTTCTATTTTTGATTCTGATTTATATAATGAAGCAAAAGCCTTTAATGTTGATGGGTATAGGGAGCTTATGCTTAAGCCAATAGGAACTATAAATAAAGAGAATAAATTTTCCTTAGGGGTCGGAATTTATCCGAGCTTATATACCAATGTGGATATTATAACCAATGAGGATATGCATATTATATTATCTAACGAATATGATGTGAACGAACCAGAAATACATAAAAGTTTTAATTTGGGTATTAGTAAAAATCTAATAAATTATCCAATTAGTATTTCAATAGATGATTTTTTTAATATACATTCTGCTGTGCTAGGAAACTCTGGAAGCGGTAAATCAAATACGATTGCGCACATTATTCAGTCGATTTACAGAAAAAAAGAAAACTCCGCAAGAGGATCAAAACTTATAATATTTGACGTAAACGGTGAATACAGACAAGCTTTTAAAAAAGATTTAAATAAAGAAATAACAATAAAATATTTTAGGCCAAATTTAAAAAAAGAAATTGCGGATGAAAATATAGAAGCGTTTTATATGCCGCATTTTTTAATGACATTAGATGAATGGAGTTCTTTTTTGTTAGCAACAGATGCGACGCAAAGACCTTTTTGGGATAAAGTTCTTCAAGAATCTTACAAATTTTATAAAATATCAACCTCTGAAGATAAAGATAGCAAGAGATTTATAAACTACCTTAGGTATAAACTTTGCATGTTGCTTGGTAGTGTTTTAAGCCAAGCTGATACTGACACATCAAGAATAACAACTGCTGGTGCACTAATATTAAAAATACAAGATATTATTAACAGAGATGTATCGTTAAAAACAAAGTGCGAGGCAGAAGGGCTTTATGCTGATATAAATAAACTTCATTCTAATTGCACAATAGTATACGGACAAAATAAAAACAAATTAGATCAAGCAGTAAAGGATATTAATGAAAAAATAGACTATGAAGAAATAGAAAAAATATTTGATGAGAAGCTAGATGATGGAGAATTTTATGATTATAAATTTTTAAAAATATCTGCTGAAATGATTTTGTTAGAAGAAGACGCTAAAGGAAATAGATTAATGAGAGGCTATACCTCTACGATGCTAAATAGGCTTGATTATTTTATCTATAATAACGACTGTAAATTTATGAGAGAAACACCGGATAATCTTGGGATTAAAAATGTAGACTCATACTTTGAGTATCTTTGGGGTAAGGATACTCAAACAAAAACACAACTAATAATCATAGATACTAGCGAATTGAGTATTGACGTTTTAGAAACTTTAACAAGTGTCCTTTCTAGATTAATTTTTTCACAAAGAAAAGAATTGCATAATGATGAAAGGCGCAAAAAACCCGTACATCTTATACTTGATGAAGCTCATAGATATATTAAAAAAGACTATAAATACCTACTAAGAGAAAATATTTTTGAAAAAATAGCAAGGGAAGGAAGGAAATACTCATTATATCTGTTGATATCATCTCAAAGGCCATCGGAACTATCAGAAACGGTTTTGTCTCAATGTGGAAATTTTATTATCCATAGAATACAAAATGAAGTAGATATGAGATATATAAATGCTATATTGCCTTATTTTTCAGATGACTTTGTAAATAAAATAAAGCAATCAGTTCCTGGGGAGGCACTAATATTTGGCCATTGTGTTTCGATGCCGCTACATGTAGCCATTAACAAATCTAATCCTGAGCCAAATAGTAAAAATTGCGAAATTACAAAAGAGTGGTTTGGCAGAGATTAATTTTGAGAGAAAAGTTGTTGGCAATAAAAGATTTAATAGTGCCGATAGTGAAACTAGTATAGAAGCGAAAGTTTTTTGTTTATTTGGATTATAATTACCGAGCTTTTGATATTACAAAAGCAAAAATAAAAATATCTTTAAAAGTAGTAAGTTGGCTATTGTATCAATCTGATCAAGGCTAGCAACGACAAGAAAAAGTGCGAGAACTAATCCAAAAAATAGCAGTAAAAGTGTGTTGAGGTGCTTTGGTTGCCTTTCTTTATATTGCAACTCTTGCAGTCAAATAGTGCTTGCATTAGCTAAACCAATAACAAATAAGATTGTCGGATTTTAAATTTAAAGGAAAAACATGAAAATACGAATCTACTATGAAGATACCGATGCTGGCGGCATAGTCTATCACGCAAACTATATAAAATACTGCGAAAGGGCGCGCAGCGAGATGTTTTTTGATTCGGAGGTTAAGCCTTTTAGCAAGGATGGGCATTTCGTCGTGAGTGAGATTCGGGCAAAATTTAAAAAACCTGCCGTCCTTGGCGATCTGCTCGAGGTAAAAACGAGCGTGGCAAGCCTAAAAAAAGCCTCCGCGCTCATAAATCAGAAAATTTATAAAATCGCAAATTTAAGCGGCGGATGCGAGCCAGAGCTCGTCTTTGAAGCGGACGTCGAGGTTGCGTTTGTCAGTAACCTAAGGCCTGCTAAGATGAGCGAGGAGATAGTGGATTTTCTCTCCTCTTATTGCTCGTAAAAGCCGTATTCGCCGGCTTTTAAAACCTTTGTATCATAGACGATCTGCGAGTCTTCGACGCTCTGGCTAAAAAGCCTCTGCGCGCCGCGGTTTAGGTAGGTCGCGTAGATGTAGTCAAGCCCGGCGCTAGCAGAGTAGCCCACCCAGTTGAAGTTCAAATTTTGCCCCAAAATTTCGTTGTTTGAGTCCAGCGCCCCGTCGGTTTTAGAAATCGAGTTTGCTATGTAGAGCTTTTCTCTATCTTGCGGTTGCATGAGCTTAAAGATGCTTGGCGCATAGTTGATCTGCGTGCTTAAAAGGGCGTTAAATTTGATGTCGTAAAGGCGCATCTGAGAGCTCACCATTGAGGCTTTTACGAGCGGAACATTTAGAAAAACGGTCGCGCCGCTTAGTCTCGAGTTGCCAGAGAGCATTGACTTTAGGTCGGTGACGCCGTTTGCGATCTCGTTTTCGTAGGCTAGCCCGCCGCTAAACTCGTCCGCGTAGCGATTTAGCGCCGCTCCTAGCGCGCTACCGTCAGAAAATGCTGCGACTTGGCTGTTTGAGAAATTTAGTAGCTTTTCAACTTGCCCTTTGTAGTCTATACCGCCAAATATCAAATTATCCTGTGGCGAATCGACGCTAGAGATGTGCAGAGTCGGCACGAAAGCCGTCATGGCGGGGTCTAAAACCTCGTTTAGATATTTTGCGCCTACAGGCGTAAACGGCGCGATGATATAGGAAATGTTTTCACTTTTAGCGCGAGCTAGGGCGCCGTCGATAGCGCTCGGGGCTTCGTTGCCGGTGTTGTAAAATTTAACGTCGATAGGGGCGTTTTGCCTGACGATGTAGGCGATAACCGCGTTTGAGACGACGCCGGCGTAGCTTTTTATGCTATCTTGCGGGATGATGACGGCGATTTTAAATTCGGCGTTTGAGTTTGGCGTCAGGCTTTCGCTGCCTGCGTTTGCGTAAGGGCCGTTTAGGGCGTTAATGGCTTGCAAAATTTCTTGATTCGAGCTGTTTTCGTAGCGAGCCAACAAGCTGTGCAAAAGACCTTCTTTAACGAGATCAAGCAAGCAAGCGTCGTCGCATTTTGCCGGTTCTAAATTTATATAAATTTCGCTGGCGGGCGGTATATCGGAGGCCTTTTCGCTCCTAGCAAACAGCGCCGAACAGATCAGTAAAGCGGTTAAAATTTTTCTCATAGGTACTCTTTTATTTTTCTTAAATCGCTGAAAAACAGCTCTTTTTTGCTTGGATTTTTCGCTACGACGCTCGGCGAGTAGGTCGCCAGCAGGGCCGAGTGCTTAAATTTCATTATGTTTCCCCTTATTGTCTCAAAGCTTTGCGCGCTTTGTTTTATCATTTTGTAAAAAACCTCTTCGCCAAGCGCCACGATGAGCTTTGGCGCGACTAGACGGGCTTCCGCGCTAAAATACGGCTCGCAAAGCTCGTAAGCGTTTGTCGGAGCTTTGGCTGCGGGCTTGCATTTTAGCAGGCTCGTGACGTAAATTTCGTCCTTTTTAAGTCCTGCTAGCTCGTTTAAATTTTGCAAAAACTTATCGTCGCCCGCCAAAAATTCTCCGCTCGCATCCTCGGCGGCGTTTGGCGCGTCAAATACGAAAACTACTTTAGCGCTTTTATCTCCAAGGCCCGTTAGTGCGTGGTTTGCGCTCTTGCAAAGCTCGCATAGATTGCACTCTTTGATGCTTGCGTTTAGTTCGGCAAGGCTACTCGGTAAGGCCGCGGACGAAGGCGAAAAATCGGCAAATTTATACCCGAACGCCCTAAGATAGTAAAGTTCTCTTAAAATTTCGTTTGCGTAACTCATCGCGCGATGATATCCAAAAGGGCGTTAAAAACAGATAAATCAAAGCGCGAGTTTGTTTAAATTTTCGCCGTCCAAGCGGTAGTTTCGCCACTGTTCTGACTGGTTTTTCGCGCCCATTTTTTCGTAAAATTTTATGCCCGGCTCGTTCCAGTGCAGGCACGCCCACTCGAGGCGTTGCAGATTTTCGTTCTTGCAAATTTCGGCTAAAAATTTAAAAAACTCTTTTCCTATGCCTTTGTTGCGATGCTCTTTTTGGACGTATAGATCCTCCAGATATATCCCGCCAAGTCCCAAAAACGTGGAAAACGTGTAAAAATATATGGCGTAAGCTATGATTTTGCCCTCTGTTTCGCAGACTAAAATCCTGGCATAGTTTTTCTCAAAAATAGACTCGGCAAAAATTTCGGGCGTAAATTTGACATCATCGCTCATTTTTTCGTACGCGGCCAGCTCTTTAACCAGCTCGCAAACGGCCGAGACGTCGGCTCTAGAGGCTTTTCTAATAACGTAAGGCAAATTTTTCTCCTAAATTTTAATAAGCTATTATATTTTTATTATTTTAAAACGAAGTTTAAAAATTTATTAAAAGGATTTTAAGCGATTTGTTGATAAAATCACCGACTTATATCAAAATCACCATAAGGAAAAATTTATGAAAAGAACATACCAACCTCATAAAACCCCTAGAAAACGCACTCACGGGTTTCGCGTCCGCATGAAAACTAAAAACGGCCGCAAAGTGCTAAACGCAAGACGCGCAAAAGGCAGAGCAAGATTGGCCGTTTAAGCAAATTTAGCTCTATAAGCAGCCAAAAGGAGTTTTCAAGCGTCTACAAAGAGGCCATTAAATGGCACTGCGAGGAGGCGATAGTCTTTTTTAAGCCTTGCAATGAAAATAAACTAGCCGTCGTAGCCAGCAAAAAGGTGGGCAAAGCCGTCGTTCGCAACCGATGTAAAAGACTTTTGCGAGCGGTCGTCGTCGAGATTTCAAATGAGCTTGCGGACGGCATTTACGTGATAGTTGTTAAAAACGGGCTAGATAAAAGCTCGTTTTTAAAGCTCAAAAAAAATATCTCTTGGGCTATGAAAAAACTCGGATGTATAAAATCAGGCATATGAAAATGATAAAACAAGCTATTTTATTTTTGATAAAAGCGTATCAAGATTATATCTCTAAATTTACTCCAAAGTCTTGCAGATACTATCCCTCGTGTTCGGAATTTGCCGTTTGGCAGTTCAAATTTAACGGCTTTTTCTCGGCACTCTTCGCGGTTATTTTTAGAATTTTACGCTGTAATCAACTCTTTAAGGGCGGCATCGACTACCCCATCATTAGTAAAAATTTCGACTCTTTTTTTATATCCAATCAAAATTTAAAATCACACATCGCATTTTGGTTCGTCCCGTATAAAAAAAATAAATTCTACGTTATTAAAAATTTAGACTTTCAAAAGGAAAAATAGTGTTAGACAATATGTCAGTTCAAAAACGCGTGTTATTAGCGACCGTTTTATCTTTTATCTTTTTTATCGCTTACGATTATTTTTTTATTCCTAAAAATTTGCCGTTAGATCAAAATCAAACAGTAGCTGCGCAGCAGGTAGGGCAAGCAAACGCCGCTCCAAGCGCAAATACCGCATCAGGCGCTAGCTCTCCGCAGGCCGCATCGACTCAAAGCCGCGAGATCGCTGTGATAAAGGGCGAACACTTTGAGGCGCGCATAGACGAGCTGGGCAGGATTTCGAAATTTTATTTAAATGACGAAAAATACAAAAACGCCGAAGGCAATCGCATCGAACTAGCAGGCGCTCAGCCGTTACCGCTTGAAGTACGCTTTAGCGACAAAGCTTTAAATGAGCAAGCTTTTAAAGTGGCTTACACGAGCGACGTTAGCGAGATAAATTTAGCCAGCGAGCCAAAAAGCATAGTTTTAACGCAAAATTTGGAAGGCTCTAGCGTAACCAAAAAAATCACATTTTATCCAAACGGAAGCTACGACCTAGATCTTAGCGTGAGCGCTGGCGAATACTACGTGACTCCGGGATTTCATCCAAACGTCGCTATCGACAGCTACACCGTCCACGGCGCGCTGCTTAAGCATAACGACGGTAAGCTAACTATCATCGAGGATGGCGACGTAGACGCGACCGAGAGCTTTAATAACGTAAACATAGCCGCAGCTAGCGACAGATACTACACGGCTTTGTTTTTTAAATTTGACGGACTTTTAAATCCCGTAGTTTCAAAAGATGGCGCCGGAAATGCGGTGATATTTGTAAAAGGCGAGCAAAATTTTAAAGCCAAAGGCTACATCGGAGCTAAAGACCACGCGACTCTAAACCAGATAAACGAGGAGCTCGTAGACGTCATCGAGTACGGCTGGTTTACCTTTATAGCAAAGCCGATGTTTGCGTTTTTAAATTGGCTTTACGGTTACATCGGTAACTGGGGCTGGGCGATCGTCGTTCTGACGCTAGTTATCAGGATCGTGCTTTTCCCGCTAACCTACAAAGGCATGCTATCGATGAACAAGCTAAAAGATCTAGCGCCGAAGGTAAAAGAGCTGCAAGCCAAATACAAAGGCGATCCGCAAAAGCTAAATATGCACATGATGGAGCTATATAAGAAAAACGGCGCCAACCCGATGGGCGGCTGCTTGCCGATACTTATGCAGATTCCGATTTTCTTTGCGATTTACCGCGTACTACTAAACGCGATAGAGCTAAAAGCCGCGCCGTGGATACTTTGGATACACGACCTTTCGGTGATGGATCCGTATTTTGTACTGCCTATATTGATGGGTGCGACTATGTTCCTTCAGCAAAAGCTCACGCCGACCACGTTTAGCGACCCGATGCAAGAAAAGATAATGAAATTTTTACCGCTTATCTTTACGTTTTTCTTCGTGACCTTCCCTGCGGGACTTACGCTTTACTGGTTTGTAAACAACGTCTGCTCGGTCATCCAGCAAGTTTTTGTAAACAAGCTCTTTGAAAAGCATAAAAAAGCGGAGGTAAAGGCCTGATGCGAATAGAAGCCGAAAATCTACAAGAGGCCTTTCAAAAGGCCGCGCAGGAGTTAAACTGCTCCGTTACCGAGCTTGATATCAAAATTTTGCAAAATCCAAGCGCCGGTTTTTTGGGATTTTTCAAAAAAACGGCGATCATCGAGGCAGTAAAAGAGGGTGCGCATAAGGAAGCAAAAAAAGCTCCTCAAGCCGCTAGCGAAAACGGTCATAAAGAAAACGGCGGCGAAAAAAAGAAGGAATTTAAGAAAAAAGAGAACTCCGGCGAAGAGCAAAATCACCGAAGCGAAAAGAAAAAAAATCATAAAAATCGCCACGATCATCACAAAAATCATGCGGCAAAACAAAGCGAAAGTAGCGCGGTAAACGAGTCTAAAGTCGAAGAAGCGCAGCCGCAAAAAGAGCCTCAGGTAAAAGAAAAAGAGTCGCATAAAAAGGAACAACCGAAAAAAGAGAGCGGCAAAAGTATCCTTGATCACTCTATCATCGATACCTTTAATAAAAACGACTTTTACGAAGGCGATGAAAAAACCACAGCTGGCGAAAATTTAGGCTTGCAGGCATCTGTCGGCGATGCAAATTTGACGCAAGCCGTGCCAAATTTAGCTAAAAAAGAAAAACAAGACTCCCGAGCCGATCGGGCGCAGGCTCAAAAACAAAAAGATCAAAAACCAAAAGCCGACATTGACAAAGCCCTGCCTGAGATAAAGCAGGGCGTAGAGAAGCTTTTTGGCGGAAATTTCTTTACTATAAACAAGATAGACGTGCGCAAATTTGACGACGAGACCGTGATAGTCGAGCTTGACGGCGAGGATGCGGCGCTGCTCATCGGCAAGGAGGGCTACCGCTACAAGGCGATTTCGTATTTGCTTTATAATTGGATCAGTTCGAAATATGGCCTTGCGGTGCGCCTTGAGATCGCTCAGTTTTTGCAAAATCAAGAAGCCGCGATCGATCAGTATCTAAAAGGTATAATCGAGCGAGTGGAGGAGACGGGCAAGGCTAAAACCAAGTCTTTAGACGGCGTTTTGGTCAAGATCGCCCTTGAAAAACTGCGCGAAAAATTCCCCGACAAATACGTAAGCGTAAAGTCAAATAGCGACGGGCAGTTCGTAGTCGTGAACGACTTTATCAAAAAATGAACGAGACCATAGCCGCCGTCGCCACCGCGCACGGCGTAGGCTCGATCTCCATCATCAGGCTAAGCGGCGCAGACGCCCTTGGCCTAGCTCTAAAACTCACCAAAATCACCTCTCTTGTCCCGCGTTACGCAACTCTAACTAAAATTTACGCCGATGGCGAGCTCATCGACGAAGCCTTGCTTATTTATTTTAAGGCCCCGCATAGTTTCACGGGCGAGGATGTGGTGGAGTTTCAGCTCCACGGCGGACTAGTGGTGGCAAATTTGATCCTAGGCGAGCTCATCAAAAACGGCGCCAGACTCGCGCGTGCAGGAGAGTTTAGTAAGCGTGCTCTCATAAACGGCAAGATGGATTTTAGCAAGATCGAGGCGATAAACTCGCTAATCAACGCAAAAAGCGAGGATAGCGTCAAAATCATCGCCCGCACGATGAGAGGCGATCTAGCTAAATTTGTGGATGAAATCCGCTCCGAACTCGTAAAAACTCTGGCATTCGTGGAGACTAGCATAGACTACGCCGACGATGATCTGCCTGCCGATCTGCTAGAAAGTATCAATCAAATGCTAAAACAAAACAGCGCTAAACTAGATAAAATCGTAGCCATAAGTCAGAGTAGAAAAGGGTTGCTTGAGGGCTTTAAAATCGCGATAGTCGGCAAGCCAAACGTCGGCAAAAGCTCAATCCTAAACTCGCTTTTGTCCTACGAGCGCGCGATTATCAGCGACGAGGCGGGCACGACTAGGGACAGCATCGAAGAGGCACTAAAAATCGGCACTCACCTCGTGCGCATCATCGATACGGCAGGCATCCGCAAAAATGCGGGCAAGATCGAGCAGATCGGCATTTCGTATTCGCTGCGGGCTATCGAGGAGGCCGATGTCATCCTGGCCGTTTTTGACGCGTCGCAGGAGGCTGACGAGCAGGATAACGAGATCCTGGAGCTTTTAAAAAACTTGCAAAAAAAGATTTTTTACGTTTTAAATAAATGCGACCTCGGCGTTAAATTTAGCGCTCCAGTGGGCGCGATACAAATTTGCGCCAAGCAAGGAACGGGCGAGATAGTAAATAGTCTAAAAACCTATCTCGACGCCCAGGAGACGAGCGAGATACTACTAAACTCCACTCGTCAAATTTTATGCTGCGAAGCGGCGAGCGAGGCGATAAAAAGGGCGTTAAATTTACTTGCCCAGTCCGAGCTCGAGCTCTTTGCCTACGAGCTAAATACAGCAATAGAGCAAATCTCGTCAATCACGAAACCGTTTGAGCGAAGCGAAATTTTAGACGAAATGTTTAGCAATTTTTGCCTCGGAAAATAACGAAATTTACTTTATAAAAAAGAAAAAATAATGAAAAAAATCTTATCTATAGCCGCTCTAGCTGCGTTGCTGGGCGGTTGCATGCCTTCACACGATCATCTAGCAAGTAGCGTAGTATCGCCTGAACCGGACTGGATCAAATATCTAGAAAACGACGGCACCGTCGGCGATGTCGCATTTTTCTCAGAAAATTTGAGCGCAACTCACGCGCAAAAAAACGGCGATATCATCGGTATGGCGCTCATAAAAAGAGACGGTCAAAATTTGAAGCTTGGCGATATGTACGCGCAAAACGGTATTTCGTTTATAGTTTTGGAGCTTAACGATAAGGAAAAATTTGGCTATCAATACATAAATATGCGCGATAAAAACGAGCTTGCGACTCTAAGAGGGGCCAAAAAGGTCAAATTTTATCAGTTTGGCGGCGGCATATTAGAGAGCGTAGTTTTTAGCTCGGACTCGGGCGCCGTGTGCGAGAGTTTTGCGGTGGGTAAGACGGTAAAAGCTCATGCCGTGACTAATTATTACGATAAAGAAAGTCCCGACAATAGCGAGTTTTTCGCGACTTTGATGGATATCGGAGTGAAAAAGGGCAAAAGCGCCGAGATCAAAAATCTAGACTTTAAATTTTTCGTTAGCGACGGCAAGCTAGCTAGCACGCAGACGCGGGCTCGATCGGCGGAATTTAGGAACAAAGTCATAGACGCCGACGCTAAAAAACAGGAGCAAATCCTATCAAATATCGTTTGCGCCGCGCCTAAAAACTGATCGCTTTTATCAAATTTAAACACGAACGCGAGATGAAAAACTTATTTCTAGCGGCTATTGCGGCCCTGGCTTTTTACGGTTGCGCCGGCATCACTAGCAGCGCAAATATAGCCGAGCACGACGTCTCAAATATCGATGTTCCCGAGGATGGCTGGACGAGATATCTGGGTACTGACGGCGCCGTTAGAGAGGTTGCCTTTTTGACGGCATTTTTCTCGCGTGATTTTCGCGCTCAGCCTGAGGACGGCGAAGCTACGGGCTTTGCTCTTACTAAAAAAGAGGGCAGCAGACTACCTTTTAGGCTCGGCGCCGTCTATAAAAGCGGCGGTAGTGCGTTTATACTAAAAGACGCCGATACCGAGGCGGAGTTTGATCTAAAAGACGAAGCGAGTGCGACCCAGCTTCGTGGCGCTCGGCGGATCAAATTTTACGAATTTAGCTCAAATTTGACGACGGTAGCAGTTTTTGAGGCGCCGATTTCGGTTTGCGAGGCGTTTCAAAAAGGCGGCAGTGTGAGCGTGAAATCAGCATCTAGCTACTATGATACGCAAAATTTAGAAAAACGGTATTTTACCGCCGTTATAACGCAGGCAAAAATTTCATCCAAAAGCGGCGCGCTACTTTTAAAATCTCAGATAAAAAATTTTACAAATTCCGACGGCTTGCAAGAAGTAGCCGAAAAAACGCCTAAATTTGAGGAAAAAATCCAAAACGAGTTGCGCGGGTATGAGCTGAGGCTTAATCAAATTTGCGCTTTTGGCACGAAAAAAGAGAGCAAAAATGAAAAACAGGATGATTTTTAAGACTGCGGCAGCGGCCGCTATGGCATTAGCGTTTAGCGGTTGCGCGGGCATCACAGGCGAGATGGGCGGCGAGAGAGCGTGGCGTACGTATATGGAAAACGACACTAGCATACAGCAGATCGGGTTTATAACCGAGACTACGGTCTACGAGATGAGCGGCGGCAAAAAAGAGGAAAAATTCGGCGACTATATGGGTAGGGCCGAGGTGAAATCGCCGGGCGAGAGCGACTTGGCGAGCCAAAATCTAGGCTGGGTTTACTCAAGCGGCGACGGCGTAAAAACTCTGATAGTGATTGATCTAGATAGCGGTAAAAATGTAGATTTGAGCGATAAAGACGAGATAAAAAAGCTGCAAAACTCAAAGAAATTTAAGTTTTACGAATTTGGCGGCGGGATCCTTGAGAGCGTGGTTTATAGTGCGCAAAAATCTCCCGTTTGTAAGGCGTTTTTTAGCGGCGAACCTATAAACGCTAGAAGCGTGACGAACTACTACGTGGGCGCGTCTGATGAGTTTTTCGCTACCGTGATAGACGCGAAGATAGTCGGAAACAAAGGCTTTGAGATAAAAAATCTGGACTTTAAATTTAACCTACCGAGTAGCAAACTAGCCGAAGCTAAAGAGCAGGCGACCTCTGCGAAATTTAGACAAGACGTCGTCGAGCAAGACCTCAAAAAGCAAGGACGCATCCTGCTAAACATACTTTGCTACTATAGCATGCCGAGCAAATAGTCGTTTAGGACGGGTAATCGCCCGCCGAATTTGCATAGTATAGGACGCTCTTGCGTAGAACTGACGATATAAAAAGAAAAACATGAATCCGTTTAAAATTTTGATTTTTGCGGTTGTCGTAAATTCTGTTTTTGCCGACGACGCGTCAAAGGATGTAAATTTGATCGCAAATGCCGCTCGCAACCAAAAAGAAGTAAAAATGCTAGAGGCGTTTTGCGGATCGATTTTGCTGTTTAGTATGGCTTCATGCATGCAGCTAGCGGACAAGCGTTTGGACGAAAACAGCGCATTTTACGACAGACAAAAGGGGCTAGCGGCGTTGCAAAAAGTCTGCGACTCGAAGGACGAGCGCGACTCAAAACTTGCCTGCACGAAGCTAGCGTGTGAGTCCGGCAAGAGCCGCGAATGTCTAAACGCCGCTAAATACTATCAGGTCTTGCTTGTCGGCGGCGAGGTTGTGTCGGCGCTTTTTCAAAAAGGCTGCGACGAGCGCGGCGGGATGGATTGTTTGTATGCTAAATTTTTTGATAAGGCTCGAGACGGGATGACGGACGAGTATGTGCGAAAGATGAAAAAGTATCTCAAAAAGGCGTGCGATGCGGGCGAAAAAGAGGGCTGCAAGGAGTTTGAAAAACTACGCGAGCTTTGAGTTGCGAGATAAAATTTAATGCAAAAAGCGACTTTTATCTAAAATTTGAGCCACCCTCCGAGACCCACACCCCAAAAATGCAAAAATCTTGCGACGCTTTATTTCGTCGCTTTAAAGGCGCCATAGTGGACGGAGGGACGAAAAGACGATGCGGAAGCAATTTTGCGTCTGCTTTTAGTTATGAACCATGGGCGGCTTTTTAAAACCGCAGGCAACAACGGCGACCGTAAGGTAGGCCAAATAAAACTCTTTGCCACCTAAAAAATGATAATCGGACTTGCTTTTGATGATTATGAGATAAGATTGAAGCAAATTTGAGTTTATTTTTAAGTGAGAATTTAAAATTTTTATCCAAATTTGACTAAAATTGGATTTGACGTTTTTAAAACGCAGGCCTGGAGGATAAAATTTAAATACAGCAGACAAACAAACCTCAAATTTAAGCAGCGACTTTTACAACTCAAATTCAGCAAATTTTAGCGAGAGAAAATTTGCAAGAGACTACAACAAAGATCCGCTCGTGATCACCGATTATAGTAACTTTATCGATTTTACGCTTTGTGGAGCGTCGTTTTTTTGCGCTATGTCGCTTTTTTTATTTGCGATAAACTATTTTGACGATAGGAGCAATAGCTTTTTTACTTGTTTTTCTCCTGTTTTGATAGCGCTGACTTTTACGCTTTTGACGTATGTATTTTCTATGGTTGTATATAGGCGCGAGATTAAATTTACGAACAGATATATAGAATTTATTCGAAAAGGTAAAGTCGAAAGACGCTACTACGTAACTAAAGACCATAATATGATCAGGCCGTTTTTCGTAGGAGATAACAAGGGATCGGATTTGGGCGACAAGGCGTTTATTTTTGTTTGTTTAGCGGGCATGACGTTTATTTCTAACGGCTCGATTCTACTGCTTGGGCTTGCTTATTATTTATCGAATTTGGCGATCAAATTTTTACTTTATTTGATTTTAAACGGGAGTTTTTGGGGATTTACGGCGTTTCCTTCCATTAAGCTTGGAACGAAATATCTAGGTTTTAGAGCTAGAAGGCATTTTTTGATATATTTTTACTGTGAGAAAATTTACGACGAGGTTGGCGAATATTTTTTACAAAAAGATATAGATATCGACGAAATCGAGAAAAGTTATAGTTTTGAGTGATGGGTAAGTTTGACTACTAAGTCAAATTTCTCGTTTTTTGATTGCTTTTTGGTTTATCAAGTTTTTATGCGAATTTAAGTAAAATCAACCAAAATTTTTTAAAGGCTAAAAATGGACAAAGCTACCGTAAAAGCGCACAAAATCAGCGACCAAGAGTACGAAGAGATCCTAAAGATCCTAGGTAGAGAGCCAAATTTGCTCGAGCTTGGGATATTTTCCGCAATGTGGAGCGAGCACTGCAGCTACAAGTCGAGTAAAAAGTACCTAAACGGCTTCCCGACCAAAGCCCCGTGGGTGATCCAGGGTCCAGGCGAGAACGCGGGCGTCATCGACGTCGGAGGCGGCGTCGCGGCGGTGTTTAAGATGGAGAGCCACAACCACCCAAGCTTCATCGAGCCTTTTCAGGGCGCGGCGACGGGCGTTGGCGGGATACTGCGCGACGTATTTACGATGGGCGCGCGGGTCGTGGCAAATATGAACTCGCTGCGATTCGGCGAGGTGAGGGGCGAGAGCGAAAATGCGAGAAAACAGCGCTATCTGCTAAAAGGCGCGGTCGCGGGCATCGCTCACTACGGCAACTGCATGGGCATCCCTACTATCGGCGGCGAGACGACGTTTGATCCTAGTTTTAACGGCAACATCCTAGTAAACGCATTTGCGCTGGGGCTTTGTAAGAGCGACGAGATATTTTACGGCAGAGCCGAAGGTATCGGCAACCCCGTGATCTACGTGGGCTCAAAGACCGGTCGCGACGGGCTTGGGGGAGCCGTGATGGCTAGCGATAGCTTTAACGACGCGAACAAATCCCTGCGCCCGACCGTGCAGGTGGGCGATCCGTTTGCCGAAAAGCTGCTGATGGAGGCGTGCTTGGAGCTGTTTAAAACCGACTATGTCGTGGGTATCCAGGATATGGGCGCGGCGGGGCTAACCTCTAGCAGCTTTGAGATGGCCGGACGCAGCGGCAGCGGTATGAAGATGTATCTAGATCGCGTGCCTATGCGCGAGACGGGCATGACGCCGTACGAACTCATGCTAAGTGAATCTCAGGAGCGTATGCTCATCTGTGCCAAAAAAGGCTGCGAGCAAAAGATACTCGAGATATTTAAAAAATGGGACCTAGACGCCGAGATCATCGGCGAGGTGACAAGTAGCGGCGTGATGGAGCTTTATTGGCACGGCGAGCTAGCGGGCGAGATACCGATAGCGCCGCTTAGCGAAGCCTCTCCGGTGCTTGACCGACCGACTGCGCGTCCGAAATACCTAGACGAAATTAAAAATTTGCAAATACCTGAAAACGTCGATGGCAAAACCGCGTTTTGGAAGTTGCTTGGCGAGCCAGAGGTGCTAAACAAGTCGCTAATCTACGATCAATACGACGCCAATATCCAAACAAATACGATCAAGCAGCCGGGGCTCCTTGGAGCCGCGGTTATCCGCGTGAAAGAAACGGGTAGGGCGATCGCGATGGCGGCGCAGTGCGACCCGCGGGCAAATTTCGTCGATCCCAAAATCGGCGCGGCTAGAGCGGTCGCGGCGGCCGGACGAAAGGTCGCGATGAGCGGAGCGACGCCTCTAGCTATCACCGACTGCCTAAACTACGGAAATCCGCAAAATCCGGAGGTCATGTGGCAGTTCGCGCAGGGCTGCGAGGGTATCAAAGAGGCTTGCCGCGAGCTAAATACGCCAGTTGTGAGCGGCAACGTGAGCCTATATAACGACACCGAGGGCGTGAGCGTCTATCCGACGCCCGCGATCGTGACTGTGGGCGTGAACGATGATGCAAACGCGAGTTTGTCCAGCGTCTTTGCGCGCGTGGGCACGGCGATATACGTGCTTGGCGAGACGAAGGGCGAATTTGCCGCGTCGCTTTACGCTAAGGCGCTATTTGACGCGGTGGGTGGCGAGCTGTGCGCGGTGGACTACAAAAAAGAGCGCGCGCTGTGGGACTTGGTCATCGAGGCAAATAAATCGGACGCGCTAGAGTTTGCAAACAGCGTAGGCGTGGGCGGCGTAGCGATAACGTTAGCTAAGATGGCATGCCTAAGCGGGCTTGGTGCGGAGTGTAAATTTGATGTTAAAAAGTCAAATTTCATCTTTGACGAGAGCTTTTCGCGCGCGATCGTCGGCGTAAAAGACGAGGCTAAATTTGAAGCTCTAGCCACAAAATACGGCGTCAAATTTGAAAAAATCGGCAGCGTGGGCGGAGATAAATTTAAACTAAACGATATCGATGAAAAGCTAAGCGACGTGAGCGAGGTTTATTTTAATAAATTTGCCGCAATCATCCGCCAAGAGGACTAAAATTTGACGCCCAATTTTGGCGAGGCGGGTTTGAGCTGGCTAAATTTGAGCGGCGTAAATTTGATGCTTGCTAAATTTGGCTCGTCTCGGCGGCGTTTGGTCAAGCATTTTAGCGCCAAATTTTGCAAGCGATATTAAAAGATCGTAAAAATTTGAATCAAAATTTGAAAGGAAAGTAGATGTCTTGGAAAGACTTTTTAAACAACAAAGAAGAAGAACAGCCGCAAAAGGAGGGCAGAGGAATGGATCAAAAAAGCGTAGCTAAACCGCCGGTGTTATTTAGCGAGACTCAGCAGGTACTAAAGGCGGTCGAGGCCAAACTGGGCGGCACGCTCATCACATACTACAACTCAAACGCGGGCAGCGTCTGCGGCAACGACGCGAGCGCGATGTATGAAATTTTAAAGGGCAAAAAGATAGAAAACGCGTTTTTGTTCATCAAAAGTGACGGCGGCAGCGGTATCGCAGCGCTTCGTATCATCAGCACTCTGCGAAACTACTGCAAAAACATCACCGCTCTCATTCCTGCTAACTGCGCGTCGGCTGCGACGATGATGGCGCTTGGCGCAAACGAGATTGTGATGGGTCCGCTAGCGTATCTGACCGCCGTCGATACCTCGCTAAAGCACGCGATGAGCCCGATAGATAACGGCAACGAGCGCGTTAGCGTATCGATGGACGAGCTAAACCGCGTGATAAAACTATGGAAAATGCACGAAAAAGATAATGACGAAAACCCGTATAAATCGCTATACAACTATATCCATCCGCTGGTTTTTGGCGCCGTAGACCGCGCTAGCTCGCTCTCGCTAAAGATTTGCTGCGAGCTTTTGCGCTACCATATGACCGACGAATCAAAGATCCAAAACATCTCCGAGCGCCTAAACAGCGACTATCCGGCACATGACTATCCGATACTTTTCCGCGAGGCAGAGGAGATCGGACTGCACGTGCAAAAGATGGACAACGAGCTAAACGAGATGCTCCAAGAGCTCACGCTTCTTTACTCCGAGATGGGACAGCGCGCGTTTACCGACTACGACGAGAACAGCTACCACGACAACAACATCGCCAACATAATCGAGGCAAACGGCAAGCAGATTTATTATCAGATCGACAAAGATTGGTTCTACCGCCCCGACGAGCGCCGCTGGAACGTGATGAACGACGAGAGCTCGTGGCGTAAAAACGAGCTAGTGGGCGGCAAGCTCAAAAATACGATTTATCATTTATGGTGATATTTTGAATTTTATTTTTTGGTTTTTGATATTTTACGGGATTTATTATCTGGTCTCAAATTTCAGTCAAAATCCCGCAAATTTAGGCGGCTCACAAAAACGGGCGATGTTTGAAGAGGCGAAATTTTTAGTTAGCTTGCTTGCCAAAGTCGCCAAAAGCGACGGCAGGGTAAATGAGCTAGAAGCTCGCCTTATCAGCGAGACGCTAGACGATATCACGCTAAGGCTCGGTAACGACGCAGCTATGAGAGCGGAGCTAAAGCAGATATATAACCGCGAAAAAGAGACAGTGCATAATGCCTATTTTATCGCGCGGCAATATAAAGATCGCTTTCGTCTTAGCCAAGACGCCGCGGCTGCGAAGATATCGTTTTTGTTAAATTTAGCCTACATAGACGGCGAATTTAGCAAAAGCGAGCGCAATATCATAGAGCAGATCGCCTCCGGATTTGGGCTTGATGAGGGCATCTTTGAAGCGATACTGGCGAGGTTTGAGGCATTTTACGATCAAAGGCAGACGCGGCGAAATCCGTATGAAATGCGTACGAAAAGCCCGTATGCAGTGCTTAGTCTAAAAGAGGATGCGCCATTTGACGAGGTAAAAAAGCGCTACCGCGAACTCGTGAAAAAATATCATCCCGATATCCTTATGGGGCGCGGCGAGAGTGAGGAGATGATAGAAAAGAGTACCCGAAAACTGCAAGAGATAAATGAGGCGTATGAAACCATAAAACAACGTGCGGCTTAGCGGCTTGTCTTTTTGATTTATACTTTGTTGGTTTTAAATTTTACTCGGTCATTACCCACTCGGTAACTCCCGTCGTAAAATTGAAAACCGCCGCGTCTAAATCAAAAATACTTCGCCTTTAGGTTTTTAAAATTTAGTCAAATTTCTGTAAAATTAAGCCAAGTTTCGGCGCGGTATCTTGCGATGAATTTAAATGCTTTACTTCGCCTGCGGCTCGTAACTGCAAGCAGAAGCGACAAAATTCCAGACCGAAGATAGAACATGTAGTTCATCGAGCTTAAAATTTAAAAGCTAACGAAGCATAAGTAGAAAAAGAAAAGCCCAAAAAAAGAAAGGAATATAAATGAGAGCATTAATCAGCGTCAGCGACAAAGAAGGCATCGTAGAGTTTGCCAAAGGACTCGAGCGACTCGGTTTTGAGATATTAAGCACGGGCGGTACGCACAAATTGCTAAAAGAACAGGGCGTAAAGGCGGTTGAAGTGAGCGAATACACGGGCTCGCCCGAGATGTTTGAGGGACGCGTGAAAACCCTGCACCCAAAGATTCACGGAGGGATATTGCACAAGCGAAACGACGCAAGCCACGTGAGCCAAGCCGCGCAGCACGGCATCGGCGGCATCGATCTGGTCTGCGTAAATTTATATCCGTTTAAGCAAACCACCATCCGCACCGATGATTTTGATGAGATCATCGAAAATATCGACATCGGCGGCCCTGCGATGGTGCGATCGGCGGCTAAAAATTTTGCCAGCGTTTATATCATCACGAGCCCGCTTGATTATGACGAGGTTTTACGGGTCATAGGGGGCGCGGACGAGAGCGAGAAGGCTACTTTTAGGCGAAATTTGATGATAAAAGCCTACGAGCACACCGCGGCGTACGACTCTATGATCGCAAACTATATGAACGAGCGCTTTAACGACGGTTTTGGCGAGATAAAATTTATCGCCGGTAGCAAGGTTTTTGACGCGCGCTATGGCGAAAACCCGCACCAAAAAGGCGCGCTATACGAGTTTGATTACTTTTTTAGCAACAACTTCACCGCGCTAAAAGGCGAAGCGAGCTTCAATAACATTACCGACATCAATGCCGCTTTAGCGTTAGCAAGCAGCTTTGACTCCGCGCCTGCGGTCGCCATCGTCAAGCACGCTAACGCTTGCGGCTTTGCCGTAAAATCAAATCTACTCGAGAGCTACGTCGAAGCGCTAAAATGCGATCCAGTCTCGGCATACGGCGGCGTCGTCGCGATAAACGGCACGCTAGACCGCGCTTTGGCCGAGAAAATCAACGAAATCTACGTTGAGGTCATCATCGCCGCAAACGTTGACGAGGACGCGCTCGCGGTATTTGAAGCCAAAAAGCGCATCAAAATTTTCACTCAGGGCAATAAATTTTTACAGCGTGCAAACGACAAATACGATTTCAAGCACGTTGACGGCGGCTTTGTCTATCAGCAAAGCGACGAGGTGAAAGCTAGCGAGCTACAAAATATGAAACTACAAACCGCGCGCGCAGCTAGCGAGGCTGAGTTAAAAGACCTTGAGATCGCGTGGAAAGTCGCGGCGCTCACGAAAAGCAACTGCGTCGTTTACGTGAAAAACAGCGCCGTAGTCGCCATCGGTATGGGTATGACTAGCCGCGTGGACGCCGCGCGTGCGGCCGTGGCTAAGGCGCGCGATATGGGGCTTGATTTACGCGGTTGCGCGCTTGCTAGCGAGGCGTTTTTCCCGTTCCGAGATAGTATTGATATCGCAAGCGAGGCGGGCGTAAAGGCTGTGATACAGCCTGGCGGTAGTATCCGCGACGACGAGGTCGTGCAGGCGGCAAACGAGCACGGCATGGCGATGTATTTTACGGGTGTGCGCCACTTTTTACACTAAAATTTGATTGTTTGATGGCAAGGCGGCGTAAATTTGACTGCGTCGTTTTGCCGTTCTAAGCTTATTGATTAGCGGCGCGCTTGCTCCGCTTTGCTTAAATTTGACGTGCCTGCTTTTAAATTTGGACTGCGATTTGCTTGCGCTTTGGAGATTAAATTTAATTGAAAGCAGTCTATGAAGCAAATTTTGATTTTCTTGGTATTTTTGGCGGGGCTTTATGCGGCTAATATCTACGTAAACGGCGAAAAGGTCGGCGGCAGCGATCAAAACGCTACCTATAACGGCGAGAGCAAAAACGAAATCCTAAAACAAGAGGGCAAAAAACAGCTCTGTAAAAAAGGCTACAAGCAGTACTGCTAGGCGGTGCTTTATGTTTTAATTGGTGGTCAAATTTACGCCACCAAATTTTATCTCATCTCAAATTTCACATCATCAACGCTCGGGTTTTGCCACTCAAATTTGACTCCGCGGTCGTCAAATTTAAAATTTAACCCCTTAAGCAAGGTCAAGACGCCCGCGCGCAAAATAAGAGTATAATTATCCAAATTTAAAACAAGGATAAAAAATGAGCGATTTTTTCAAAGGCGCCGAGCAGTTTAACGCCGAGGGCGCGACGGTGCCGTTTTATAGATATAGCGAAGGCGGAGTGGATTTCGTCGGATTTGACAGCCGTCCGTGTGTACCGCCTGAGCCTATGGTAAATGCGCTAGTAGCGATCAAATTTGCAAACCAAAACACCAAAATCGTGATGGTAAATCATAAATTTCCAGCCGGACTGATCCCTAAAATAGAGGAGCAGTTTGACATCGAGCGCGAGGATTTAGAGGGTGGGGCGGTCAAGATGACCTTTAGCCTAAAGCAGGGCGCGGACGTCAAAAACGTAGATACAAGCCTTTGCCACTGAGATAGGCTATGCTTTTAAACACCTTTGCGCCGCCTTTTAAGCTAGTGGGCGGTTATTTTATCGCAGGTATTTTCTTTTTGATAGCGAGTATCCCAGCTTTTTTTGCGGCTGATTTTGAAACGATCGCGGGGCTTGAGACGGCGGGATTTTTGCACGTTTTTTTCGTCGGATTTGTGATGAGCATCATCATCGGCGCGTTGTATCAGCTCACTTCGGTGATTTTAGAAAAGCCGTTTTCGACGATCAAGGGCGCGATGCTAAATTTAGCCGTCTACTGCGTAGGGATCGCTGCGATGGGCTACGGGATGATCAGCGGCAAAACGGGCTTCATGCACGGCGGCGGCATGGCGCTTTTTCTGGCGCTGCTGTTTTTTGGCACGACCTATATCGTTAGCTTTATGGATAATGAAAAAAAGAGCTTCGCGGCCTTTATGCTTTTTGTTTCGGCGATATTTTTACTCGCGGGCATCTCGCTTGGATTTTGCCTTTTGATGATACTTTCTGGCACTTTGCCGATGGATTTTATGTTCGCGCTTAAATTTCACGTCTATTTCGTACTCGGCTTTGTTTTTTTCATCATCGTAGGCGTGGCGACCGTGCTGCTACCGATGTTTGCTCTTGCGCACGATCTAAAATTTACGCTTAGCAAATTTGCCTTCGGGTTTTATATTTTGGCTGGTGTTTTGCTCTTTTTTAGCGAAATTTACGCGTACTTTGCCTTTGGGGCGGCGATTATTTGCTTTGTCGCCGAGGCGCTACATATCCTAAAAAAGCGCGTCCGCAAAGCATATGACTACTGGAACGTCAATATCGCTCTTTCGCTCGCGGCCTTCGTGCTTTTTTGCGTATTGATTGCGGCGGATAGATACGATATGGCGGTGTTTATGCTGATTTACGGCTTTTTGTTCGCCTTCATCGCGGCTCATCTTTACAAGATTGCGCCGTTTCTCATCTGGTACCACTACGTAGCGCCCTTTGTGGGTAAGATAAAGGTGCCGCTGCTAGATCAGATGATACTTAAAAAGCCTGCATATATCGGTATCGGCTTTAATGCTCTTGGACTCGCGCTCTACGAACTTGGCGTCTGGCTGGAGATAAAATCGCTCGCACACTGCGGCGTGGCTTGCCTACTCGTTAGTATCGTTTTGGTCGCGATAAATATGATAAATGTTTTTAAATTTACGAAATTTGGAATAAAGGAAGAAAAATGAAAGAAAAAATCTATGCCGCTCTCTCAAACATCGTCGATCCCGAGGTGGGCTTTGATATCGTGTCTTTGGGGCTGATTTACGACGCGGTTTGCGACGAGAACGGCAAAGCAAAGGTCACGATGACGCTATCTACACGCTCATGCCCGCTGCATGAGATGATACTGGGCTGGGTGGAGACGGCGGTGCTAAACGTCGACGGCGTAAAAGAGTGCGAGATAGACCTCGTGTGGGAGCCTGCGTGGAGTATCGAGATGGCGAGCGACGAGGTGAGGACGGCGTTAGGAGCGTGAATTTGGTGTTAGCTGCGAGCGAGTTTTGCCGAGCTGCCGACTAAATTTGATCGCGATTTGATCTGTTTATAAGCTTGTATGGGGCGCGTATCATTTTATCCCAACCAATTCTCCTCTGCGCCTTAATACCGATACGAAACTAG
>NZ_CALHVM010000065.1 GCF_938039205.1 uncultured Campylobacter sp.
TCGCATCCTCATCTAGCACCCGCACCAGCGCCGCTACGTCGGGGATCGTCTCGCAATCAAATACGCAGATGTAATCTTTCATTTTCTACCTTTAAATTTTGCGGCGCGCGTCAAATTTTGCCTTTTTACGTGTCGTTTTACTCGGTCTTGGCTGCATCCCACGCAAGGATCGTCTTACCCTCGGCGTCGGTCGCCACGTCGCCCATACCCATGATGTTGTAGCCGCAGTCGACGTAGTGCACCTCGCCGGTCACGCCGCTGGCTAGGTCGCTAAGCAGGTACATCGCGCTGTTGCCAACATCATGCGTCGTGACGTTGCGTTTTAGTGGGCTGTTTACCTCGTTGTAGCGTAAAATCATCCTAAAGTCGCCTATGCCGCTTGCCGCAAGCGTTTTGATCGGGCCTGCGCTGATGGCGTTCACGCGGATACCGCGCGCGCCAAGATCGTGAGCTAGGTAGCGCACGGAGCTTTCAAGAGCCGCTTTTGCGACGCCCATAACGTTGTAGTGAGGCACGAATTTCGGCCCTCCAAGGTAGGTTAGCGTGAGCACCGAGCCGCCATCTTTTAGCACCGGCAGAACCGCGCGTGTGAGGCTTAGCAGCGAATAAACGCTCGTGCCCATCGCGATATCAAAGGCCTCTTTTGTAGTATTTACAAACTCGCCCTCTAGCGCTTCTTTGGGCGCGTAGGCCACCGCATGCACGACGAAATCTATCTCGCCAAGATCTGCTTTGATGCGATCTGCAAGCCCGTCCAGGTGAGCTTGGTTGTTTACGTCGAGCTCATAGACGAATTTGCTACCAAACTCCTCTGCGATCGGCTCTACGCGCTTTTTCAGAGCGTCGTTTAGGTAGGTAAACGCCATCTGCGCACCCTGGGCGTGACAAGCTTCGGCGATGCCGTAAGCGATAGATTTGGCGTTAGCGACGCCGACGATGAGGCCCTTTTTGCCTTTTAAAATCATTATTTCTCCTTTCTATTTTTGCTTGGCTTTTAAGCGCCTTTGAATGAGTTTTGATTTTGCTCCCTGCGATAGGCTACATGCCTAGTCTTGGTCGCAAAATCTGCAACAACATTCAAATCCATCTTAAAATCCTTCGCAATTTGACTTAAAATTCTATCAAATTAAAATTTGCAAAATTTCGCAAAACGCCAAATTTTAAATGCAATTTGATAGCGGCAATATCGCGAGATGGATTTTAATGTTGTGCAGAGATTTTAAATCAAGACTAGGCGCATAGCCTGTCGCGGACTTAAAATTTCAAACTCATTAAAAGACGCTCACGAGACGACGCGTATAAGCTCCAAAAACTTCGAGGCGTCCCAGCTCGCCGTCCCCACTAGCACCCCGTCGCAACCTCTTATCGCGCAAATTTTTGCGATATTTTCCGCATTTACGCTGCCTCCGTAAAGTAGCGGCGCAGAGCTTTTAGCGCGCAAGAAATTTAGCATTCTTTCGATCTGCTCGCACTGCGCGCTTCTGCCCGTGCCGATCGCCCAGACGGGCTCGTAGGCTAGTACTAAGCTCGAATATTTCAGATCGATACCCTCAAGCTGTGTCGCTACAAACTCCTCGCTGCGGTTTTGCGCAAATGCCGCCTCATCCTCGCCGACGCAAAAAACGATGCGCCAGCCCTGCGCTGCGGCAAAACTGAATTTCTCTCTTATCAGCTCCGCGCTCTCGCCCAAAATAGCGCGCCGCTCACTATGTCCGATAAGAACGGTTTTGACGTCAAATTCCGCCAGCATATCGCCGCCGATCTCGCCCGTAAAGCTGCCGTGCGCGGCAGGATAGAAATTTTGCGCGCCTTGAGTAAAATTTTTCGCCTTCGCGCAAAATGCGCTGGCGGGAGGAAAAACTAAAATTTCATTCTCGCGCGAAATTCCGCCCGCTAAGCCTTCATCTAAAGCTTTAGCGTACCGCTCAAAACTAGCGCGAGTATGGTTGCATTTAAGATTCGCTGCCAGTATCATCGCAGCTCCGTTTTAGCAGTAAGCACTCGCACGCCCGGCAGCTCCTTGCCTTCGATGAGTTCTAAGCTCGCGCCGCCTCCGGTAGAAATAAAAGTCATATCATCAGCGTTACCAGCGCGTTCGACAACATCTGCGGTATCGCCGCCGCCCACTACGGTAGTGGCGTCGCTATCTGCGATCGCGTGCGATATATGCAGGCTGCCGCGAGCGAATTTATCGATCTCAAAAACTCCCATCGGTCCGTTCCACCAGATCGTTTGCGCATCGTCTAGGGCTTCTTTAAAAAGCGCTACGGTCGCAGGCCCGATATCTAGCCCCATCCAATCGCTTGGAATTTCTTGGACGGTAACTTTTTTTGTAACGGCATCTTGCGAGCATTGCGGAGCTGCGACGGCATCGACAGGGATATAAATTTTAACCCCAAGCTCTTTGCCGCGGCGCAAGATATTTAGTGCGTCAGATATAAGATCCTCCTCTAAAAGCGAATTACCAATGTCATATCCGACGGCTTTTAAAAACGTAAATGCCATGCCGCCTCCGATGATGAGCTTATCGACTTTAGGAAGTAAATTTTTAAGCG
>NZ_CALHVM010000066.1 GCF_938039205.1 uncultured Campylobacter sp.
CCGTCGAGGATAATCCCTTTATGGCGGGCGCATTTCACGGCGTGGGCGAGGCCGAGGTCGTCATAAACGTGGGCGTCAGCGGCCCGGGCGTCGTTAAACGAGCGCTTGAGAAGGTGCGAGGAGCGAGCTTTGACGTGGTAGCAGAGACCGTAAAAAAGACGGCGTTTAAGATCACGCGCATCGGACAGCTCGTCGGTCAAATGGCGTCTGAGCGCCTTGGCGTGAAATTTGGTATCGTCGATCTCTCGCTGGCTCCGACTCCGGCGGTGGGCGATTCAGTCGCACGCGTGCTTGAGGAGATGGGGCTGGAGCGGGTCGGCACGCACGGCACGACCGCGGCTTTGGCGCTGCTAAACGATGCGGTCAAAAAGGGCGGCGTGATGGCGTGCAACCAAGTAGGCGGGCTTAGCGGCGCGTTTATCCCAGTCTCCGAAGACGAGGGTATGATCGCCGCAGTGCGCGCAGGCTCGCTAAGTTTAGAAAAACTCGAAGCGATGACCGCGATCTGCTCGGTGGGGCTCGATATGATCGCGATCCCGCAGGATACGCCCGAGCAGACGATCGCCGCGATCATAGCCGACGAGGCCGCGATCGGCGTGATAAATCAAAAAACGACCGCCGTGCGCATAATCCCAAAAGGCAAAGAAGGCGACACGCTGGAGTTTGGCGGGTTACTCGGCAGCGCGCCGGTGATGAGCGTAAATAAAAACTCATCCGCCGATTTCATCGCCCGTGGCGGCCAGATCCCAGCACCCATTCATAGTTTTAAAAACTAAATTTACAAAGTCCGCTCAAATTTGCGGACTTTATCCTTCAAATTTATACGCGACGTTTAAATATCTTTTAGTTAAAATAACACCAAAATTTATGTTAAGGGGCTATAAATGAAAATTTTACGTTTTTTAGCGGCGCTTTGTTTTGGCGCGGCGGTAGCATCGGCGGCTGGTGACGGCAAGGTAAAAAGCATCGATATTTACGTGACGCCGTACTACTCGGCAAATGACGGCAAAGCCGACTACGTAAAGGTTTACGACAAGATCGACGGTCTGCTAAAAAGCGGCACGCTAGAGGACTTTAAAAGTGCAGAAAAGATCGTGCAGGACGCTCCGCAGATGGTCACGCCGATGACTCTTTTCGTGCTTTCGGCTCGCGCTTACGATCTAGGGCTTCGCGACGAGGCGGTGTTTTGGTTTTATAACGCCAAAAACCGCGCGATCTTGCTAAGAGAGGTTATAAATTTGGACGACGGTAGATTTTTTGAGGTCAAAAGCGCAATAGGAGCGTTTATCAAGCTGGTGGGCGATGTGGTAAATCCATACGCGTTTTGCGACATCAAAAAGCAGCAAGATATCATGGCAAAATCGCTTGAGTGGAGCAAAGCAAATGTTTACGAAGCTATGTTTTTACCGGAGTTTGCGTCGCCTCACGCAGATAGAAAAGCGGCTCTTGCAAAAGCAATAGAAGCTCTAGAAATACGCGCGCAAAAAGAAAAAGACTATTTTCTGAATGATGAAAATTTGGCTAAATTTAAAGCCATGCGCAAGCAAAATAGAACCGACGAGAGGTTTTGTTTTTAAGAAAGCTAAAAATTTAACCGTTAAATTTAACCAAGTGAGCCTCATCAAATTTACCGCTGCAGCCCCGCCCTACTCGCCTAGCTTCTGCGCTAATTTTTCCCAAAGCTCGCTTAAGCCTAGGATATCGTTATGACCGGCATTTAGCTCGTAAATTTTATCTCCAGGCTTTAGAAAGTTAAGCAGCCTGCGCGAATTATCCACGCCGATTAGCTCGTCATGCTTGCCGTGAAATATCGTCACCGGCCCGCCAAAACTGCCGACGAACTCAAACGTAGGGATTTTGTATTTGATTAAAAATTTAGGCACGAACGGCATTTTCTCGCGCGCTAGCTCCTCTAGGCTAAAATACGGCGCGATCAAAATCAGCCGCTTAGCGCCGTATTTCTGCGCCGTGCAAGCCGCTAGCCCGCTACCCACCGAGTAGCCCAGCGCCGTGACCTCGCCCGCATCATACTCGCGCAAAACCGCCTGCATCATCGCGTCCGCATCTGCATAAAGCTGCTCCTGCGAGCCTATCTCGCCGCCGCTCTTGCCGTAGCCTCGGTAGTCAAACAGGTAAAAATCATAGCCCAAATCCGTAAAATACTGCGCGTACTTGCCCCAGCCTTGCAGATTGCCCGCATTGCCGTGGAAAAATATCACCGCGCCGTTTTTCGCTTTTCGTTCACCGTTCTCGTCGCTATAAATTTGCCCGCCGTCCCTACTCTGCGCTAAAAACTTAAGACCGCTTATCCACGTGCCGTTTGCGTCTAGTCTGATCTCCTCAAACGGCTGATCAAAGCTAAAATCATGGTTTGGCTCAAGCTTGCTCGGGAAAAATATCATCCGTTCCTGAAAAAAATAAAGCAGCGCCAAAACCGCAACGTATAATACGCAAAGCACGATACAAAGCCGAAAAATTACGTTCATTTTTACCTTTCAAATTTATCTGCGTCGGATTTTCTCCGCTCAAAAAATATCCTAACCCTATCGCCAAGATCGCTTCCAAATTTCTCCTGCGCCGCTAGCCTGATCTCATCCGCTAGCCGCTCGAAATAGCCATCATCGCCGAAAAGATAAATTTGCTTATAAAGCGGCAAAAGCGCGGGGAAATTTCGCCCGATGAAAGCTAGAATTTTATCCCTAAAATTAGGATAGAGATTTAGCCTATCAAACCAAATTTCATCCGCCGCGTCGCCGTAACGAGATATGATATCAAAAACAGGCGTGATCTGCGGGAAAATCGGCGCGACGAAGATATATGTTTTCACTCCCGCGGCGCGCAGTTTTTTTATCGCTGCGATCCTTGCTTCGACGGAACTTGCATTAGGCTCGAGCATGCGGCGTAAGCTTTCGTCTATCACACTCAAACTCACGCCTACGCGGACTTTTGGCATGGTTTGCAGCAGGTCTATGTCGCGCGTCACGAGGCTTGATTTGGTTAAAATTTGCAGGTTTACATCCGAGCCAGCAAGCGTTTCAAGGACTTTTCGCGTAGCCCCAAAGCGCGCCTCGTACGGATTATAACAGTCGGTGACCGAGCTCATAAATACGCGCTCGTTGCCGTGCGAAGCGGCAAATTTAACCAAGCACGCCGTATCAAAATCCTTCACATCCAAAAACTCGCCCCACGCCTCCTCGTGCCCCGTGGCGCTGCGCATAAACTCGGCGTAGCAGTAGATGCAGCCGTGCGGGCAGCCTACGTATGGGTTGATCGCGTAGCCGCCGCTGCCGATTTTGGAGCGCGAGAGGATATTTTTGGCGCGGATTTTTGCGATTTGCATTTTGATTTTTGCCTTTGATTGCGTGGATTTTATGAGGGATTTTAGCGAAAATTTGGACTTTAAGCTAAAACGACGCAGTTTTACCGATAAAAAGATAAGCTTATCAAATCTAAGCTCGTTTTATAACCTACCCAAGTAGCACGCTATGCCTTTTTGCCGAAGTTTATACTAATTTTAAACGATTTTTTGGCACAATCTAGGATTTTAAAAGTAAAATTTAAGGGTAAATATGCTTGAAGTCAAAAATTTATTGATGAGATTTAACGCACAGCTGCTATTTGAGGACGTAAATCTAAAACTCACTCGCGGCAACCGCTACGGTCTCATCGGCGCAAACGGCGCGGGAAAATCGACGTTTTTAAAAATCCTTGCAGGCGAGATCGAAGCAAACAGCGGCGAAATCGTCATCGAAAACGGGCTAAAAGTAGGCGTGCTAGGTCAAGATCAGTTCGCGTTTGAAAACTTTAGCGTCAAGGATGCCGTGCTATACGGCAACAAGCGCCTCTACGACGCCGTCAAAGAAAAAGAAAAGCTCTACATGAGTGAGGAGTTTACCGACGCTATAAACGACCGTCTAGCGCAGCTTGAGATGATAAGCGCTGAGGAGGATCCTAGCTACGAGTATGAGGTGCGTATCGAAAAAATCCTAAGCTCGCTTGGCTTTAGCGACTTTGAAAAACCGATGAGCGAGGTCGAAAACTCGGATAAATTTAAAGTCCTGCTAGCTCAAGTGCTCTTTCCAAAGCCGGACATTCTTTTCCTCGACGAGCCCACGAACAACCTTGATATCGATAGCATAAAATGGCTAGAAAACGAGCTAAACCGCCACGAGGGCACGATGGTGTTAATCAGCCACGACCGCCACTTTTTAAACGCGGTTTGCACGCACATCCTGGACGTCGACTTTAAGAAAATCAGGCAGTTTGCGGGCAACTACGACGACTGGTACATCGCCTCGACGCTCGTGGCCAAACAGCACGAGATGGAGCGCGACAAAAAGCTAAAAGAAAAAGAGGAGCTAGAGAAATTTATCGCGCGATTCTCGGCAAACGCGAGCAAAGCCCGCCAAGCAACCAGCCGCCAAAAGCAGCTAAACAAACTCGACATCGAGGAGATCAAAGTCTCTAGCAGACGCGATCCTAGCATACTTTTCCGCACCAAACGCGACATCGGCAATGAGATCCTGGAGGTGCGCGGCATCAGCAAAACATACGACAAGGTTTTATTTGAAAATTTTAGCTTCAGGCTCGAAAAGAACGACAAGGTCGCCATCATCGGCGCAAACGGCGTAGGCAAAAGCACGCTGGCTAAAATCATCATCGGCGAGGTTGCTCCAGATAGCGGCGACGTGCACGTTGGCGCTACGATAGAACCTAGCTACTTCGCGCAGGACACGACAAATAAAATCACCGGCGAGCTCAAACTCTACGAGTGGCTGCAAGACGAAAATAATAAAGACCTAGACGAGATCCGCAAGTGCCTAGGACGCATGCTATTTAGCGGCGCCGAGCAGGAAAAATCAGTCGGCAGCCTAAGTGGCGGCGAGAAACACCGCCTGATGCTAAGCCGCCTGATGCTAGAGCGCGGCAATCTACTCGTGCTAGACGAGCCAAACAACCACCTCGACCTCGAAGCTATCATCGCTCTAGGCGAGGCGCTGTATAAATTCGGCGGCAACGTCATCTGCGTGAGCCACGACCGCGAGCTCATCGACGCCTTCGCCAACCGCATCATTCATCTCAAAGGAAACGGCGAAGTAGTCGATTTTAAGGGAACTTTTGAAGAATACGCCGCGATGAACGAGGGAGCGACGGCTTAAATTTTGATTTTAGCTTTGACTGGGCGGGCAAATTTGACGCTCGCTAAATTTGAAATCAAATCCAAGCGGCAAATTTAACTCGGTTTTACTGCTTTTTGGAGTTAAATTTTACTCGCCTAGACCCGCACCTTTAAAATGCTAAATTTGGGTTGATTAAATTTGGTGTTGCAAATTAAGTTCTTTGAGTAAAAAACAACCGTTTAAGGTTGTTTTTTACTTTGTTG
>NZ_CALHVM010000067.1 GCF_938039205.1 uncultured Campylobacter sp.
TACGAGCGTTTCGCGTCGGCATCACGCAGTCAAACATATCCACGCCGCGAGCCACGTTTTCTACGAGGTCTTCTGGAGTGCCTACGCCCATGAGATAGCGCGGACGCGCCGCGTCGATGTATGGCATCACGGCCTGTACGGTGTCATACATCTCTTGGTTGCTTTCGCCTACGCTAAGACCACCGATAGCAAGCCCGTCAAAGGGCATCTCGCACAGCGCCTCGGCGCAAAATTTACGCGCCGCCTCGTCCGTGCCGCCTTGGATTATGCCGAATATATTTTGCGTGAGCCCTTCGCCGTTATTTTGCTTAAATTTATGATAATCTATCGCCTCGCGCGCCCATTTTATCGTGCGTTTTATGCTTAGCTCCACGCGTTTTTTTTCAGCCGGAAGCGCGACTAGATCGTCTAGGATCATCATAATGTCGGAGTTTAGGTCGTACTGGGTATCTAGCACGGAGCGCGGCGTGAAATAGTGCGCGCTGCCGTCTATATGGCTTTTAAATTTGATACCGTTTTCATCGGGCTTTGAGATTTTACTTAGCGAAAAGGCCTGAAAGCCGCCGCTATCGGTTAAAAACGAGCGGTTAAATTTAGTAAAGCCGTGCAGGCCGCCAAGCTCTTTTACGACCTTGCTGCTAGGACGTAGATAGAGGTGGTAGGTGTTGCCTAGGATGATTTGGGCGTCTAAAATCTGCATCATATCCATGGCGTCTAGGCTTTTTACAGCGCCGACGGTGCCAACTGGCATAAACACGGGTGTTTTTATCGTCGAGTGGGCGGTCGTTAGCGTGCCCGCGCGCGCCGCACCGTCCGTTTTATCTATACTAAAAGTCATTTTGATATAATAGTCCCTTTAAATTTGGAGTTTTAATGAAAAATATCTTGATAGTTGCGGACGGCATTGTAGCTAAATATTTCTTAGAAAGACTATTTGTAGCGCGAAATAACGCTCATCACTACACGGTTATCGCTATGGACGAGGAGATTTTAGGAGGGGAAAATTTAGAAAATTTTACCTTTTACCGCTTTGATCCGACGAGTTTTGATCGTCTTAAGCAGGTAGTTAGCGGCTATTTTAGCCAGTTTATGATAATGCTAAAAGACGGCTTTGAGACGGTTAGCGTCTATAACAATCTGCGTCAAATCAGCAAAAAAACGGAAATTTTAATGCTTGATCTATGGGGGCTAGGCGGGTTAGAGGGCGACTCGCATCTAACGGTTTTAGACGGGCGAGGCATCGTGACGGCTAGGCTCATGGATTATTTGCCCGATATCCCCGTAGTAGCCGATAACGTGGGGCTTGGACAAGGCGAAATAATGGAAGTCAAAGTACCAGTAGGAAGCTCGTTTATGTACCGTCATATTAGCTCCATAACGCAGAAAAAATGGCGCATCGCGATGGTTTATAGGGGCTCAAATTTTATGATCGCAAAGCCAAATTTAATGATTCTGCCGAGCGACGTTTTACTCATCGTAGGCGAGCCTAGCGTGCTTTTAAGCGTATTTAGAAGCGTTAAAAAAGAAACGGGGCAGTTTCCAAGCCCTTTTGGACATAACACTTATCTGTTTTTAGATATGCACGCTATGGGCGAAGAGGCTTGTTTACGACTGCTAGAACAGAGCCTAAAACTGCACGAAAAGCTAAATAGCAAACGCCTCTACGTCAAAGTCGTAAATCCGACGTTAAATTTAGCCTACGAGAAGCTAAAATCGGTCGGAGATGAGAGGGTTGCGGTAACGTTTGATTTTTTCGGCCGCGGCGTAGAACAGATAAAAGACGACGTATTTAAAAACGACGTCGGGTTAATAGTAACCGATAATAAATTTTTCTCGGCTCATAAAAGGATGCTTTTTGAGCTTAAAAGGCCGGTAACTACTATCGGCCGAGGCGATGTGGACGAGATAAAAAAAGGCGTGATATTAAGTAGCGGTTTTGGCGACGAGATAGAAAACCAATCAGCCGTCATTATGGACTGCTGCGCGCAGCTAGATACGCAAATCTCGCTATATCACTTCGGCGCGCTTAGCGGCGGCGAGGGTGCGGAGGAGCATTTTGATAGCCTTTCTAAAATTTTTGGACGTAAGGTCGAGGTAGTCGAGGACAAAAACTCAAATCCGATTTTAAGGCTAAAAAAAGAGCGAAATTTGCTCCAGTTCGTACCTTTTACGAAAAAGATCAGTAAAAAAGACGCCTTTGCGGCGTTTTCAAACGATATGAACCGTCTGTACTCGCGCCTTAGCGACAACTATCAGATTTTTATACCGATAAATTAGGCTATTTTGGATAAAATAAAAGCGGAGAATAAGATGAAAATAGATATAAAATTTGACGATAAGCCAGGCTACGGCGTCTATATAAACGAGCTAAAAGAGCTTAAATTTGACGCTAAAGTCGCTATCGTGACAAATGCAAAAGTAGGCGGGCTTTATCTGCAAAATTTACTCTCGCGCATAGATTGTCCGCAAAAATTCGTCATCAGCGTCCCTGACGGCGAAGAGTATAAAAATATGCAAACTATAGAGTCGATCTTAGAGCAGCTTTTCGTCAGCCGCCTTGACCGTAGCAGCGTGATCATCGCGCTTGGCGGCGGAGTGGTGAGCGATATGGCGGGCTTTGCGGCGAGCATTTTTGAGCGCGGGATCAAATTTATAAACATCCCCACGACCCTGCTAGCGCAAGTGGACGCGAGCGTAGGCGGAAAAACGGGCGTAAATAACAAATTCGGCAAAAATCTAATCGGCTCGTTTTATCAACCTAGCGCCGTTTACTGCGAAACCGGGTTTTTAAAGACGCTTGAAAAGCGCGAATTTGCCGCGGGGCTTGCAGAGGCTGTGAAGATGGCGATAACCTTTGACGAAAATCTATTTTCGTGGATGGAAAACGCAAATTTGACGGATGAGGCAAATTTGCAAAATTTGATATACCGCTGCGTGCAGATAAAGGCCACCGCCGTAGAAGCCGACGAGCGCGAAAAGGGCGTGCGCGCGGTGCTAAACTACGGTCACACCTTCGCTCACGTGATAGAAAACGAAACGAACTATAAAAAATATCTACACGGCGAGGCGGTGGCGATCGGCATGAATATGGCTAACGCGCTAGCCGTAAAACTGGGCCTCATGAGCTACGAGCAAAAGGCGCGCGTGGCGGAGCTTTTAGTTAAATTTGACTTGCCGATAAGCTATAAAGTTCCAAACGCAAGCAGCTTTTACGAGGCGTTTTCCCTTGATAAAAAGGCGGAAAACTCCGCGATCAAATTTATCCTGCCGCGAGGTATCGGAGACTACGAGATACGAAAAGACGTGCCGCGCGAGCTCGTGATGGATGTTTTAAGAGAGTTTGAATGAGAAAAATTTTATTTATTTTATTTTTTGTGATCTTTGCCTATGCGCTTGATGATATACCTAGCGATTTTAACGGGACAAAAGAAGCTCAGCTATCCGAGCTAAACGCATCTTTGGCATTTATCGAGGACGAGCTAGCCGATAATATCTGGGCGACTCGCTACTCAAACTACAACACCTTTCAAAAGCTAAGCGCGGAGCTCGACGAAATCGAAGCAGCGATAAAAAAACAGGCTAAAAATACAGAAAAAGTGCTCGAGCTACAAAAAAAGCAAAGCACGCTAAAAGAGCAGATCGAGCTTTTAAGAGAGTTTCAAAAAGCGCCGTTTTCTAGCATGATAACGGCTCCTGAGATAGAAATTTTACAAAAGATAACCAATCCCGTCGCCGTGATCTCGGGCTTTTCGCACATAAAGCAGCTAAGAAGCGAAAAAGACGAGTATAAACGCCGACTAGACGGGCTTTCTAAGACGACCGACGAGCTAGCTAGAAAAGAGCAAATTTTAACCCAGATCGTAAATTTGAGCGATGACGCGCGCTTTCAAGCAGAGCTTGCCGAGGCTAGGCAGGAGCTAGCGGAATTTAATGCCGCCGCCGACATCGCAAAAACAACCTACGGCGTGTATGAAAAGCGCGTAAACGAGGCGATAAACCGCACTAGCGAGGATATCAAAGCGCAGATGAAAAAGGCGCTTGATATCGGTATATTTATCGTCGTCGTGATCGGGCTTTCGTTTTTGTTTAAATTTATCATTAAAAAGACGATCACCGACAACGAGCGCCTCTATACGGCAAATAAATTTATAAATCTCGTAAACATCACGCTCATTATCATGATCTTGCTTTTTGCCTATATCGAAAACGTGACCTATCTCGTCACGGTGCTGGGCTTTGCATCCGCTGGTATTGCGATTGCTATGAAAGATATGTTCATGAGTATGCTCGGCTGGACGGTGGTGGTTTTTGGCGGTAGTTTTCACGTCGGCGACCGCATAAAGGTACGCAAAGACGGAGAGGACGTCGTGGGCGACATCATCGATATCTCGCTGCTTAGGATGACTATTTACGAGGACGTCACGATCGTCACGGTAAACTCAAACCGTAGGGCGGGGCGTATTATATTCGTGCCAAATAATTATATCTTCACCGATCTGATTGCAAACTACTCGCACCACGGTATGAAGACCGTCTGGGACGGTATCGACGTCGTTTGTAGCTTTGAATCAAATCACAAAAAAGCCGCTCATATCATCAAAGATATCGCACGAAAATACTCCAAAGGCTACACGGAAATCGCCAAAAAACAAATGAGCAAGCTGCGAAATCAATACAGCATCAAAAATCCAAACGTCGAGCCGCGCGTATTTACCTTTATCGAGCCTCACGGCGTGAAAATTTCGGTCTGGTACATGGCAAACACATTTGCCACGCTATCTTTGCGAAGTACGATAAGCGCGGAGATAATGGAAGCCATAGCTAGCCACGACGACATCGTAATCGCCTATCCGACGCAGACTTTATATATGGATAGACGCGTAAAAGCCGGCGAGTCAAAGCCGATGGGCGAAGGCGGCGAGGAGAAGCATGAAGCCTAACTCAAATTTGATCCAGCAAGAGCCGCGCCGAGAGAAGGTATTTTTTAAAACATTCGGTTGCCGCACGAATATCTACGACACCGAGCTGATGAAAAGCTACGTCAAAGACTACGATATCGTTAGCGACGAAAACGAAGCCGACATCGTGGTAGTAAACTCCTGCACGGTCACAAACTCCGCCGATAGCGGCGCGCGCAGCTACATAAACGGCATAAAAAAGCGCGGCGCCAGAGTGATACTAACGGGCTGCGGCGCGGTGAGTAAGGGCAAAGAGCTGTTTAACAAAAGCGCTGTTTTTGGCGTGATAGGCGCGAGTAAAAAAGAGGATATAAACATGCTGCTAAAGTCGCAAGATCCGTTTTTTGAGCTTGGAAATTTAAAAAGTATCGACAAAAATATCGTAACAAACTACGAAAATCACACCAAAGCCTTTATCAAGATCCAAGAGGGCTGCGACTTTGCCTGCAGTTACTGTATCATCCCCGCCGTTCGCGGCAAGGCGCGTAGTATGAATGAGGAAGCTATTTTGCGTGAGGCTAAAATTTTAGCCTATAACGGCTACAACGAGCTAGTGCTAACCGGCACAAACATCGGCAGCTACGGCAAGGATACTGGCTCAAGCCTAGGTCGCTTGCTAGGTAGGCTCGGTAAAATAGGCGGCATAAAGCGCATAAGGCTCGGTAGCATAGAGCCAAGCCAGATAGACGAGAGCTTTCGCGAGATCTTGTGCGAGAGCTGGCTAGAGCGGCACCTGCACATCGCGCTTCAGCACACGAGCGAGGCGATGCTGCGTATCATGAGACGGCGAAATCAAGCCTTTAGGGATTTGGAGCTGTTTTTGGAGCTTAGCCAGATTGGTTTTGCGCTAGGAACCGACTACATCGTGGGGCATCCTGGCGAGAGCGAGGAAATTTGGAGCGAGGCACTAGACAATTTTAAAAAATTTCCGCTCACGCATCTGCACTGCTTTGCGTATTCGCCGCGAAGCGGTACGCACTCGGCGGATATAAAAATGGACGTTAGCGGCGACGTGGCGAAGGCTAGACTTAAGGTTTTAAAGCAAATCGTAGCGGAAAATAATTTTAAATTTAGGCAAGAGTACGCTAGAAAAGGCGGGAGCCTAAACGTTTTGGTCGAGCAACTAAACGGTGAATTTTACGAAGGTTTCGATCAGTTTTATAACAAAGTAAAAATCAAAACGGATAAGCAAATTTTAAAAGAGTGGGCAGTCATAGATAAATTTGAAGTAAAAAGCGAGGGCGACTATGCACAAATTTAAGCTAAATAAACAAAAGATCATCGTGATTTTGACGGCTATTTTGGCGGTTTTGCTAGCTGTTGCGGTAGGTAGAAGCCAGCCCAAAAATATAATGTACGAAAGCTACGAAAAGCTGCTAGAAGGCGATATGATCGCAAGCGCTACCGTAAACGGCGGCGAACTGGAGCTCACGACCAAGGGCGGTAACAAATACATCATCGTAAAAGACGGCGTGGATATGCGTGCTCTAGTGCAAAAAGTGCCCGTCGATCTAAAAAAAGAGACGCCCGTACTGGATGAAATTTTAGCCGTGCTGGCGCTACTTGTTATCTGCTTTGCGGGGCTTGCGATTTATGCAAGGTTTAAAAAACAAAAACTCGCCGCTCAAAACGAAAATCAAAAAGCAAACGTCTATGAGTACGACAATATCGCCGCTAGCTCTGTGGCTCCTGCTATCTCAAACGTCAAATTTGACGACGTGGCGGGCATAAAAGACGTCAAATTTGAGCTAAGCGAGATCGTGGATTTTCTAAAAAATCCGACGAAATATAAAAAATTCGGCATCAAAATGCCAAAAGGCGTGCTGATGGTGGGGCCTCCAGGCGTGGGTAAAACGCTAGTGGCAAAGGCCGTCGCGGGCGAAGCGGGAGTGCCGTTTTTTTACCAAAGTGGCGCGAGTTTCGTGCAAATTTACGTCGGTATGGGCGCAAAACGCGTGCATGAGCTGTTTTTAAAGGCTAAAGCCTATGCGCCGTCCATCATCTTTATCGATGAGATCGACGCCGTGGGCAAGGTGCGCGGCGGCAACCGAAACGACGAGCGCGAGGCCACGCTAAATCAGCTACTGACCGAGATGGACGGCTTTGAGGATAACTCTGGCGTCATCGTGATCGCCGCGACCAACCGCATCGAGATGATAGACGAGGCACTGCTACGTTCGGGACGATTTGATAGGCGCATTTTTCTTTCGATGCCTGATTTTAGCGATAGGGTCGAGATTTTAAAGTCCTATCTAAAAGACAAAAACACGAGCGTAGATGCGCAAGACGTGGCGCGCATTAGCGTGGGTTTTAGCGGGGCGGCGCTTTCTACGCTGGTAAACGAAGCTGCGATAAATGCGCTAAGACGCGGCGGCGAGATGATAGAGTTTAGCGATTTTGAAAGCGTTTTAAACAAAGTCTTGCTCGGTAAAAAGAGGATTTTAAGCTACAACGACGAGGAAAAGCGCATCCAAGCGCTCTATCAGGGTGCAAAGGCTTTGGCGGCGTATTGGTTTGGGATAGAATTTGAAAAAATTTCTCTCGTCGAGGAGCAGTTTATGCGCCCTGAGCGAGAGATAGAGTCGCGCTCGCAGATGTTTGCGCGTATCAAGGTCTGTTTGGCTGGCATGAGTGCGCTAAAGATGGTCAAAGACGATACCTTTTCAAACTCTAACGCCGACATCCAAAAGGCCCGTGAGATCGCGCAAAACATGGTTTTTGAGTACGGCATGGGGCATACATTTACGCCAAGTGCGGCTGAGGCCGAGGAGCTACTGCAAGAGGCATACGCCGAGGTCGGAACGTTTTTGGCGGGCATGAAAACGCAGCTAGAGCGCATCAGCGAGCATATCGAGATTTTTGAGAGTATCGACAAAGACGCGCTGGGCAGGATAATCAAAGAGTTTTACAACTAAATTTAAGGAGAAAATATGAAGGCAAAAATAGGTATTTTGACGCTAAGCGACCGCGCTAGCGAGGGTAAATACGACGATTTGTCGGGTGCGGCTATAAAAGAGGTCTTAGATGGCTGGATAACGAGCGAGCGCGAGTATTTTTACGAGGTGATCCCTGATGAGATCGAACTTATAAAAGAGCGCCTAAAACACATGATAGATGTTCTGGGCTGCGATTTAGTGCTAACTACGGGCGGTACGGGACCCGCTCCTCGCGACGTGACGCCGGAAGCTACCGAGGCCGTATGCGAAAAGATGATGCCCGGCTTTGGCGAGCTAATGAGAACGGCTAGCCTAAAATACGTCCCCACAGCGATCTTATCTCGCCAAACCGCAGGCATCAGAGGGCACGCGCTCATCGTAAATTTACCCGGCCAACCAAAGGCAATCAGGGAGTGCCTAGAGCCGGTATTTCCGGCGATTCCGTACTGTATCGATCTCATCGGCGGCGCGTTCATCGAGACCGATGAGAGCGTGATGAAGGTATTTCGTCCGAAACAAAAGAAAATTTCGTAATCTACGTGCTAAACTTTTTTGAAAATATAAATTTAAAGGCTACGAGGCTGCTTGAGGGCTATTATTCGCTCTTTTGCGGCCTTTTTACGCTTTGCATCGGCGTTTACGTGCTCGGGCTAGTTTTTGGTGCAGAGTGGCTTTTGCTTGCCGCTAGCGCTTGTATCTATGCGTGTTTTGTCCTGCTTGCGTTTCGTTCGCTTTTTTGGTTCGTTTTGAGCCTGATTTTCTCGCCCGTTTTTGTTATCGTAGTACGCGAGCGTTATGACGAAAATTTGCTTTTAGATGCCGTTTTCGCGCTAGTTTGGATATTTTGCTGGTTATTTTTGTCGCTAGCCGTGAGTGAAAATATCTCAAAACTGGGCAACGAAATCGTATCTAAAATTTTACGTATCGCCGCGCTTTTTGCCGTGATCGGCGTTTATTACGTTAGTATCGAAAACAGCCTAAATTTACAAGCTATTTTACAAGATACCGTTACGCTTCGCATCGTACTTATCGCCATAAATATCTATATGTTTCCATCTCTTATCGCGCTTTTGGCGCTTGATTTGCGCGGATACTATTTGGAAAACAAAGACGCAAAAAGGGCTAAATTTTCATTTTTTAATTTCACTAAAGAAGCTTTAAAAGTAATCAAATTTATTGCCTTAAGGCGTAAAATTTAAACACATAAACTTTTTATACAGTCTCTAAAAACGCTATTTTTTGTAAATTTGAGGGATAGAAAACCGCTCTGCTGCTTTTGATTGGTAGCGGCGAAGTTAAATTTTAGTAAAACTCTGGATACTTTTTGGCGCGGCGATGGCTTGCGGTTAAATTTGACAAAGTAAAACCCGCAGGCGGAGGTAACGTGTATGCGCTCGCGAAAACCGCCGGTTAAATTTAATAAAGTAAACCCGCAGAGCAAAGCCAAATTTAAAATTCGGCTTTGTTTGTTAGCTTGTTTGGTGGTTTATTCTAGCTCTTTTGCGCCGATTTTTGATTTTTTGCTTAGGCGTTTTACGTAAACGATATAAAGCGCAGTGAGCAGGCCGACAGCGGCGAGTAGGGCGACAACGATGTGGCTAAACGCACTCTTGTCGTAGTTTTTGCCTAGATACCAGCCCACTGCTAGCAGTATGGCGACCCAGATGCCCGCACCAATAGTCGTGTAGAGGCTAAATTTAAAAAGGTTCATCTTAGCAAGACCCGCAGGCAGGCTGATGTACTGGCGGATGCCAGGGATCAGGCGGCAGTTAAAGGTCGAAATCTCGCCGTGCCTCTTGAAAAAGGCCTCAAATTTGCGCATTTTTACCTTCGTTATGCCGACGTATTTGCCGTATTTTAACACAAGCTCGCGCCCGAAAAAGTAGCATAGATAGTAGTTAAATACGGCTCCTGCGAGGCTGCCCGCCGTACCCGCGCACCACGCCAGAACTAGGCTCATTTGCCCTTGGTGCGCTAGATATCCCGCCGGGATCATCGCCACTTCGCTTGGAAACGGGAAAAACGAACTCTCTAAAAACATCATTAAAAATATGCCCGCATATCCCCACTCGCCGACGGTTTGGACGATAAAATTTATAAAATCGCCTAGCATTTTTCTCCTTAAATTTAAAATTATGATTTTAGCAAACTACGGTAAATTTTAGCTTTAGGCGGGCGTAATTTGGGGCTAGGGTCGTCTGCGGCGGTCAAATTTAACGGCGTTTCAGGCGAGTTTTAAATTTGATTGCAAGATAAATTTGCGAGATAAAGATTTGGGTTTTACCCGCACCTTTATAAGGTTTTGTGGAGGATTGTTGAGTTAAAAAAACGAGTCGTGGTCAAATTTGAGTTATAAATTTAACCGCGTCCGCTTGAGAGTCAAATTTGACGATAAAACCCAAATTCGACTTAACTTTTCGGCCGAGTTTAATCGACCTAAAATTGCAGCCTGCGCCAAAACGCAAGCCGCGCAAAATCAAAATACCGGCAGGATCGCTCCGTCATATCTTTTTAGGATAAATTCCTTTGTCTCGGGGCTTGTAGCGGCTTTAACGAGAGCTTTGATTTTCGGGCTGTTTTCGTTGCCCGCTTTGACCGCGATGATGTTGGCGTACGGGCTTTCAGTACCCTCGATAGCTAGCGAGTCTTTTTTAGGATTCATGCCGATATCAAGGACGAAATTTGTACTGATGGCGGCAAGGTCTACTTCATCTAGCGTGCGGGGTATCTGCGCGCCCTCAAGCTCGACGAAATTTAGGTGCTTTGGATTTTTCACTATATCTTTTGGCGTGGCGAGTTCTGCGCTTTTATCAAGCTCTATTAGGCCCGCTTTTTGCAGGATATTTAGCGCTCTGTTGCCGTTAGTAGGATCGTAGGCGATCGCGACTTTAGCGCCGTCTTTTAGCTCGCTTAGGCTCTTTATCTTTTTTGAGTAAAAGCCCAGCGGCTCGAGATGTATCGCCGCGGCAGTTATCAGGGTCGTACCTTTTGTTTCATTGTGATTTTTTAGATACGGCCAGTGTTGAAAGAAATTTGCGTCCAAATCACCGTCTTGCGTCGCTAAATTTGGGATCGAGTAGTCGTTTATCTCTTTGATGACTAGATCGTAGCCCTCTTTTGATAGGACAGGTTTGATAAACTCCATGATTTCTGCGTGAGGTACAGGCGAGACGGCTACTACGATAGTGTGGTCTTTGTCGGCTGCGTAGAGGTTAAAGGCTAGCGCCAAACTTGCTAAAATTTTAAAAACTTTCATTATATTTTCCTTTTTTGTTTTGAAAAACGGCGCTAAAAAGGTAAAAGCTTTTACGCCGTTTTATTTTTTGGAGATTTTTCTCGACTATTTTTGGTTTTTCGTCAAATTTGAGCCATAAAATTTAGACAAAAAAACGCCTGTTGCGATTCTAAAAACTCAATTTTACGATGGCAAATCAGTCAAATTTGACGCGTCAGAAGCTCGGTATCACCGCACCTTGGTAGCGCTTTATGATAAAGTCTTTAACCTCGGGAGTTAGTATCGCTTTATCTAGAGCCTTGATTTTTGGGTTGTTTTCGTTGCCAGCCTTGATCGCTACGTAGTTGGTGTACGGGCTATCTTTATCCTCGAGGATCAGCGCGTCTTTGGTTGGTTTGAGGCCGACGTCTAGGGCATAATTTACGTTGATAAAGGCTAACGCGACGTCATCTAAAGAGCGGGGCGTCTGCGCGGACTCCATCTCTTTAAATTTGAGATTTTTCGGATTTTCTATGATATCAAGCGGGGATTTGTATTCGCCCTCTTTGGCTTTGATTATGCCCGCTTTTTCGAGCAAATTTATCGAGCGCGTCGAGTCTGCGGCGTTGTTTGAGATAGCGATGATATCGCCGTCTTTTAGCTCGTCTAGGCTTTTTATCTTTTTAGAATACGCACCCATAGGCTCGACGTGAACGCCCACGGTCGGTACGATGTGGGTGCCGTTGTCTTTATTAAACGACTTCATATACGGTAGGCCCTGGAAGTAGTTGGCGTCAAGTTCACCGTTTTCGACGGCGAGGTTTGGTATCACGTAGTCGTTAAAGATTTTAACCTCGAGCTTGTAGCCTTCTTTTTCTAGGATCGGCTTTACGACCTCTTCTAAAATCTCGGCGTGTGGCACGGGAGATGCGCCTACGGTGATGGTTTTGTCGCTAGCATACAGGCCGCTAGCTAAAAGCGCGCCCAGAAGTATTTTTGAAAATTGCATTATCATTCCTTTTTTTGATAAAAACGGCGCTAAAAAGGTAAAAGCTTTTACGCCGTTTTGTTTTAAGAGCGGTCTCTAAACTAAATTTGGATTCGTCGTTTCGTTAAATTTGCCCGCGCCGCTAAATTTGAGCGGGCAGGGCTAAATTTGATTAAAACGTCGGGATTATCGCGCCTTTATATTTTTCCTCGATAAATTTCTTTACCTCCGGGCTCGTGACGGCTTTGTCTAGAGCTTTGATTTTCGGGCTATTTTCGTTGCCGACTTTGACCACGACGTAGTTGGTGTATGGGCTATCTTTGCTCTCAAGCACGAGTGCGTCTTTGGTCGGGTTTAGGTTGGCGTTTAGAGCGTAGTTCGTGTTGATAACAGCGATGGCGACGTCATCTAGTGTACGAGGAACTTGAGCGGCCTCGATCTCTTCAAATTTTAGCTTTTTCGGGTTTTCCGTGATGTTAAGCGGAGTTTTTAGAGGGTTGTCGTTTAGCTTGATTAGACCTGCGCTAGCTAGCACGTCAAGCGCGCGGCTCTCGTTTGTCGGGTCGTTTGGTATCGCTACGGTGCTGCCGTCTTTTAGCTCTTTGATATTTTTTATCTTTTTAGAGTAAACGCCCATAGGCTCGAGGTGAACGCCTACGGTTTTAACTAGATGAGTGCCTTTGTTTTTGTTAAATTCCTCAAGATACGGTAGGTGCTGGAAGTAGTTAGCGTCTAGATCGCCGTCCTCGGTGGCTAAATTTGGAGTAGAGTAGTCGTTAAATTCTTTGATTTCAAGAGTAAAACCGTCTTTTGCAAGGATAGGTTTTACGACTTCTAAAATTTCAGCATGCGGAACCGGCGTAGCGCCTACGACGATTTTCTCGGCTGCATTTGCGGCGACCGTTAGGCTTAGAGCGACTAGAGAGTATTTGAGTAGATTTTTCATTTTATATCCTTTTTAAAATTTGGCTAGCATTTAAAAAAGGACATGAGCGGAGGCTTAAATTTCTTTTTAAATGCTTAGCGAAACTAAGCGCTTAAAAAGAAATTTTACGCTTAGCGTTAGTCTTTCGACGACTTAAGTTCAGTGAAGCGACGCATTTCGCACATATCTGATTTCATTTTCTATCCTTTCTTTGTAAAATTAATTTCGGGATTTTATGCAAAAAAAGTTTAAAAGAAAATAAAATCAGACATAAAAATCATTTCTTTGTGATCTTATAAATAAAATTTCCTAATGATTGGAAAATTTGAACCATTATGATTAAAATCACGACGGTATAAAGCATGATATCGGGGCGAAATCTCTGGTAGCCGTAGTTTATCGCAACAGATCCCAGTCCGCCGCCACCGACCGCGCCCGCCATCGCCGAAAAGCCGATGATAACGATAAGCGTGAGTGTGATAGAAGCTACGATGCCGGGCAACGCCTCTACAAACATCACCTTAAAAATGATCTGAAAATTTGAGCTACCGAAGCTTCTAGCGGCCTCGATAATGCCTTTATCGACCTCTTTTAGCGCGCTCTCTATGAGCCTAGCGATAAACGGCGCCGCGCCGATAGTAAGCGGAACGATAGCCGCGGTAGTGCCTATACTAGTACCCACGATCAGGCGCGTGAGCGGGAAAAGAACAATGATGAGGATGATAAATGGAAAGCTTCTTAGCGTATTTACCGTGATGTCAAGCGCGATAAATAGCGGTTTGTTGGGCTTTAGGCCGTCTTGCGCGGAAAGGACGAGCAAGATAGCGGGCACTAGGCCTATGAGAAACGCTAAAAGCGTCGAAACCACGCTCATATAAAGCGTCTCGCCGATAGCAGGAAGTAAAATGCGCTCGAAAACGTCGGGAAATTTAGAAAAATCTATGCCAAACATCACGCCACCTCCCATAATACGCCGCTTTGCTTGATATACTCGGTCACGCGCGCTTCGTCTTTTGGATCGACGTTTATGACAAGCGAGCCAAGCACGTTTTCGTTTAGCTTTTCTAGCTTGCCCCAGACGATGTTAAAGTCGATATTTAGCGTGCGTGCCATATGCGTGATGACGCTGTTTTGAGCGACTTCTTTCGGGAAAAAGAGCCTGATATTTACGCCCTCGCTCGGCAAAATTTCATCCTCGCCGAGGAATTCTTTCATCTTTTCGTCGGGTTTTAAAAATAACTCCTCGATCGTGCCGCTGCCGATTATCTTGCCGCTTTCTAGCAGCACTGCGCGGCGCGCGATGCTTTTTACGACCTCCATCTCGTGCGTGACCAAAACAACGCTGATATTTAGCGTTTGATTGATCTGTTTTAAAAGCTCGAGTATCGAATTTGTCGTATTTGGATCAAGCGCCGAGGTCGCCTCGTCGGAGAGTAAAATTTTTGGACTTAGCGCAAGGGCGCGGGCGATGGCGACGCGCTGTTTTTGTCCGCCGCTTAGCTCGCCCGGGTAGCTTGCGGCTTTGTTTGCAAGGCCGACTAGCTCTAGTAGCTCGCTCACTCTTTTTTTGATTTCGCCGTCTGAGTAACCCCAAAATTTAAGTGGAGTCGCGACGTTTTCAAAGGCCGTTTTCCTCGCCATCAGCGCAAAGTGTTGAAATATCATCCCGACGTCTCGCCTAAGCTCTCTTAGCTCTTTATCTTTTAGCGCCGAGATTTCTTTGTCAAACACCTTTAGGCTGCCGCTTTGATAGTCCTCTAGGCCGTTTATGCAGCGAAGCAGGGTGGATTTACCCGCACCGCTGTGGCCCACGATGGCGAAAATTTCGCCTTTTTCTACGTTTAGGCTGACGTCATCTATGATCTGCGTCGCCCCGTAAAATTTCTTTAAATTTTCTATTTTTATCACTAATTTTCCTTGTTTTTAAAACCGCATAAATTTATAAAATTTCGTGTCTTAGCTCATCGGCGCTCTTTGGCGAAAGAAGCGCCGGAGCGATGTCAAATACGCTAAACGCACCGCGCTCGCCTCTTTTCGCCAAATGATACGCCGCGCGGGCGTAGGCAACGAGCACGCTTGCTGTAAATTCTGGATTTGAGTCAAGCTTTAGCGAAAACTCGATCAAATGTTTGTTTTCGCCATGCTCGCCCGTCGCTCCGCTTCGCAAGACGAATCCTCCGTGAGGGATGCCGCCGTGCTCTTTTTTAAGCGTCGCAAGACTTACAAAATGCACGCTCGTGTCGTAGTCGGCGAAGTAATTGGGCATCGTTTTTATCTCTTGCTCGATGCGCGCTTTATCGGCGCCCTCTTCGGCTACGACGTAGCACTCGCGCAGGTGTTTTTCGCGCGTGCTAAGTTTTGGGTTTTCGCCCGTACGGACTCGCTCCAAGGCGCTTTCTATCGGCACGGTGTATTGACGCGCGTCCACGACGCCCTCGATCCTGCGGATAGCGTCGGAGTGGCCTTGGCTCACGCCTTTGCCCCAAAACGTATAACTACTGCCGTTTTCAAGCACGCTTTCGCCAAACAGCCTATTTAGCGAAAACAGCCCCGGATCCCAGCCGACGGCGATGATGCCTACATTTCCGCCTTTTTTAGCGGCGGCGTCTACTGCGGCGAAATGCTCTGGGATTTTCGCGTGAGTATCGAAGCTATCTACGACGTTAAAATTTAGCGCAAACTCGGGCGTTTGAGTCGGCAGATCCGTCGCGCTGCCGCCGCAAAGCACTAAAACGTCGAATTTGCCCTTGTGCGATAAAATTTCGTCCACGCTAAACACAGGCGCGCCGCAAGTTTTTACTTCGCTTGGATTTCTACGGCTAAAAACGGCCGTTAGCTCTAAATCCTTGCTATTTTGCGCGGCAAGCTCCACGCCGCGACCTAAATTTCCATATCCTAAAACCGCTATTTTTATTTTTTCGCTCATTTTTTATCCTTTTATTTTTTTAAATTTTTGCGCATTAAACAGTGCGCCGCAGTTTAAATTTAACCGCTCAAGGCACTGTTTGGATCTGCCAAGTCCTAACGCAAAAACCAAAAAATATCAATCGACCGCTCCCAAATTTGCTAGCTCGCTATCTACCTTTTCTAGCTTTTGCGTCGCGCTAGCTAGCCCTTCGCGGTTGGTTTCAACCACGGCTTGCGGGGCGGAGGCTACGAATTTCTCGTTATTTAGCATACTTGAGAGCTTTGCTATCTCTTTTTCTAGTTTGGTTTTTTGCGACCGCAGTCGCATGATCACCGCACTCATGTCCACGCCTTCAAGCGGCACGAATGCCTCCAAATTTTCGCTCACGTCGCGCGCGGCGTTTTCGATTTTAGCGTCGCAAAACTCGATCTGCTCGCATTTAGCTAGCAGCGCAATGTAGTTTGTCGCCTCAGTCAATTTCTCGTTTCCGTTTAGCTTGATGAAAGCTTTTGGGATTTTTGAGTTGCCTTGCTCGATGGTCGCCTTTGCGCGGCGGATCGCGACGATGGCTTCGATCACTAGCTCAAAGGTCTTTTCTATCTGCAAGTCGCGCTCGTTAGCCTGCGGATACTCCTCTATCATGATCGAGCTTGCGTTTTCTAAATTTGAGCCGCTAAGCTCGTGAAAAAGGTACTCGGAGATAAACGGCATAAAGGGACTTAGCAGTCTCATCGCTTCTTTAAATATCGCTCCAAGCTCCTTTACGCTGCCTTTGTCGGCTTTGCTAAGCTCGATGCCCCAGTCGCAAAACTCATCCCATAAAAATTTATAAATCGCGTTTGCCGCGTCGTTAAAGCGGTAGGCATCGATGTTTTCTCGCACCTCGCGCACGCACTCGTTAAAGCGGCTTAGCATGTATTTACCAAGCTTGGTTTCGATTTTGACGTCGCTTAAATTTGCAAATTTAGACTCGTTTAGTAGTAGGTATTTGCTCGCGTTGTAAAGCTTGTTCGTAAAATTTCTCACGAGCTTCATCTTTTCGTCGCTTAGCTTGATGTCGCGCCCCTGCACCGCTAGCAGCGCAAGCGTAAAGCGCAAGACGTCGGCGCTATACTCCTCGATACTAACGAGCGGGTCGATGACGTTGCCTAGGCTCTTACTCATTTTTCTGCCTTGCTCGTCTTTAACTAAAGCGTGCAGATAGATGTCGTCAAACGGCAGCTTGCCAAGCGCATTTTCGCCCTGAAACATCATCCTAGCTACCCAGAAAAATAAAATATCAAAGCCGGTGATTAGCAGGTTGTTTGGGTAAAATTCAGCCAAATCGCCGTCAAACCATTTCTCGTTTTTTAGCTCCTCGCCGTTGCCCCATCCAAGCGTACTAAACGGCCAAAGCCCCGAGCTAAACCAGGTATCAAGGACGTCCGGGTCTTGATGGAAATTTGCGCTTTTGCATTTTGGACACTGCGTCGGCTCGCCTTCGTCCGCCCACTCATGTCCGCACGCGTCACAGTAAAATACCGGGATCTGATGCCCCCACCATAGCTGGCGTGAGATACACCAGTCGCGAAGTTCGCGCATCCAGGCGTTAAAGCTGTTTATCCAGTGAGCCGGGTAAAATTTGGCTAATCCTTCGCCGACCTTTGCGATCGCGTCGTCTGCGATCTGTTTTTTGACGAACCACTGCTTTGAGATGTATGGTTCGACGACGTTTTTGCAGCGGTAGCAGTAGCCGACTTGATTTTCGTAGTCTTCGATCTTCTCGACGTTTCCGAGTTTTTCTAGCTCTGCGACGATGACGTCTCTGGCCTCTAGTCGCTCAAGTCCCTTAAACTGCGCGCACTGCTCGTTTAGGATGCCTTTTTCGTCAAAAACGGTGATAAATTTTAGATCGTGTCTTTTGCCGACCTCGTAGTCGTTGGTGTCGTGCGCCGGCGTGACTTTTACTAGACCCGTTCCAAACTCCATATCGACGTGTTCGTCGGCGATAATCTCGATCTCGCGACCGATTATCGGCAATACGACTTTTTTGCCGATCAAATTTTTATAGCGTTCGTCGTTTGGATTTACCATTACCGCCGTATCGCCGAAATATGTTTCAGGCCTTGTCGTTGCCACGACGATATACGGCAAATTCTCGCTTTGATATGCTTTGTTGGAGCTGATTTCTACTCGGTCATGCACGACCGGTGCGCTCCCGTCGTCAAAATCCACTCCGCCTCGCCTCTCTTCGCGATAATTAGCCTCGTCTTTTTGGGTTAAAATTTGCGCCTCATTCGCGCCCCTCTTGCAACCAGCAAATTCATTGCACGATACTTCGGCTTGTTTGTTTAAATTTGCCGTTAAATTTTGTCCGTCCGCAAGGTAGTATCTCAAATGATAAAGCTTGCCTTTGTTTTCCTTGTGCTCGACCTCAATGTCAGAAAGTGCGCCGTCGTGCGTACACCAGTTTATCATGTAGTTTTCGCGTACGATGAGTCCTTTTTTGTAGAGATTTACGAAAGCCTTTTTGACCGCTATCCTTAGTCCCTCATCCATCGTAAATCTTTGACGCGACCATGCCGGCGAGATGCCTAGTTTTCGCATCTGATGCACAATCATGCCGCCGCTTTTTTCTTTCCATTCCCAGACTTTTTCTACAAATTTTTCGCGTCCGAGCTCTTCTTTTTTGACGCCTTGGGCTAGGAGCTGCTTTTCAACGACGTTTTGCGTGGCGATACCTGCGTGATCAAGGCCCGGCTGCCACAGCGTTTTGTAGCCGTCCATCCTTTTGTAGCGCGTCATTATGTCTTGCAATGTGAAGGTTAGCGCGTGCCCGATATGAAGCGAGCCCGTTACGTTTGGAGGCGGCATCATGATACAAAATTTACGGCCGTCTTTGCGGATATTTTTGTTCGCGTCTATCTCGAAATATCTGCGTTCTTCCCAAATTTTATAAAATTTATCTTCTACTTCTTTTGCGTCGTAAAATTCCGCCATATTTTATCCTTAATAATTGTTTAAAAAATGTCGGATTTTACTACAAATTTGCTAATAGTATGTTTAAAATAGGTTGTTTTTAAGAATAGGCAAAGAAAAGCGAAGCGGCTAAAAAACCGCTTCGCAAAGGATCATTTGACGATAAATTCGTGCTGAGCTAGATCGTAGTCGCTCATGCTCTCGTCGTACATGTTCTCCGTGATGACCGCAGGTAGCATGCACTTACCGCTCATGACGACGCGAAGAGGCGTATAAAGCACGTGCGCATCCTTGCTGGCGTCCAAGCTATAAAAGCTCAAAACTCTGTCGTCCTCGATGTTTTGATGCTCGAGAGTTAAAGAGTTTTTCGTAGCTTCAGTTCTTACGTTTGGTACGATGTTTTCGTTTACCACCTCAAGGCAAGGGCTGATCGTTTCGTTTATCACGCCGTTTCTGATAAACTCATTCGTTTTAAGAGAAAGCTTCGAGTAGATGACGTCGTTTACCTTAAGCGCGTTGATATCGATCTCTTTGCCGTCTTTACCGACGAAGGTTCTGTAGATATCAAGCCCTTTTTTGTCAAATTTGTGATTTACGTCTAGCTTTTTGTAGCCTGACGCGCTAACGCCTAGATAGACGGCTGCGCCGTTTTCAGGTACGATAGTGATCTCAGGCTTTTTAGGAGCGATGTTGATAGCTCCGCGACCGTCGAAATTTAGATCGTGTCCGTCGGCGATTAGCTTAAATTTGTTCTCGCTTGAGACGTCTTTGATATAAGCTCTTAGCGCTCTTAGCGTAAATGCGCGCTCCTGTGTCGAATGCAGCTTATCTACGCGAGCGATCAGGTAGTCTGCTAGCTCGTCGCTAAATGCGTTTTTTTCAAAGTGATTGGCGTGCAAAAGTAACATAAAGGCCTTGTTTCTGATCTCTGAGCCAAAGTTATCTGCTAGCTCTTTTTCGCGGTCAAAGGTCGATTTGTTTAGTCCTTTTAGCACTTTTTCGCTCTCTTTATTTAGTCCCTCGTTTTTGAGGATCGCTGCCATCAAGTATCCGTCAAGCGCGCTGTTTTGGTATCTCTTTTGATCGTATAGAGCGTTTAGCTTTGATCTATCGAGTTTCTTTTGCGTGCTTAGGACGTAGGCTGCGTAAAGGGCTTGGAAGTTATCGTTGCTGCCAAATGCCTTTAGCCAGTCGATCGCTTTACTTTTTACGTGGCTATCTAGCGCAAAGCCTGATTTTTCAAGCGTAAATAGCATATCGATAGCGTAGATCGAAGCAAAGTTGTTCGTGTAGCTTAGCTGATCCCAGTAGCCGATGCTGCCGTCTATTTTTTGCATATTGATGACGTCTTGCAAGCCTGCTTCGACGAATCTTTTTCTATCGGCTTCTTTTGCCTTGGCTTCTTTAGAATCGTCTCCGCCAAGCACTAGGAAATTTAGCTCAAAAAGCTTACTTGAGCGTTGCTCGGAGCATCCGTAAGGGTAATTTACGAGCTTGTCGCTATTTGCGCTTAGTACGCCTTTGATAGAGCTTGAAGCGTCGATCCTGATGCGTTTAAACTCCTCGTCAAGCTTAAATGTCTTTTCCACGGTAGCCTGGAAATTTTTAGCGTAGGTACTAAGCGGATAGGCGTGGATGACGTCAAGCTTTTGCGAGTACGTATAGCCGTTTTTACCGTCGTTTGCGGTGAAATTTATATATGATTTACCCGTAGCGTTAGCATCGATGACGAAATTTAATTTCGCGTTTTCGTTAGGTTTTAGCTCGATGCTGTCAACTGCTAGCTGTGCGTTTAGGTTCGTATCTATGCTTAGGGCGACGGTTTTTGGCTCTTTAGTGGTGTTGATCACTCTTAGTGTGTAGTTTACCTGGTCGCCTTGGATCAAATACGCAGTTTGCGTCGGTTTTAGGATGATGTCGTCTTTTACCTTGACGGCATTTACGCTAAAGCCGAGCTTGTCGCCGATGACGCTAAGTACGGCCAAATTTATCTCGGAGTTAAAGTCGCTAGGTACCTCTACGTCAAAGTTTGCTACGCCGTCCGCACCCGCTTTTGCGGTTTGCATTTTGATGTAGGTTTTGACGTTTTTCTTATCGACAGGGCTGGCAAATTTAGCCATTCTCATCTCCATGAGAGCAGCTGCCGCGTCGCCGCCGAAGCTTAGTACTTTGCCGTCTTTTTTAAATCCGCTCAAATTTGCGTAGATGTCATAATCAAGCACGCCGTCGTTTAAAATTTTGTCAAAAAAGTTAAGCGGGCTCTTTAGCTTTTGATTTGTTACTTGTAGCACGCCTTCATCGACCGCAAATAGCGTAACCTCTGCATTTGGCTCAGTTTTTACGGTAGTTTTAAATTTGGAGTTTGACTTGACGACTTTTGGCGCTTCGATGCTGACGTTTGTCGCTCGGTATGATTTGTCCGCTTTTGCATAGACTTTGTCATAGGTTCTAAACGGCAAGACGTCGTTATCGGCTACGCGCATGATGGATGCGGTTACATAAAGTCCCTCAAAATCGAAGTCAAGGTCAAATTTAGCGTTTGCTACGTTGTTTTCTATATTTACGACTTTATACTTTTTGACGTTTTCTGACTCGACCGTGATGATGCCGATGCCGCTTTTTAGCACAGAGCTAACGTCTACGTTTAGCGAATCGCCTTTTTTATAGACTTTTTGATTTAGCTTGATTTTAGCTTTTGCTAGCTCTTTTGTCGGTTGCAACGTGCCGCCGTAGTCCCAGCCGCTAACGTAGATATCTAAATTTGCCGAGTGGCCGCTTAGGATATCGGAAACCACGACTATGAAGTCGCCGCTTTGATTGAAATCATAAACGAATTCGTTACCGCTAAGAGTATCGCTAAAGACCTTTTCGTAGCGTTTGTTCCATTTTAGATAGCCTTCTTTGTCGTAGTTGTATTCCCAGATCGCTTTTTTGATCTCGACGGCTTTTTGTCTATCTTTTAACTCCTCGTCTTTAAGCGGATCGACGCTTACGAAATTTAGCGTTAGTTTGGAGTTTGCGTCGATGTAGGTGTCGTTTGCTCTGACGCCGACCATCACGTCAAAAGGATATACGCTAAAGTCGTTGCTAGCGCTTACATTTTTGCCGTCATCGTTAATGGTAAATACCGCGGTGCCTTTTAAAATGCTTGCGATTTTGCCTTTGTTTTGTAGCTTAAACGCAGTCGCACCTTTGCCCTCGTTGTCTAGAGTGACTGGTTTAGTAAACTGATCTAGGCCGTTTGCGGCGTATTCGCCGTTGCTAAATTTATACTCTTTAAATTTATCGTTTTTGTAATCTTGTTGATATAAATTTAACGCCACGTCGCCTTCTAAATTAGCCGCCGCTCCGCCAAAAAGGTAGTTGCTTTGCAGTTTTACGTCTATTAGATCGTCTAGAGCGTAAATTTGCTTATCTAGCTTAACTTCGTTTTTGATGCGTTGCGGAGTAAAGGACTCGACTGAAAAGTCGTAGCTATCGATGATTTTATTTGCAAAGATCACTTCAAATTTAAACGTTCCGGTTAGTCCCGAGTTTACCGGCTCGTCGAAATTTATCACGCCAAGCTCGGTGGTGTTTACGCCTTTATTTAGGATCACTTTATTTTGCGGATCTCTGATTTTTAGCTTAACGGGCATGTTTGAGAGGCTCTTAAACAGCGCGTTTTTGATGATGATCTCGCCTTTTATGTTTTCCTGCGGGCGGATGATGTTGCTAGCAAAGTGCAAATACGCGCTATACGTTTCGCTTCTATCTTTGGCGTCTAAATTTGACTCCTCGTTTAGGCGTTTGTTTTGCGATAGGGCGATGAAGCTTTGCTCTTTACCTAGCGTTAAAACTGCGCTTGAGACGTCCTTGCCGATGTCTTTTTTATTAAATTTAAATACGCCTTCGTCGTTTGTGATGCCGCTTGCGATGAGATTGTTTTTAGTGGAGTAAATTTTGACGTCCGCGTTTGCGACTACTTCGTTTTTGCTTAAGCGGTTGGCAAATAAAAACACCTCGTCTTTTGAAACCTTCATGCTTAGGCCGATATCGGTTAGATAGACCGCTTTTTGTACGCTTTTGTCTTTGTCGTAGTAGACCGTGACTAGATAAACTCCGTCGCCGCCCTCGGCAAAGTCAAGCTTGATCTTGCTTTTTTGCATTTCGTTCTGAGCGCCGCCGATCTCGTAGTTTTTGCTGGCTACTTCCTCGGCGTAGTTATCCAAAGGAGTCTCGGTAAAATTTAAAAAGTATCTTAAATTTTGCTCTTTTAGCTTTTCGACGACGACTTTAGCGGTGTTTGTGTTTACGCTTTTTATGCCGATCTCGCCCAGGTTAGACATATACGTGCCGCTATCGGTAAACTCCAAAAACGGCTTTAGATCGCCAAAAGCGACGTTAAAGGTGGAGTTTTCTCGTAGCATCGAGTAGTCGTCGCCAAAGCCCTTATAGAAGGTGATTTTGTAGGTTGTCTGCGGTTTGAAGTCTTTACTGGTGATGTCGATATAGTAGTAGTAATACTCGCCGTCGGCGTCTTGGTGGCTAGTGTACTCCATTTCGCCAACTTCAAAGCTATTTACGCCCTCGACCTTGATAAATTTTTTAATATTATCAGAATCTATCCAATCTTTAAGATAGAGTCTAGCCGCTAGTTTGCCGTTATCTAGGCTAATGCCTTCGACTTCGTTTAAAAACATAGTCTTGGCTTTTGGCTTATCGACGAAATTTTCATCGGGATTTGAGACTTTTTGCACGACTTCAAAACTATCGGCCAAATTTATACCCGAAGTATTTTTGAGGTTTTTAGAAACCGAAAATACTAAATTGTCGCCGCTTTCAAGTAACTTTATCTGAAAGCTTTTAGGCGTTTTGGCTACGATTTTATATTTGATGTTTTGTTTGGCTAAATTTTGCTTGTCGTAAATTTTAAAATTCGCGGCAAACTCATCCTCGCTAACCTCGTCATTAAACACCGCTAAAAAGGTATCTCCGGAGTACTCGATCATATTTGATAGCACGAAATCTCCGCCGTAAAATTTAACCTTACTATCGCCTTTTTTGCACGAGTAGCTTACGCCTTTTGCAAGAGGCTTTTTAGGGTAAAAGAAAATCGAGTCTGATCCATACTCAAAGGCTCCCGTTATCTCGGGCGCGCACTCGATTATTTTTTTGTGCGTGACCTTGCCGATGAGAGACTGTTCGTTTTGGGCGTATTTTACGCCAATGCTTACCGAGCCGTCGTCTAACGCCCTGCTTGAACCGTCAAGCGTAAAGGCGCTTAAATTTGCTGCCAAGATGCAGCTTAGGCTTAAGCCGACTAGCTTTAAACGCATTAAAACCTCCTTATTTCGATATTGATTTCGCTTAAATTCGAATTTTCGTCCAGACACCCGAGCTTGTGTTTGCCTTGCGTTAAATTTAAGGTATTTTCGCTCGCGTTGTTTACTTTTTTCCACTCGTTTTCGTCGATCTTGAGATATATCTCATCGCCGATATACGCGTAACATTTTAGCATAACTTTGGTTAAATTCTCATCGCTCAGCAGAATTTGATTATTTGACGGCGTTGCAACGAGAGGTTTATAGCTTTTAAATTTATAGTAACAAGGACTTTCTTTGATATCTTCTTGAGTAATCGCGCCGTTTTTTAGTAAAAATCCTACTTCATCGCCCCTGATACTCTCGCAGATATCCTTTGGCGTAACGCCCTCTATCTGCCAGTCGTCCTCCTTGTCTCTGCACTCTTTAAATTTAAACGCGTCAAGGCAGGTTTTTTGGGACTCAATGCCGCCTGGCGCGCTCATGAAAGATAATTTTTGTTTTTGAGCTAGCAGCTTAAAGATGTCAAAAACCGTGCGAGACGCGTCGCTAAATCCGCTTAAATTTTGCGTCTTTTTGCCGCTAAAGTTGCCAAACCAAACCGCGACCGTGTAGTCGTTATTTACGCCGATCGTATAGATATCGCGCGAACCGTAGCTGGTGCCGGTTTTAAAGGCGATTTGAGGCGTGTCTTTTGCGTATTGCCACGCGACGCCCAGATAGCTTCTTGACGCGCTTGAGAGCATTTTTGAGGTTAGATACGCGCTTTGCGGGCTGATTAGCCGTCCGTAGCCTAGTAGTGTTTTGCCGGCAACCTCTAGCGGTTTTAGCTCGCCGCCGTTTGCGTAGATAGTGTAGAGGTGGGCTAAGCTTAGCAAGCTCATTTCCGCGCTTCCAAGCGCGATACTATCGGCGTAAAATTCCTTTGAATAACTCACCAAATGCACTCTAGAAAGCAGCTCGTAAAGAGAGTTTTCGCCTAGTTTGTTGTTTAGACTAACGGCCGGGATATTTAGGCTAAGCGCCAGCGCCTCGGTCGCCGAGATGATACCGAAAAACCTGCTGTCGTAGTTTTTAGGCACGTACTCTCCGAGGAAAATTTCAGTATCTATCATCTGGCTTTTTGGCGTGATGAAACCCTCGTCGAGTCCTAGCGAAAATATAAATGGCTTTAGCGTGGAGCCCACGTTTCTACTCATCGTTACGCCGTCGTTTTGTCCCTGCGGAGCGTGCCAGTCGTGCGAACCCACGTATGCCGCCACACTCATATTTTTGTTGTCGATTATTATCCCTGCGGCATTGTAGGCGTCTTTTGATTTTAGCGAGGTTGCCGTATTTTTTAGCGCGTTTTCTAGTAAAATTTGCAAATTTAGATCCAAATTTGAGTGCGTAACTCCGTTTTTTAGAGCTTGCGCTGCGTAGTGCCTGGCCTTATAAACGGCGTCGTAGCGTTTGTTTTTAAAAGGCTCTCTTTGTGCCCTTTGAAATGCACTTTGATCTATCACGCCAGCTTTATAAAGCAGCTTTGCGACGCGGTTTTTTAGTGCGTTGATGTTTGATTTTTTATCTAGGCGGTTGGCGTTTGGATTTTTTGGGATCGTGCTTAAAAGTGCGCACTCGGCGATACTAAGCTCACTTAAATCTTTGCCGAAATAAAACCTCGCCGCAGCCGCCGCACCCTCGATATTTCCGCCGTATGGAGCGAGGTTAAAGTAAAAATTTAAAATCTCGCCTTTGCTATAGTGCCACTCAAGTTGAAGCGCGGTAAAGATTTCTTTAAATTTATTCGCGTAGGTGCGCTCCTCTCGCTTCATCATGCGCGCGACTTGCATCGTGATCGTAGAGGCGCCGATACGGTTTTTGTGCGTGAGGTTGTGCGCGGTCGCGCGAATCATGGCGAATGGATTTACGCCGATGTGGTAGTAGAAAAATTTATCCTCAAATAAAATAACGCTATCTTTTAGCGTCTGCGGTATGTTTTTAGCTTCAAATCTCCAAATTTCGTCGCTGCTAGGCCGAAGGGCGACGATCTGGCCGTTTTTATCAAAAAGTATGAACGAATTTTCCCGCTTTAGCGCTTTCGTGTCAAGCGGATACGCAAAGTCAAGCGCCAAAAAAGCTACAAAGCAAAGCAGGGCGACTGCGGCGGAAAATTTGATAAATTTAGCTAAAACTCTTTTCATTTCGCGATTATATCGAATTTGCGCGTAAAATCTCGAAAGATTAAATTTATGATAATTGATATATAATTTCAAATACTAATTTAAGTAAAGGAGATAAAGACATGGAATATAGAGTAGAAAAAGACACGATGGGCGAGGTAAAGGTACCAAATGATAAATATTGGGGTGCGCAGACACAGCGCAGCCACGATAACTTTGAGATCGGCGTAGGGCTAGAGACGATGCCAAAAGAGGTCATAGAGGGCTTTGCCTATCTAAAAAAGGCGTGCGCTCTGGTTAATCGCAAGCTAGGCCGCCTAGACGAGCCTCGAACCGAGGCGATCGCGCAGGCGTGCGATGAAATTTTAAGCGGCAAGCTGGATGGGAACTTCCCTCTAGTCGTGTGGCAGACGGGCTCGGGCACGCAGTCGAATATGAATTTAAACGAGGTCGTCTCAAACCGCGCGATGGAGATTTTGGGGTTAAATTTCCGCGACAAAGCGGCGCTGGACGTCAAAGATGCAAAATTCGTGCATCCAAACGACCACGTAAATAAGGGCCAGAGCTCAAACGACACTTATCCGACGGCGATGCGAATAGCCTTTGTGTTAGAGCTTCAAAAAAAGCTGCTGCCGGCGATAGAAAAGCTTGAAGCGACGCTGGATAAAAAGACCGCCGAGTTTGCGGGGATCGTAAAGATCGGCCGCACTCACCTGCAAGACGCCACGCCGCTCACGCTCGGACAGGAATTTAGCGGCTACGCGCATATGCTAAAGGCGAGCAAGGCGCAGATCCTAGCTACCATGCCGTTTTTGCAGGAGCTTGCTATCGGCGGCACCGCGGTAGGCACCGGGCTAAACTCGCACCCGAAATTTAGCGAGATGGTAAGCGACGAGCTAAACGCGCTAACGGGTACGGCGTTTAAATTTAAATCCCATCCGAATAAATTTCACGGCCTAACCAGCCACGACGCCGAGGTGTTTTTAAGCGGCGCGCTAAACGGTCTGGCGGCAAATTTGATGAAGATCGCAAACGACGTGCGCTGGTTAGCAAGCGGGCCAAGATGCGGTATCGGCGAGATAAATATCCCTGAAAATGAGCCGGGAAGCTCGATAATGCCGGGCAAAGTAAATCCGACGCAGTGCGAAGCCGTCACGATGGTAGCGGCGCAAGTAATGGGCAATCACGTCGCGATCTCCGTCGCCGCAAGCCAGGGAAACTTCGAGCTAAACGTCTTTAAGCCGGTGCTCACGTACAACCTCATCCAAAGCATCCGCTTGCTAAGCGACGCGATGCTAAGCTTTGAGAAACACTGCGCTTGCGGTATCACGGCAAATGCAGCAAAAATCGACAAGCTACTTCACGAGAGCCTAATGCTAGTAACCGCGCTAAATCCGCATATCGGCTATGCAAATGCCGCCAAAATCGCCAAAACCGCGCACCACAACGGCACGACGCTACGCGAAGAGGCGATAAAATCGGGCATACTTACCGCCGAGGAATTTGACGCGTGGGTGGTGCCTGAGGATATGATCGCGCCGAAGGAGTAAACTCGGCGCTTTGCTTTTTGGGCTCGGCGGGATTTGGGCGATTTTGCCGAGCCTTCTTTAAAATCCATAAATTTGAGAGTAAAATTTACGGTTGCGCCTTAAATTTTACTCAAATTTGCCGATATACTTTTAAATTTAAAGGCGCGGCGATGGATGTAAAACTAAACATAAATTTAAACTCGAATTTGATGAGCGTGGGCAAAAGCTCTGCAGCGACTAGCGCGGTAAATTTAAACGCGGGCGCGCTAAATTTAAAAAGCGGCGATAGGGGCGATATCTTGCGCGGCGCGTCAAATTTGCCTAGCGGCGCAAACGAGGCAGAAAGCAGCGCAGATATCTTAAAAAAACAGCTAGAAAAACTACAAAAACGGCTAAAAGAGCTTGAAGCCGCGATAAAGCGAATAAAAGCGAGCAAAAATCCATACGCAAAGGATATGGCGGCCTCGCTCGAGACGCAAAAGGGAGCGGTGTTTGCGCAGATAATGCAAATAAGCGCGCGAATTTTAGAGATGCAAGGCGGCCAGAGTAAAATTTGACGCCGTAAATTTTCATTTCAAATTTTAAAGCCTTGAAACCGATTTAAGAAATAGTGCGATTTTGATTTTAAAATATCAAAATGTAAAAACAATTTATTAAATCTATCTTTTTATACTTTAATTATTTTCTAGAGCTTTCTTTATAAAAATAATGCTAAAATAATAATATACTTAATTATAAAAACTAATTCTTTTACTAAATATAGAATTTTAAATTTTAGTTGTAGTATTTCAATATTTAAAGCTATTTGATAATAATTAAAGACAAATTTACTCTTTTATCAAATATGTCAAAATGCAAATTTCACCCAAGGAGAGAGCATGAAAGATGACGTCCTAGTTAGGATAAACGAGAGGCTTAACGTGCTTGCCGCGCTTCCGACTCTAAAAAACGGATCGATCGGCGAAGCTTTAAAGAAAAGCGGATTTAGCAGGCGCGATTTTATGAAATGGGCGGGCGCGATGACGGCGTTTATGGCGCTGCCTGCATCTATGGCGCCGACCGTAGCTAGAGCCGCCGAGCTTAGCGACAGGCTGCCCGTGATATGGCTACATATGGCCGAGTGCACCGGATGTAGCGAGAGTTTGCTTCGCACCGATGCGCCGAGTATAGATAGCTTGATTTTTGATTACATCAGCCTCGAGTATCATGAAACCGTGATGGCTGCGGCAGGCTGGCAGGCTGAGGAAAACCTAGAAAGTGCGATCGAAAAATACAAAGACAGATACATCCTGCTAGTCGAGGGCGGCATACCTACGGGCGATACGGAAAACTATCTAACGGTCGGTCCTTTGGGTCTTAGCGGACTTCATCACGCAAAGCACGCGAGCGAAAACGCCGCGGCGATATTTGCTATCGGTACCTGTTCGAGCTTTGGCGGTATACAAGCCGCAAAGCCAAACCCGTCAAATTCCGTCGGCCTATCAAAAGTAACCTCAAAACCGGTTATAAACGTCCCGGGCTGTCCTCCGAGCGAGAAAAATATCGTGGGCAACGTCCTTCACTATATACTTTTTGGCACCTTGCCCGCACTTGACGTATTTAACCGTCCGAAGTGGGCTTACGGGCTTAGGATCCACGATCTTTGCGAAAGACGCGGTAGGTTTGACGCGGGCGAGTTCGTGCAGACCTTTGGCGACGAGGGCGCGAAAAACGGCTACTGCCTCTATAAAGTCGGCTGCAAAGGCCCATATACGTTTAATAACTGCTCCCGCGAGAGGTTTAATCAGCACACCAGCTGGCCGGTGCAGGCGGGTCACGGCTGTATAGGTTGCTCGGAGCCTGATTTTTGGGATACGATGGGGCCTTTTGAGGAGCCGATGGCCGATAGGCTGTTTAACACGGTTTTGGGTCTAGGCGCCGATAACGTCAGCGATAAAATCGGCATCGGAGTGCTGGCGCTCGCAGGTATCGGTATAGCAGCGCACGCCGCGATAAGCATTTTTGCTAAAGACAAAGAGGAGGCGTAAAAATGAGCGAGCAAAGAATAGTAATAGACCCGATAACCAGGATAGAAGGCCACCTGCGCATAGAGGTCGTCGTAGATGAAAATAACGTAGTTAAAGAAGCCTACTCGGGCTCGACGCTTTGGCGCGGTATAGAGCAGGTCGTAAAGGGGCGAGATCCGAGGGATGCTGGATTTTTTATGCAGAGGATTTGCGGCGTTTGTACATTTTCGCACTACCGCGCGGGCATCATGGCTGTCGAGAACGCGCTAGGCATCGTCCCCCCGCTAAACGCGCAGCTAACGCGTACTCTGATGAACAACGCCCTTTATATGCACGATCACGTAGTGCATTTTTATCAGCTTCACGGCCTTGACTGGGCGGACGTGGTCTCGGCTCTAAGCGCGGACGTACGCAAGGCTAGTGACGAGGCGTTTAAATACTGCGATACGCCTTATGCGACCGGCGCAGATAAGCTAAAAGAGGTAAAAGAGCGCGTCGAAGCCTTCGTAAAAAAAGGAAATTTAGGGCCTTTTGCAAACGCATACTGGGGACATCCGACCTATAAATTTACGCCGGAGCAAAATTTGATCGTACTTTCGCACTACCTTGAGTGTCTAAGGATACAAAGGACGGTAGCGCAGATGATGGCGATATTTGGCTCCAAAAACCCGCACCCGCAAAGCCTAACCGTTGGCGGCGTGACCTGCGTCATGGACTTGCTAGATCCCGCAAGACTAGGCGAATATCTAACCAAATTTCAAGAAGCGGCCGATTTTATTAACAGGGCGTATTATCCAGATCTCGTCATGGCCGCTAAAGCCTACGGCAGCGAGCCAAGCGTACTAAAGGATGTCGGCGTGTCAAATTTGTTCGCTTATGATGAGTTTTTGGTCGGTAGAAACGAGTATCTAATCCAAGGCGGAGTTATCCTAAACGGCGACATCAGCAAGGTTTACGAAGTGGACGATACTAAGATCACCGAGGAAGCCACTCGCGCATGGTATAAAAACCCAGCCCCGCTACATCCGTACGACGGACAGACCGAGCCAAACTATACAGGCCTAAAAGATATGAAAACATTGGGCGGCAGCGGCAAAGAGGTGGATACTAAGGTCTTTGACGAAAAAGGCAAATACAGCTGGATCAAAGCTCCTCGCTATGACGGCAAACCTATGCAGGTTGGCCCGATAGCTAGTATCGTCGTAAACTACGCCAAAGGAAACGAGCGCGTGGTAAAAATCGTCGATAAATTTTTAAAAGACTCCGGGCTTCCGCTCGAGGCGGTATTTTCTACTCTGGGTAGAACCGCAACCAGGATGCTAGAGGCCAAACTAGTAGCCGATCACGGACTAACCGCATTTAATAGCTTGGTAGAAAATCTAAAAACCGATCAAGAAACCTGCGCGAAATACGTCATAGATAACGGCAAAGAGTATAAAGGAAATTTCCAAGGCAATGCTCCTCGCGGCGCGCTCAGTCACTGGTGCCGTATAAAAGACGGCGTGATAACCAACTGGCAAGCAGTCGTGCCTAGCACGTGGAACGCCTCGCCAAAAGACGCCGCAAACGTACGCGGAAGCTACGAGGAGTGCCTCATCGGGCTAAAGATCGCCGATCTAACCAAGCCGCTTGAGATCATACGAAAGATACATTCGTACGATCCTTGTATAGCATGCGCCGTACACGTGATGGATGCGCGCGGCACGCAGCTGGGCGAATACAAAATCAATCCGAATTTGTGAAAGGAGCGGCTATGAGCGAGCATAAATTTGACCGCAAAAGCGAGTATGAATTTTCCATCGGGCTTAGAGCGACGCACTGGATCAGGTTTTTTGCCATCACTTTTTTGGTGGTGAGCGGATACTATATATCGTATGTTTTCGTTAGTCCCGAGGTTACGACCCAGCCCGTGTTGTTTATGAACGCAAAGTGGCGCGCGGCTCATCAGATCGCGGGATTTGTCCTGATAGCGTGCTTTATTTTCAAACTCTACCTATTTATATTTGATAAATACAGCCGTAAAGAGGTCGTGAGTATCGTCGATTTTTTTAATCCAAAAGTCTGGATAGCGCAGATAAAATACTATCTGTTTTTAGGCCCGCACCCGCATCTAAAGGGCGTTTATAACCCGCTTCAGTTTGCGTCGTATTTTTTCTTTTATCTGGTGCTTTTTCTGATCTGCCTAACGGGCCTCGTGCTCTATGTCCACGTCTATCACGAGGGGCTTGGCGGACTACTTTACGAGCCGATGAGACAGTGCGAGGAGCTCATGGGAGGTCTAGCTAACGTCCGCACGATACACCGCATCTGCATGTGGATCATCATGGTTTTTGTCGTAGCGCACGTGTATATGGCGGTGTTTAACGCCGTAAAAGGCAAAAACGGAGCTATGGACGCCATCGTAAGCGGCTACAAATACGTAAAAGACGAGCACTGATGCGCGTTTTGGTGCTAGGTATCGGCAACGTGATGTTTGGCGACGAGGGCGTTGGGGTACATTTTGTCAAAATAATGGAGCGAAACTACAAATTTAGCCCTAAATCCTCGGCTAAATTTGACTCCGTTTCAAATTTGAACGATAAATTTGGCTCGTCAAATTTAGATGGCGCGAACTCAAATTTAAGCGGCAATCTCGCTCTTAGCGACGGCCCCAAATTTAACGCAGACGGCGCAAATTTGGAGCTAAGATTTATCGACGGCGGTACGCTAGCCATGGCGCTCACCCCGGTTATCGCTTGGGCGGATGTTTTGATAGTTGCCGACTGTATCAGCGCCGAGGGCGGCGAGACGGGGGATGTGTATTTTTTCGGTTACGAGCAGATGCCGCCCGCCGTCTCGTGGAACGGCTCCGCGCACGAGGTCGAGATGCTAGAGACTTTGCGGCTCATGGAGCTTGCGGGCGATTTGCCGCGGACGAAAATTTTAGGTATCGTGCCAAAGCGCATCGAGCCTATGAGCTTTGAGCTCTCCACGCAGGCTATAAAAGGCATAAATTTGATGGAAAAGACACTTTTAAACGAGCTTTCGCGGCTTGGGTTTAGCTACGAAAAGATTGCAAATTTTAGCGTTTCAGACATCGCTTTAGAGTTTTCAAAAAAAGGCGCGATATGATTTTAGCTTACGAGTTTGATTGCACGAGCGAAAATTTCGCGTTTTTTCTTAAATTTTACGCGCAAAAAAGCGGGTTAAAATTTAGCATTAAAAAGGAGCGAGATTCAAGGGCACTTTACACCAAAGGCTCGCAAGATGAGCTTTTGGCGTTTTCGGATATGCTCGCTAGCGCGCTGCCTCACAGCGTGTTTTTGCGCGGCTCAAAGGTCTACGCGAGCGAAAATTTACCAGGCGTTGAAACGAGCGAACCGCAAAATACACTCTCAAACATCACGCCAAGCGTCGTTAGCGCCTACCTAAAAGGCGAGCTAAAAGAGTGCGAAAACGGCGTTTTTAGCGACGTTTGCATTTTTATAGAGGGCAAATTTACTCCAGTGACGAAGGCAAATTTTAACGAGCTTTTGGAGTTTGCTTTTAAAAATTTAAGCGCGGGCGAAAGCGTTAAATTTAAAGATATTAGCGGCGAATTTGAAGCGTCAAATTTCACCGAACTAAACGCAAATTTTAATCTTTTAATGCCGACAAACCTTAAAAATTTGCCTAAAATTTTTATCGCAAATGAAGCCGAGCAGGTAGCGCTGGCAAGCTACGAAAAGCCCGCCGTTACGCTAAAAACGACGGCGATTTACCGCAGTAATCACCCAAGCTCTCCTAGATTTTTTGACGTCTGCGCGACGAGGGACATTTTCATCTACGCGCTTTGCGACAAGCTTTTTAAAACGGGCGTAAATTTTATCGCTTTAAAGGCGCAAAAGCAGCCGTTTAAGGCCGTGGTGCTTGAAAATGGATACATTTTTAGCGGCTCTAGGATTTATTATTCGCGCGCAAATTTGAGCCGGATAGAGGGCGCCGCGGATAAAAATCTAGCCGCTTTTAATCTCGCAAAAAAAGAATTTGACGCAGAGGGCGGGATAGCTAGGATATTTTTAAGCAGGTTTAAAGACGATGAAGTTAAAATTTACCCCAAATTTGATGATTTTAACGTCTTAAATTTCGCCTTGCCCGCGAGTTTTGACGAGCTTTATGCGCAGATAAAGCGCGAGGAGGGCGGCGAGAGATTGCTTCAAAAATACGGCGAAAACTTTAGCCTGCCGCGCGGCGAGCTTGGCGTACAAAACGGCTTTTTCGGGCTATTTTGTATGGCTGGAGCGCTGCTTGGATTTGATAGCGATGCGCAAAAAGCGGGAGAGATTTTACTGCAAAACGCGAGCGATTTTAACGGTGCAAAAGGGCCTAGGCTCGATTTTAAAATGCTAAACAAAACGCATTTTGACGTCGTTAAATTTGCTAGAAGTGGCATGAGCTTTAGGCTCGCTGGCGTCGATGCTAGGCTGCTTAGCTACGGATACGCCGAGTCGCTGGCGTATTTTTTGAGCGATTTTTCAGACTCGTTAAGGCAGGGTTTTGGCGTGCAAAACGCGCTGCTTTGCGGCTCGCTTTTTGAGAACAAAACGCTTGCAAATTTGACGTTAAAGCATCTAAAAACAGGTTTAAACGCCAAATTTAGCAAAGAGTTTTTGATTGAAGAGATGTTTTAAATATGAAATTTCAGGCCTGGTTCAAGGTGTGGGTTTTCGCCCTTTCGTTTATAATCTAGCCCTAAAATTCGGTCTTGCAGGCGAAATTTACAACGACGACGAGGGCGTAAAGCTAACGCTTTGCGGGCAGGGCGAGCAGATAGAAGAGTTTGAAAAAGCGCTACGCGCGGAGCTACCAAGCCTCGCTCGCATCGACGAGATGCGAAAAACCGAGCTAGAGGGCGCGAAATTTGACGACTTTCAGATAGTCGCCTCAAAATCAGCCAAAAAACACGCGCCCATCTTGCCTGATTTTGCCCTCTGCGCCGACTGCGAGCGCGAGTTTTACGACCCAGCAGACCCGAGGTATCATTATCCTTTTATCAACTGTACCAACTGCGGTCCGAGGTTTTCGATTATCAAGTCCCTGCCTTACGACCGCGCAAATACGACTATGAGTGCATTTAAAATGTGCGAATTTTGCGAGGGCGAATACAAAAAACCGCTAAATCGCCGCTATCACGCCCAGCCCGTCTCATGCCCAAACTGCGGGCCTAGGCTTGCTTTAAAAGATAAACTCGGGCGGGTTTTAGCACGGGATAACGAAAGCGCAAAGCAGGCCGCACGTCTCATAAATGAGGGTAAAATTTTAGCCGTCAAAGGGCTTGGCGGATTTCATCTGATGTGCCGTTTAAAGGAGGATACGGTAGGGCTGCTAAGAGAGCGCAAAAAGCGGCCTAAAAAGTCCTTTGCCGTGATGTGTAAAGACCTCGCGCGCGCTAAAAAATACGCTCAAATTTCGCCCGAGGAGCAGCAGCTTTTAAGCTCAAATTTAAAACCGATCGTCGTTTTGCAAAGCTTGCCTAGCGCGCGGGTTCCCTCAAATTTAGCACCCGGCCTAAATAAAATCGGCATATTTTTGCCATACACGGGCGTACATCTTTTGCTTTTTGAGTACCTAGAGGGCGACGTTATCGCTACCTCGGCCAATGTCTCTGGCGAGCCCATCATATATGGTGAAAAAGACCTGCGAGAAAAGCTCGGCGGCGTGATAGATTTTTACCTAGATAACGACCGCGAGATACACTCGCCAAGCGACGATAGTATCGCGTTTGTAGCGGGCGGCGAGACTATCTTTATCCGCACGAGCCGCGGCGTGCATCCCAAATTTATCCGCACTAAATTTAAGAGCGAAAAGACCGTTTTAGCCGTCGGAGCGGAGCTAAAAAACCAGTTTGCGATCTTTAAGGACGGTGAGCTGATGATAAGCCCGTATATCGGCGATCTAAAAAACGTCGCAACCTATGAGCGGTTTTGCGCGCTAATCCAGCTTTTTAGCGAGATTTACGAGTTAAAATTTGACGAGATAGCGGCTGATTTGCACCCGCATTTTTTAAATTTGAAATGGGCGCGCGAATACGCCGCAAATTTTGGCTCAAAAATCACGCAAATCCAGCATCATCACGCGCATTTACTTTCGGTGATTTTAGAAAACGATCTGGACGCAAATCGCGAGTATCTGGGCTTTTGCTTTGACGGTACGGGATACGGCGCAGACGGGAGTGTCTGGGGCGGAGAGATACTAAAAGTGCGCGGAAAAGAGTACGAGCGGGTTTGCAGATTTGACGAAATTTTACTGATCGGCGGCGAAGCTAGCGTGAAAAATATCTGGCAGATTGCTTATGCCGCGATTTTAAAATATGATTTGGAGTGCGAGGCGGAGGCGTTTTTGGCCAAATTTGAGCCAGCAAAGCTAAAAAATCTAAAAATCCTGCACGAAAAGCAAATAAACTGCGTTAAAACCAGCTCGCTTGGACGCATATTTGACGCGTTTGCGGCGGTGATCCTTGGGCTTGATGCCATCAGCTACGAGGGCGAGGCGGGAATGAGCTTAGAAGCGCTTTTTGACGCAAATTTAGACGCTTGCTACGAGTTTGAGATTAGGAGTGACAAAATTTGCTTTAAAGAAGCCTTTAAAAGAGCTTTAAAAGACGATGCAAAAACGGCTGCCACGGGCTTTATAAAAGGGCTCGCAAAGCTCGTAGCAGATGCGGCTTACGCGCAACCTAACGACGTCTTGCTCGCAGGCGGAGTATTTCAAAATAAAGCCCTGCTTGAAAATGTAATTTTAATTCTTAAGCAAAAAGGTAAGAAGTATTACATAAATAAGAACTTTTCGTCAAACGACTCTTCGGTAGCTATCGGTCAAATCGTGCTTACATTAATTTAAATTAAAGTTTTCTGATGTATAATATCTAATAATTTCTTTAAGGAGGCGATAGTGGAAAACATCATAAGATTCAGCGTCTCGTTGCCAAAGCAGTTATTAGACGAACTTGACAACAAAATAAGCGCTCAGGGCTATGCTTCGAGAAGCGAGTTTACTCGCGATTTGATTAGGGAAAAAATAGTAAATGACAGCTGGAAAGACGCAGAAGAGGATCTCATCGGCGTTTTGACGCTCATTTATTTGCACCACCAAAACGACCTCGTCGTGAAAATGATGGACATCGAACACCAGGCAAATTTGCACATCGCCTGCACGACTCACGTCCACATAGATCACGATAATTGTCTGGAGACTCTGATACTTCGCGGTAAAGCGGGAGCTATCGAGAAATTTTCCGAAAAGATGGGCGGACTAAAAGGGGTTAAATTTGCAAAACTAACCAAGGCTGCCGTTCCGCGTTCGTAACGCTTAAGATGCGGGCAAGTCTGATAAGCTCTATCAAATTTGCCCGCAAAAGTCTCTCTTTTATCACGCATTTATCTCTTTAACGCTAAAATTATTAGGATTTATCACTATTTTTATTTCAAGGTTAAAATTTGAAACATATCTCTTTTAAAAATTTCGTCCAAAATGAGGCTAGTTCGGGCATCTTGCTCATCCTTGCCGCGATTTTTGCGATAATATTTCAAAACGGCTTTTTAAGCGAATTTTACAACTCCTTTTTACGCATAAACATGGGCGTGGTTTTTGGCGAATTTAGCCTGCAAAAGCCGCTCATTTTGTGGGTAAACGACGGGCTCATGGCGGTTTTTTTCTTTCTTTTGGGGCTGGAGCTAAAGCGCGAGATAGTCGAGGGCGAAATGCGAAATCCCGCTCAGATCGTGCTGCCTACCGTGGGTGCGGTCGGCGGCATAGTCATGCCAGCGCTCGTTTTTTACGCGTTTAACCACGCCGATGCTTTTGCGCTAAAAGGCTGGGCGATCCCGACTGCGACAGATACGGCGTTTGCGCTGGGGCTTATCATGATCCTTGGCAAAAGAGTGCCGGCGAGTCTTAAAATTTTCCTCGTGACGCTCTCTATCATCGACGACGTTTGCGCGATTTTAATAATGGCGATATTTTACAGCGGACATCTCTCAGCAGTATCGTTTATAGTTGCCGGAGCGGCTACTTTGGGGCTTTTAGCCTTAAATTTAGCCGGCGTAAATAAAAAAGCCTGCTACGTGATTTTGGGCATTATCCTTTGGGTGAGCGTGCTAAAATCAGGCGTGCATGCGACGCTAGCTGGCGTCGTGGCGGCATTTTTCATACCGCTTAAGGCAAAAGACGGCGAGGGCTCGATGCTAAAGCAGATCGAGCATGACTTGCACGGTTACGTCGCCTTTTTCGTGTTACCGGTGTTTGCCTTCGTAAACGCTGGCATCTCGCTAAAAGGTATCGGGCTGGAGCAGATTTTCCACCCCGTATCGCTGGGCGTCATATTGGGGCTGTTTGCAGGCAAGCAGCTTGGGGTGTTTGGATTTTGCTTTCTTGCGATCAAATTTAAGCTCGCAAAGCTACCCAAATACTGCAATCTGGCTCAGTTTTACGGCCTTTGTTTGCTTACTGGTATCGGCTTTACGATGAGTCTTTTTATAAATTCGCTCTCATATCACGACACCTACGAGTTTGCGTACGCCGATAAGCTTGCGGTACTTATCGCGTCGCTGATCTCGGGCGGGGCGGGTTATGCGGTGCTCTACTGGGCTTGGACGACACAGGATAATGAAATGCGTGGAGTAGAAAAATGATGATATTTCATAAAAATTTTCTCGCTGACGAGCTTGCGAAGTGGCGAGAGGACGGGCTAATAAGCGACGAGGCGGCGCGCAAGATAGCGGCTAGATACGATATAAATTTATCGGGCGAAAACGAGCGGCGAAACTTTATTTTAAAGCTCGTCGCGTATCTGTTTTTGGCGCTTTCGCTATTTACGCTAGTTGGCGCAAACTGGGAGGAGCTGCCGCGCGCTGCGAGGCTAATCATAGTGCTTGGCATACTGGCGGCGGTAAATTTTAGCGGAGTTTGGGCGCAGAAAAACGGCAAAGAGACACAGGCTACGACGCTGTTTTTTCTGGGTAACTTCTGCTACGGCGCGGCGATCGTTTTAGTCGCGCAAATTTACCATCTAGGCGAGCATATGCCAAACGGCGTGCTGCTGTGGGCGGTGGGAGCTTTGGCGCTTGGGCTTGCTACGCGCAAGTCCATCATCACGCTTCAGGCTCTTATTTTGGGGCTTGTTTGGTTTTTGATGGAGTTTGAGTTTAGCGGCGTTTCGCACGGATTTTTGCTGTTTATCATAGCTTCGGCTGCGGTGCTTTGGCGCGACGATTCGCGGCTGCTTACGGGCGCGCTTTTTGCGAGCGTGTTTGCTTATATCGTCTCTTTTGTACTTTACGAGCGATATTTCATGACGGATCTGCGCGTGGACGACGCGTTTTACGGCGTTCATTTTTTTGCGCTTAGCTACTGCTTGCTCGCTGTTTGCGCTTCGTTTTTGCTTGAGAGAGCGGGTAAATTTGAACTCGCGTTTTATCTCAAAACCGTCGGCATCGTCTGCGGCGCGGGCATCTTGTGCTTTGATATGTCGCTTTACGAGGATTTGCATTTTTCGCGTCCGTGGTCTTACGGCGCCCAGAACCATGAGAATGTTTTAAACGGCGTTATATTTTTAAAAAGCGTGTTCGGAGCTCTATTTGCCGCATTTTGCGCGGTATCTTTGGGGCTTGCGTTTTACTTTAAAAAATACGCCGCCGCTGTCGTCGGAGCGCTTTTGGTCGCGCTGCCTTTTATATTAGACGCGTTTGCGGACTACGAGGAGGGCGTGTTTTCGCTCATCGGCGTTTGCGTCGCGGTCGCTCTCATCAAGCAAAATAATATGAAATTTGGCATCGCGCTCATCTTTTGGGTGGCGTTCGTGCGATATGTCGATCTGGTTGGCGATTACGTCAGTGCTAGCGCGCTGTTTTTGGTGTTTGCGCTGGTCGTGCTTGGGGTCTCTAGGATATCTAAAAAAAGGAGCGCGAGATGAAACTAAAGCTGATTTTTGCCGCCGCGGTATTTCAAATTTTAGCCGTGATCGCGATGCTTGCGTATGCGTACGCGCCGATATATTTTGGCAAAGAGATCTTGCTGCAAACTACACTTTACGACCCGCGCGATATGTTTCGCGGCGATTACGTGCGCCTTAGCTACGGCTTTGCGGGCATTTACGAGCTGGATAAAAGAGACTCGAATTTGAGCAAAAAGCAGCAGCTGCACGGCTCTAAAATTTACGCTATCTTAAAGCATGACAAAGACGGCAGGTATAAATTTGACAAATATAGCTTCGAGCGGCCTAACGGCGGGACGTTTTTAGCCGGCAGAGTTGATTATAATACCGCAAATTTCGGCATCGAAGCCTTTTTTATGCCGCCTAAAAAGGCGCAGCAGATGGAGCGAGATATGATGGAGTTTAACGCCACCGCCGTCATCAGCGTGATGGATAACGGCAAAGCTCGTATCAAGGATATCGTGCTAGAAAAACCAAACGCGGGCGAGTCTAGCAAGCGTTAAATTTAAGGGCGGCTGGAGTACTAAATTTGACTAAACTTACCCGAACTCAAATTTAGCCCTAGCCTTCAAATTTGACGCTGCTTAAATTTGAGTCAAATTTGACCCGCCTCGCAGCTACCATAAAAATCTCAAAATATAAATAAAACGCAACGAAATAATATCTGCAAGGTATGAAACTAAAGCAATTTTTTAACATCTAAGAGTATAATAACCCCAAAAATCGCTAAGGAGAAACAAAATGTGTAAAGATTGCGGATGCTCGCTGGGTGGGCACGATCACGCCCACACTCATGCAGACGGCACGACTCACTCGCACGCTCACGATCACGGCGCCGAGCACGGACACGGCGCGGCTCACGAGCATAGTCACGGCCACGCGCACCCTGCGCTAAACGACAGTAAAACCGTCGAAGTGATAACGAAAATTTTATCCCAAAATGACGAAGAGGCCGCGCACAATCGCGCTCATTTGGACGAGCACGGGATTTTATGCGTAAATCTCATGAGCAGCCCCGGCAGCGGAAAAACCACGCTTCTTGAAGCCACGATAAAAAGCGGTAAATTTAAAATCGGCGTCGTAGAGGGCGATCTAGAAACCAACCAAGACGCCGACCGCATAATAAAAGCAGGCGGCAAAGCCCATCAGATCACGACCGGGCAGGCATGTCATCTCGATGCCTTTATGGTGCACGAGGGGCTTCATCATCTGCCGCTAGAGGGCCTTGATATAGTTTTTGTTGAAAACGTCGGCAACCTCGTTTGCCCCGCTAGCTACAACGTTGGCTCGCACTTTAACGTCGTGCTGCTCTCAGTACCTGAAGGCGACGATAAAGTGGCTAAATACCCGGTCATGTTTCGCGCCGCCGATCTCATCGTGATAACCAAAACTTCGCTATTGCCGCATTTTGAATTTGACGTGAAAAAAGTCGTCAAAGAGGCTCGCAAGCTAAATCCGAAAGTCGACGTCATCGAACTAGACGCAAAAACGGGCGAAGGCATGGAGAAGTGGCTAAATTTCTTAAAATTTAAAAAAGAGCTTAGATAATGTGCCTCTCAATCCCGTCAAAAGTGGTCGCGATCGACGAAGATAACGTCGCTACCGTCGAGACGCTAGGCGTGAGTCGCCGCGTGAGCCTCGATCTCATCGCCGAGCCCGTAGCCGTGGGCGAATACGTGCTCATCCACGTCGGCTACGCGATGGAAAAAATCGATACGAAATTTGCGCTAGAGAGTATCGAAATCTACCGCCAAATCGCCAAAGATATGCAAAGCGGACAAATCAGCGCGGACGAAGGCGACGCCGGGCTAAACAAGCTATATCAAAATAATAAGGAATAAAAGTGGAAGCTATTGCAAGTAGTTTTAAAAGGATTGTTTCTGACGAAAATTTTTTAGAAGTACCGTTTTTTCAAAGAAAGTATGTTTGGAAAAAGGAGCAATGGGAGCAATTATTTGATGATTTAAAAGCCAGTGCATTAAGTAGGAAAGAACATTTTTTGGGTTCTGTAATTTTAAAAAGAAATAGTGGAAATAGAAATTTTGCAAACATAATAGACGGGCAACAAAGAATAACAACATTTTCTATCCTTATAAAAGCAGCATACGATGAGCTAAAAGATGAGCAAAAGAAGCATTTTGATCCTCTGCTTATAGAAGACTACACTGATAATGATCCAAAAATAAAACATTGCAAAGTTGATCGTAAAATTTATACTCAAATAATACAAGGAGCTTATTCTAGCGGTCAAAAAAAATGAAAAAAAACCTTAAAGAAGGTTTGTTGGACTGTTTAGAGTATTTTAAGATTAGAATTAAAGAAATAGATGACGTGTTTGATTTTTTGAAATTTATAACTGATAAATCAAAGCTTTTTGTAAAGGTAAATTTGGAGTCTACAGAAGATGAGCAAAAGATATTTGACTCAATTAACTCCACTGGAATGCCTTTAAATGCAACTGATATAATAAAAAATGCTCTTTTTGATAGGATAATTAAAATCTCAGATGAAGAATATGCCTTGGATTTATACGATAAATATTGGCGTAATATTTTTGAGCATGACGATAAGTGCTTGCAGTTTTGGGATTCACAGATAACGACAGGAAGAATCAAGCGTTCACAGAGTGAAATTTTTCTTCATGCTTTTGCTTTAATAATAGGTATTTTTGATACCGATAAACATTCGCTATCGGATTTAAGTTCTGTTTTTAAAATATATATTCAAAATAAGAGTAGAGAGGAATTAAAAGATTTTCTTGTATTGTTGGCTATGTATGCTCAAGCTTATCAAAAACTTCCACAAATTACACAAGATATTTTGTTTGATTTTGATGAATATGAAAATAGATTTTTTCACTTAGGTTATTGTTTTGGTATTAATTCTTTTTTGCCGCTCGTTCTATTCTTAAAACAAAATTTAGAAGAAGATGAATATAAAAAGGCGTTTTATTTGCTTGAGATGACTATTTTATGTGTGTCTGAAACCAAAAATTACAATAAATTTGTGGCGGATATAATTAGTAATTTACAAAATGATTTAAAAAATACTTATATATATATTAGGGATCAAATTAAAAAATATTATGTAAAATTCTTTGAACGTAGTCAAATAGAAGAATGGCTGAATAATATAGAAAATAACGATGCAAAAGTTATTTTATTTTGGATAGAACTCTATAGACAGCGTGAAACAAAAGACTATAAAGACAAGACTGGTTTATATTACGTTTATACCCTTGAACACTTGGCGCCTCAGAAATGGCAGGAAAATTGGAACAATATTTTTGAAAGTGAAGAAGAAGCTGATAAATTTATATATAAAATAGGCAATATGACGCTTTTAAAAGGAAAATTTAATACTGCTTTACAAAATGCTACTTGGGCATACAAGTTGAATGGAGACGATAAATCCAAACATTACATTAAAAAATATGCAGATTTGACTATTAATAAAGAATTGCTTGATATTGAACAGTGGAACAAGGCAACAATAGAGAGAAGAAGTAAAGAGCTAGCCGATGATTTTTATAAAATTTGGGATGTGAATATCTTCTTAAAAGAAAAACAATGAATCTAATCAATGATTTTCGCGATAAAGAGCTTATTTTAGCGCTTTCCAAACTCATCAAAAAAGAGAGCGTAAAGCCGCTAAATATCATGGAAATTTGCGGCGGACACACGCACTCGATCATGAAATTTGGCCTGCCGCAGCTAGTTGGCGAACATATAAATTTCGTCCACGGCCCGGGCTGTCCCGTCTGCGTGATGCCAAGGAGCCGCATCGACGAGGCTATCAAGCTAGCCCAGATGCCAGGCGTGATCCTCTGCACTCTAGCCGATATGCTCAGAGTCCCAGGCTCCTCGACCAGCCTGCAAAAGCTGCGCGGCGAAGGTTGTGACATCAGAGCGCTATATAGCCCGCTAGACTGTATCAAAATCGCGCGCGAAAATCCCGAAAAGAGCGTGATATTTTTTGCGATCGGGTTTGAGACGACGACGCCTATGAGCGCAAATTTGGTCCAAAAAACGCTGGAGCTCGGGATAAAAAATCTATTTTTCCATATAAATCACGTTACGGTCCCCGCACCCGTGCGAGCGATCCTAAACGACGAAGACGTCAAGATCGACGCATTTTTGGGCCCTAGCCACGTGAGCGTGATCACGGGATATGGCATCTACGAGAGCATCGCTGCGGAGTATAAAAAACCTATCGCGGTTAGCGGATTTGAGCCGCTTGATCTGATGGACGGCATCCTAAACCTCGTCCGCCAGCAAAACGCGGGCACGCACGAGGTCTATAACGAATACGCAAGAGTCGTCACGCGCGATGGCAATCAAAAAGCAAAAGCGCTCATAGAGGAGTTTTTTGAGCCGTGCGACTTCTCGTGGCGCGGTCTTGGCGTTATCTCGCAAAGCGGTATGAAGCTGCGCCCCGAGTACGCCGAGCTTGACGCGAGGGTCAAATTTGACTGCAGCGTGCAAAGCAAAGGCGAGAGTAAAGCCTGTATCTGCCCCGAAATTTTACGCGGGCGAGCAAAACCTTTTGACTGCAAAATTTTCGCTAAAGCCTGCACGCCAAAAACCCCGGTTGGCTCGTGCATGGTCTCTAGCGAGGGCGCATGCGCGGCATACTACAAATACGGCGACGTCAAAAGCGCGGGCTAAAAGGAGGCAAATTTGAGCAAGATAATGCTAAGCCACGGCGGCGGCGGCGAGGAGATGAACTCGCTCATAAACGAAACGATTTTTAGGATATTTGATAATGAAATTTTGCGCGAGAGCAATGACAGCGCGATATTAAATTTCGGCTATTTTCGCGCAGACGAAAATGCTGGCGACTCGGTAAATTTGACGCCTAGATTTAACGGCAAACTAGCCTTTAGCACCGATAGCTTCGTGGTTACGCCGATATTTTTTAACGGCGGGGATATCGGCAAGATCGCGGCGTGCGGCACGATAAACGACCTAGCCATGGTCGGCGCCGAGGCAAAATACCTAAGCTGCGCGCTAATAGTCGAGGAGGGGCTTGAGCTTGCCGAGCTAGAGCGCGTGCTGGGCTCGCTAGCCGCCGTCGCTCGCGAAAACGGCGTGCGGATCGTCTGCGGCGATACGAAGGTCGTACCGCACGGCAAATGCGATAAAATTTTTATCAACACGAGCGGTATCGGCGAGATCGTCTGCGAGGGCGTGGAGCTAAAAAGCCTGCGCGCGGGCGCTAAAATCCTGATCTCTGGCGACGTGGGCAGACACGGCGCGGTGGTACTGGCTAGTCGCGAGGAGCTTGATCTACAAAGCGAGCTAAAAAGCGACTGCAAGGCGCTAGCGGGCGCGGTAAAGGCGCTGATTACTGGCGGCGTGAAGCCTCTTTGTATGCGCGACGCGACGCGCGGCGGACTCTCGGCGGTGCTAAACGAATGGGCGAAATTTAGCGGCCTAGACATCCTCGTTCGCGAGGAGGATATCAAGGTCAGCGACGAAGTGACGGGCGTTTGCGAGCTGTTTGGCTTTGAGCCTTATGAGCTTGCCAACGAGGGTACCTTCGTGCTAGCCGTAGATGAAAAAGACGAGGCGCGCGCGCTTGAGATTTTGCGCAAATTTGACGCTAACGCAGCTTCGATCGGCGAGATTTTAGGCGCTGCAAACGGTCGCGTCATCTTGCAAAACGCATACGGCTCGAAGCGCTTTTTAGAAGCGCCGAAGGGCGAGCTGCTACCGCGAATATGCTAGGAGTGGCGATGGATATGTCAAATTTAAGCGCATTAGCTTTTGGGGTTTGCACGGCGCCAGAATCGGCTCGCAAATTTTATCAAATTTACGTCTTAAGCGCGTCCGCGCAAATAAAATCCGCTACGCCCGCAATCAAGGAAATCTGATGCACGAACTAAGCATAGTGCAAAGCCTAGTCGCGCTCTGCGAGAAAAACGCCGCCGCAAACAGCGCGAAAGAGGTTGTGCACCTTGAGGTGCGTATCGGGCGGCTAAGCGGCGTCGAGCCTCACTATCTAGAAAGCGCGTTTGAAGTCTATAAAACCGGCACGATCTGCGAAAATGCCGAGCTTGCAATCACCTTGCAAAACGTCGCCGTGGAGTGTAAAAGCTGCGGTTTTATCGGCGAGCTTAGCGAAAACGACTTCACCTGTCCGGCTTGCGGCTCGCAGGAGCTCGAGGTCACGGGCGGCGAGGATATGCACCTCATGCGCCTTGAGATGCGGTGATTTTGCCGCAAATTTTAGCTCAAATTCGCTGCTTAAATTTGAGCGATTTTTTAAATTTACTTCCAAAAATGCGGCAAATTTGATGAAACCCTATTTATTTATCCCTCTAAAACGCGCCTAGATAAATTTAAAAGGAAGCTAGATGCCCAAATTTTCATTTAAAACCGTAGAGCAAATGCTGCTAAAATGCGTAGCCTAGGGCGGCGAGCCAGAGCTTAGCTTTCATCTGCGCGGTGCATAATATATGATCATCGCCTATGCGGATCGCTGCTCGTTTCAAAGGTGCGCGGACGAAGCGGGTGCAAACGCGAGCGGCGAACGGTATTTTGCCACATTGCAAGAACTCTACACCGCGCCGCAGATAGACGGACGCTCGCTAGAGGAGCTTTGGAGCGAGGCCGATAAGTTTTACTGCTTTGATTTTGAACTGTGAGATTTTATCCGGCGGCGTAGGCAAAATGCGCGGATAAATTTGAACTAAATAAATTTGAAAGGAAATAAATGGCTTCTGCTTGGAATTACAGCGCGAAAGAGTGCAGCGCAGACGGTAAATTTGGCGCGAAATTTGAAGGTCATGAGATAGCCATGGGCGCGCCGAGTTTGGGCGAGCTACGGCTTTACGCGAGCGCGGAGGCGCAGGGTTTAAATTTGAAGTGCGAAGAAATCGAGAGCGAAAACGTAAAATTTAGCCAAAGCGGCGAGATTGAGCAAATTTTACTTAGCGAGCAGGCTACGGCGTGTTTTACGTTTTCGGACGATTCGCGGTTTTTGGCGTTTGCCGAGTGGACGGCTGATAAAATGCAGCTTGTAAAGGTGCTGCGGCTAGCGGACATGAGCATAAAAACCGTTGGCGGGCTCCAAAGAGTTGCGGAGTTTTTGTCTTTTAGGGACGGTTTGCTGGAGATTTTGGACTCGCCGATTTTTATGCCCGCAAGCTTTTGGGTGGACGTTCGCGAGCTTTTTGACGATGAGATCAAAAGCTAAATTTGACGCCGCAAAACGCCCGAGCTATTTTGATAAAATTTAACGATAAACCGCAATCTAGGCAAGATAGCGCCGAGCGTTAAAGCTAGCCGTAAATTTGTAAAAAACATACAAAAATCTACGGTTGGCGCGCTAATTTCTAGGGGGCATTTTTACCCTGAGCGCGTTTGGCACGTCTGCGTACTAGATCTACGCCTGGTTTATCTTGCTAGCTTTGGCGCCGTTTTTATCAAATTTGACTTGGAGGTGATTTTGGCTTTGCGGCACCAAATATCGCAGCGATGTTTGGTGTTTGGTTCACGGTTTTCGCGGCCTATAAAGATTACAAATTTACGAAAATCCGTGGCAAGCCTAGTCTATGTTAAGGGCGAAATTTTTGCTACGCGGTCATTGACGCTGCGATTTTGGGCTTTATTTTTGACTCAGTTTTTGGCCGCATTTAAGTACAGCGCTCATGCTTGCCGTTCAAAAATAGCAAAGAGCGCAAATTTGATTAAATTTGCCAGGAGCCAGCGAACACCTTGCGCAGTCGAGCGGCGCGGGGTTTCAAATTTGGCTTAATTTACCCGCAAACTAGCGGCGTAGACGCTTGAAAGCTCGTCAATTTTACTCAAATATCAAAAACGGCGCTTCAAGTACGTTTCTGATTATTTTAAACGGCGAGAGAAGCGCATCTTGCAGGATTTGCGTCGAGTACTGTGGCTTTTGCAGCGTTCCGCGCACCTTGATGACGGTTGACAGCGTGCGATCTTTTCCCAGCACGATCTGATTTATGAGCGGGATTTTGTCGATGATGGAGCTGGCGTCCTTTAGCAGCTTTAGCTCCAGATCCACGTCGATCTCTTTGGTTGCGAGATTTATCGTGCCGTGACCGCCGATATCGGCACTTGAGCTCTCTAGCTCGATGGCTAGAAACTTTAGCGTATCGCCCTTTTTTTCAAACAAAATTTTGCCAAATTTTACCGGATAGCCGTCGGCGCCAAAGTCCGGCGTCTTAAACACGAGTAAGGACGGCACGGAGTTTAAAAACGTCAGAAGCTGATTATAAAACGTGTAGTCTTTTAACGTGGCGCCGATTAGCCTTGCTTCGCCTTTAAAATCATCGGTACTTTTGCCTAAAACCCGCAGTTTAAAGCTGCCGCCCTCAAAGCTTTTGATGTTAAAAATCGAGTTGATAAACTCGCCTCTGATGTCGTTTGCGGATATTTCGAATTTTTTATTTGACTTTATGAGCGAAAGGTTGCCGTGAGCGGGCTTGGCGTCAAATCTCACTGCCCCGCCGGCACTCTGGCCGCTGTAGGCTAGCAGATTTAGGGTCGCGTTAAAATCGTTTAAAATAAGATTTGAGCCCTTGGCTTCAAACTCGATGTCGCCGTCTTTTTCGCTCAAATTTTCTCCGCCGCCAAGCGCCAGATCAAGCTCGTTTATAAAAAGCTCCGTCTTGCCTCCCGAGATTTTGAAATTTAGCCCGCCGCTTTTGCTCTTGCCCGTCGCGCCTTTTGCATTTACGTCGATGGTAAAGCTATCGGCGTCATACGGCGAGCCGTCTTTTTTAAGTAGTGGCGTTTCAAATTTAACGCCGTTAGCCTCGATGCTAAGATTTTCAAAATCCTTGGTTTTGATATTTACGCCGCCTTCAAATATTTTTAGGCTTTTTAGCAGAGGCGAGTAGGGCAGTAGGCTCTTTGCGTCAGGCAAATTTATCTCGTTTTGCGCGCCGAATTTTAAACCCACGGTAGCGGGCGAAGCGATATCTAGCTTCGTATCCTTTCCGCTAAAATCAAGCCTAGCCGCAAACGGCATCGCGCCCAGCTTTAAAATTTCGCTCTTGCCAAAGGCTAAATTTAGCCCCTTTAGCGTGCCGTTTATGTCGCCTGCGAGTTTGCCTAGATCGAGATTTACTGCCGCATCCGCGCTAAAAAAATCCATCCCCGTGTTTTTCGCGTTTACCTTTAGCTTGTCGTTTAAAAGCTCGACGTCTGCGGTTTCGACGTTAAATTTAGCACCCGCGATCAGAGTCTGCCCGCCGGCGATCTTAAATTTGCCCTTAGGCGTCACCTCTAGCGGGTCAAATTTGATATCAAGCGCGAGTTTGGCGTCCGTTTTGCCGCTTAGCTGCTCGACGGGAACCTCGATATCGTAGGCTTTTAGTATGGAGTTTACGCTTTTGTCGTAGAGAGCCGAGGTTTGCAGATTTAGCGTGAGCCCGGCGCCTTTTTCCTCGAAAATTTTATAGATTTCAAGGCTGCTTGCGTTTAGATTTTTGCCCTGCCATTTTGGGTTTTTTAGCGTGAAAAACAGCGAGCCTTTCTTTAGCTCGACGTCGACTCCCTCGGCGGTTGCAGCGGGCAACTTTTCGTGAAATTTAACCTTTACGTTTTTAGAAAATCCCTGCGCGCTAAGCTCGTTTAGATATGGTTCTTGCTTGTTTAGGTCAAATCTACCCCGAAGCGATTTTACGAAGTAGTTATCCGCCGTGATGTAGCCGTAGATCCAGCTTTTTATCTCTTTATCTAGCCCAGTTTTTGCGCCCAGCTCGTCCATAAAGCCCCGTAGGCTAGTCGCGTTTATGTCGCTTAGCTCGTATGTTAGCTCGGCTTTTTTGAGATTTACGGTAGCGTTTCCGTTTAGCTCGTGGCTAGAAAAAGTGCCGTTAAAATCGTAAATTTGACGCCTCAAATCGGCATTGCTAACGCCGCTTAAAGTGATGTTAAAGTCCTTAAACTCGAGTAGATAAACGTTTGCGGTTATGCCATCTTCGGTGTCTTTGAAATTTGAGCTAACCGCCAAAAACGGGCTATCTAGATAAAAAACGTCGTCTCTGTAAAATAGCGTGGACTCGCTGTTTAAAAATTTGATGCGCTCGAGTAAGATTTCTTCAAACAGCCTGTCGATCCAGACGATGTTTTTGGAGAGGTCAAGTAGCGTTTCCTCGGAGCTATCCTTGGCGCTTTGTTTAGGTATCTCTATATTTTTCGCGCGTAAAATTATTTTTTTATCGAGTTTTATATATAATTGCTCTATTTTAAAGTCGCCCGCGTCGATATTTTCTATCTCGACTCCGTGTTTTAGGACGGCTATAAAAATGACGAATATCAAAACCGCGGGGATCAAAATGCGCCAAATTTTCTTCATTATCAGCGAGATGATTTTCATATTTTTTCTGAGCTTTCTTGTTTATCTTAGCCGCCCGGTGAGCGTGAGCGAGGTCATTTTCGTGCCTCAGGGCAGTACGCTTGGGATTATATCATATCTAAGCGAAAAAAATACGGACGCCAATAAATTCGACGCCGTGATCTTGCGCGCTATGGGGCACGTGCAAGCAGGCTGGATAGACCTGGGCGCGGCAAAGCTTAGCAAGCTTGATTTTTTATATAAGCTCACTACCGCAAAGGCGGCTCTAACGCAAATAACGCTGATTCCGGGCGAAACGACGGCCGTGTTTTTGCAAGAGGTCGCAAAAAAGCTAAATTTGAGCGAGGCCAAGCTGAACGAATTTTACGCCAAATTTGCCCCGCTAGAAGACGGCTTTTTGGTGCCAGAAACCTATAAAGTGCCCCTTGGCGTAAACGAAGAGCAGCTAGCCGCGCACCTCGTAAATTTATCTAAAAAATCCCACGAAAAAACGGCTACCGAGCTACTGGGAAGCTACGACGAAAAGCGCTGGAGCGAGTATCTTGTAACAGCCTCGGTTGTACAAAAAGAAGCCGCGAACGAGGATGAGATGCCACTTGTGGCCTCCGTCATCCAAAACCGCCTAAAAAAGGGCATGAAGCTGCAGATGGACGGCACCCTAAACTACGGACTCTACTCGCACGAGACGGTCACGGCCGAGCGCATACGAAGCGACAAGAGTAAATTTAACACCTATCTAAACGAAGGCCTGCCGCCAAGTCCCGTCTGCACCGTGGGACTAGCTGCGATAAGGGCGGCGATAAGGCCCGCGCAGAGCGAGTTTTTGTACTTCGTGCGCGATAAAAAGACGGGCAAGCATAAATTTAGCGTAACATACGATGAGCATGTAGGCGCGATAAACTCCCAAAAATAGCGCGCCAAAAGGCGTTTTAATATAAATTTGGATAATATTTTGCGAAATTTAATTAGGAGAAAAAGATGAGCGACATCGTCTATACTAGAACCGACGAATCACCGCTACTTGCTAGCTACTCGCTGTTTCCGATCCTGCAGGCGTTTTTGCGAGCGGGCGGCATAGAGATAGCCCAGGCCGACATAGGGCTGGCTGCGCGGATCATCGCCGCTTTTAGCGACAAGCTGCCGCCTGATCAACGCGTAAGCGATGATCTGGAGATGCTGCGAAATTTGACGCAAGAAAAGCGCGCAAATATCATCAAGCTGCCAAATATCTCGGCAAGCTTGCCTCAGCTAAACGCCGCTATCACCGAGCTTTGCGCCAAAGGCTACGATCTGCCGCCATGCCTGTCCGAGCCAAAAACGCCGGAGGAAAAAGATGCGGCCGCTAGATACGCCAAAGTGCTAGGAAGCGCGGTAAATCCCGTGCTGCGCGAGGGCAACTCGGACCGCAGATGCGTCGGTGCGGTAAAACGCTACGCCCGCGAAAATCCGTACAAAATCATCCCTTTTGAAAAAGATAGCAAGACCGAAGTCGCCTATATGAAGGGCGGAGATTTTTACTCATCCGAGCGCTCGGTTAGCTTTGAAACGGATGAAAATTTACGCGTGGAGTTTATCTCAAAAAGCGGCAAAAAACGCGTGCTAAAAGAAAATTTAACGGTAGAAAAAGGCGACATAATCGACGCTAGCTTTATGAGCGCAAGTAAGCTAGACGCCTTTATAAAAGAGCAAATCGCGGACGCGAAGGCAAAAAATTTGCTCTTTAGCGTGCATCTAAAAGCTTCGATGATGAAAGTGAGCGATCCAGTGATTTTCGGGCATTTTGTGAAGATTTTTTTCGCGGAAGTTTTTGATGAGTTCGCAGACGAGCTAAAAAGCGTAAACGTCAGCGAAAACAACGGGCTAAAAGACCTTTTTGCCAGGATTTTAAATTTGCCTCAAGCTACGCAGGAAAAAATCAAAGCCAAATTTGATGAAATTTACGCAAAGAGGCCGAATTTAGCGATGGTAAACTCGGCCGCAGGCGTTACAAATTTACACGTTCCTAGCGACGTTATCATCGACGCCTCGATGCCGGCGATGATAAAAAACGGCGGCAAAATGTGGGATAAAGAGGGCATAGCCAGGGAAACTAAAGCCGTGATACCGGATAAAACCTACGCTGTGGTTTACGAAGCCGCGATTGCGGATATCAAGGCAAACGGCGCGCTAGATCCCGCTAAAATCGGCAGCGTCTCAAACGTAGGTCTAATGGCTAAAAAGGCCGAGGAGTACGGCAGTCACGATAAAACCTTTGTAATGAGCGAAGCGGGCGAGGCGCGCGTGCTAAACACCAAAGACGAAATTTTATTTAAATTTGAGCTAGAAAAGGGCGATATATTTAGGATGACGCAGGTTAAAGACGTCGCCGTGCGAAACTGGGTCGAGCTAGCGCTAAAACGCGCGAAAATCACGGGACAAAAGGCGATATTTTGGCTGGACAAAAACAGGGCTCACGACCGAGAAATCCTAAAAAAGGTAAGAGCGCAGCTAGCTAGCATGGATATGAGCGGGCTTGATATAGAGATATTGTCTCCTGCGACTGCTTGTAAAAAATCGCTTGAGATCATGAGGCGCGGCGAGGACTGCATCAGCGTCACGGGCAACGTCTTGCGCGACTATCTGACCGATCTTTTTCCGATCTTGGAGCTTGAAACCAGCGCCAAGATGCTCTCTATCGTGCCGCTACTAGAGGGCGGAAGTATCTTTGAAACGGGAGCCGGAGGCAGCGCGCCAAGACTCGCCGAACAGCTGCTGGAGCAAAATCACCTAAGCTGGGATAGTTTGGGCGAGTTTTTGGCTCTGGGCGCTAGTCTTGAGCAGTTAGCCGGCTTTAAGCAAAGCCCTGAGGCGCAAATTTTAGCAGATACGCTAAACGCGGCCGTAGAGCGCTATCTAAAAGAAAACAAAGTTCCGCGGTTTGAAGTGGGGCAGCTAGATACGCGCACGAGCCATTTTTATATCGCGCTTTACTGGGCGATCGAGCTTGCCGCTAGCGGTACGCAGCTGGGCGATAAATTTAAACTCGCCGCCCAAAATCTCGCGCAAAACGAGAGCGCGATCGTGGCCGAAATAAACGCGGCGCAAGGACAAAAGGTCGATATCAGCGGATACTATAAGCCGGATGATAAAAAGGCGAGCGCGGCGATGAAGCCGAGCGCGACGTTTAATCAAATTTTACAAAATCAAATTTTATAAAAAAGGAAAAAAATGAAAATTTCAGTTATCGGAGCCGGAAACGTAGGCGCGAGTGCGGCTAGCGCTATTTTGCTAAGAGGCATCGCAGACGATATTGCGCTAGTCGATATTTTTGGCGACGTGGCGCGCGCAAAGGCGATCGACCTATCTCAGAGCGCGGCGGTTTTCGGTCTGGATGTTAGCGTTGCCGGCGGGGATGATTTTGAGCTAGTTAAGGATAGTGACATCGTGGTCGTGACCGCCGGAAGCCCTAGAAAAGAGGGGCAGACTAGAGAAGATCTGCTGCTAAAAAACGCAGGCATCGTAAAAGGTACGGTGGAAAAAATCGCCAAATTTGCCCCAAATAGCGTCATCATAAACGTAACAAATCCGCTTGACGCGCTCACGTATCTAGTCTATAAAACGAGCGGTTTTGATAAAAGTAGGATACTAGGTATGGCTGGCGAACTAGACTCTGCGCGCCTAAAATACGAGATATCTCAAAAAACTGGACTAAAAAACAGCGCATTTAGCGCGCATATCATAGGCTCTCATAACGACGATATGGTGGCGCTACAAAGTAACGTGAGCGTGGATCTGGGCGGCGAATTTGACGCGGTAGCGCAGGAGGCAAAAACTGGCGGCGCAAAGATAGTTAAGCTACTTGGCACGTCGGCATACTACGCTCCGGGCGCGGCTGCGGCTAAAATGTGCGAGGCGATAAAAACCGGCAGCGAGCAGTGGCTAAGCTGCTGCGTGATAGAGGGCGAGTGCGCAGGCGGCAGACTCGTTAAGCTAGGCAATGGCGGCGTGCGCGAGATCAAGCAACCAAGCGCGGAGGAAAAAGCAGCGCTTGAAAAAGGCGAATCGCAAACGGCTGCAAATATCAAATTTCTAAAAGAAAGCGGGGTAATCGCGTAGCCGATGCTTGTAAATTATAAAATTAAAATTTACGCCCTGTTTTTAGCGGCTTTTATGTCGGGGTGCGCTAACGTTTCGTCAGGCACTCCCAAAAATACGATGTTAACGAAGCAAAGTAAAACCCAAGCTACTACTTCGCTAGAAAAGGATAAAATCCAAAATTGGGGAAGCAAGACATTTCATGGTAAAACCGGCGACCGACTCGACGCAAAAGAAACGGCCCTGCTAAATCTCCTGCAAGGATATATAGGTAAAAGAGACGGCGGCGACTGCTCGGGCTTTGTGACGCTTATAAATAAAAAATTTAATCGAGACTTTTTTGACGAAAAAGAGCTTGATAAATTTTACACCAAGCACGGTCTAAAAAGCGAGGCTATGTTTAAGCTTTACGAGAGTAAAAATCTGATCGCCTTTGACGATCCGAAGGTTGGAGATTTAGTATTTTTCAACAACACGACTAGAAGCACGAAAAATAACAAAAAAGCAAAAATCGTCACTCATGTAGGCATAGTAAGTAGCGTAGAAAAAGATGGCACGGTTGGCTTTACGCATAACTCGAGAGGCAAAAATGCGGTGGATTTTATGAATCTAAAAAATAAAAACACGCGTAAAAAAGGCAACAAAGAGCTAAACTCCTATGTCGTATCTTGCAAAAATAACAATACGTCGTGTCTTGCGTCAAATAGATTTGCGGGATTTGGCAAAGCCAGCGTAAGGAGAAACTAAGTTTAACCGATTTTTGCTTATCGCTTCAAATTTACCGCCGTATCCGTATAAATTCGTCATCAAATTTACGGATCAGCGGCGATAAATTTGACTTCTAAAATTACTCTATGCCAAATTTACAGCAATATCCCCAAAAATCACAAAACATCCGCGCTGACGTTTCAAATTTGCTCGCTTTTATGCAAAAAATCTTCAAATTTTACTCTACCGCACGCTTTAAATACCAAATTTAACTTAAATGCTATAAAATTATCGTTACTAGTTAAATTTGATAAGGAAAAATATGCTGATACGAAACGGCGTCCCCGTCTGGGTCGATATCTCGCGCTGCAAAGCGTGCGATATCTGCGTGAGCCGCTGTCCTGCGGGCGTGCTGGCGATGACCGTAGAGCCGCGCGCTGTCCTAGGTAAAACGATCGAAGTGGTGCATCCGGAGGCCTGTATCGGGTGCCGCGAGTGCGAGCTGCACTGCCCCGATTTTGCGATTTACGTAGCGGAGAAGGGGTTTAAATTCGCCAAACTAACCGCCGAAAGTAAAGAGCGCGCTACCGCCGTAAAAGAGAATAAATTTGAAAAATTAGAGGCGGAGCAATGAGCGAGTTTTTAAATAATAACGGCGGCAAAAGAGAAATCATCGCTAGCGGTAATGAGCTGGTCGCGCTTGCGGCGGTGGAGTGCGGGTGCAACTTTTTCGGCGGTTATCCGATCACGCCAAGCAGCGAGATCGCGCACGAGTTAAGTGTGCTGCTGCCAAAGCACGGCGGTAAATTTATCCAGATGGAGGACGAGATCGCGGGCATCTCGGTGGCGCTTGGAGCCTCGATGAGCGGGGCAAAGGCGATGACTGCAAGCTCGGGTCCCGGTATCTCGCTAAAGGCCGAGCAGATCGGGCTCGGCTTTATCGCGGAGGTGCCGCTGGTGATCGTAAACGTCATGCGCGGCGGGCCTAGTACGGGTTTGCCTACCCGCGTGGCGCAGGGCGATCTACTGCAGGCGAAAAACCCGACTCACGGCGACGTAAACAGCATCGTTATCGCGCCCTCAAGCCTAGAGGAGTGCTATACGCAGACCGTTCGCGCGTTTAATCTCGCCGAGCGGTTCATGACGCCCGTGTTTTTGTTGCTGGATGAGACGATCGGACACATGCATGCAAAGGCCGTGCTGCCGCAGATCGGCGAGCTAGAGATCTACTCGCGCAGGCAGTTTGAGGGTGACCCTGCGGACTACCGCCCATACAAAGCAGCTCCCGACGAACCGGCTACGCTAAATAAATTTTTCGGCGGTTACCGCTATCACATTACGGGCCTACATCACGGCGAGACGGGCTTTCCAACTGAAGACGGCGCTGTCGTGGACTACAACATCAAGCGCCTTTTTAACAAAATAAATGCGCACGCGCACGAGCTTGAGCTTTGGGAGGAGTTTATGCTTGAGGACGCGGATATTTGCATTATAGCATTTGGCTCCGTGGCTCGCGCAGCAAAGGAAGCGGTGCTAAATTTACGCGAAAAAAGCATAAAAGTAGGGCTTTTTAAACCTATCACACTATTTCCGACGCCAAGTGCGAAACTACGAGAAATCTCGGCTAAATTTAGCAAAATTTTGATCTGCGAGTTAAATTTGGGCCAGTATACGGGAGAGATAATCAAAGTCACGCTAAGAGATGACTTTAAAACGCTGCTAAAAGCCAACGGTCGTCCGATCAGCCCGCAAGAAATCGCGCAAAAAATAGGAGAATTCGATGGCATTTAACTACGACAACTACCTACGCACGGACAAAATGCCGACTCTGTGGTGCTGGGGCTGCGGCGACGGTGTGATACTAAAGGCGCTAATCCGCGCGATCGACAAGCTTGGCTGGGATATGAACGACGTATGCGTGGTTTCGGGCATCGGCTGCTCGGGGCGCTTTAGCTCATATATCAACTGCAACACCGTCCACACCACGCACGGGCGCGCGATCGCCTATGCTACGGGTATCAAGCTAGCAAACCCGGACAAACACGTCATCGTGGTAACCGGCGACGGCGACGGACTCGCAATAGGGGGCAATCACACGATCCACGGATGCCGCAGAAATATAAATTTAAACCACGTTTTGATAAATAACTTCATATACGGGCTAACGAACTCCCAAACCAGTCCGACCACGCCGACGGGTTTTTGGACGGTGACGGCGCAGTACGGCAATGTCGATCCGAATTTCGACGCGTGCAAGCTCGCGACCGCAGCAGGAGCGACCTTTGTAGCGCGCAGCAGCGTGATAGAGCCGGCGAAGCTGGAAAAGATATTTGCCGAGGGCTTCGAGCACGACGGGTATAGCTTTTTTGACGTATTTTCAAACTGTCACATAAACCTGGGCCGCAAAAACAAAATGAGCCAAGCTACGCAGATGCTAGAGTGGATAGACGGTCGCACGGTAAGCAAGGCTAAATTTGACGCGATGAGCGAGGATGAGCGAGAGGGTAAATTTCCTCTCGGAGTACTGCATAAAGATGAGTCGCGCATGGAGTACACCAAGGCCTACGACATGGTGATAAAAGCCGCTAGAGACGGCGAAAAAATCGATTTTGGAGCGCTAAAATGAAAAGGCAGTTAAGATTTGTCGGAGTGGGCGGACAGGGCGTGATACTGGCCGGCGAAATTTTAGCCGCGGCCAAGATCGAGGAGGGCGGATACGGCGTCAAGGCCTCGACCTACACCTCGCAGGTACGCGGCGGGCCGACGAAGGTCGATATTATTTTGAGCGAGCGCGAGATATTTTACCCGTACGCAAACGAGGGCGAGATCGAGTTCATGCTCGCTACCGCGCAGGTTAGCTTCGAGCAGTTTAAAGACGGCGTGAGAGAGGGCGGCATCATCGTCGTGGAGCCAAATTTGGTACACGCTAGCGACGAGGATAAAAAACGGTGGAAGATCTACGAAATACCCATTATCTCCATCGCTAAAGACGAAGTGGGCAACGTAATAACCCAAAGCGTCGTCGCGCTCGCAGTCGCCGTGCAGATGAGCGGCTGTCTGGATACCGAGCTAGTTAAACGCGTAATGCTCTCAAAAGTGCCTAAAAAAGTCTACGCCGAGAACGAAAAAGCCTACGAGCTGGGGCTCAAATACGCTAAAATTTGCATAGAAAACGGCAAATAAAAGCGTGATTTGAAATAAGATAAATTAAGTATCATTTCGTTATAATTCAGACATTAATTTATCTAATTTTAAGGAGAACACAATGAGCATTGGGATTTTTTACACGACGACAAAGGGGCACACAAAGAGCGCGTGCGAGTATCTAGCGGGCAAAATAGGAGCACAGCTAGTTGATGTAAAGAGCGCTGGGGCGGAGGATTTTGCTAAATTTGACGTTATCATCGTGGCGGCACCTAGCTACGGCGACGGCGAGTTGCAGTTTGATTGGGCGGAGAAACTGCCGCTTTTAAAAGCGGGAAGCAAAGGCAAAAAAGCCGCCATCGTAGCCGTGGGTAATCAAGCCAACCATCCGCAAACTCTTTTTAGCGGCGCGGTGGATTTCCTGCCGTATCTAAAAGATGCGCAAATCTTTGGCGCTAGCGACGTGGACGGATATAAATTTAACCACTCTGCGTTTTTCATTAACGGTAAATTCGCAGGCCTAGCTCTAGACGTCAAGGGCGATGAAAACTACGCAAAACGCATCGACAAATGGGTCGAGGAAAATAAGCCTACTATCTTAAATTTATTCTGATTTTCTTGCCGCCTTGCCTAAAACGGACAAGGCGGATTTTTTATACTTGATGCAGCAACGGCGGCATAGTTTGCACTCCCCCTCTTTTTTGTCTGATTTCAGTTTGCGTATAAATTTAACTTGCAGTAACGGCAAAATAACGCCTGGTACGGTAAAATCCCAAATAAGCTCAAACGGTGCAAACGGGCTATTTTGCAAAAAAAACAAAAAACTCGTATGCGTTAAATTTGCTCGATATTTTTAAATTTAGATTTTATGTAAGCAAGTAAATTTAACCTTTAACCGTGTTGCCGCATCCTAAAATCCAGCTAAATTTAGGCGGTAAAAGCTCGGTATATTTTTCGCATTTATAACGGTTAATTCAAAATTAAAAGCTTATAAATTTAAAGAGTAATAAAAACTGGGCCAAATTTAGCCCCTTTTAGTTTTAAGTTTAGCTTAACGTTGTGTACCCGCCGTCTACGTCGCTAAATCCTGCACCGTAAGCTACGCCGGAGATTTTGACTAGAGTGTCGCTGCCTTCTTGATAGCCTTCCACGCCGTCTGTATTTAGCGCCAGATATACATTAAATTTATCCGCTCCTACGTTTTCTGAGAAATAAGCGCCTTCGCCGTTTTTCAAATTTGCTAGCTTTTCCGTCAAATTTGACGAATCCGTGCCGTCTGCCGCTTTTGAAATTTTATTGATATTTTCAGGCAGTTTGATTTTTTCTTTCTTGGATATTTTCATCATACCCGTGCCCGATTCTATCGATATCCCTTTTTGATCCGGATTTTGGGCGATAGTTTCTTTGAGATCAAATTCCTCTTTGCTCAAAAACGATCCGTTATTTCCCTGGGCTTTTGAGATGAGAGTTATTTTATCCGAGTTTATATTTTCATAGATTTTAAACGTCGTTTGCGTATCTCCGATCTGGGCTACGGCTTTTTTATCTAGCGCTTTGTCGGTTATAGTCGCAGTACCTTTAAGTCCTTTTGTTACCTCGCTTAACGGGCTTAGATCCCAGGGCTTAGATAAATCCATCGTAAGTGGCGATTTTGTCGTTAGCATCGAAGCGTCGTTATCTGAGCTAACGTCAAATTTTACCGTTTTATTGGCATATTCTGCGCTTGTTATTGTAGCCGATTTTATCTGTTCGTTTTCGTAGGCTACGTCTACGGTTTTGTCGTTTTGACTGTACGAAGTGTCTTGCAATACCTGCTTTATTAGCTTATTAGAATCGTCGTAGGTTTTTGTGACGGTTTGGATGACTCTTCCGCCTTCATTATTGCTTAGGGCTTTTACGATCTCGACGTTTGGAGTAGATTTGTCTATCTCGTAGACCTTTGCTCTAGTTTGCCAACCGGTCGTATTTAGCACCTTTTCGTTTTTATCAAAAAATACTCCTTGTGCAAATTTAAACCCGCTATTTTCGTCTTGCGCCCTTTCAAAGACTATTTGGTATGTCTTGTTAGCCACCGTATCTTCATATTCCCAGATTTTAGATTTTCCGTCTATTACGTCTTTAGCTGCGGCATTTTCGAAGCTAGACGGATTAGGAACGGTAAAATCAGGCGTTAATTTCTTATAAATCGAAGTTGCGCCTTCTTTTATCTCTGTAAAGTAGCTTCTGGATTCGACATCTTTTACCTCTATCAAGGTATCACTATCCTTTTGATAGCCCTCTACGCCGTCGGTATTTAGCGCCATATAGGCATTAAATTTATCTTCTCCTACGTTTTGCAAGAAGTACTGCGCCTTACCGACTCCGAGCGTAGATAGTTTTTCCTCGATATTTTGCAGATTTACGCCCTCTTGCGCTCTTGTTAGCTCGGTGATATTTGATGGAAGCGTGATTTTATCTTGAGCATTGTCTAGTACCGCCATTTTTGCGCCGTTTGATAGATTGTTCGTGTCGGCGTTGATGCTTATTTTTTTCAAATTTGCATTTTCTTGTAGGGTCTGGGCTATATCGAAAGTATCGACTCAGTAGCTACTATTGACCGTATATGCAGCCTTTGACACTAGCGTCACGTCATCCGAGAATCATCCGTCGTATGCTCGGTAGACTACCTCGTCTTTTCCGATATCGGCGGTCCATTTCGTATCTAGCGCGCTATCTGTTACCGTGACTTTACCTTTGTAGTTGAAATTTGGCGCAAGAGGGTTTAAGTGTTCTGGTGAGCTTGCGTTTAGATACAACTTGCCTTTGTAGTCCAGATTTTCGCTATCTTTGCTGATCTCAAAGTTTATGTCGGTTTTTGCGTATTTTGGATCTGTTTTGCTAGCATAGCTTAGCTTGCCGTCCTCGTAGGTTAGAGCGAGTTTTTGTCCGTCGCTTCTTTCTAATATTTTTTCTTCCAGTACGCCTTTGTCGTCAAATTTATCTCTAGTGGCGTCGCCTGTTTTTGAGACGCTAGGCGTGTATTCTTCGGTTACTTTGTAGCCGTCTTTTTCGTAAATTTTATAGGCTTTGATTTTGTAGTCCTTGATTATATTTTCGCCGTTATAAAATTTACCGTCAGGCATATCGACTTTTATATCGGAGTTTTCGGGCTGAGCGTCTCTTTTGCCAAATTCTATCCTATACGTTACGCCCGTCGTGTCGTTTGTGTATTCCCAGGTGTGAGCCTTGCCGTCTTTTACGTCGATTGGTTTCATGGCTGCTTTGCCGGTTTGCTCATTGACCTCATACACTCCGTTATCTTTGTCGTCTTGTGATACTACGTCTTTTATGATGTCGTATTTTGCTTTTATGAAATTTATCTTTGCATTATCCGTGCTATCTAGAGTTTTGATAGCGTCTACGTGAGATTTTATATGCTCAAAATGCTTAACGATATTTGCCGAAGTATCTTTTATTACAAATTTATCGCCATTTGCTTTTTTTGTCTTTTAGCGCTATAAAGGTAGCGATATCTAACGTAAAATCCTTACTATCGTCTATGAAAAATTTCTCTACCGAACTATTTTTTATCAAATTTAGATGATCGCTCGTTGCGTTATGTAGCCAAATTTTGCCTTCGGAAATTTTATTTAGTAGCGCCGTAGTAGCCTTGCTGGCGTCTAGCGTAAAGCTGCCGCTAAATTTGATAGATAGGACGTATTTTAAATTTGAGGCGATTTTATCTATATTATTTTGTATATTTCCGGCTTCGTCTTCTATGATAAACGATGTGTTTTCGTCGGTAATACTTGCAGCTTTTTCCAAAAACGTCTTAACGTCGGTTTTTTCGATGATGGGATCAGGGTCGGGTTTTGGCTCCGGTTTGGGATCTGGTTTTGGCTCCGGAGTAAGGACGTAATCTTTATCGTAGTTTGGAAATTGACTTTTTATCTCGCTTTCGCTTTTTCCAGTTACTTACGATATTACGGATATTTTATCGTTTTTACTTAGCGATTCGTCTAGTTTTGAGTTATCTAGCGTCAAATTTGATTTGTTGTTTATGATGATGTTTTTTATATCCTGAGCGGAGGATGTAGCCGTTACGGCGTCGTTTATTTTTAAAAAAGAATTTAAAGTCGTTTTTATATCGCCGTCCGGTACGTCTTGCACGCTATCGGCAACGACGTTTGATGCGATTATTTTGTTTATCAGTGTTTTATGTGCGTCTCTGGTGCCGGCATCCGAGCTTTGCGCATGGACTGGGTTTAGCGCCGCTTTTAAGATCTCGCTTACGACTTGACCTCTGTCATTTGTATTATTTAGCATGTTTATCCAGCCTGCTTTTCCGCCGACGTCGGTATTTTCATCCTTGTTTAACAATGTTGCATAAATATGCTTGATGAAATTTTCGTTGCTTTCTAGGCTTTTGCCGAAAAACTCCTTCGACGCCGTCGTATCCAACATCAAATTTGCAACGTTGGATAAATTTAAATTTTTAGCGTTTGCCGATTTTAGCCAGGCTTCATTACCTACACCTTCGCTAGATCTGCCAAATAAGGTAACATAAAGTCCTGAAATTTGTGACTTGGTTAAAGAAATTTTCACATCTTTAAGTTGTATTTTTTAAATATACGTGTGGAATATTTAAAATTTTATTATTATATAGCATAAGTATAAAAATAAAACTTAATATTTTATGAAATATCAGCTACAAAATATGGAACTTTAGGCGTGTGGCTTTTGTATTTTTATGCGTATTAAGTAATAAATTTTGAGTTTTTGAATTATCAAAATAGATAGATGAAATTTGTGTTAAAGCGGAGTTTTGAAAAAGAACGCGGAAGTAAAGCTCGCGGCTTCACTTCCCAAAAAGTTTCTTTATAGCGCCGAAAAATCCGCCTGAGCCCTCGTTTTTATCGCTCTCTTTTTTGTTTTTGTCTAGCTTCATCGCTTCGCTTATCTGCTGCACCGCCGTATCGGCGTAGATAAATGCGCCTTCGGGGTCGCAATTAAAAAGATTTGAGTAGCACTCGGAATCATTTAAATCAATCGGGTTGGGTATAATCACGTCTGTCGCCTCAAGCAGCCCGTAGCCGTTTTCTACGCTAAATTTAACCGCGCTCAAAAACGCAGGCAAATTTTGCGCGTAAAAGTTATCTACTTTTTGCTTTATATTTTCATCGGCGTTGTAGTCCTGCCAAAATTTGGCCAAATTTGTCGCGCTTATAAATGCGCCAGACGAGTAGTTTCCGTCAAATTCGCCCGTAAATTTAGCCTTTATTTCAGGCGGTATAACGCCGCTTATATCGCTTAGATACTGCTTAAATTCGCCGTGTTCCTCCGCCAAAAAGCCAAACGCCGTACCGCGCGTGTAGAAGTATTTTCTAAAAAATCCCTGCACGGCGGCGAGTATGTAGCCGTGACTCGTCGAAAAGCTCTCGTCATCTTTGGTTTCAAGCGCGATTTTTAGGGTATCGATGTATTTTTGCGCGTAAAAATCCTCTATACCGTACTCTTTTGTGAGCCTTTGTGCGACCGACCAGTCGCCCTCGCGCGCGCTTTTTAATGCATCAAAATACCACTGCCTTATCTCGCTTTCATTGATCGGATGATAGCTTACGTCGTAGCCCATTTTGGCTCCTTTTTTGGTAGGTTTTTTCTAAATTTACAAAGGATTCGGCCGATTTACGCGTATAAAATCGACCCCAAACGAATCATATTCGAGCCGCATTTTATCGCCAGCTCAAAGTCGCCGCTCATACCCATCGAGCAAATTTGCGCACCGCGAGGTTGCAGATTTTCATAAATTTTACGCGTCGTCTCAAAGCTTTTTTGCACGATTTTCTCGTCCTCTACGTGCGCGCCGATACTCATCACGCCGACGGGTTTTAAAAATTTACACTCCTGCGCGATTTGCAAAAACGCAGCCTCGGCGGCTTCGGGCGAGATACCTTGTTTCGTGTCTTCGCGCGCCGAGTTTATTTGCAGCAGGCATGGTAGCTCGCAAACAAGCCTCTTATCCACCGCAAGTGCGGCCTCTACGCTCTCGCAGCTTTGCCAAAGTGCGGGTTTGAGCGCTAGCAGGTGGTTTATTTTATTGCTTTGAAGTCGCCCGATAAAGTGCCACTCGATCGGCAAATTTGACAAAATTTTGCTCTTGTTTTTGAGCTCTTGCACGCGGTTTTCGCCAAAGCTCGTTTGTCCCTGTTTAAAAAGCTCCAAAACCTCTTTAGTCGTTACGTTTTTGCTCACGGCAATTAGCTTCACCGCTTCGCCCGTGCGTGCATTTTCGATGCGTTCTAAAATTTTCGCGAGCTTCATTGTCCCGCTCCGCTTAGGCGCATCACGTCGTTAAAGGCAGCAAACGCCATCAGGCAAAGCAAAAAAGCCCAGCCGCAGTAGGTGAGGCCGATATAGACTTTTTCGTTCATCTCGCGGCGGAAAATGAGCTCGTAAAGGTTGAAAAATATATGACCGCCGTCAAGCGCGGGGATAGGCAGCAGGTTTAGCACGCCTAAATTTACGGATATGAGCGCAGCGATGATGAGCAGGGTCGAGAGGCCAATGCCAGCGGCTTTTGAGGTGATGTCGGTGATCTGGATGATGCCACCCATCTCTTTTAGCGGCACGACGCCAACAATGAGCTTTTCAAGTCCCGTGAATATGAGCTTTGAGGCGTTTACGGTCTCAACGAGCGCAAATTTAAGCGAGCTAAAGCCGGTGTTTCGTATCGTGACGGCCTCGTCTGAGGGCAAAATGCCGATGAGCGGTTTTTCTATCTTTTCGCCAAATATCGTCATGCTTTGCCCGATTTTAGGCGTCAAATTTATCGTTTTTATTTCGCCGGCGCGCTCGAGCGTGATCGCGGTGGAGGTTAAATTTACGTTTTTGCTTATCTCGTCCCATTCGCTGATTTTGATACCGTTTATGTTTAAAATTTTATCGCCTTTTTGTAGTCCGGCACTCGCCGCAGCCGAGTTTTCCAGTACCTTACCCACGGTCGGAGCTAGCCTCTCAACTCCGATATGTCCGAGCGCGATAAAGATAAAAAACGCCAAGGCAAAGTTAAAAAACGGTCCGGCAAAAAGGATAAAAATGCGTCCTAGCGGGCTAAGCCTCGTATAGCTGTCGGCGTCCTCGTTTTTTAGTCCCGGCTTTGCGTCCTCTTGTCCTTTTAGGCTAACGTAGCCGCCAAGCGGTATCGCGCTGATGGCGTACTCGGTGTCGCCGATGGTTTTTGAGTAGACGCTCTGGCCAAAGCCCACGCTAAATTTTAGCACGCCCACTTTTAGCATGCGAGCGGCGAGAAAGTGGCCCAGCTCATGGAAAAATATAAGAAACGAAATCACCAAAACCGTGATCAAAAAGTGCCACGAATACGCATAAATGCCGACAGCCAGTAGCGCCGCCACAAAGATAATGCTTTTCAAAATTTACCTTTAAATTTGATTTTATCGCTCGAGTTTATCGCTGAGCAAAACTGCGATAAATTTCGTGCTCGGGTTTGCGTCAAGCGCGATCTTTAGGCTCATCGTAAGCGGTACGGCTAAAAACATACCGCCGATGCCGAACAAAAATCCCCAAAAAAGTAGGCTCAAAAGCACGACAAGCGTGCTGATACCAAGGCCTTTGCCAAGAAATTTAGGCTCGATAAAGTTGCCGATGACGACATTTACGACCGCATACAGCGCCGCAGTCCAAGCGCAAGCCGCCGCGTCGTTTAACAAAAGCGCCACCAAAAGTGCTGGAACGGCCGCGATGATGGAGCCGATCGTCGGGACAAAGTTTAGCACAAAAGCCAAAATCCCCCAAAGCGGCGCGTAAGGCACGCCGATGAAATTTAGCCCGATAAATATAAAAACGCCCGTCGCAAACGATGCTGCGGACTTGATCGCGAGATAGCGTTTGAGATTTGATATGAACGTATCTACGATCTGATTTGTTTGCGGATTTTTACTCGCAAAATACTCGACTTTTTGAGAAAATACCTGTACCTCAAAAAGCATAAAAGTAACAAGCAAAAAGACAAAAAAGCTCTTTGAGGCAAGCTCTGTGCCGCTTCTTAAAGATCCGCCCAGCACGGCAAAAAGTTTATTGATATCAAAGTCTGCGGGCGCCGCGACGCTGTTTGGGTCGATGAGGCCGCGGCTAGCGAGTATATGGTGATAGTGGTCGGCTAGGACTTTAAATTTGCTCTGAAGCTCGGGCATGTAGCTAACTAGCCCGTTGATCGTTTTTAGCACGGTGTTTGCGATAAATCCAAGCGATAAAAACACGACTGCGGTAACGAGCGCAAAGGCTAAAACGCGCGGAAATTTGAGCTTTTCTAGCGCATTTATCGCAGGCGTCGCCACGATAGCGATAAAAACCGCCATTAAAAATGGCAGAACTACGACGCTAGCGGCCTCTAGTCCGGCTGCTACCACGACGAAGCTAGCTAGATAGATTATGGCGTTTCCGGCTCTCAAATTTACGCCTTTTTGGCTTGATTTTTAACGTGCCTTACATAGGCGTTTACGTACTCAAAGCCAGAATACAGCGTCAGCGCGACGCTAAGCCAGAGCAAAAACTCGCCAAAAGGCCACTGCATGGTTAAAAAGCCGATCGCAACCATCTGGCAGACGGTTTTGACTTTGCCCGCCATCGATGCGGCGACCTCTACGCCTTCGCCCGCCATCACGACGCGAAATCCCGTGATAAAAAACTCGCGAACCAGGATGAGATACACGGCCCAAGGGCTCGCGCGGTCTATCATCATGAGTCCTAAAAACGCGCCCAGCGTTAGCATTTTATCCGCAAGCGGGTCGATGACGGCTCCAAGCTTAGTCTTTTGATCCCATGCGCGCGCGATAAACCCGTCAAAAAAGTCCGTGACGCTGGCGATCACGAACACAAGCGCGGCAAAGTAGTTCATCCAGCTAATATGCACGCCTGAGAAGGAATTTACGCTAAGTAGCAACCAAAACATCAGGGGTGCGAGAAATACACGCAGGAAAGCTAGGGCGTTTGGTAAATTTAGGCTCATTTATTTTTTCTTTCTTTTGGATTTTGGAGTTTAAAATTTGACGTCGCGATACTTGAGGCGGCGGAAAAAGCGCTGGCCTTGTTTTGGCTTGACTTTGCCCGTTTCTTATTTGCGCTTTGGTTAAATTTGCTTGTAGCTTTGTCAAATTTGAGCAAATTTAGATTAGGTTTAAGAAAACCGTCCGCGCCGCAAAATTTGCTTTCAAATTTTAAATTTTCATCAAATTTAGCCCGCAAGCGCGTTAAATTTATACCGCCGAATTTGCAAAAAACGCAAGCAACCGGCAAAGGCGCACAGGCTAAATTCGCTTTTTTCATTTAAATGTTGTACCGCCGTCGATGATGAAGGTGTGGCCCGTCACCCAGCTAGCTTTTGAGCTACAGAGAAACAAACATGCGCCGGCGATATCCGTAGGCTGTCCCATGCGATTTAGCGGGCTTAGCTCGGCTGTTTTGTCGCGAACTTCCTCATAGTTAGTAAAAGCCCTAAGCGCGTCCGTCTCGATCGGGCCGCCGCTAACGACGTTTACGCGGATATTTTTTTCGCCAAGCTCGGTCGCCGCGTAGCGCGCCATAACTTCTACCGCAGCTTTTGCAGTGCCGTGGCCTGCGTAGTTTTCGATATAGACGAGATTACCCGTCGATGAAAGCGAGATGATACTGCCGCCACCCGTTTTTTCCATGCGTTTTGCCGCCTCTTGCGCGCCTACGACGAATGCGTTTACGGTTGCGGTGAAAATATTATTGATACCGCGAGGGCGAAGTTTCATAAATTTCGTATATCCGCCTGCTACCGGGCGACCCGAGATGATAGCGTTTGAGACGAAAAAATCGACCCTATCAAAGTCTGCGTCGATCTCTAAAAATAGATCTTTGTAGGTCTCGGGTTCTAGTATATTTAGCGCGTAGGCTCTGGCTTTTATGCCGTACGTCGCTTCAAGCTCGGCGGCTTGGGTTTTGGCTAGCTCTTCGTTTGAGTTATAGGTAAAGGCGATATTTACGCCCTTTGCGGCGAATTCCTCTACGATGGCGCGTCCGATGCCGCGCGTTCCGCCGCTGATTACTAGAGTTTTGCCTTTAAATTCGTTTTCGCAATTCATTAAAATCCTTTTATGCTATATTGTTTTATGGTTTGTTCGATTTTTTTGAGATTTTCGGCGCTCGGCTCGCAAAGCGGCAGGCGGTACTCGAGGCTTGATATTAGTCCGGCGATATACATCGCGGCTTTGACCGGGATCGGGTTGCTCTCGCAAAACATTATTTTATTTACCGCATAAAGGTCGTCATTTATGGCTTTTGCGCGCGCAAATTCGCCTTTTATCGCAAAGTGGGTCAAATTTGAGATTTCGTCCGGGAGTAAATTTGCCGTGACCGAGATCACGCCCTTGCCGCCGTTTGAGAGGATAGGGTAGTTTATCGCGTCCTCGCCGCTGATGACGGATAGGTCTGGTTCGTGCGCGAGCAGGTCGACGCAGCGCTCGATGCTGCCGGTGGCTTCTTTTACGCCGTAGACGTTGTCGCACTCTTTAAATAATCTAAAAACCGTGCACGGCTGGATATCTACGCCCACGCGGCCCGGGACGTTATAGAGCAGCACCGGGATTTCGACGCTTGAGGCGATCGCTTTGTAGTGGCGGTATAGGCCTTCTTGCGTCGGTTTGTTGTAGTATGGGGCTACCGAGAGGATGCCGTCTGCGCCGTGATCTTGCGCGAATTTTGCAAGGCCTACCGCTTCGTGAGTGGCGTTGCTACCCGCACCGGCAAGTACTTTTACGCCGGTATTTTTGCAGGTATTTACGGCGATTTCTATGCAAATTCTATGCTCGTCGTGCGTTAGCGTCGCGCTCTCGCCCGTCGTGCCTACGGGTACGACCGCGTCGATGCCGTTTGCGATTTGTCTTTTGATTAACTTTTCATAACCGATTTCGTCTAGTTTGCCGTCTTTAAAAGGCGTAATCAGCGCCGTCATAGCGCCCGTTATTGCTTTTTTATTCACTTTTTTCCTTTCTTAGGATGATCGTCGTGGATTTTTCTTTTCTTGCGTATTTTTTGCAAATTTCGTTTAGATCGGCTGGTTTTAGCGCGGCTGTTTTTTCAGGTAGCTCAAAAAGCGGCTTTATATCGCCTCTAACGAGATAACTGCCGTACAAATTTGCTACCTTTGACGCGCTATCTAACGAGTAAATGAGATCGCTTTTTAGGCTATTTTTTATCTTGGTTATCTCGTCTTCGTCTATTTTTTGCGTTTTTGCGTTTTCGAGCACTCGCCAGATCTCTTCCTCTACTGCCTCGGCCTTGACGCCGGGATTACAAACGGCTAGTACGATGAGCAAGCTCTCGTCGATGTTGCTCATATTATAGACGTCTACGCTGTTTACGAGGCACTTTTCGTCTATCAAAACGCGCTGTAAAACCGAGCTCTGCCCGCTGCCTAGATACTCGGCTAGCGCGCCCAGACGCGGCTGATCCTCGTGATTAAACGGCGGGATTTTAAAGGCGAGCGCTAGCATCTCTACCTCGCTATCCTTGTAAATTTCAGCCCTTTTTGCGCCGTTTTGCTCGGGCTCGATACAGTGCAACTTAGGTAGCAGTTTTTTGTTTTTTATATTTTCAAAGTGCTTTTTACCTAGCTCAAACGCGCTTTTTTTATCTATGTCGCCGCTGATTAGCAGGATCGCGTTTTGCGGCTGGTAGTACGTCTCGTGAAATTCTTTTATATCCTCTATGCTCCAGTTTCTGATATCGCCGATAAAGCCGATCGGAGTCCAGTGGTACGGGTGATAGCTAAAAGCGACGTTAAATAGCGTAAAGTACAAAAAGCCGATCGGAGAGTTGTCTGTGCGCCATCTGCGCTCCTCGGTCACCACGTCGCGCTCGGGTTGGAATTCTTTATCTTTTAGGCTCAAATTTTCCATTATATCGGCGTAAAGCCTAAGAGCCTCGTCTAGGTTGCCTTTTGAGCATTTGACGAAATAATGCGTATAATCAAATCCCGTGCTAGCGTTATTTACGCCGCCAAAACCCTTTACGATCTCGTCAAATTCGCCCGCTTTCATATTTTTCGTGGATTTAAAATTTAAGTGCTCTAGCATGTGCGCGATGCCGCTTTTGCCCATGGTTTCGTTTCGCGAGCCCACGCGGTAAAACACGTCCACGCTGATGACGCTAGAGCCCTTGCTAGCGGGGATATGATAGATCTCAAAGCCGTTTTTGAGCTTGGTTTTGGAGTATTTTATAAGCATAAATTTCCTTAAATTTTGTTTTTTATATCGCAGCCCACCGCTTCGCTAATCGAGGCGAAATTATCCTCTTTTAAAAGCTTTAAAATACCTTCGTTTATCTGTTTTGCGACGTTTGGGCCTTTAAATATAAAGGAGGTGTAAATTTGAACCAAATTTGCGCCAGATTTTATGCGTGCGTATGCCTCCTCGGCGCTGTCTATGCCGCCGCTTGCGATCAAAACCGTCTTGCCGTAAAGCTCGCTAGCCACTGCGCTAAAAAGCTCGCGCGAGCGTTTGGCGATGACCTTGCCGCTTAGTCCGCCGAAATTTTGCAAATTCGCAGATTTTGATAGCGAATAATCAATGCTCGTATTATTTACGATTACGCCTTTCGCGCCGCTTTCTACGGCCGTTTTGCAGATCTGCACAGCCTTGTCGTCGTCCATATCGGGCGCGATTTTAAACATTATCGGCTTTTTTGCGATCGGCGATAGGCGCGCAAATAGATCTTTTATAAAGCTTTCTTCTTGTAGTTCGCGTAAATTCGGAGTATTTGGCGAGGAGACATTGATAACGAAGCAGTCGCAAATTTCGTTAAATTTAGCGACTAAAACTTCATAGTCCTTGATCGCTTCTTCGTTAGGAGTGATTTTGTTTTTACCGATGTTGGCAAAAAGCGGTATCGCAAACGGATATAGTTTGCCGACGCGCGCGCCAAGGGCGTCTGCGCCATCGTTGTTAAAGCCCATCGCGTTTTGGATACTCTCTTCTTCGATGAGGCGAAAAAGGCGCGGTTTTGCGTTGCCCTCTTGCGCTTTTGGCGTCACGGTACCAAACTCTACGTGCCCAAACCCGAGCGCGGCTAGCGGGCGTAGCATGGTGGCGTTTTTGTCAAAGCCGCCGGCGATTCCTACGGGGTTTAAAAAGCTAGTTCCGAGCAAATTTTGCGAAAGAGCCGCGTCCGTGACGACGCAGTTTTTGGTGACGATACTATAAAGGCCCGGAAATACGCAGTCTGAGATACTTAGCGTTTTTTCTACGATCGTGTGAGCGGTTTCGGGGTCAAATTTAAAAAATATGGATTTTAGCGTCTCGTAATTCAAATTTTATCCTTAAATTTTGAGCGATTTTATCAAATTTAGGCTTAAACAAGGGCTTCGCCTTTTAGTTTCGCGTAAATTTCGCAGCTCTTGCTAAGCGCCTCGTCGGTATCAAAACCGACCACTTTTCCGCCGCTGATAACGGCGATCTTATCCGCATTTTGCACCGTGCTTAGGCGGTGCGCGATGATAAATATTATCTTTTCTTTTTGTAAATTCGCGATGGCTTTGGTTATCTGCTGCTCGCTTTCGTTATCTAGGGCGCTCGTAGCCTCGTCAAATATCAAAATTTGCGGATCGTCGTAGAGCGCGCGGGCGATGGCGATACGCTGGCGCTGGCCGCCTGAGAGATTGGTGCCGAATTCATTTAAAACAGTCTGCGTGCCCTCGGGTAAATTTGACACGAAATCATACGCGTTTGCCGTTTTTAGAGCGATCTCGACCTTGGCTTCGTCGTATTCGCGGCCGTAGGCGACGTTGTTTGCGACCGTGTCGTTAAAGATATAGACGCGCTGGGTCACTAGGCCGATATTTTGACGCAGCGAGCCCAGATCGAAATTTTTGATATTTTCGCCGTTTATCTCGATCGCTCCGTCGTTTGCGTCGTAAAATCTCATGAGCAGGTTTACGACCGAGCTTTTTCCGCCGCCGCTACTACCCACGAGTGCTACGGTTTGGGACTTGCTCGCGCTTAGATTTATGCCTTTTAGCACCTCTTTATCGTCGTAGTTTAGTCTGACGTCTTTAAAATTTATCAAATTTATTTCAGCCGGTACGGGCTTGTCGCCGCTTAAAATTTGAGGCTCTTTATCAAGTAGCTCAAAGGTTCGCTCTGCCGCGACCACGGCGTCTTGCATCTTGTTATAAAGGCCTGAAATGCGTTTAATAGGCGTGTAAAGCATGAAAAGCGCGGTTAGGAAAGAAAAGAAGCTTCCCATCGTCAAATTTCCGTCTATGACCTCTTTACCACCGATGATGACGACTGCCGCGACGCCCACGGATCCGAAAATTTCCATCATCGGGCTTACCATCTCGTTTACTTTTACGCTTTTTAAATTTAGCTTGAAAAATTTAGCGTTTTCGTCGGTAAATTTGGCGTGCTCAAACTCCTGCGCGTTGTTTGCTTTGATGATTTCGATGTTGGTAAAAATTTCGCTCAGCTTCGAGCTGATGTCGGAGGTCTTTTCCTGCGAGGCGCGGGAGATTTTTTTCATCTTTTTTGCGAGTCTTGAGAGCGGATAGACGGCTGCCGGCATGATAACTAGCGCAAAAAACGCAAGCTGCAAGCTCTGATAAAGCACTACACAAAGCAGTCCAACGATCGTGATGGCTTCGCGGATGAGCTCTGGGATCATGGAGCTAACGATACTTCTGATGCGGTCGATGTCGTTGATATTTCGGCTGATTAGCTCGCCCGTGCGGTAGTTGTTAAAAAACTTCATATCCAAATTTAGCAGGTTTTTTAGTAGCTTTTCGCGAAATCTCCTCACGATATCCTGCCCGATATACGCCGTAAAATAGGCCTGCAAAAACGTGCCAAGCCCCTTTAAAACGTAAATAGCGATGATAGCGTAAGGCAAAAGATAAAGCAGGTCTTTGTTTTTTTCGATAAAAATTTTATTTAGCACGGGCTCGATCACCCACGCCGACGCCGCAGTGCCGCCGCTAGCCATCAGCATGCCGGCGATCGCGATGATAAAATACGAAATATAATCCCTAAAATAGGGCGCAAACCGCCGCAAGACCTCTTTTAGGCTCATTTGCTTCATATCTTTTCCCACATGCAGCCGTTTGGAGTATCCATGAGGCTGATGCCGTTTGCGGCTAGCATATCGCGGATTTTATCGGATAACTCGTAGTTTTTGGCCGCCTTGGCTTCATTTCTTTGATTTATCAGATCCTCGATGTAGGCTCGCTTCTCGTCGCTCACGCCAAACTGAAAATACTCAAATACATCTACCTGCAAGATGCCGAGCACGCGAGCTATCAGCTCTAAATTTGCCGCGATTTCTCCTTTTTTGGCTTTGTCTTTAGGATTTGCGTCTAGCTCGTCGTTTGCGCTGCGGACGAACTCGTCTACGCAAGCAAGGGCTTTTGAGGTGTTTAGATCGTCCTCCATCGCGGACATAAATTCGCTCTTAAATTTCTCGTTCGCGCTCAAATTTGCCGCCGCGCCAAGAACCCGTTTTTTTAGGCGGTAAATTTTATCCAGGCGCTTTTTTGCCGCGTTTAGATCATCTTCGCTAAAGTTAAAATTCGCTCTGTAGTGGCTAGAGATCAGATAAAATCTCACTGCCTCGCCCAAATTTCGCTCCAGCGCGTCTTTAACGAAAAAGCTATTTCCGAGGCTCTTGCTCATTTTTTCGTTGTTTACTTGGATGAAGCCGTTGTGTAGCCAGTATTTAGCCAGGCTCTTACGCTCGGCGCAGCGACACTGCGCGGCCTCGTTTTCGTGGTGAGGAAATAGCAAATCAAGCCCGCCCGCGTGGATATCTATCTCAAATTTTTCGCCGCTACTTAGGTGCTTTTTTATCATTGCGACGCACTCGGTGTGCCAGCCCGGGCGACCGCGACCAAACGGACTTTCGTACCATTTCTCGTCAAATTTCCACAGCACGAAGTCTTTTTCGTCCTTTTTTTCGTCGCTACTAGCCACGCGAGCGACGTTTGCCTCGGTGTCAAATTTACCGCTCAGGCTCAGATACTCCGCGTCTTTTGCGGTATCAAAGTATATGCCGTCGCCCGCTATCTCGTAGGCAAAGCCGTTTTTTAGCAAAATTTCGATGTAGCCTATCATCTCTTTTAGCGTCTGTGTCGCCTTTGGTTTGACGTCTGGCTCAAGCACGTTAAGCGCGCTCATATCGCGCTCGTAGCTTGCGATGTATCTATCTGTGATCGCTTCTAAACTCTCGCCGCTCTCAGCCATTTTCTTTAAAATTTTATCGTCGATGTCGGTGTAGTTTCGCACGAATTTGACCTTGTAGCCAAGCTCGCTTAGCGTGCGCCTAAGCAAATCAAAGCTAATCGCGCTTTTGGCGTGTCCTAAGTGTGCATCGTCATAAACCGTCGGCCCGCATACGTAAATGCGCACAAAGTCGCTTTTTACGGGCTCAAATTCTACTTTTTTTCTCTTTACGCTATCAAAAATTTGCATCTAAAAATTTCCTTAAAAATATCAAAATTACTGCCTCCAAAGCCAAAACCGTGCTTAAAAGCGTTATTTTTTTAGGCTCGATTATAGCTAAAAATTTCCTTATCCCAAAAAATTTGACGTTTAAAGCTAGCGTCAAAAACCCGCCCAGCGAGCTAGCTAGAGCCAGCCCGAACGCGCCGTAAATTTGCATCAAGGCAACTGCTAAAACGAGGTTAAAAACGAGCGTAATAACGGCGATTTTAGAGGCTAGCTTTTGCTGTAAATGCGCATAAAGCCAAAGCGAAAAAAGCTTGGCGAGTCCAAAAGGCAAAAGTCCGATCATATAGGCGGCCAAAACGCTCGCGGTCGCTGCCGTATCGGCCTGCGTGAAGCTTCCTCGCTCAAAAAGCAGCTTGATGATAGGCTGGGCTAAAACGATGCCGCCGATGGTAGCCGCAAAGAGCAAAAAATATAAAATTTCAAAGCTTTTTCGCATCCATTTTAGAGCTTCGGCTTCGCTCCCTGCCTTGATCTGGCGAGTGATTTTAGGAAAAAGCGCGGTTGAGAGCGCGATCGCAAATATCGCTAAAGGCAGCTGAAAAATGCGGTTAGCGTAGAAAAGATAGCTGATCGATCCGGCCGCCAAAAACGACGCCAGCCACGTATCCATAAATGAGCTTAGCTGCATCGCGGATGATCCGACTAGACCGTGGAAAAAGTTGCTAAAAAAGCCCTTCGTATCGGCTCTTTTGCCGCGGGCAAATTTAACTAGGCCGCCGAAAAATAGCTTTGAGACGCCGTTAAATTTGAGCGCGATAAGGTGCGCGATGAGCTGCAAAACGCCGCCAAAAACGACGCCGAAACTCAAATAATAAGCCGCGACTTTAGGCTCCTGTCCGCGAGCTAAAATCAAAGAACCGATCATGGCTAAATTTAGCAAAGCAGTCGAAAACGCCGTCGTCGCAAAGTGCCCGCGATACTGCAAAAGCGAGGCTAAAAAAGTAACAGCAAAGATGAGCGCTAGGTAGTAAAAGTTGATCTTTACGAGCGGGACGGCTCCGTTTATGTCGCTAGGCGCCAAACCGGTAGCGATAACGGCGGTAAAAAACGGGGCGAATAAATTTACCAAAAGCGTGAGAATGCCGATAAAGGCTAGAAATTTAAGAAAAATCTCGGCGCTAAAGAGCGATTTTTTGTTTGATTTCGTAAAATTTGGCAAGAAAGCGTTGGCAAAGGCCCCCTCGCCAAAGATACGGCGCAATAAATTCGGTATCTTAAACGCGATGAAAAATATATCGCTATAAATGCCCGCACCCAAAGTAGAAGCGGTGAGCAGGTCGCGCACGAGCCCTAAAACTCGCGAAACCATGATGCCGATGCTGTTTGAAAAAAAGCCTTTGATAAACACGAAAATCCTAGTAAATTTTTAGCGCTATAATAGGCAAATTTAGTTTTAAAAGACGTAAAATCAAGAGTTTTTAATGAAATTTTAGAGATAATCGACCAAAAATCAAAAAATTGCGAGAGTATCACGTGCCAGAAAACCAAAACGCGCAACAAAACTTCCTAGCCGAGATAGAGTCTGAGACCGCCAATCCGTACGGCGAGATATTAAATTTAGCAAAACACTTCGGCGTCGATAGTAAATTTATAGATTTTGATATCATAGAGATCAAAACAGAGTGTAAGGTGGCGGGCGAGAGCCAGCCTCGCCAAATCCCTGCGGAAAAACTAAATATCTTTGACGACGATAATTTTTTCGTAGAAAAAGTAGAAAGTATAAAACAAAACTATCTGGTTAAATTTTACGATACTAGGCAGGTAAAACCAACGCCTTTGCCTAATGTCGCCATAAATGCAAATAAAAATTTAACCAAAATTTTAGCCACGGTTTCGCAAAACGCCGACACGGTTTATTTTAAAGAATTTGACAAAAAGCTGATAAATTTTATCTACAAAAAGCTGATAAAAGTAGGCATCCTAGTGGGCATCAGAAACAAAACGATGCTAGAAGAGGTCGCTAAAATTTATTCGGTTTTAAGAGTAAAAGAATTTATCGACAAAGACTACACCTTTATCGTGACCGCAGGCGTAAACGTAAATCCGTCGGCAGACGACGCGCTAGTGTTTTACTATAAAAATAAAAATAAATCCACAGATGAAAACGACAAGGTCGACTACGCAAACAGAGGCTATTTGCTAGGCGTAACCGAAAATGAATTGATATTTGAATACGTAAAACTAAGAGAGGGCGCAAACGGCCGCGACGTGAGGGGAAATCTACTGCCGACGCAAAAGCCTAAAATAACAATAACGAAAATGCCTGAACATACCGAAAATATATACTCGAAAGAAGGCGAGGAGGGGATAAAATTTTACTCCAAAAAGGCTGGCTACGTCCAAGAGGAAAAAGGCGTTTTTGATATCAAAGACGAGCTTGACGTAAATGAAATTTCGTTTAAAACCACTGGCTCGGTCGATACTGGACTAGATACCAACGTAACGCTAAATGTAAAAGAAAAAGACCTAACAAAAGACGCCATAGGCACTGGTATGACGGTTGAAGCAAACGAAGTAAACGTCGATGGAAACGTCGCCGCAAACGCCGTAGTAAAGGCAAATAAAGTAGTAATCGGCGGACAAACTCACGCTAAAGCCCTCATCGAAGCAAAAGATGCGAAAATCGCCGTGCATATCGGTAGCTTTGACGGAGGATACGTCGAAATAGATAGGCTAGAAGGCGGCAAAGTAAAAGCTAAAAAAGCCGTGATAAAATCAGCGATCGGCGGCGAGATAATCGCCGAAAGCGTCGTAATAGATACGCTCGTGTCAAATTCAAATATCATAATCGCCGATACTTTGGAAATAAAAAAGTTAAAAGGCGTAAATAATAAAATTTTAGTCGATTTTAGCATGATAAAAAACACGGGCGAGCAGATTAACGAGCGCATGGCAAAGATAAAAGCTATCAGGGAACAGATCGTAAAAATGCCGCGCACGCTAGAGTCTAAAAGATGCGTCATCGAGGAAAACAAAGGTCCGATAAACGTCATAAAAGCTAAAATCGAGGAGCTAAAAAGCACAAACAACACTCCGCCGGTGACATTTATGAAAAAACTAAAAGAATATCAGCAGCTAGTGCACGAGTATAATGCGCTTTTAAAGGAATTTCGCGATAAAAAAGCCGTGATAGCCGAGCTAAAAAGCGAGATAGCTAATATTCAAGACGGAATATTTAACTCAAAGGTGATAAATCACAGCAACTGGCGCGAGTTTAACGAGATAAAATTTAGACTCGTGGATCCTGCTCGCGACATCACGTACAGCACCCGCGAAAACGAAATCGCTCGAGTCATAACGATAGCCAAGGTCGAGACCGAGGATGGCAATATAGACTACGTAGTTAAGAAAAACAATAACGTCAGAAAGGCCTAAATTTGCCTCTTTTTTTAAAATTTGAAAGCGAATTTTACACATGCGAGCAAAGCAGCGACAAGCTAACTATAAATCTAAAAAACGACTGGAACTATAAGCTACCGGCTCAAATTTGGACCCAAACGGCCGCGCTTATCGGCTCAAAGAAATTTAACAAAATCGTTTTAAATTTTAAAGACGTAAAAGAGTTTGACTACGCCGCGGCTCTATTTTTAAAAAATACATTGCAAAATGCGCGTAAAAGCTATGAGCTTATAAATTTAACCCCGCACGCGCAAAAGATTTTTGATTCTATAAATAGCGAAGTAAATCCCAAAATAAAACAGATCATAAACTCCAAACCGCGCGGAAATCCGCTCTCGCAAATCGGCAAAAATTTAACCGCGTTTTTTGCGGGATTTTGCGCATTTTTAAATTTTATGGGCGAGTTTTTAGTCAAATTTAGCAAGATATTCATGCTAAAAAATATCCGCGTGAAGGAAATTTTGGCATATTTTGAGGATGCGGGTATAAAGTCGGTTTTTATCGTGTGCCTTACCTCTTTTCTTATCGGTATAGTGCTAGCTTATCAGGGTTCAAGCCTGCTTGCGAGTTTTGGCGCCACGATAATAATCGTTGAAATGATGGGGCTTTTGACCCTGCGCGAGATAGCTCCGCTCATCGCCGCTATCATCGTAGCGGGGCGTCTGGCGTCTAGCTTTACTGCACAAATCGGCGTTATGAAAATCACCGAAGAGATCGACGCGATGAAAACGATGGGATTTGATCCGTTTAAATTTCTCGTTCTGCCTCGCGTGATAGCTCTCATCGTAGCCATGCCTCTTATCGTGTTTTTGGCCGACGTGGCGGGGATACTAGGCGAGATGGTCGTGATGGAAAACTACCTAAATATCAGCTTTGATAGCTATCTGGCGAGGTTTGGTCAAGAGGTGGATATCAAACATCTCTACGTCGGGCTTTTTAAGGCTCCATTTTTTGGCGTCGTGATCGCGTTTATCGGCTGCATGAGAGGCTTTCAGATCGGCGGAAACACACAAAGCGTGGGTACATATACGACCGTGAGCGTTGTAAACGCGATATTTGGCGTGATCATGGTGGACGCGCTGTTTTCGATTATTTTTACGCAGCTAGGCATATAAATGATAATAAAAGCGACTGATTTAACGACGAAATTTGGCGACAGAGTGATCCACGACGGGCTAAATTTTCACGTAAACGAGGCTGAAATTTACGGGCTACTGGGCGGTAGCGGCACGGGCAAATCGACGCTGATGAAAACGATGATATATCTAAAAGAGCCAAGCGCCGGCAAAGTCGAGATGCTGGGGCGCGATCTATGGTCGCTAGACGAAGCGGCTAGACAGGAGATGAAGCTAGCTTGCAGCGTGATGTTTCAGTTTGGCGCGCTTTATACCTCGATGAACGTGCTAGAAAACATCTACATCCTACTAAAAGAGTATAGCGGCATGAGCGAGCGCTCTATGCGCGAGATAGCGATGTTTTGGCTGCAAAAAGTAGGCCTTAGCGAAAACGTCGCTTTGCAGTACCCAAGCGAGCTAAGCGGAGGTATGAAAAAGCGCGTGGCGATGGCTAGGGCTCTAGTGCTAAGTCCTAAAATTTTGTTTTTGGACGAGCCAAACTCCGGCCTTGACCCAAGCAGCGCGCGGGCGTTTGACGAGCTGGTGGTCGAGCTGCGAGATACGCTTGGCGTCACGGTCGTGATGGTGACGCACGATATAGATAGTATTTGCACGATTTTAGATAGATTTTTGATACTTCAGGATAAAAAGATAGCCTTCGAGGGGACGTTTGAGCAGCTGATGCAAATGCCCGAAAATCCACTCGAAGAGCTTTTAAAAACAAGGAAAAACGGTGGGAAATAAAATAAATTATACTTTGATAGGTCTCTTTTTCGTGTTTGTCGTGAGCGCGCTAGGTATCGCGGCATGGTGGATGGGCGGGTACGGGGAAAAGGCAGATGACTACAGGTCGTATTTCATCAAAACCACAAGCCTGCCAAGCGGCATCAAAAAGGACTCCACGGTCAAATTTATCGGTGTAGATGCTGGCAGCGTCAAGGATATCCGCTTTGCCGACGAAAAAGAGGCCCTTATCGAGCTTGAGCTCTCCGTGAGAAAAGATATACCAATTAGAACCGACAGCACGGCGTCCGCGGAGATACAAGGCATCACTGGCATCGGCTACCTAAATATCTCTCGCGGCAGCATGGATAGCCCGCTCTTTGATAAAAACGAAAAAGCATACATCGGACTTGAAGCGAGTTTTTTTGACAAAATAGGCAATAGGGCAGAGTATCTAACGAAAAATTTAGAGTCTACTTTTAAAAATATCAATAAATTTTTAAGCGACGAAAACGCGGCTAAATTTTCATCTATCCTAGTTTCTGCCGATGAAGCGATGAAAAAAATAAATGCCGGAAATCTCGATATAAACGCGACTATAGCAAACGCCAATGAGGTTTTGGCAAATGCAAATTTGACGCTAAACGAGCTAAAAAAAGCGCTAAAAAACGCCTCGGGCACGCTTGAGTTCGTAAATTCGTTTACGACCAAGGCCGCAGACGCCGCGCAAGCTCTAAAAAATCTACAAACCGCGATCTCAGAAAAGATAAAAAGCGGCGAATACGACGTAAAGGGTGCGCTAAATACGCTTAGCGACGAGACGGAAAGGACGCTGCTAAGCTTTCAAAAGCTGATTTCTGATTTTAGAAATACCCTTTTTAGACTTGAGGACGATCCGTACGATTTTTTCTTTAAAGACACGCAGAAAAAGGACGAAAAATGAAAATTTTAAGCACGGTTTTAGCCGCGTCGGCGCTGTTTTTTAGCGGTTGTAGCGTTTTGGCAAAGCCTGCTCCTAGGACGAATTATTTTATGCTAGGTGGCACGGAAGATAAATTTAAAGAGTGTGTAAACAAACCCGAAAAAACGGTTTTTATCGAGGAAGTGCGGGTTTTTGGCGCGTATGAGAGCCGCGAAGTCCTAAAGATAGACCCAAACGGCGAAATCCGTCCGCTAAAAAATATCAAATTTTTAGCGCTCCCAAGCGAGATGGCTAGGCGAAATTTGATCATAGCCGCGAGCGATCAATGCGCGTTTAAGCCCTCTTTTAAAAACGCAGACATAAGCGTAAAATCAAATTTACTCACGCTTCAAATCAAAGATCAAAAAGCGCAAATTTCGATGTTGTTTAGCTTTTTTAAAGACGGCAAAGAGCTAAAAAGCGTAGTGCTAAGCTCGCAAAAAGACACAGGCGCGGACGAGGGCGAAATCGCGATGAAGGCCCTAAACGCCGCCTTTAGCGAGGTTACGGATAAATTTTTGCAAGAATTAATCAAATTTTAGAGATAATCGCAAATTTTAAAGGAAAACGATGATAAAAGCGATCGAGGGCGTCATAACCAAAAAAGAGCCCGCAAATCTCATCTTAAAAACAGCCGGCGGCGTGAGCTACGGCGTGGCGATCTCGCTTTTTTGCTCGGCAAAACTCGAGCGAGGCCAGAGCGTGGAGCTAAACATCACGCAAATCATCCGCGAGGATGCGGACTTGCTTTACGGATTTTTAGACGCGGGCGAGCAAAAGATGTTTGAGATGCTGATAAAACTAAGCGGAATCGGCGCGGCGACGGCGATGGCTGTGTGCTCGAGCCTAAATCCCAACGCATTTTTAAATGCGGTTAAAAGCGGAGACGCGGCGGCGCTACAAACGGTACCGGGCATCGGTGCAAAGACGGCTAGACGCATCATAGCTGAACTTAGCGACGCAAAGATGACGATGGATGAAAATCTGCCTAGCCATCAACACGAAGCGATTCTAGCGCTTGAGAGTCTTGGCTTTAAAAGAGAAAAGATAACCAAGGCGCTTAGCGAGTGCGACGCGCAAAATACGGGCGAACTCATCAAACAAGCCCTAAAAAAACTAGCATAAAAAAGGAAAAAATATGAAATTTGCTGTGATATTTGGCGCTAAAAGCTACGAACACGAGATTAGTATCGTAAGCGCCATAGCCCTAAAAAAGGTGCTTAAAAACGAGCCTTTGTTTATATTTTGCGATAAATTTAGAGAATTTTACCTGATAAACGGCGCCGATATGAAGGCGAATTTCTTTAGCTCTGGCAAGTATAAAAACGCCAAAAAGCTCACTCTAAAACAGGGCGGATTTTTCGCGGGCGGGTTGCTCGGCGAGAAAAAGATCGAGGCGGACGTGTTTATAAATTTGGTCCACGGTATGGACGGCGAGGACGGCAAGATCGCGGCGCTGCTAGAGTTTTACGGCCTTAGCTATATCGGCCCTCGTGTGGAGGCTAGCGCGCTAAGCTACAACAAGGAGCTAACCAAACTACTAGCGCAAAAAGCCGGCGTAAAAACCATAAACTACGAGGTTGTAAGCAGAGAAAAGGCGCCTAGTCTGCCGCTACCAGTGATCCTAAAGCCGCTCCGACTAGGAAGCTCTATCGGCGTGAGCGTGATAAAAGACGCTAGCGAGCTAGAATACGGCCTAGACGTGGCGTATGAGTTTGACAAAGAGATCCTGGTCGAGCCATTTATCGAAGGTGTGAAGGAGTACAATCTGGCAGGCTGTAAGGTGGATGGCGAGATAAAATTTTCCATCATCGAAGAGCCGAAAAAGAAGGAATTTTTAGACTACGAGCAAAAATATATGAGCTTTTCAAACGAGAGCAGGGCGCGCAAGGCTGACATCGGCGCAGAGCTAGCCGCCAAGCTAAAACAAAGCTTTGAGCGCATCTACAACTGCGGCTTTGACGGAGCGTTGATACGTTGCGACTTTTTTGAGGTAAACGGCGAAGTCTATCTAAACGAGATCAATCCAAATCCGGGCAGTATGGCCAATTATCTATTTGACGACTTTGAGGGAACGCTAGGTCGCCTAGCCGCAAGCTTGCCCAAAGAGCGCGAGATAAATATCGACTATAAATTCATCAACTCCATAACGTCGGCAAAGGGCAAGTTGTAAAATTTTTATTGCGTCTGATTTTTTAAATTTGACGTTTAGTCGCCGCTTTAAACGGCTTGTTTTTAGCGGCTTTTTAAATTTTTACGCTTTATTGTATCGCTAATAAATTTGGTCAGTAGTTTTGAAATTTAGCGATTATTACGCTTTCTAGGTAAAGGCGCGGGGCTTATTTTTGTAGCATTTTATAGCGTTAAAGTGCCGATTTAGGTCAAAATTAACTCGCTTTATTTCTTTTTACAAATTTGATGAAGCGGCTATTTTCATCAAATTTTACCACCTCGTCTTTGATATACTCGAAAATTTCACTCCAAAAATATAAAAAGCTCTAAAATAAATTTTAAAGAACATAATGTGCCATTATATTTTAATTTGAATTTAAAGATAATATGCTATATTTTACACAAAATTTTACGTAAAGAGCAGAAATGACTACTTTTAGCAAAGATGAAATTTACACGGCGACCGAAGTGGTGCGAAATTTCAGCGCCGTTTTAGGCAAGGTCGGCAAGGCGCAGATGAAGCGCGCGGTGATCGTCAAAAACAATAAATTTGAAGCCGTACTGCTAAATATGGGCGAATACGAGCGCCTATGCGAGGCCGTGGAGGTACTGCAAAGCATTTATGAGGCTAAAAAACGAGCCGGAAGCGGCGAATAATGGCGGTCAAAGAGATAAAATACGGCGGCAAAATTTACCGCATCAGCTACGAGACCGTAAATCCCGCAAACAAGGATGTCGCACTATTTTTGCACGGCTGGGGCGCGAACAAAGAGATCATGAAAAAGGCTTTCGGCACGTATTTTAAGGACTTGCGGCACGTTTACGTCGATATGCCGGGCTTTGGCGCGAGCAGTATGCACGGAGCGCTAGCGACGAAAGACTACGCAAAAATCATGAAATCCTTTTTAGACGAGCTTGGCGCGAGCCCTAAAATCATCTTTGGACACAGCTTCGGCGGTAAGGTCGCAACCCTGCTAAATCCTGAATATCTCGCACTTTTAAGCTCGGCCGGCATCGTGGCTAAAAAGCCGCTTTGGGTACGATTTAAGATCGCTTTGTTTAAGTTTTTAAAACTATTCGGCCTTGGTTTTTTATACAAATTTTTTGCCACAAAAGACGTAAAAGGTATGAGCAAAACGATGTACGAGACCCTAAAAAACGTCGTTGACGAGGACTTTAGCTCTAAATTTGCGGACTTTGGCGGCAAGGCGTTTATATTTTGGGGCGAGGAGGACAAAGCCACGCCTCTAAAAAGCGGCGAACGCGTAAGTCGTCTCATCAAAAACAGCGAATTTCACGCGCTAAAGGGCGATCATTTTTTCTTTTTACTCCACGCGCGCTACATCGACGGCGTCGTGAATGCGGGGCTAAATTTGATGGACTTGGATGATGAAAGCGGCATAGAGAGCGTGAAAGTTATAAGCCCGAAAAACCATGAAAATTTGAGCGAGGATGACGAGAGTGCCAACGAAAACGACAATCTTAAAAATACTACCGAGCAAAATTTGACGGAACCTGCTCGTGCGGATTTAGAGGCGAGCGCAAAAACCATTTCTCAAAGTAGCCTTTTTGACGAGCGGTCACAAAGCGGCGACCTTGTGGATCAAAATCCGCAGCTTGACGATGTAAGCGCTAAAAACGGTCAAATTTTTAAAGAAAATTTGTTTGACGGGCAAGAAATCGCGCAAAATCAATCGAAACTCAAAAATAGCGTTTTAATCAGCGACGAGCAAAATCAAATTTTACCAAAAGATGAGCAGGGTGATCAAAAAATCCCAAAAAAGCCGGTGCAGCAAACGTTTGATTTAAGCTAGAGTGCAAATTTAGGATTTTAGATATCAGCATTAAATTTATGCAGGTTTGGCAGGCCTGCATCAAATTTACGAGCTAAATTTAAGCCCAAAATCTGTAAAATCTCGGCTGATAAATTTGCATTTTTGCGGCACCGATAAAGCAGGGCGGCTAAATTTGGCTCTCAAATTTAACAAAAACTATCAAATTTTACGCTAAGCCCGCAAAAACAAACTGCAAAACGCTAAATTTAGTAAAAACGGCGCAAACAAAAGCCCGCCTAAACGAACCTAGGAGAAAAAATGAACGAAACCCTCATAAATACCAGCCTTGCCGCGACGCAGATTTTATTTACGTTTGCGCTGGGATTTTATCTCATCACCTGCCTTCAGTGGTTTTCCTACAAGTTCGAGCGCGTACTATTTCACTTCACTAGGCCGCTGTGGCATGTGTTTTTCCTTATCGTGCCGATCGTGCTTTTTTACGGGGCGGAGAGATTTTTTTGGATTTATTTTTACTTTGCACTGGTGCCAAGCCTCGCTCTTTGGCACAAAAAGCTCGATAAAAAGCTGGTTTTTACGCCGCGAGTCAAGCGATTTTTTGTTATCTTAGCGCTCGCCGTTATCGCTAGCTACGGCGTTTATGTAGCGACGCAGTACCGCGTAAATTTAGGCGTCGTCCTGCCGCTCGTGCTCTCTTTTGCGCTTAGCTTTTTGCTGGAAAAGGCTAAATTTAAGGCTTACGAAAACAGTGCGCGCAAAAAGCTAGCCTCGATGCCGGAGCTTAAAATCATCATGATAACGGCGAGTTTTGGTAAAACCAGCATCAAAAATTTCCTATTTGAGCTGCTTAAAAACGACTTCGTCTGCCGCAAAACACCTCGTAGCGTAAACACGCTAGCAGGTCTCATCCAAGACGTAAACAACGAGCTTGCCGCCGGTACGCAGATCTATATCGCCGAAGCTGGTGCGCGTCTAAAAGGCGACATCGCACAGATCACGGAGTTTTTGAACCCGCAGATCGCTATCGTCGGCGAGATCGGCGCACAGCATATCGAGTACTTTAAAACGCTTGAAAATATCCGCGCCACAAAACTCGAGGCTCTAGGCTCAAAGCGTCTAGAAAAGGCTTTCGTACACAGTAGTACGCAGGCAAACGAGAGCGAAAAGATAGAAATTTACGATAGCAATTTAAGCGGCGTGGAGGCGAGCTTAGACGGAATCAAATTTAAGCTTGGCGAGAGGGAATTTGCTTCGCCGCTGCTTGGTAAATTTAACGCCGCAAACCTAGCTGTCTGCGTCAAAACCGCGCTATATCTGGGACTGGACGAAGCTAGGATCGCCGCAGCTCTAGCGCGTCTAAAAAACGTCGAGCATAGACTCGAGCGCATCGATGCGGGCGGCAAAATCATCATCGACGACGGCTTTAACGGTAACTTTAACGGTATGAGCGCGAGCTACGAACTGGTTGCCAGCTACGAGGGGCGCAAGGTGCTCGTGACGCCCGGTATCATGGAGAGCAGCGACGAAGAGAACGAAAAGCTAAGTAAGATCATCAACAAGACCTTTGACATCGTCATGTTAACAAGCTCTCTAAACGCAGTTGCGCTACTAAAGCACCTAAGTAAGCCAAAAGTCATCGTCATTAAGGACAAATCCAAGCTTCAAGAAGCCTTGGCGCAAAACACCAAAGCTGGCGATCTGATCCTTTTTTCAAACGACGCGCCAAGCTTTATGTAGGCGTAAATTTGGTTTGGGCGGCGCAGTCAAATTTAGCGGTGCCGCTTCTAGCTGCTCAAATTTGATTTGAGATTTTATCCGCTCACATCGGCGGAGATTGATTTAAAAAAATGCATTTTCAAGGTGCGGGTTATGCTAAGCACCGACTGCGACGGGCTAAAAAATAGAACGGCTAAATTTAAACGACTCAAATTTAACCCCAAATTTGAAATTAAATTTAAATCCCCGCGCTAGCCATCCCAGCCTCGATCAAAAACTGGCTGGGTTGGTAGTTTATCTTTTTGATTTTGTCGTATTTGGCGTAGCTTAAAATCAGCTCGTCGCGCGCGCGAGTGACCGCGACGTAAAAGAGCCGCCGCTCCTCCTCGAGCGAGCCGCCCATGCTCATGAGTTTGAGGTTTGGGAAGCGATTTTGTGCGAGATCGACTACGAAAACGAGGTCAAACTCAAGTCCCTTTGAGGCGTGCACGCTTAGCAGATTTACTCCTTCGCCGCTGCTCATTTCGCTGCTGCCCAGCGTGATAAAGTTATAAAATTTCTCCGCCTCCGAGTAGTTTTTGGCTAGTTCTCCCAGCACCTCTAGCTTGCCCGCGATGCGCTCCAGGGCCTCTTTTTTTAGCGCTTCGTCGATGTTGCCGTTTTTTTGCGTGGCGCGCTTTGTAGCGAGATTGTCGGCGATGAGGGCGTAAATTTTGCTATTTTTGAGATCGTCTATCAGCGAGGTCGGGCGCGAGTGGCGTTTGGCGGCGCTTAAAAAGTTGTAAATTTCATACAAAAACTGCCCGCCGCTCTCGCTTAGTTTTTGCATTTTTAAAATCGGGTGCGCGAAAAAATCCTCGCAAAAGTTAAATTTAGCAAAGCGCGACTTCTCCCCGACCTCGTCAAGCTCGTCAAAAAGCCCCAGCTGGTAGTTTTTGGTCTTTTTGGCAAAGGCCTCCACGCTCTCATCAGGCTGCAAAAATCCGCGCACGACGTCGCCGTGTCCGACCTTGCTTAGCACCTCAAAAATCTCCTTGCTAAGCGCTGCGCCGACGCCTTTTGCGTATTCGCATACGTGGATAAAGGCCATGATGTCCTTTGGGTTTATGAGGATGCCTAGCAGATCCATCGCGGCGCGCACCTCGCGGCTTTCAAAAAAGCTCACGCCGCCCTTTCGCTTGGAGCCGATACCTAGCTCTCGCAGCGCGACTTCTAGGCCGTCGGCGCTCGAGTTGTTGCGAAAGATGATGGCGATGTTTTCTTTTTTATATTTTGAAATGGCGATGATCTGCGCGATATTGGCGTACTGGTCGAAAAGCTCGTTATAAACTAGCAGCTTTGGCGAGGTAAATTTGCCCTCGCGGCCGACGACTAGCTTTTTTTCATAAAGGCGCGGATTGTTTGCGATCACTTTGTTAGCAAGGGCTAGGATGGCGGAGCTGCTGCGGTAGTTGATGTTTAGCGCGTAAATTTTAGCGTCTGCGAAGCGATCCTTAAACGAGCCGATGATCTCGATGTTTGCGCCGTTAAAAGCGTAAATGCTCTGGTCAAAATCCCCGACGCAAAAGAGGCTTTTCGTCTCAAAGGCGCTGATTAGCGAGCCTTGTAGCGAGTTTGTGTCCTGATACTCGTCGACTAAAATTTCCTCAAATTTTAGCGGCGCGCCTTTTCTCAGTTCATTACGCATTTTGATAAGCAAGTCGTTAAAATCCGCATAGCCGAATTTGCTCTTTTCCTCCTCAAATTCGCGCAAAATGTCCTCGTAAATCTCGGCATATACGCCTTGTTCGTCGCTTCGATCCTTTAGCCACTCGCCAAAAGTCTGCTTTAGGGCTAAATTTTGAAATAGCGAATACGCGTCGTAAAGATATGCGCCGCCGTATGGCTTGACGTCGCTTAGGTGGTTAAATTTGCGCCTCTCGACGAGAGATTTTAGCAGCGTTTTTAGCTCGCTTGGTTGCTTTAGCGTGACGGGTTTTTCTAGAAATTTAAGCAGCGAATAAGAAACCGAGTGAAACGTGCCCGCCGTGATGCGCGAGGTAATTTTTTTATCAAAATGTCGGTTTAGGCGCTCGATCATCTCGGCTGCGGCCTTGTTTGTAAAGGTTAGCAGCAAAATTTTCTCTGGCTTTACGCCTAAATTTAGCAGATGGGCGATGCGCGCGACGATGGTGCTGGTTTTGCCGGTGCCCGCACTTGCGATAACTAGATTGTGCCCGGCAGGAGCAGTTGCGGCGGCGTATTGTTCTTGATTTAGTTTTGAAAGGGGCATATTTTCCTCGCGTTTTAAAAGGCCAGATTATACCTAAACGGGCTTAAATTTATAAAAACGCAAAAGCAACGAGGGCTAAATTTATTCGCCCCGCGTTTACAAAGCGAGGCGAAAATTTAGTGGTTTTATTTTGGATTTAGTATTTCTTTTAGCTCCTCATCGCTTAGTTCGTAGCGGTAAAATTTGAGGTAAAATTTTTTAACTTCATCTTCTAAATTTAGCTCTGTAAAAATTTCTGGATAAAAGATTTTGGCTAGCCAAAGCGGCTGCAAGGCACCCTCGGCGCTGCGCACGCTCCACAAATACACGCCGCCAGGTACGACGAATACGGCACCTTCTTTGACCGCTTTTAGTTTTTCAAACGGGGGATTATTTAGGATTTTTTCCTTGCCTTCGTGCGAATTTGTTATGATGATATCGGGGTTAAAGATAATAACTTGCTCCTCGTTTATCGTCTTTGAGATTTTAAAGTCCGCTTCGTTATCTTGAGAGCTTAAATTTATTCCGCCCGCGATTTTTATATACTCCGCGCCGATATCTTTGCTGCTGATCGTGCTAAAATTTCCAGAGTTAAAATTTAAGGCCAAAACCCTCTTTTTATCCTTGATATTTTGGACTTTCTCACTTATAAATTTTATATTTTTGTCAAAATATGCGTTAAATTCGCTAGCTCTTTTTTATAGCATCGCCGCCTAAAATTTGGGCTATTTTGCTAACCGCGCCTTTTATCTCGCTAGCGTTGCTAAATTTATTTATATTTACGACCGCGATGCCGGCGGCTTCTAGCTGGGCTCTTTGATTTTCGTCAAATATCATACCGACGGGCCCAAAAACTACCTGCGTATTTGAGGCGATGATGCTCTCAACACTGCTTGTTAGCGAGCCGCTGACGTTATTCATCGTTTTTATTTTAGGAAAAATTTTACTCATCATTTTTGGTAGCCGCACTGCGCCCGAGATGATTTTATCTTCACCCGTTAGCATCGCGCTCATCTGCGTAAAAGCCCCTATCATCGGCGTTACGCGCTCTACACTATCAGGGATTTGCACCTCTTTGCCGCCGTCGTCCACGACGATACGTGCCTGCAAAATACAAACCACCAAAAACAAAACCGCCAAAATCTTTCTCATTTTTTCTCCTTAAATGATCGGAACGCAGGAATAAACGCTCCTACCCTCGATCTCGTTTTTTACTACTCTTATATCGGCGCCATATGCGAGCCTTAAATTTTCATCCGTTATCGCTTCGCTCGCGCTGCCGTAGATGATATTTTGCTCTCTTTTTAAAAGCACGACCTTGGCGTCAATATAAAAAGCATGCTCGGCAAAGTGCGAAGTCATGATGATCTTATGTCCGTTTGCCGCTAGATCTTTTACTGCTTTTAGGATTTTTATCTGATTGCCAAAGTCCAAATTTGAAGCGGGCTCGTCGAGCATAACGGCGTTTGCTTCTTGCGCTAAAGCTCTTGCGATCAAAACCATTTGCCTCTCGCCGCCGCTGATATCGGTGTAAATTTTATCCGCAAATTCGCTCATTACTAGCATCTCAAGCTTTTGCAGGGCCATCTTTACGTCCTTTGCGCTTGGATTTTCAAAGGCTCCGATATATGGCGAGCGCCCCATCAAAACGACGTCTAAAACTTTAAAAGCAAAGGGCGGCGTGTGAGCCTGAGGCACGTAGCTAATGATCTTTGCTCGCTCTCTATCGCTTAAAGCGAAAAAATCTCGCCCGTCTGCTAAAATTTCTCCACCAAATGGCTTTAAAAATCCCAAAATCGTCTTAAAAACGGTTGTTTTTCCAACTCCATTTGGTCCTAACAAGCATAAAATTTCTCCGTCTTTTAGCCCTGCGCTAAAATCCTTTACGACTAGCTTTTTGCCGTATCCGCAGCTTAAATTTTTTATCTCAAATTTCACAGCCAGCCCTTTTTGCTTTTATAAAGCAAGTAGATAAAAACGGGTGCGCCGATGAGCGAGGTGATGATGCCAAGGGGTATCTCGCTAGCCATAGCACACCTTGCGATCGTATCTACTATCAGCAAAAATAGCGCGCCGATTAGCATTGAAGCCGGCAAGAGGGCGTTAAAATTTGCCCCCACGATAGAGCGGGCGATGTGAGGCATAATGAGTCCGACCCAGCCTATGATACCGCAAAAAGCCACGCTAGAAGCCGTCAGCAAAGTAGAGGCGCATATGATGATAAAGCTGTAAAATTTGACGTTTACGCCCATGGCCTTTGCTTCTTCTTCGCCAAACGCCAAGATATTTAGCCTAAATCTAAGTAAAAACAGAGGCACCGAGCAAAACGCCGTGACGCCTAGCATATAAAGGACGTTTTGATATCCTCCGGTGCGAGCTAGACTACCCATCAGCCAAAATGTAATCTCGGGTAGTTTGTTTTCGCTATCTGCTAGAAATTTTAAAAGCGAGCTAAAAGCGCCGAAAAGCGAAGATATGACGACGCCTGAGAGCACCATTATGATGACGTTTAGCTTGCCTCTAGCTATAAGTTGGCTTAAAAAAACCACCGCAAAAACGGCGGCTAGTCCAAAGCCAAAAGCCATTAGCGAAACGTAAAGCACGGGCAGGGAAAGGATGATAGCGATACTGGCGCCCACCGCCGCGCCGCTAGAGACGCCTAAGATATCGGGAGAGACTAGGGATTTTTTAAAAAGCCCCTGATAGACGGCGCCGGCTGCAGAAAGAGAGGCTCCCACCAGCACTGCAAAGGCAATGCGAGGAAGTCTGATTTGCGTTATTACGGCGTGAGCTTGCTCGTTTGACGGAGGCGAGCCAAACAACAATGATTTTAAGCTAGAAAAAATTTCAGCCGCACCCAAACCGTATCTGCCAAGAGTCAGAGAAGCAAAAACACAAACTATTAGCACGATCGTTAAAACAGCAAAAAGGGCTTTATTATTCAAATCTTACCTCACTTACGTCGTACCACATGGCGTAGCTTTTCGTCGCTCGGTAAAATTTAACCCCGCTACCATCTTTTACTAGCCATTTATCTACGTTTTTTCTATAAATTTTCTCTTTTTCTTTTGGGATATCGCCGACGAATTTTAAAAATTCGTAAGCCTCGTCTTTACTCGTAAAGCTCTTTTCGTAAACGGTGTCAAATATCCGTACGTTTACGTTTGCGCCCAGATCGTAAAGCATATTGAAAGTAACGTTGTAGCCAAACATCCTCGGGTTTTCGTTTATAAAAGGCGGACGTTTTGAAGCTCTTTCGTCGATGCCCGCAAGCAAATCCATCCAAATTTCTCTAAGGCTTGGATAGTCCTCCAAAAAGCTAGTTATGCATACGTATTTTTTTGCTGCGTCGTTTAGTTTTTTTATATCGCCAAGACCGACCGAACGCGAGGCGACGACGATATCGTGCTTGCCGATCACGTCCAAGGCGTCGCTATCTAGCCAGCTTTTTTTCATAAAATTTATATTTTTTATGCCGGCGTTTTTGGCGTTTTGCTTGCAAAATTTAAGCATCTCTCCAAACGCATCAAGCGCGGTTAGGCTTTTAGATCGCATAGCCATCGGTATACTGAGGCGTCCCGGTCCGCAGCCGACGTCTAGCACGCTATCTTTATCCGTGATAGGCAAGGCACCAGCTAAAATTTGCGCGCTACGCTTTTCAAGCTCGGCCATGCCGTTATACATCTGGGCTACTTTATCCCAATCAACCGCACTTCCGCCGGCTCCATCTCTAGTCATAGGTGCAAATTTAAGCTCCCTAATCGCCTGCCAGTTTAGTAGTCCTTGCATTTTTTCTCCAAAAAATAAGTTTTTAAATTTGAAGCCAAAGCAAAATTTGACCTTAAATTTAAAAGTAAAATTTAAACGGCGGCTAGATGCTAACCGCCGCTAAATTTAAAAGTAAAGTATTGGGAAATGAGCCTCTAAAATTTAACTTCGGCCGAGAGCATAAACGTCCTGCTCTGTCCCAAAAAGATACTTGTACCCGCGCCCGTCGTAGTTCCGTCGATATTTGATGGGAACATTCCGACCCAGTACTTTTTATCAAAGACGTTATTTACGTTAAATCTTAGCGTAGTTTGCTTGCCTAGCCACTCTTTTGTTACGTAGCGGATGCCAAGATCTGCGGTAAAGTATGCAGGCACCGCGTTTACGTTGCGCTGATCGGCGTAGCGTTTGCCCGTGTAGTGTAAATTTGCGCTTAGGGCTAGCTTGTTTGTATTTGGCACGACGTAGTCAAAGAGTAAATTTGACTGAACTTTGGGTTCGCCGACTGCGATTTTGCCCTGCGCATAAGCTTGTTTTGCTTTTTTTAGCTTAGGCTGTATTAGCGCGACGCCGCCCATTACGCTAAGATCGCTCGTTATCTTGCCTCCTGCGGTAAATTCCATGCCTCTATTTACCTGCTCGCCTTGGATACTATATTCGTTGTTGTCGCCTAGATAGGCTATAGGCCGTCTTATCTCATAAAGCGCCGTAGATAGGTTGATATCCTCTATCCTAGCTTTTGCGCCGATTTCGTATTGTTTGCTTCTAAACGGCTTTAAAACGACCGTTTCGCCGTATCTTGGATTGGTTCTTTCGTAGGTGTAGCTTGAGCCTGCTTGCAAGCTATCTGCGTAAGTGAAGTATAAGCTTACGTTTTCGATAGGGCGATAAATAAAGCTCGCAGCATAGCTAGTGCCGCTCTCGTCGTACGTTTTTACGCCCGTTTGCTTGTTTTTGTTCTCAAAGTTGCTTCTAGCCGCGCTTAAAATGACGCTAAAGTAGTCGTTTAGCTTGATATCGTCGGCGATGGTTAGGTTTTTCATAGAGTCTTGGCTATTTTTATAAGCTCCGCTACCTTTTGTTACGTGCGGATTTGAAAATGTTTTTGGATTATACAAATTTGAGTTGCTCAAATTTGCTCTTCCGCCGGCGATTTTTGCGCCGTATATCGTCCATATATATATCCGTTTGCCTGCACGCCGAAGTTGTGCTCTACGCCAAATGTTTCAAACTCTGTCGTAGCTTTAGCAAACCAGCTTTGCACATCAAACCTGCTGACAGCACCATTTCCGCCGCTAGCCGCTACGCTAAAATCGCCGTTTTGATTCGTAAATGTTTTGCTCGTACCGTACATATCGCGGATAGCTTTTTGCCACTGATAGCCGCCCTCAAAATACCAACTCTCAGTCGGCGCGTATTTAAATTTAACGCTAGCGGTCGTTGTTTTTAGGTTGCTTCCCGCCCACTCTTGCTCTAGGCCCGCTTTCGTGTTTTTAGCAGCATCCGGAACGGCGAAGTTTAAAGCGCCGTTTCTGCCAGGCACTGAAAAGCCGCTGGGTATTCCAAGCATTTTGTGTTTGTAGTAGCTAAAATTCGTCTCGATGGTAAAATTTTCGGTTAGATAAAAATCAAGGCCAAGGCTAGCTAAATTTCTTTCGTAGTCGCTATTTTTAGCTTGCTTTGCGCCGTCGCTCTTGTAAAACACGCCTCGGTAGCCGACGTACTGAAATCTATCCGAAGTATCCCAGCCTATACCGAAATTTGACCTACTCGTATAATCAGCCCAAAACGTATTTGAAAACGGTATCGGGCGCTTTCTAGTGTAGTTAAAGATGCCCGCAGGGTCTTGTCCACCATAAAGCGAACCTGCAAGGCCGTTTTGTATCTGAAGACCCTCAAACATATACATAGGTATAGCCGTAGTAGAAACCGAGTAAAAGCCGTCCCAAAGTACGTTACCGACGACTGAGCCCTGAAAGCCGCGAGTCTGCGGACGGCCGACCTCGATGCCGCCCCTGGTTTGGATTTGCGCTGAAGGGAAGTACTTCACCGTATCCTCAAAACCGGCTACACCTTGGTGATTCATCGCCTCGATCGACATCGTGTTTACTTGATAAGGCATATCAAGCACCTTTTTGCCCGCTAGCGGACCGCTGGCGGCGCCCTTGTTTAGTATGCCTTCGCTAATACCGCTCTCGCTGATATTATCGCCGACGCTATTTACTTCGACCCCCTGAAGCTTGACCGTCTCGGCCGCATTTGCTTGTACTGCAAATAGTGCTAAAACCGCGCACGCGGCGACTGAAATTTTAATTTTCATCTATACCCCTTTGTAAAGTGTATTAAAATATTTATTTTTATATTTAAATAAGCCGATATTACATCTTATTGCCTTAATATGCAATTTATCTATAATATATTTTTTAAATTTAATAAATTTATGTTTACTTTATGGGCATCTTAGGTTAAGTTTTTGTTTTAGTCAAAATTGAGCGGATAAATACATACGAAGGCGCTAAATTTGAAAGCGTTATTGCGAGATAATTTTATATCAAGAAGCGTTGCAAATTTGAATGTAAAGCAATAAAGTAAAGTATCGCGAGACGGCTTTAAGGCGTGAAGAAATTTTCTACCGAAGATAGAACGCGTAGTTTATCGATGGAGAAAATTTCTGGCTCCCTTAAAGACGCTCGCGAGGCAAGCTCTAAATCAAACTAAAATTTGACTTCGGCCGAAAGCATAAACATCCTGCTTTCGCCCAGGCTTAGTCCGTTAGCTACGCCAAGAACGCTAGCGCTGGTGCCTGCGCCGTCGGCGCTTGCAGGATACATGCCCGCCCAGTATTTTTTGTTAAATACGTTATTTACGTTAAAGCGCAAAGTGGTTTGTTTGCCCAGCATAGCGCGGCTAACGTATCTCACGCCAAGATCCGTGACGAAAAAGCTAGGCGTAGCCTGCGTGTTTAGATCGTCGATGTACATCTTGCTCGTGTAGTGGAAATTTGCGCTAAACGCGAGCTTTTCGGTATTTGGCACTACGTAGTCAAATAGCAAATTCGAGTTTAGTTTAGGTACGCCGTTTACGACTTTGCCGTTTGCGCCTTTTAGTAGCGGATCTTTAAATTTAGAGTTTATCAGCGTAAATCCGCCTAGAACGCTTAAATTTGACGTGATTTTGCCGCCGCTCATAAACTCAAAGCCCGTATTTACCTGCTCGCCTTGGACGTCGTATCTGCCGTTACCGCCGACATAGGCGATAGGGCGCTGTATCCTAAACACCGCCGTGCTAAAGTCGATTTCGTTTATGCGAGCTTTGGCGCCTATTTCGTATTGTTTCGAGCGATACGGTTTTAGTACGCTGGTCGTGCCGTCGGCGTTCGTGCCGCTGCCGCCTTGTTGCAAGCTATCGGCAAAGGTAATATAGGTGCTCACGTTTTCAACCGGTTTATAAACCAAGCTCGCGCCGTAGCTAAGGCCTGATTCGTCGTATTTGGTCACGATAGGTTTTAGCTGTCTTTGCGTAGCGGTTATGGCCGGGCGAGTGCGCTCTTTGATCCAGCTGTTTGAGAGGCTTAGTAGCAAGCTAAAGTTATCATTTATCGTGATATCATCTAGCACGGAGATATTTTTCATATCGGTCGTACTGAGTTTATATAAATTTGAGCCTTTTTTAGAGTTTGGATGCGGGAAAACTTTAGGATCGTTGATGTTTGCCGAGCCCGCTTTTGTAGTCGTGCTTAAATTTGAGTAGCGATATTGCACATATCTATATCCGTTTGCCTGCACGCTAAAGTTATGGTTTAGCCCCCAAGTATCAAAGTCCGTGACCGCCTTTAGATAGCCGCTAGGTAGATCAAATCTATACGCCGCGGTCGCTCCGCCGCTGTGATAGGTATCGTAGTTGCCGTTTTTATCGGTGATTCTGTTTACGACGCTGTGTATATGGCGATCGGCTCGCTGGAACTGATATCCGCCCTCGAAATACCAATCCTCGCTAGGAGCGTATTTAAATTTAGCGCTAGCCGTCGTCGTTTTTAGATTCATACCGCCGTATGGCTGACCAAGTCCGGGAGTTTTGTTATCTACGGGATCAGGTAGCTTTAGGTCGTTTCTGATCATGCCGTCTTTTACGTAAAGCGCAAAAAGTCCCGCAAATCCGTGAGTGTTGTGCTCGTAGTAGCTAGCCGCAGTCTCAAACGTAAGCGACTCGGTCGGATAAAACTCGAGCGTGAGACTGGTTAGACGGCGCTGGTAGTTGCTGTCTTTTACTTGTTTTGCGCCGTCTGAGCCGTATACGACCGCGCGATAGCCCACCTTGTCAAATTTCATCGAGCTATCCACGCCCACGCCAAAGTGCTCTCGCGAAGCGTAGTCCGCCCAGATGCTGTGCTCGTTATCTACCGGGCGTTTTCTAGTGTAGTTAAAGACGCCGACAGGATTTTGCGGGCCGTAGAGCGAGCCGGCAAGACCGTTTTGTATCTGCAAGCTCTCAAACATCGCCATCGGGATCGCGGTAGTCGAAATAGCGTAAAAACCGTCCCAAAAAACATTACCCACGACGCTACCCTCAAAGCCGCGAGTTTGCGGACGACCGACCGTGGTGCCGCCTCTCATCTGAACCTGCGCGGACGGGAAGTATTTCACCGCCTCCTCAAAGCCGGTCACGCCTTGGTGATTCATCGTTTCTTTTGTGATCGTGCTTATCTGATACGGGGTATCTAGCACCTTTTTGCCGGCTAGGATACCGTTTTGTACGTTTTTGGTTAGGATGCCTTCGCTAATACCGCTCTCGCTGATGTTGTCGCCGACGCTGTTTATCTCGACGCCTTCTAGCTTAACCGTATCTGCGGCATTTGCTTGCGCTGCAAATAGCGCCAAAACCGCACATGCGGCAACTGAAAATTTCACTCTCATTTAGACTCCTTATTGGTTTTATGCTAAATTTGCATAATGCGTGTATGTTACAAATTATTTACTTAATACCAAATTAAAATTTTATATTTATATAATTTATATTAGTATATTTTTGATTTTTTCAGGACTGTTTTTTGAGATAAAATTAAAATTTTTAAACATCCGATTAACATCTTTGTAAGCCATATTTAAGTAGAATCACCCCTTAAATTTAACTCGGGAAAGGGAAAAATGCAGGCGGATAAGTGGATATTTTACTCTTGCGTCGCGCTCATTACTATCGGCATAGTTTTTTCGCTCTCCTTGCCCGTTTTTACCGTGCTTTTCTTTAACTACGAGCCTTACCATTTTTTCATCAGACAGCTTGTCGTTGGGGCGATCGGTATATTTTTGATGTGGGGCATCTCGCGGCTTGACCCTGACAAATCCATGGTCTGGATCGGCTTTTGTCTATTCGGCTTTTGCGCTATCGCTATGGGAGCCATGCATGCGCTGCCTAGCTCGCTAGTCACCGATGCGGGCGGAGCCAAGCGCTGGATACGCTTGCCGGGCTTTTCTCTAGCGCCGGTGGAGTTTTTTAAGATCGGTTTCGTTTACTTTTTGGCATGGAGCTTTGCGCGCAAGATAGATGAGAGAAAAAAAAGCTTAAAGCAGGAATTTAAGCTCATTTTGCCTTATATATTTTTGTTTTTGATCGCCGTTTATCTTATCGCCATCCTTCAAAATGACCTTGGCCAGGTCGTAGTTTTAGCGCTTACGCTTATAGTTATGATGCTTTTTGCCGGTACTAGCAAGCGGCTTTTCGTCATCGGTATGGCGGGAGCTTCAGTGCTTGCTTTTGTGGCTATTTTCACGTCTGAACACCGAATTTTACGTATAAAATCATGGTGGGGCACGGTGCAAAACATGGTCCTTTCACTTATGCCGGAAAATATGGCAAATATGTTTCGCGTCGAGGGCGTGCCCGAGCCCTATCAGATATCGCACTCGCTAAACGCCATAAAGCACGGCGGATTTTTCGGCGAAGGGCTGGGAGCTGGCGTGTTTAAGCTCGGATTTTTGAGCGAAGTGCACACGGACTTCGTACTTGCCGGTATCGCCGAGGAGGTCGGGGTGCTCGGGATACTTATCATCACGTCGCTTCTTTTGATTTTGCTTTTCCGTATCTTTCGCGTCTCCTCAAGGAGCGAAAATAAAGTCTATCACCTCTTTACGCTCGGCGTCGGGCTTCTCATCTCGTTTTCGTTTATCATGAACTCATACGGCATCACCTCGATCACGCCTATCAAAGGCATCGCCGTGCCGTTTCTAAGTTACGGCGGCAGCTCGATCCTAGCGCTTTGCATAGGGGTCGGCATGGTGCTGATGGTGAGTAAAAAAGTAAAAGATTGAGCTTAAATTTGACTTGCGGCATGGTAAGGAAAATTTAAGCACTTCAAATTTAAAAGGCAAGGAGTAAAATTTGACGTCTGAAAATTTAAGAGACAAACAAATTTCGGCTGAAATTTCGCCGTCAAATTTGACTAGCGACGAAACCCAAAACAAAGCTTTAGGCAGTCTGCAAAACGGCACTATCGTTATCTGCGGCGGAGGCACGGGCGGACATCTAGCCGTCGCAAAAGCTCTAAACGAGGAGCTAGTTTTGCGCGGATGCAGGACGATATTTGTGGGCTCTAGTAGCGGCCAGGATAAGATGTGGTTTGAAAACGGCGCCGCATTTAGCGAGAAATTTTTTCTGCCTAGCAGCGGAGTCGTAAACAAAAAGGGGCTCGGCAAACTTTTTTCGCTTTTTAATATCCTAAAGTTAGCCTTTAAATGCCGAAAAATTTTTAAGACTTATGCCGTAAAAGCCGTCGTTAGCGTGGGCGGATACAGCGCAGCGCCTGCAGCATTTGCGGCGATTATATCGCGCACGCCGCTTTTTATCCATGAGCAAAACGCCGTGATCGGCAACCTAAACAAGCTCTTAAAACCGCTCGCAAAGGGCTTTTTTAGCTCGTATTTTAAGCCTGTGTTTAGCTATCCCGTAGCGGAGAGATTTTTTAGCTCGGCTAGGCTTCGCAGCGAGCTAAAAACGGTGATATTTTTAGGCGGTTCGCAGGGCGCGGCGGCGATAAATTCGCTAGCCTTAAAGCTGGCTCCGATTTTTAAAGAAAAAGGCGTAAAAATCATCCATCAATGCGGCAAAAACTCGCTTGAGAGTTTGCAAGAGGAGTACAAAAAACTAGGCCTTGCTGGCGAGGAACTCGATCTTTTTGACTTTGATCCTAAAATAGAGCTCAAAATAAGCCGCGCCGATCTGGCGATAAGCCGCGCAGGGGCGGGCACGCTATGGGAGCTCACGGCAAACGCGCTGCCTAGCGTATTCGTACCTTACCCTCACGCCGCAAATAACCATCAGGTCTTTAATGCTAAATTTCTAGTGGATCAAAATTTGGCCAAATTTTGCTTTCAAAAAGGCGGCGATATCGATGCAGACGAGATGCTAAATTTGATAAATGAGATGGATATATCGCGAATTTCAAGCAAGCTTTCTAGGCAGATAGATAATGGCGGTGCACGAAAAATAGTGGATGAAATTTTAAAAGATATTTAAAATTACGGCAGAGCGTTAAATTTAAATATCTTTATTTTTCAAATTTGAAAATTAGTTTATAAAATTCGCTTTCAACTCTCGCAGCTCGTAAATCAGATAGTGATACACGAGCTCGCCGGTTTGCAGACTTTGACCGCTAAAAACCGGTTCTATCATCGCCGCAATCTTATCACAAACGCTGATTATCTCGGCTAAAAGGAGCTGATCGCCTCTGCTTTTTGCTAAAAAACCGAGTAGAGTAAAAACTTATACGCCATCTTAAACTCGCCCAAAATTACGTTTGAGACGATACCGGCCTGCATTTTTAGTAGTTTATCAAGTCGCGATTGTGCTCTCGGCCAGTTGCGTCTTTACGGCGCGCGGACGAGTCGTGTCATTATTAAAAAGGCTTCGCCTTTTGTATTTTTGCATGATGGCGCTTTGAACTTGCAGGAGCTCGGTTATATCTTTGATATTTTTTGCGGCGACTTTGAGTTTGCGATTTGCCATTATGCGAGAGATAGGCGCTGATGTTGGCATAGTACTCCTCGTTGTCGAAAACAGCCGAAAAAGTATCCGATAGACTTTATCTTTTACTCTTTGACTGAGCTTGTCAGAGCGCTAAACTGCACGACGCTTATGATCGCTTCTTGCGGCTTGATATCCATTTTTCAAGTTCGTTAGGCTTGTTTTTTGGTATTTATATCGCCAGAGACGAGAGTATCTTATATCTGTCCTCGCTGAAGTTTATGTACCAACTCGTCGTAGCTGGCGCCGGCGCCGGCTAAAATTTGCCTCAGTAACTTGCTTGAGGCCTCCATGCCGCCGCTTTTTTCGGCCTCAAGCAACCGTCTATATACGCCCTCGATAAATTTGACCCCATCCGGGTTTGGCTTGCGGCGGACGGAGTAGTAACCGATGATCTCGCCGTTAGCATCTAGCGAGGCCGTAATATTGGCAAATACCCAGTAAAAGCCGCCGTCAAAGCTCTTGTTTTTAACGAACGCAAAAATCTCCTGCTTTGCCTTTATGCGCTCCCACAGCAGCTTAAACACGATGCGCGGCATATCTGGGTGTCTGATGATGTTGTGCGGTTTATGTAAAAGCTGCTCTTGCGTTGCGCCGACGATCTTTAAAAACGGCTGATTGCAGTAGGTTATCCTGCCTTTTACGTCGGTTTTTGATACGATAAAATCTTCTTCTTTTACGAAATATTCTTTATTCTCGTTCACTTCATACCTTAAATTTTTCGGCAATTATAACCAAATATTACGCAAATATAGCTTACTGGCCTTTTTAAATTTAGCATTCGGCGGGCGCGGCAAATGCCTATTAAATCAAATTTGACGCCGTAAATTTAAGGGTAGGGCGAGCGGATTTTGCTATGTAGATTTGAGTGAGATTTTGAAAAAGCTCGGCGACAAATTTAACTCCGCCGCCGAATCGAAGTAAAATTTAAGCCCAAAAAGGCTTAAATTTAGATCGCTTTTAGCAAAATTTTAGTTAGCTTTTTGCTAAACGCCGACGGATCGTCGATCGCGACGCCTTCGTTTAACTTAGCCATATCTAAAAGTAGCTCCGCCGCGTCATAGATCATTGCTTCGTTTTGAGATAGTTTTTCAAAGAGCTCGTGCTTTGGATTTATCTCTAGTATTGGTAAAATTTTACCCGCACTATGCCCCATCTGCTTTAGCATCATCTGCGTAGCGTAGTCGGGATCGTTTTTATCGTAGACGATGACGGCGGCGCTTTCGCTTAGGCGCGAGCTTAGCTTCACGTCCTTGACCTCGTCTTTTAGTATCTCTTTCATCTTGGCTAGCAGCGCGGCGAATTTGCCCTCGTCGGCTTCGCTTTTTTCCGGCTTGATCTCGGCGTCGATATCGGTATGATTTACCGCTTTTATCGGTGTTTTATCGTAGTCTTGCACCATCGGCATGACGATAGAGTCTATCTCCTCGTCCATGATGAGCACTTCTATCCCTTCAGCCTTAAAGCTCTCTAAAAGTGGCGAATTTCTTAGCATCGTTTCGTTATTTCCGCTGATGTAGTAGATTGATTTTTGACCGTCTTTCATCACGTCTTTGTACTCTTTTAGGCTGACTAGTCCCTCGCGTTTGCTTGATTTAAAGAGGCAAAGGTCTAAAATTTGCTCCTTTTCGCTGCTAAATCCGTAAAGCCCCTCTTTGATAACCTTGCCGAATATTTTATAAAATTTGACGTACTTTTCCCTGTCTTTTTCTTTTAGCTTGGCTAGTTCGCCCAGGATTTTCTTGACGCTTTGCTCCCTTACGCTGCGCATTATGCTGTTTTCTTGCAGGATCTCGCGGCTGACGTTTAGCGGTAGATCCTCCACGTCGATGATGCCGCGGACGAATCTAAGATACGGCGGAAGCATCTCTTTGGCGTCGTCGCTGATAAATACGCTTTTGACGTAAAGTTTCACGCCGCTTTGATAGTCCACGCGAAATAGATCAAAGGGCTCTGACGCAGGCACGAAAAATAGGGTAGTGTACTCAATCTTACCCTCGGCTTTGGTATGCACGTAGAGCAGCGGATCTTCGCTATCGTGCGAGATTTGCTTGTAAAAGTCGTTGTAGTCGGCGTCTTTTAGCGCGCTTTTACTCATTTTCCAGAGCGCCGAGGCCTTATTTATCTGCACGTTTTTGGTCTCGTACGAGCCCTCTTTTTCGCCCTCTTTAGGCGGCACGTACTCTTCTTTATCCGCAAATATCGGATACGGGATGTGGTTGGAGTATTTTTTGACGATGTTTTCTATGCGGTAGGACTCGGAAAACTCATCATCTTTTAGATAAAGCGTGATCGAGGTGCCGTGGCTATCTTTTTGCGCAGGCGAGATCTCGTAGGTTTTGGCATCCGAGCTCCACATGAAGGCCTCTTCGCCAAGCGCTTTTTTGCTAACAACTTCGATCTTATCCGCAACCATAAACGCCGAATAAAACCCGACGCCAAACTGCCCGATAAGCGCGCTATCTTTTTTAGCTTGGCCGCTTAGTTTGTCTAAAAAGCCTTTCGTACCGCTTCTAGCGATGGTACCGAGGTTATTTATTAGACCCTCTTTGTCCATGCCGATGCCGTTATCGCTGATTGTTAGCGTCTTTTTTTCTTTATCTATTTTGATATCGATTCGCGGAGAGTAGCTTAGACTTTTGTATGCGTCGTCCGTGAGGCAGAGGTAGTTTAGTTTATCCAGCGCGTCGCTTGCGTTTGAGATAAGCTCGCGCAAAAATATCTCTTTGTTTGAGTAAAGCGAGTGTATCATCAAATTTAACAGCTCGTTTACCTCGGTCTGAAATTCAAATTTTTCGCTCATTTTTTCGTCCTTTGTTTTTAAAATTTTTAGCAGATTATAGCACAAGGTGCTAAGAATATCTTTAAACTTGATACGAATACTATCAACTAATCTAAAATTTGTTTCTCAAATTTGACTCGCGGTAAAAGGTTAAAATTAGTCAAATTTAGGATTTGGATTTTTGGGTTTTTAAATTTGGGTACTAAATTTGAGCTTAAAAAACTTTGGCAGTAAGTTTAAAATTTGATTTTAAACGCAGCCGGCAAATTTTGGATTTTGATTTTTTAAAAGCGGCTAAAATTTAAGCTTCAAAACCTCCGTCGCTTCGTAAATTTTCGCCTTTTTTCTTAAAAATTCACACTCATCCGCCAGCTCACAAAGTCCGTTTTCTAGTAAAAACTCTATCGCCATAGCGTTATCAAGCGCTAAATTCGTCTCTATAAAAAAATCTAAGCCCGCTTTTGTTAATCTCTTTTAGGCTTTTCAATTCACAGCCTCGCCGAGCTTTAAAGTAACGCTGTTTTTATGGACAAAAGAGCGCATATCGACCACGATTTGCAGCGCTATTTCGCTCATATCGGCGTTTAAGCTAAGTAGCTCTTTAAAAATCTCAAAGCCGTCCGTGCCGTAAATGCAGATTAAAACAAATTTATCGTTCGCGTCCGCTCCGTGCCTAACCAGGAGCTTTACGAGGCGGATGACGTCCGCTTCGCTAAGCTTGGACTTTTTTACTGAGGGAAGCGGCATCAGTAGCAAAGCGGAGTTGAAAATAGGGCTAGTAACGGCAGTTTTGTAGTTTAGATCGGGCTTAAATTCTAGTGCTTTTTTATCCGCTCAAAGTCGATTTCGCCGGCATTGTGCATCTTGGCATTAAAGATAAAAGGCGTAAAAAGGCGGTGCAATACTCGCCCGTTTCATCGTTTACACGGTGCGGATTTTGCCGCAAAAAATCTAAAATTTGATCAAGCCCGAAATCTATCTGCTCACTCGTAGCGTTTTCGTCGTAGAAAACCCTAAAATCAGGCACGGATTTTAGCTGCTCGCAAACCTCGACCACTTCATCTTACTCTAGCGCAAAAAGCGGCACAAATAAAAAGAGTAGAGCGAGTGGCAAAAATAGTAAAGAAATTTTCATCATCCATCCTTAAATTTACATACGCTTTGGTAAAATTTGAGTTTAAATCCAGCAGTCTAAATTTGAAGCGGCAAATTTAACTAGGGTCGTCTTGTTTAAATTTGCCCTTAAATCTAACTTCATGTCGCTCGCTCGCCGCATTATGCTATTTGACTTCGTTTATTAGCTTTAGACTCTCTTTTGCGTCATAGTGAGTTGCGTACTTTTTAAGATTTTCGCAAGATATTTGTAAATTTTCTTGCTTGCAAACGCCGTTTTTTAGCAGAAATTTAACCATATCCTCGCTATCTAGGATCGCGGCTAGTTTCGTAAAAATTTCCAGCTCTTTAGCCTCAAATTCGCTAAGCGGCTTAAATTTTAGCAGCTCCTCGAGATAGCGCATTTTATCGCGGTAAAACTCTGTAAATTTGGAGGTTTTCGCAAACTGCCTTATTTTTGGATCAAGAGGAGCGTTTGCGATCGGCGAAGCGCCGTTTTGCCCCATAAAGATAGCTATCCCACCAGCCACGCAAAGCATCACATCTTTGTCGTCTCGCGCGCCTTTGCTAAGAAGGTGGCTAAAAATCTCGAACGCTTCGGTATTGCAAGCCATGTGCAAAAGTTCGGGCGAGCCGATATCTGCACCGTTTGCTAAGAGTAGGTCGATGAGGCGTATCGTTTCTTTTTGATCAAATTTATATCCGCCATTAGGATCTATGCCAAGCGCAATAACCGCGTCAAGAGGGGTGAAAATCATAAATTTGTAGTTTAGATCCGGCTTAAATTTGAGTACTTTTTTTATGCGTTCAAAGTCGAATTTGCCCGTTTTTATGATTTTTACGTTGTAGATAAACGGCGAAAAAAGGCGGTCGTTAAATTCGCCAAACTCATCATTTACGCGGTGCGGGTTTTGCGATAAAAAATCTAAAATTTGATCGAGCCCAGCGTCTATTTGTTTGTTCGTAGCGTTTTCATCAAAAAAGATCTCAAGGTCTGGCTCAGGCAAATTTGAAGCGAATAAAATTTGAGTTAAAACCATAAAGATAACTGCGAGTTTTTTCATAAATCCTCCTAAATTTACAGTTTTTACGAGGCAGTCAAATTTGGCTAGCGGATTTAAGGGCTAAATTTGCTCGCGGTAAATTTGACTAAATTTCAGGTTAAATTTACGCGCGAGGCAAATTTGCGGTAAAAACAGGCGTTTAAATCGCCACTTTTTGCCTCTCGTTATCTAGCGTTTCTTGCATTTTAGCTCTTGCGTTTTCTAGCCACTCAGGGTCGGCGGTGTCGACGAGATCTAGGCAGATGATTTTGATTTTGCCGTTTTTAAAGCTAAAATTTTTCACATCCAAGATGTCCGAACCCGTGATCACGATGGGCTGGATTTTTAGATTTAGCTTGTCGGCGATGATTTTCGCACCGCCTTTAAACGGCAAAAGCTCCCTTGAGTGCGAGCGCGTTCCCTCGGGGAAAATCGCCAGTACGCGCCCCTTTTCGACGCGGTCTTGCGCGTCTTTTACGAGCTTGATGAGCGAGCGTTTATTTTCGCGCTCGACCGAGATCATTTGCGGTATGTGGATGATCTGGCCGATCACTGGTAGATCGGCTATCTCTTTTTTGGCGATCCAGCAGAGATTTTTAGGATAGACTTCCTCTAAAACGACGATATCTAGCATGCTTTGGTGGTTCATGATGATCATATTCGCGCACTCGTCGAAGTTACCGACGACTTCGAGCGAATAAAATCCAAAAAGCCGCTGGCTCCTACCCCAAATTTTTCTCACGCCGTGAATGTGCTTTTTAAAAAGCCACATAAAAAATACGACCAAAAGTATACTGATGAGAAACTCGACCGCGAAATACGCGGCCTTTATCCTAGAAAATATCATCTTTTTTCACCCAACCTATCTTGCCGTCGTCTAGCAAAATTTTGACATAGTCCTCGCGCTCGCCGAGGATCTCGATCTTTTCCTCCGCTTTTGAGGTATAAAATACGCTCGAGTTTTGCGTAGGCAAAATTTTTACGTTTATGTTTTGCCTTAGCGTCGCGCCGCCAAACGGGTTGTAGCTATAAAGGATATAGGCTCCAAGGCCGACCACGACGACGAGAAATATTGCGTCGCGCTTAAACAAAAACGTAATCAAAAATATACCAAAAAGCGCGTAAGCTCCGATATTTTTGTAAATTTCAAATTTACTTTGCTTTGGATTTAGCCCGATTTGCGTGCTGATCTCGTCATCCTCGACGACTACCGGGAGCGAAAAGCTCACGAAATCTTTTTTAGCCAGGCTAAAGTAGTTAAAATCTATCGAGGTTTTTTCAGGCGAAAATATCGCGAAATAATATCCGCTTTGCGCGTCAAATTCGCCGCTCGTGGAGTCTACGCCTTGTTTGATGATGTCCTTATCCTCGATGAAAAAGTCCGCGATATTGCCTTTTTGCGCGTTTACTTCGACGATCATGATGAGATTTTTATCGTCGAATTTATTGGTTTTATATTTTTTGACTTCGAGATTTTGAGCAACGACGTGGTTGTATTTCTCGCCGCTTTTTAGCGCTACGATTTTTGGCAGCGAAAGCGTCAAATTTGCCGTCTGGAAAAACTCGCCGTTACGCTTTAAATTTACAGTGATTTTGGGATTTTGCACGGCCTCGGCGGAGGCCTCGGCGTAAATTTGAGCCTTGTAAACCCCTTTGCCATCGTTATCCCAGCGCAAATTTGAGCTTAGCCATTTTAGGTTTTCGGTTTCTGGCAAGATAGTTTGCAGATCAACGGCGATGTTATCCTGGATATCGACCGAGAGCGTAAAGCTAAAAATTTGCCCGACGTAGACTTGCTTTGGCGCGTTTAAAGCCTTGATGATGATGTCGTTTGGCTGCACGCGCTCGTAGAGCTGGCTGTCTTTTAAATTTAGCTCTGGCTCGTTGGTGGGTGCGATATTTTGCGGGATAGGTTGACGTAGATGCGTACCGCCTTGGTTGCTTGAGGCTTGGCTTTGCGCTACGGGAGCTCTATTTTGCGTAGCCGTACTTTGCGTCTGGCTTGGAGTTCTATTTTGTGCACTTGGTGCTTTGTTTTGTAAATTTGGCTTTTGCGCGGGCGTTTGGGGAGCAGACTTGATTACTTTTTGACTTTGCTCGTCGCCCATCATGTCAAACACACTAGGCTCGGTCGCCGTGCAAGCTAAAACAAATATAGTAAAAAAGGCTAAAAAGGGCTTTAGCAAACTAGCCCTTTTAGCATCTTTAGTCCATCATCCGTACCTAAAAATTTCTCGCAGGCGCGCTCGGGGTGAGGCATGAGGCCGAATATCTTTTTATTTTTATCGCAAATTCCGGCTACCTCGTCGACCGAGCCGTTTGGATTTAGCTCTGCGCCGTTTGCGTCGCAGTATTTTAGCAGTACCTGATCGTTGTCGTAGAGGCCTTTTAGCGTCGCCTCGTCGGCGTAAAAGTTTCCCTCGCCGTGAGCGATCGGGATGTTTACGATCTCGCCGACGCTCAAATTTGATAGAAATTTATTTGCGTTTGAAACCACTTTTAGATAGTGGTATTTTGAGATGAAGCTTAAATTTTCGTTTCGTCTCATCGCGCCCGCGAGTAGTTTTAGCTCGCACAGCATCTGAAAGCCGTTGCAAATGCCAAGCACGTATCCGCCTTTTTGCGCATGTTTTACGACTGCACTCATCGCCGGGCTAAATTTAGCGATAGCCGCCGTGCGTAGGTAGTCGCCGTAGCTAAATCCGCCCGGAAGTACGATAAGATCGGCATTTATCTCGCTTTCTTTGTGCCAGATTATCTGCGTCTGGCAACCCAAAAGCTCAAAAGCGTACTTTGTATCTTGCTCGCAGTTCGTGCCTGGAAACAAAACGATGGCGACTTTCATTTTGCGCTCTCGCATTTATCGTTCAAATTTATCTCGTAGTCCTCAATGACGGTGTTTGCGAGCAGTTCTTCGCACATTTTGGTGAGCTCCTTGCGCGCTTCGTCTTTGCTTGCGGCACTTATATCCAGCACGATTTGTTTGCCTATTCGTACGCCGCTTACGTTATTAAATCCAAGCGAGCCGAGCGCGTGCTCGACTGCCTTTCCTTGCGGGTCTAAAACGCCATTTTTTAGGGATACGTTGATGATAGCTTTCATTTTAAACCTTAGATAAAATTCTTTTTAAAACTTCTTCGTAGGCGACTTTTACGCTGCCAAGATCCTGACGGAATCTGTCTTTATCGAGCTTTTCGTTCGTAGTAGCGTCCCAAAAGCGGCAGCTATCGGGGCTAATTTCGTCTGCTAGCAGGATATTTCCGTCTTTATCGACGCCAAATTCGACTTTAAAATCGACTAATTTTAAGTTTCTGTCTGCGAAAAATTTAAACAAGATAGCGTTTATCTCGCGACCCATATGTTTTAGCCTATCAAGGTCGTTTTCGCTCTTAACTAAGCCCATGATTAGACAGTGTTCGTCATTTACGAGCGGATCGTGTAGGTCATCGTTTTTGTAGTAAAACTCTACCAATGGAAACGACAAAACCGTGCCTTCTTTTATCGCAAGGCGCTTTGTTAGCGAACCGGTTGCGATATTTCTCACGACCACTTCAAGCGGGATGATTTCACATTTTTTCACGAGCTGTTCGGTGTCGCTTAGGGTTTCGACCAGGTGGGTCGGGATACCTTTTTCTTTTAAAAGATGAAAAAGCTGCGTCGAAATTTTATTATTTAACGCGCCTTTGCCCGCTTCATTGCCTCTTTTTTGCGCATCAAAGGCGGTTAAGTCGTCTTTAAATTCCGCTATTAGCAAGTTCGCATCGTCCGTTGCGAACATCTTTTTTCCCTTGCCTTCGTAGATCAGCTCTTTTTTTTGCATTTTTGCACTCCTTATTTTAGCTGTAAAATTTTGATCGCGTCAATCGCCGATTTTAGTTGTATATCGTCGTTTACGTTAGCCTCGGTTATTATGGTTTTATTATCTGTGATTTTCGTAGTATTTTTGTCGCTATTTGCGTCTATTTTACTCAGTTCGTTGGTTAGGTGTTTTTTTAGTTCGCTCTCTTTTATAGAAAAGGCATTTTCGTCATGCTGAGGCACTTTACCCGGAAATACGACGATATCAGGTTCCACGCCCGTTGCTTGTATAGTGCGGCCGCTAGGTAGGTAGTAGCGCGCTATAGTTAGGCGGATGGCCTCTTTGTCGTCTACGGGTAGGATGATCTGCACGCTGCCTTTACCGAACGTCTTTTCGCCGATAACGACGGCTCGTTTGTGATCTTGTAGCGATCCGCTCACGATCTCGCTCGCGCTCGCGCTTCCGCCGTTAACTAGTACTGCAAGTGGTAAATTTGTGATTTTATTTGCTCTTGCGGCTTTAAATTCGCTATTTTCGCTCTCGTTTCTACCCTTTTGAGATACGATCACGCCGCTATCTATAAACAAATTCGTCAGTCCGACCGCTTGGTTTAAAAGTCCGCCCGGGTTGTTTCGAAGATCAAGGATGATGCCTTCTGCTTTTGGATATTTTTTGATAAATTCCTCGGCCTTTTCGGTTACGTGCTTGTCAAAATTTGTCACGCGAAGATATAGGATGTTGTCTTTTTCGATCATCTTTGCGTAAACGGACTCGACTGAGATGATGTCGCGCACTAGCTTGACGTCAAACGGCTTTTGCTCGCCTTTTCTCACGATGGTTATCGTGATAGGCGTCTTTGGTTTGCCGCGCATTTTATTAACAGCTTCGTCTATAGTAGTGCCTAGAGTCGCGTTGCCGTCGATGCGCAGGATGATGTCGCCGCTTTTTATACCGGCTTTATCCGCAGGCGTATTTTCGATAGGCGAGATGACCGTTAGGGCGCCGTCTTTCATGCCGACGGTTATACCAAGACCGCCAAATTCGCCGTTTGTTTGCACCTGCATATCTTTAAACGCCTTTTCGTTTAAAAATCCCGAATGCGCGTCAAGGTTGTTTAAAAGCCCCTCTATGGCCTTATCCACGATCTCTTTAAACTGTAAATCATCAACATAATATTTCTCGATAGTAGAAATGGTTTTTGTAAGTTTAGAGAGCGATTGCAGTTTGGAATTCGATCCGTCCTCGGTGGCTTTAGCATTTAAATTTGCGCTAAAAACCGCTCCGAATATCATCGCGCCCGCAACGCTTGAAAACAAAAACGTCTTTTTTTTATTCAAAGTTAATCTCCTGCCTTTTGAGTGGGGGTATTTTAGTTAAATTTGCCTAAAAATAGGATAAAAGATTTAATAAAATTTAATTTTATTTCGTAAGTATTTATATTATATCACTTAGATAACTTGACAATAATCGACTAAAGTTATATAATACGCCCATTATAAACTAAAGGAGAAAAAATGGCGAATTTAGGCGAAAATTTAACCGCACAAATGCAAGAGCTGGTAGAAAAGGGAGTCGCGCTAGCGATACACGCGAAAAATCCGCAAACCTTTCCGCTTCATTTGCTTTGGGCGCTAGCCGCAGATAGTAGCTCGCTACTAAACCAAGTCTTTAACAAAATGAACGTCAGCAAGGAAGCGGTGGAACTTGAAGTAAAAAGCAAAGCTGCACAGCTACCTACAAGCTCAAACGTCAGCAAGGAAAACGTGCAAATTTCAAGAGAGCTCATAAACTCTCTTGAAAGCGCAAAAGCTCTGATGGTGAGCCTAGGGGATAGCTATATCGCGGTAGACACGTGGATTATCTCGGCGCTTGAGCTGCCTGAAATTAAACAAATTTTAGGCAAATTTACAGATGTTTTAGAAATCCGCAAAAATTTGGAAAGCATTAGAGCAGGGCGCAAGATAGACAGCCAAACCGGCGACGAGACGCTAGATAGTTTGGAGAAATACGGCATCGATCTAACTGCAAAGGCGCTAAATAAGGAGCTCGATCCTGTCATCGGGCGCGATGAAGAGATCACGCGCATGATGCAAATTTTAATAAGAAAGAGCAAGAATAATCCTATTTTATTAGGCGAGCCTGGCGTGGGTAAAACCGCTATCGTCGAGGGTCTAGCGCAAAAAATCGTGGCAAAAGACGTGCCGACTAGCCTAGCAAACAAACGAGTGATCGCGCTTGATATGAGTGCGCTGATCGCGGGCGCGAAGTACCGCGGCGAATTTGAAGACAGGCTAAAAGCCGTCATAAACGAGGTAAAAAGCGCCGGAAATATCATCCTTTTTATCGATGAGATCCATACTATCGTGGGCGCGGGAGCTAGCGAAGGCAGCATGGATGCGGCAAATATCCTAAAACCCGCGCTTGCTAGAGGCGAGCTGCACGCCGTGGGCGCAACGACGCTAAAAGAGTACCGCAAGTATTTCGAAAAAGACGCCGCGTTGCAACGCCGCTTTCAGCCTATCGACGTCAAAGAACCTAGCGTAAACGAAGCGCTTCAAATTTTACGCGGGATAAAAGAGCGCCTCGAGGTGCATCACGGCGTGACGATCACCGATAGCGCGCTGGTTGCGGCGGCAAAGCTAAGCGACCGCTATATCTCAAACCGCTTTTTGCCCGATAAAGCGATCGATCTCATCGACGAGGCCGCAGCCGAGCTAAAAATGCAGATAGAAAGCGAACCCTACGAGCTAGCTCGCATCAAACGCGAGATCGTGACGCTGCAGGTCGAAAAAGAGGCGCTAAAAATGGAAGACGAGGCCAAAAACGCGGCGCGTCTAGCCGAGATAGAAAAGCAAATCGCCGATCTAAACGAGCAAAAACACGCCCTTGACGGTAAATTTGAAAACGAAAAGGCGGTTTTTGGCGGCATATCAAAAGCAAAAAAAGAGATAGATAGCCTAAAAAGCGAGGCCGAGATAGCGCGTAGAAACGGCGATCTGCAGCGCGCGGCCGAGATAGAATACGGCAAAATTTTAGAAGCAGTCAATCGCCAAAAAGAACTTGAAAAAAAATGGGACGAGATGAAAAAAAGCGGCGTGCTACTAAAAAATCAGGTTGATGAGGAGCTGGTGGCCGAAATACTAAGCAAATGGACGGGAATTTCGGTCAGCAAAATGCTAACTAGCGAAAAACAAAAATACCTGATGATCGAGGAGCATTTGCGAGAAAGCGTCGTCGGTCAGGATGCCGCGCTGCACGCGCTAGCAAGAGCTATCAAGCGAAACAAGGCCGGCCTAAACGAGGGCGCGCGTCCGATCGGATCGTTTTTGTTTTTGGGGCCTACGGGCGTGGGTAAAACGCAGTCGGCGAAGGCTTTGGCTAAATTTTTATTTGACGACGAGCGCGCGCTCATACGCTTTGATATGAGCGAATACATGGAAAAGCACAGCGTCTCTCGCCTGCTCGGAGCGCCTCCTGGATACGTGGGTTACGACGAAGGCGGACAGCTAACCGAAGCCGTGCGCAGACGCCCGTATAGCGTCATACTTTTTGACGAGATCGAAAAGGCTCACAAGGACGTGTTTAACGTGCTTTTAGGCATCCTAGACGACGGGCGGGCGACTGATAATAAGGGCGTGACGGTCGATTTTAAAAACACGATCATCATCCTCACGTCAAATATCGCGTCAAATTTCATCATGGATCTAAAAGGCGAGGAGCGCGAGCAAGCGGTTAAAAACGAGCTTAAAAACTACTTTAAACCCGAGTTTTTAAACCGCCTCGACGACACGATAATCTTTAACCCGCTTGATGAAGACGGGCTAATAAAAATCGTAGATATAATGTTTAAAGAGCTTGAAAAAACGCTGCAAAATCGCGGTATAAAGGCAAGCCTAAGCGAGGAGGCAAAGAAATTTATCGCAGGTGCGGGCTTTGACATCGTTTACGGCGCTAGACCGCTTCGCCGCGCACTCTATGAGCTAGTCGAAGATCCGCTAGCCGATATGATCCTACGCGACGAGCTTGAAAGCGGAGATGAGATCGTAGTCGGAAGCGATAAAGAAAAAATAACGATCTCTAAAATTTAAACCAAATTTACGGTCGCGTTTTTAGCGCGGCCGTTTTCATCTCTCGTCAAATTTCTTAAATTTAACCGCGCAATTATCTTATATTATATAGACTGCTCAAATTTGAAAACAGCATATTGACTCGCAAATTTAGCAAGCTCGCGTGCCGTTAGCCGCCCGAGTCAAATTTGAAACCGCTCAAATTTAGCGCCTATTCTCCGCTTAGCTCCTCGGCTACCTGCGCGGCGAGCTTTAGCTTTTCGCTATCAAAATGCGTGTAAATTCGCGAGGTGTTTAAGCTCGCATGCCCGAGCGCTTCCTGCACTAAAACGAGATCCTTTTGCTTTTTATAAAGCATCGTGGCAAAGGTATGACGCAGCATGTGAGCGCCGTTTTTTTCCTTACGGATGCCCGCTTTAAAGAGGATCTGCTCGACGATGCGGCTCACGTAGGCCTGCGTTAGGCGCGTGCCTTTTTTATTGATAAAAAGATAGCCTTCTTTATTTATATAGTTTATCGCGATCGCGTCCAGATGGGCTTCGATAAGGCGGCGCTTTATCATGACGACGCGGTATTTGTTTCCTTTGCCGTGGATTCTTATGACGTAGAGCTCGCCGTCCTCGGCTATATCTTTGCGCTTTAGATTTAGCGCCTCGCTCACGCGGATGCCGGTGAAAATGATAATTTTGATGATGAGCTTGTTGCGATTGGCGTTGCTTTTAAACTCCGCGTTTTCGATCGCTTCCAAAAATCTCTTGACCTCATCCTCGCTCATAAATTCAGGCAGTTTTTGCCCGCGCGCTCCGCCCACGCCGCCCCAGTTTTTTAGCCCGATGTCAAAGACGTGCGCCTTGCCGTCCTCTTCGTTTTGTTTATCCAAAAATGCGAAAAAATTTATCGCGCTTATACGGTAGTTTTTCTTGCTCGCGTCGCTTAGCCCGCCCGTGACGCTAGCTAGCACCTCGCTTAGCAGCTCTTCGTCGATCTGTTTTAGGCTCTCTAGCTCGTAAAATTTGAGCGTCTCGTAAATTTTTTTAAGCGGATTAAAGTAGGTATTTATACCCGTTAGCCCCGCGTTTCTAGCTGATTTTACGAGGCCGTCTAGCTGGTCGATATTTTTTATCTCGCGGCTTAAAGCAAAATTTACGCTTGCTAGCGCCTTTGGGTCGCGAAGCTCTTTGTTTGAGAGCGAGCTAAGCTTAAATTTGACATAACGAGTCAGCCAAAATATAAACGAGTTTTCAAAACTATCCTTGCAATCAAGAGCGTATTTCAAGATATTTTCCTTAAATTTATAAAAATTTGAAAAGCATTATAACC
>NZ_CALHVM010000068.1 GCF_938039205.1 uncultured Campylobacter sp.
TGCGCACCGAGATCGCGCGAGTGATGAGCGAGTCGGCGTCGTAGCTGGCCTGGCGATCCTTGTCGTGCGTGAGATAGTGCGCCCTGACGTAGCTGTTTACGAAAAAATTTCCGCGCGAGGAGTAGAGCGCCTTTAGCCCAGCCCTAGCAAACGGTACGTAAAGCTTCACGCTAAACGCCGGACTAGCTAGCACCGCGCAGCGAACGCGCACAGCGTAGTCGTGCAACCACGCCGAGACCAGCACCGCGCCCACGCTCTGGGCTATCACGGCTAGATTTTGCGTCTCAAAGCCAAATCTCTGCTCGATGTGCGCCACAAACTCGTCCACGTCGGCGATGAGGCGGCCGATACTTGGCGCGTCGCCCCGCTCTCCGTCGCTCCTGCCGTGTCCGCGCTGATCCCACGCAAAATAGCTAAAACTCTCATCCGCTAGCCCGTCCGCCACGTGCGTCGTCCTGCCCGAGTGCTCGTGTCCGCGGTGAAATATCGCTACGGCTTTGGCATTCGGCGCGGCTTTAAATTTGAGATTTTGTTCGGCGTTTTCGCTCGGCGTCTCGCTCAAATTTGACGTGCCGCATTTGCTAGCTTCGTTTAAATTTGAGTCCGAATTTTCGTCGCCGTTTGATAAATTTTGCTCGTCCGATTTACCTTCGCTGTTTAAATTTAGCTCCGTATTTTCATCCGCGCCGCCTATTTGCTCGTCGGTCAAATTTGATGTTTCGTTTGCGGTCCCGGCGCTTAAATTTGATCCGTCAAATTTACCGTCCTCGCTCAAATTTATTTCGTATGCGCTCTGGTTTTCGCACGCTACGTCGCTAGCCAGGCGGTATCTGTAAAATATCCTCGCCCCGTCGCTGGTTATAAAATAGCTCTCTTTAAACTCCATTTTTCGCCTTTCTTGCTTAAATTTATCGATTTTTACGCTTATTTTATCCTAAAATGCCCCGTTATCTCGTAACTCTTTAGCACGTCCTCTTCCTGCGCGCCAAGCCCGATATTGTGGATCACGAGCGGGGTTTTGCTAGCGGCAAATTTATCCGAAACTATGCCGATGTGCGGCCTGCCGTTATCCAGCCGCCACGTCACGATATCGCCGGCTTTAAACTCGCCCTTTGCCTCGTAACCCTTGCGTTTTAGGTAGGTTGCGATGTTTGGTACGCGGCGATGATCGATGTTTTTGTCGGTCTTTTTCGCGCCCCAGTTTTTAGGATAGGCGCTAAAATTTGCGCTCATATCCTCGTGGATGAGCCGCTGCAAATCGACGTCCTGCCCGCGCAGCGCCCTAACCACGACGTCGGTGCAAACGCCTTTTATCATATCCACATCGCCCATCGGATAGGCTAGCCTCTCGTACGAAGGATCGTAAAACAGCGTCTGCCCGACCTGCGCTCTAGCGTCTTGCACGAGCTTTTGGGCCGAAAATGCAAAGGCTAAATTTGCCGCGAGCGCTAAAAGTAAAATTTTGCTCCAAATTTTCATCAAAACCTCACGCGTAAAAATATCTAACTATGTGAAAAAATATCGGCGCCGCAAAGCATAGCGAGTCCATACGGTCAAGCATCCCGCCGTGCCCGCTGATCATGTAGCCCCAGTCTTTGACGCCCAGATCGCGCTTGATCGCAGACATAACAAGCCCTCCTAAAAAGCCCATCATGCAAACGGCAAGCCCGATAAAAAACGCCCCCACCGCGCCAAAGGGCGTGAGATAATGCAGACACGCGGCCAGCGTACTAGCGCTAAGAACCCCTCCCACAAAGCCGACCACAGTCTTAGACGGGCTGATGCTAGGAGCGATCTTGCGTTTACCAAAAAGCTTGCCCCAGACGTACTGCAGCACGTCGCTAGATTGCACGACCAGGATCAAAAACAGCATCAGCTCCATGCCGCTGCCACGCTTAAGATCCAGCAAAAGAAGCGCGGGGATATGCGAGATACAAAACACGCAGATCATCAGCGCCCACTGGATCTTCGTCGAGCGCTCCAAAAAGTATGCCGCATCGCCGCAAATGGCCGCTAAAATCGGTAAAAACAAAAATCCGTAAACCGGGATAAATATCATCGCCATCGCGTACCAATCAGCATAGATAAATATATACTGCATGGGCAAAATCACGTAAAAACACGCCACGAGCGTGATGTGATCGCCCCTGCGGATGTAGATGAGCGACAAAAACTCGCGCAAAGCGGCAAAAGATACGAGCAAAAACAAAAATATTACGGCGTTTTTGCCCATATACGTAAACGCAAAAATGACCAAAATCATCGCCCACCAGGCGTTTATGCGCGAGGTCAAATTTGCGATGGTTTTGTTCTCGGCGCCAAATTTTGCCTTTAGCATAAATGCAACGGCGCTAGAGACGACTAGCACCGCGATGAGTCCTAAAAATAGATTTAAGATATGATTTTGCGGGTTCATTTTAGGGCCTTTTGGTTAAATTTGAAGCTAAATTTGACGCCTACGCAGGAGCTATCCGAGCGAGTCAAATTTGCGCGCGTTTGGTTTGTCGCGCGGACGGCTTGATTGGTTAAATTTGTTAGCCAGAAATGCTCGCGCTTTGAGCCTGCATTTGGGTTAAATTTGATTTGCGGCGTGGCGAGCGTTTTAGCCCGTATTTCGCGCTTAAATTTGACGTTTTCGGCTGCTGCTTTAAAAGACTCGCCGTCAAATTTGTCGTAAAAATCGGTCGCAAATTTACCTCGCTCGTTTGACCGCTTTATCTCGCGCTTAAATTCTTTGCGATGAGCGCTGCAAATTTTATCTCCAAGCTCCAAGCTGTCGCAAAAAATATCGGCCGAATTTTCTCGCGCGCTTGACGGATTTGCGGGGCTTAAATTTACCGCTCTCGTCAAAGCTACCATGCTAGGCTTTCGTTCTATCATTTTGCGTATCGCTCATCGCTAGCAGCGCGTCCTGCGCCTTTTGTAAAAACTCGCCCTTGCCCTCGCCGCCGTAGGTTATCTCCTCGCCCACTATCAGCTCGCAAAGCAGCGGAATGGGTATCATAAAGCCTTTAGGTAGGACGTTGCGCGCATTTTTGATCCATACGGGCACTAGCGGGACGTCAGGACACTGCTGCGCCAGGCGAAATATCCCGCTTTTAAACGGCTGTAGCGCGAGATCGTCGTCCATCTTGCGCGTGCCTTCGGGAAAGATGATGAGAGAGTGGGTCTGCAGCGCCTCGTTCATTTGCGTTAGCGCCTCTAACGGATCTTTGCGGCGACTTATTAGCACCATATTAAACACGTTTTTAGCAAGAAATCTGCGCACGGGCCCGCTCTCCCAGTACTCCGTCGCCGCGACTGGGCGCACGCGCTTTCTCACGCGATACGGCAGCGAGACGAAAATCAGCAAAAAATCGCCGTGACTGGCGTGGTTTGCATAGTAAATTTTAGTACCCTCGCCGATGTTTAAAAGCTCCTGCGGCGGCCGTACGCCCGTGATAAATATAGTAATACGGCAAAGGATAAAATCAAGTGCTACAGCTAAAAACTCTTTCATCTTGTATCCTTTTTACTCTTTTACTTTTCAAATTCACTTTTTGCGGTGCCCTCAATTTTACGGTTGCGTGCAGCGAATAAGCTTCTCGCCCATCATGCCGAAAACGAGCGTTTAGACATGAATTTGAGGCGATTAAAGCTGATACGGTTTTAAGTAACGCCTGCAATTTGCCGCTTTTGCTACTTGCCTTTAATTTCACCGACTTTGATAAAACGCTCGAAATCAACCGACGCGTTTTGCGCGCCTAGCGTCTTTTAAAGCGTCTAAATTAAGCGGACAAATTCGCCGTGATATTTTATCCTCGCCTCAAAAAATCTCGTAAATTTAAACAAGATCAAATTTATAATTATTGCGTGCCCGCGTCGAGGCGAGCTTAAAACTTTTGCAATTATATCAAATTTAGGCGAATTTATCTTGCGTCGATTTTAGAGATAGCTATTAAATTTATCCTCGTCCGAGGCGCCTTATTCCACGCTTTTTAGTCCCATCCTTACGCGGTTTGCACAAGTAAGCGCAAGTAAAAATATCGCGGCGTAAAGTACCCAGCTAAGCCACTCCGGTAGTCGCCCAGATAGCGCATATACCGTACCGATAAGCCCGAATATAAACGCGCGGTCGCTCTTGCCCATAGGCCCGTCGTATCGCCTGCCGCAACCGTGCACCTGCCCTAGGACGCCCAAAAACTCACTCATAAAAGATAGAAAGATAACGAGCGCGATAACGCCCCAGTCAAACGGCGCCACGAAGGCAAACGGCAGATACAGCGCGGCGTCCGAGATGACGTCCGTGGCTTCGTTTAGGTAGCCGCCCAGCGGGCTTTTTTGATTAAGCTCGCGAGCCAGCATGCCGTCGATGGCATTTAGCGCCATACGCAAAAACATCCAAACGGGCAGCAGAAAGAATAGCGTCGAAATTTCGGCGAATTTTATCAGAAGTCCGCCCAGCAGAACGGAAATGACGCAGGCTGTGATCGTGACTTGATTTGCGCTGACGCCCGCGCCGTAAAGACGTCTTACTAACGGACGAAGTAAATTTTGAAATTTGGGCTTTAGCTCGTAAATCGTCATAAGGACTCCGAAAATTTGATTTTCGTATTGTCGCTTAAAAATGCTTGGAGGCAGATTAAATGTGTGGTCGGCTTTTGTGTGAGCTTTTTAATCGTCGATTTTTAAAAGCATTAGGATGGCGAAATGAACGATGAAAATATGAGTAAATTACCTCTTCTATCATTGCCGCGATCGGCACTTAATTTTTTTGACGCGGGCTCGCGATGGTAAAAGTAGTGTTTGCGGCACGATTATAGGCAGCGTGGTAATCTCCTTATGGAAAGCGTACGGTGCAATCATCGCCATATCAGTATCCATCTTTGCTCAATTCCTCTATGCGGACCGCAAAAATTTATAAATCGCATGGAATTTCGTCGCGATAGGTTTCAAACTTCGCTCTCCGCCGCAAATATAATAGACCTTGTCGCGAAAATTCTAAATCATAGCGGCGCCGAGCCGGGAAGAGTACTTTTAAATTTTAAAATTTCGCGGCGGCGCAAAGCCTCCGTATTTGCGGATTTAAGGTAAAATTCAAAATTTAATTCTGCCAGATATTTTCGTTTAATTTTAGACTTTTTACTATGGATAGAAAGAATAAAAGCTCGTGCTTGATAGACGCGGCAGGACCTGCGCTAAGTACGCTGCGATCTACGCTAGGCTCGAAGCTATCGTGTCCCGTGTGGATGAAAATGCAGATGTTTCTATCCGAAAAGCTTAATCTGATCGGTCCGCCGGCACCGCTTCTAAAGCGAAGCAAGCGCCGCATAAAGGCGGGCGTGAGGGCGTACATTGCAGACACGGCATCGGCGCTATATACGCTAAACGCGGAGCTAAACTCGCTATCGTCCATCGCGATCTTCTTAAGTCCGCCGAGTGTTGGTCTCGCGCTGAGCGAAGGCAGGATCACCGCCACCGAGTTTACGCGCTTTTTAAATTCTGCGTAGAAAAAGATCCCCCTGCTGCTACGTCGTTCGTCAGTATGAGTCACGCATACATCCGCAAAGCTGAAAAATACTCCGTCATAAACGCCGGAAATTTTATCTTCGCAATCAAAATAGCTTATGCCGTCCACAAATAGGCCGCTAGCGCGCAGATACGCCGGCCTAAACGAGCCTGAAATTTCGTAGCGATAACCTAGGCTCGCGATATAAGGCGCGATATATTGGTGTTTAAAGGCGCGGACGAATTTTTTGGATCTGTTGTGTTTGATCCGCTCCAGTGCGGCATCCGCGATATTAAACAAAGAAAGGCAGATGGTTACGAGTGCGATGATGAAGCGTAAGGCATCATTCTCGCACATTTCTACGCCTTTGGCAAGTATCCCCAGCAAGATGCAAAAGATAAATACGCGCATTATATTTGCATCTTTATTCACTACTCTATAAGAGATGCTGCCGCAGCTAAATGCCACTATGATCCAGCAGAGGCCCATTGCTGCATTTTGATCTCTAAAATTGAAAAATAGCCACAGCGCCGAGGCCAGCACCGCTAGTGCTATTATCGAAAACGCCGTGCCTTTGCGCTGCTCCGCCTCATCCAGGAT
>NZ_CALHVM010000069.1 GCF_938039205.1 uncultured Campylobacter sp.
CGCGATAGCAAAAAGTATCAACGCGATCAAATTTTTCATTTTATTCCTTAAATTTATTTTCTTAGTGCCCTTGCCAGGCTAATGCCCATTATTATAATTAAAATTTGCAGCTTTTTACAAGGTGCCGAGAATAATTTAAAGGGCAAATTTGCCCTTTAAATTTTAGTTTAGTAGAAGTGATTTTATATCTATTTTTTGCTCGATCATCTTGCTTTCAAGCATAAATTCTTGCGTAGCTTCAAGCGCTTTTATATCTTCAGCCGTGATCTTTGGACTAAAGTCATACTGAGGATACATGCTCTTTACCGCCTCTAGGCTAAGCCCGGTCTCCTGGGCTGTGAGTTTGAGCGCCTCCTCTTCGTTTGCATTTATAAATGCCAAAATTTCATCCTGAGCCTTTTTAAATTTCTCAACGACATCTTTATGCTTTTTATAAAACTCTCCGCTTGTAGCCGTCACTATGACTGGTGTGATGACGCCTTTGCCGGTTGTGACTACATTTAGGCCTGATTTTTGAGCGTTATAAGCAGCAGGTCCCGCAAGAAGCGCCAAATCAACGCTGCCGTTTTCTAGCGCAGCCTGCGCAGCCGGGATGCCCATAGATACGAACTCGACGTCATTTATGCTAAGCCCTCCAAGGGCTAGGTATCTAACCAAAAGCTCGTTTAGGATAGTACCTTTTGGGCCTGCTACTTTCTTGCCTTTTAGATCTTTTGGCGACTTGATATTTTGATCTTTTGAAAATATGACAAAGGCTTCAGGTGCCCTAGAATAGGCGCTTACGATCTTGATATCAGCCTTATTTGCAGCCGCTAGTATGACCGAAGTGCCGCCCACGCAGTTTAAAAACTGAAGCGAATTTGAAGCTAGCGCTTGCGTCTGCTTCGCGCCTGATGTTATGTCAGAGTACTCCACCGGCACGCCAAAAGACTTCGCGTAAAAGCCTTTAAATTTATCGACGATAGATGGGACGTTTAGCGGCGATTTGACGTAGGTCATACCGATCTTGTCTAGGCTCTCACTTGCGTTTGCGACGAGGCAAAGCAAAGAGGCTGCACATAAAACCTTGAAAAACTTTCTCATGTTTGCTCCTTGTGATTTAAATTTTGTGGATTATATAAATTTTTTGCTTCATTTTGGTTTTAATTATCATCTATCTTTATCCTAAATTTCACTCAAAATTTTGCGTTTTATCGCTATTAGCTCGCCACTTAGCAAGTCTCTCGGTCTTGCTAAATTTGATAGATCGTAGTTTGATTTTATACCGCCTTTTTCAAGCAATATAATCTCATCAGCCAAAAATAGCGCCTCGTCGATGTTGTGCGTGACGAAAAGGATGGTTTTGCCGGCTTTTATCTTTAAGATTTCAGCCTGCATGCTAGCTCTCGTAAAGGCATCAAGTGCCGCAAATGGCTCGTCCATGAGGATCAAATTTGCCTCATATGCAAGCACTCTCGCAAGCGAAACGCGCGAGCTCATGCCCCCAGAGAGCTGCGAAACGGCGGCAAATTTAAAGTCGCTAAGTCCTATCATGGAGATCAGGCTATCTATCTTTGCTGGCTCGATCTCATGTTTTTTAAGCGGAAAAACGATATTTTCATAGACGTTTAGAAACGGCATGAGGCGGGCTTCCTGAAAGACAAAGCCGATCTTTGCTTGCTCTTTAAATTTTATCTCACCAAGGCTTACGCTTTCAAGACCGGTGATGAGGCGTAAAAGCGTCGTTTTGCCGCATCCGCTTCTACCAAGTATGACGGTGATTTTGTCTTTTTTTATGTTTAAATTTAGCTCTCTTAAAACGTCGATACGCTTCTCGCCGATATAAAAATGCTTGGATAAATTTGAAATTTCTATCATTTTTCACCTCGCAAAAGGCTAAATTTAGCTATCAAAAGTAAAAAGAACCTATCTATGAGCACGCCGCAAACGCCGATAGTAAAAATGCCTACAAATATCCTATCCGCACGTGAAAGCTCCTCAGCGTCAAGTATGAGGTAGCCTAATCCGCTTGAGGCCGCTATCATCTCCGCTCCGATGATTGCGCGCATAGCGTAGCCAAAGCCTATGCGCATACCGACAAAGATATCTTTTAGCGCACTTTTAAAAATGATCTTGTAAAAAATCTCAAATTTACTAAAACCAAAAATTTTTCCAACCTCGATGAGCTTTATATCACAGCTCGTTAGCCCCTTTTGGATACTTAGAAACATCGGGAAAAACGAGGCTAGGATGATGATAATAATCTTTGGCGTTTCGTTTATGCCAAACCAAAGCACCAAGATCGCAATCAAACTAAGCGGCGGGATGTTTCTAAAAAACTCCAGTATCCACTCGTAATAAACGCCGATCTTTGGCAAAAGCGCTGCAATACCGCCAAGCACAAGTGCCAGGGCAAAGGAGAGCGCGTAGCCTGCAAATATACGCTTAAAGCTGATGACCATGTGCGTGACGAGCTCGCCGCTTTGTATCATGGCTAACATCGTCTTAAAGGTCGTCGCTGGACTTGGCAAGATATATGGTGTGAAAATTTCTAGCTCGCAGACGACCTGCCAGATGGCAAAGATCACCAAAACTAAAATGCTCTTTTTAAAGATTTCCTTCACAGCCCATCTCCGTTGTGACAGCCGTTTTCGCAGTATAAAAGCTCTATGATCCGGTAGTTTTTAAGCTCGCTAAATTTATATGAAAGAGCGTTTTGTATCTTTTCTTTGTTGCCAAGGCTTAGAGTTTTTACCCCTAAATTTGAAAAAAATCCCGGCGGTACCGGGCTTGCTTCGAGCTTTTTTGTCTCTAAATTTATCCCATTTTGCTCTTTGAAGCTTTTCCAGGTTAAAAATGTGGTTCGCTCCAAATTTAGCTCCCTGCCAAGCTCGGACAAGTCCTCACAGGGCGTCGTCACGTAAAGTCACTCGTCCTCTTTTAGCCTTGAGCTAAGCTCCATGGCGCTTTCTATTAAAATAGGGTTTAAATTTGAGATGAGAGCGGCCTGCTCTTTGAAATTTGCCCTGATGAAATTTGCAGCCCTAGGACAGCGACTATCAAAGATGAGTTTCTTTTGCGCGAGGCTATTTTTGTATGCGTTTTTGACGCTATTAACGTGGTCTTTTTCGCACTCTACTACGCTAAAACCTTTGTCTTGCAAGCTCTTTTTAAGCGCCGCAAAGTCGTAGATACTTTTTACAACAGGATTTAGCCAAACCAGTTTTTTCATGAGAGCTCCCGTCAAATTTAAAAGCTATAATTTAATAATTGAAATCAGAATTGTATCATTTGAAAGTAAAAAATGGCTTTGGAAGCTAAATTTGTAAGAAAACGGCTGGACTTTTACGTCCAGATTTTTCTTTTCTGCGGTTTTATCTATGGGTTTTAGTATATTTACGCCGCTTTTTCAAGCTTCATTAGCTTTTTTTGGATAGGCAAATTTCTCAACTTTAAATTCAAAAGACAAGCCGTCAAATTTAAACGGCTTGCCTTAAACCTAACGCCCTCTCCTCAAACCCGTCCCCCACGATAAACTCCGTCGTATAAACCAGAGCGCGGCCCTCCTGCGCGTCTTTGATACGGATGATCAGGCGTTTGTTGTTTTTATCGGCTGCGGCGCGGTGTTCGCCGATGGCGGCGCGGTAAATTTGCGTGATGAGATCCTTGCCCGTTTCGTCCAAATTTAGTTCTAACACGAGATCCTCGAGCTCTCTTTTTGCCCTACTTTCGCTAGCGGCCGAGCCGTTTTGGTAGCTGCCGCCGCTACTTTCATTGCGCTGTTTAAAGCTTCTGCTTTGGAAATTCATATCGCGCGCGTCCTCTAGACTCACGACGTCGATGAGGTTTATGCGAGCGCCCTGATCGTCGCGGCTGTAGCGCACCTTAAAGGCTAGCGGAGCGTCCTTTTGCTCGTCGCTTAGGCTCTCGATGAGCCCTTTTTCGGAGTCGAACGCCGCAACCTTAAACGTGCTAAAAAGGTCCATGATGCTTAGCATCATAAACTCTTTGCCGCTCTTTTTGCTCGTGATGCTGGCGACCTCTCTAATCTTGCCGACGACTAGGATCTCGCTCGTTTTATCTATCTTGCCAAAATCCTTGCTAGGCGTGTGTTTTATCTGTTCGATTTGCTCTTTGTATTTTTCGAGCGGATGCGAAAAATCCATGCCCACAGCCTCGTCAAGAGTCAAAATTTTATCCAAATTTATGCGCATGAACTGCCCGTCTTTGGAGTAGCGAACCTTAAACGCATGCGGCAAATCGCGCTCGTCCGCACTCATCGACTCGACCGCGCCAAGGCCTCTGTCAAAGACCGCGATCTCGACCGTACCGTGAAAATCGAGCATCTCGATCGTGCCCATTTTTTTGCCGTTTTTCTTGCTGATCCTAGTCGTGAGATCCTCGATCTTGCCGACTAACAGCATCTCCCCGTTTTCGGGTAGCTCGTCAAATTTATCGCTTAGCGTGTAATTTATCTTTGAAATTTGCTCGCGGTACTCGTCTAGCGGGTGGCCGGAGAGGTAGATACCAACGCTTTCTAGCTCAAATTTGAGCTTGGTTTTTAGCTCCAGCTCAGAGTCGTCGCGCACGAGACTAGTTTTAACCGTCGCCATACTCTCGTCGTCGCCAAAGAGGCTCTCGGCCGCGTTTTTCTTGATAGTCGCGGCGTTTTTGCACGCCTCTACGATGTTATCTAGGTTGTTTAGCATCATCTTGCGCGTTAGGCCAAAGCTATCAAACGAGCCCGATTTTATCAGGCTTTCAAAGACTTTTTTATTTACCTTAAAGTTATCCACGCGCGAGACAAAGTCATCGATATCCTTAAACTCGCCCTTGGCCTGCTCCTCTAAGATATTTTCTATCGCCGCGCCTCCGACGCCCTTTATCGCGCCCAGACCGTAAATGATGGCGTCTTTGCCGCCTTCGCTAACGACTGAGAATTCTTTGGCGGATTTATTGACCGATGGCGGCAGGATAGCGATATCTAGGCGCTTACACTCGTCGATGTAGCGCGAAATTTTATCGGCGTTGGTCTCCTCGCTCGTGATGAGAGCCGCCATAAATTCGGCCGGATAGTAGGTCTTTAGATATGCCGTCTGAAAGGTCACGTAGGTGTAGGCCGCGGCGTGGGATTTGTTAAATCCGTACGAAGCGAAGTGCAAAATAAGCTCAAACAGCTCGTCGGCCTTTTTGCCGTCTAGCCCCTGTGCCTCGGCGCCTTCGATAAATTTACCCTTTAGTCTATCCATCTCCTCTTTTATCTTTTTACCCATCGCGCGGCGTACGAGATCCGCACCTCCTAGCGAAAAGCCGCCGATAGTCTGCACGATCTGCATAACTTGCTCTTGATATACGATGACGCCGTATGTAGGCTCTAGTATGGGCTGAAGCTCTGGGAATATATACGTGATAGGCTCCAGGCCGTGCTTGCGCTTGATGAAATCTGGTATTAGATCCATCGGACCCGGGCGATAAAGCGAGATCATCGCGATGATATCCTCGAAGCAGTCGGGGCGCATATCGGCTCCGACTTTTTGCATGCCTTCGCTCTCTATCTGAAACAGTCCCAGCGTCTGGCCGCTGCTGATCGTCTCGTAGGTTTTGGGGTCGTTTTTATTGACCTGCTCCCAGATTATCTCTTTGCCAAATCTCTTTTTTACGAGCTTGACGGCGTTATCTATCACGGTTAGAGTCTTTAGCCCCAGAAAGTCGAATTTGATTAAGTCCACGTCCTCTAGGTACTTTAGGCTATACTGCGTGACGAAGTGATCCTCCTCGGCGTTTGGCTGACGAAAAAGCGGAGTTTTGTTCCACAGCTCCTCGTTTGAGATGACCACGCCTGCGGCATGCATGCCTGCGTTTCGGTTTAGACCCTCTAGATCAAGGGCAAATTTCCAGATTCTATTTGCATTTGAGTTGGTCGCTATCAGCTCGCCGATCTTTGGCTCTTTTTCAAAGGCCTGTTCTAGCGTGATACCAAGCTCGTCCGGGATGAGCTTTGCCATCGCGTCGGCCTCTGCATACGGCATATCGCATACGCGCGCAACGTCGCGGATGACGCCTTTTGCCAGTAGCTTACCGAAGGTAATAACTTGCGCGACGTTAAATTTGCCGTATTTTTCGATGACGTAGTCGATGATCTCGCCGCGGCGGTTTTGACAAAAGTCCACGTCTATATCGGGCATGCTCACGCGCTCCGGGTTCAAAAAACGCTCGAAAAGTAGGTTATAGGGCAGCGGATCAAGGTCTGTTATTTTTAAGCTATAGGCTACTAGGCTTCCCGCCGCAGAGCCGCGTCCAGGACCTACCGGCACGCCGCGCTTTTTAGCTTCGTTGATAAAGTCCCAAACGATCATCATGTAGCCCGGGAAGTTCATCTTGTTTATGATATCTATCTCGCGTTGCAGACGGGTGCGGTACTCCTCGTGGCGCTCTGCGGGGACAAATTTAAGCCTATCCTCCAGCCCCTGCCTGCACTCGTGCTCAAACAGCACGCTGTCGTTTGGTATGCTGTAGCGTTTATCAGGCTCTGGCAAGCTCAAATTTCGCTCGGCGGCGTACTCGAGCGTAAATTTAAAATTCGGCGGCGTCGCGTCGCCTAGTTTGATAGAGAGGTCGCATTTATCAACGATTTCCTGCGTGTTTGTAACGGCTTCGGGGATATCGGCGAAAAGCTCGCTCATCTGCGCAGGCGTCTTGACGTAAAACTCATGCACGCTGTGGCGCAGGCGGTTTGGATCGTCTAGCAGTTTGTTCATCGCGATACACATGAAAACCTCGTGCGCGTCGGCGCGTTGCTTAAACGTATAGTGCGTGTCGTTAGTCGCGATGACCTTGATATTTAGCTCTTTTGCCAGGCGCAAGATCTCATCGTCGATCCTGCGCTGATCGCCGATACCGTGGCGCATGATCTCGAGGTAAAAATCATCGCCAAAGACCTCCTTGTACCACAGCGCGGCTTCTTTCGCCGCCTCGTATCCGCCTGCGCCGAAACGCAAATTTCGTTCGCTTTGGTTGAGGTTCCAGTTCACCTCGCCTTGCAGACACGCCGAGGAGCAGATGATACCCTCGCTGTGCTCTTTTAGTATCTTTTTGTTGATACGCGGATAATAATAAAACCCCTCGATATAGCTCATGGAGCTAAGATACATCAGATTTTTGTATCCGATTTCGTTTTTGGCGATGAGACAGAGGTGAAAGCGCTGTTTGGTGCTTTTGTCGCCTAGTTCCTCGCCGTTGTGAATGTAGGCTTCGATACCGATGAGCGGCTTTATGCCTTCATTTTTCATCGTTTTATAAAAGTCTATCGCGCCAAACATATTGCCGTGGTCGGTGATGGCTGCGGCTTTGACGCCTTGTCTTTTTAGCGTTTTGGCTAGCTCTTTGATGCGGTTGGCTCCGTCAAGTAGCGAATACTCCGTGTGCAGGTGCAGGTGCGTAAAATCTGTAAAATCACTCATTTTTTCGTCCTTTTTAATGCTTTTGATTTTACAAAAACTTTGCTTTTAGGCGGATAAATCGGTCTCGTTTAAATTTAGCTAGGCTCGGAAAGTAGGCTGTTTAGGCGGGTTTTTGGTAAAATTTGAGCTCAAATTTGACGACTGCGGTGCGGGCAGCTTGATTTCAATTTACGGCTCCGAATTTAGCTTAAATTTGAGCGGTAAATTTGACGCAACCTTGTAGCCTCACGGACGTAAGTTTTTGCGTCTAAATTTAAACTTTGCAATGATAACCCGTCCAAAATTTAAGGCGCCGTCGTTGTCTCAATCGAGCCTCAAACTCCCATAAATAAAATTTGGATAAGCCGGTAAAAATTTACCGCGCTTTTTTAAATTTAAAAAATCCAAGTAGCGCGTTTAAATTTATCTGCTAAATTTTTCTTTAAACATCTCAAGCAAATTTGACAGAGTGTCGCATTTTGATGCGTTGAGCCCTAGCTTAAAAGCGACAAATTTATAGTGGATTTTGGCACCGTCCGCTACGCTAACCGCCGGTGCGCTCGAGCTTTTGGATAGCTTTTTGCCCTCACGCGCTAGCAGGCCGTGATGGATGAAATTTGCATTTTCAAAATCGTAGCCCAGCATCTGCGCCATGTACTTTTGCGCCGCCGAGCACGCGAGCAAATCCTCGCCTCGCACGAGCAAATTTACACCCAAAATCTCGTCATCCACGAGGCTAGCGAGATTATAAGCGGGCGTATCGTCTTTTTTCCAAACGACGAAATCGCCCAAAATTTGCGCCAAATTTACGCTTTGAGCTTGCGCGAATTTTTCCGTTTCAAACGTCGCTTCGTCCGTTAAATTTAAGTCGCCCAAATTTGCTAAATTTAAAAACCTTTCGCCCGAATTTCCAACGGTGTTAAGGTTAAATTTTTCGTCGCCAGGTTTCTCTCCGCCCGAGTCGCCCAAATTTTCCGATTTTGTTAAACCGCTTGCTACGCCATTTTGCGTTGCTTGCTCACTACTGCAAAAGCCGCTCGTTTGATTTACTAGGCCGTCCGTGTCACTGCACAAAGCATCAAAATTTATCAAATTTTGCCAAACGCAAATTTCCGCCTCGTCAGGGACGCGAAGCCGCATAGCCGTTTCGTCTTTTTTAAATTTAAGATTTTTATCAGCGCAAACACGCGCGTAAATGCCGTTTTTAAACGAGTTTTTCATCGAGTGCGAGCACTCGCAAGCATAGCAAACGCCCTTTTGCTCGAGAGTTTTTAGCGCGTTTTTATAGGCTCCAAGGCGAAATTTGGAGCTAAAATTGGCTTCAAATTCCCCCACCCCGCCGGGACCGCCGTCAAAATCAATGCCCAGCATATCAAGCACGCGAAAGATATTTTCCACATATTGCCTGCGGTAGCGCGGCAGGTCGTAGTCGTCGATCCTTAAGTACAAAATCCCGCCAAACGCGCGAGTAAAAAGATAGGTCAGCAAGAAGTTATAAGCATTGCCTGCGTGCAAAAAGCCGCTTGGAGTCGGAGCGATACGAGAAGTGATTTTTTGGTTCATTTGGAGTGAAATTTGACTAAAAAGCTTAAATTTGAAAATTAGTTAAAAGCCGTCAGATTTGACGGCCGGATTATTCTTTAGGTTTAGATTCGTTTACTCTTAGAGCTCTGCCGCCTACTTCCTTATTGTTTAGCGCTTCGATCGCTTTTAGTGCGTCTGAGTCGTTTTCTATCTCGACGAATCCGAATCCTTTTGAGCGATTCGTGTCGCGATCTTTGACGATTTTCGCGCGTTTTACTTCGCCAAACGGCGCAAATGTATCCTTAAGCTCTGCCTCAGTCATGCGATATGACAAGTTACCGACGTAAATATTCACAGTAACGTTTCCTTAAATCAAATTCCCGATAAAATCGGTTAATAGATGATACCTGAATTTAAATAAAAAAGCTAGATAAAAATTGATATTTTTATAATTTTTTGTAAATTTAAACCTCGGCTAGCTTTTTTAGAAATTTATTTTTTATTCGAAGGTTTGGGGTTGCGTAAAATTTGAAGTAAATTTAAGTCAGGTTTGATGCAAAGCATCGGCCAATCGGCGCAAATAAATTTTATAATTAAGCTAAAAACGCGATTTTGTCGGCAAATTACAATCGCAAATTTGACACTTTCGTGTTTTACTCAAAAATTTAACCAGCCGCACCTTTATTTAAACAAAGGTGCAGTGTCTATCAAAATTTAAGCCCGCAAATCGTTATTTGACAAATAAAAGTCCGTTTTTCACTTCATTATAAACTTGCTCGCCGTTTAAAATTTTAACCAGCTCCAAAGCAAACTCCATCGCGGTGGCAGGGCCTTTTGAGGTGACGATATTTCCGCTTTGCACGACGTTTTTATCGCTCACGTACGTTCCGCCCTCGACGCTAGCCTCGCAGCTAGGATAGCATGTATACTCGCCCTTCATGATTTCCGCCACTCCAAGAGCTATCGGCGCGGCGCAAATGGCGGCGACGAATTTGCCTTTTTTAGCAAACTTTTTGATCGTCTCTCTCATTTTTAGGTTACCGGATATATTCGTGACACCAGTATACCCGCCCGGCAAAACCAGCATATCGTAGTCAACCTCCTCAAGGTCATAAAGAGTCATATCACAGACTAATTTCACTCCGTGTGCGCCCGTGATAGGTAGCTTATCAAGCCCGACTACATGGGCCTCCACGCCGCCTCGTCTAAGTACGTCCACGATACTAACGCCCTCTATCTCCTCAAACCCGTCGGCAAAAATCACGGCAACTTTTTTCATAATTTTCTCCTTAAATTTTTTGATAATTATACTGCTATTTGTTAAATTTACGCTATAATCGGCGTACTTTAAATTCGAAAGGAAGGAACATGGAAGTAAAGATTACATATTGCAATTCTTGAAACTATAGACCGGTAGCTTCTCGTGTAGAAGATGAATTTTTAAGTCAAATCCCAGGCGCTAATATTAGCAAAATCGTCGGTAGCGGCGGAAACTTCATAGTTGAAGTAGATGGAAAGATAGTATTTTCCAAAAAAGATCTCATCGGTACGGACGTAAACGCCCTACCAAACCACGAAGAGATCGTTGCTTTGGTCGATAGCGTTAAAAAATCAGCCTAAAGTCTAAGCCGAGGCTTAGGCTTTGGCTTTTATTTCTTCAAATTTTATCTCATCTTTTTTGTATTTTTTAAGCAAACCATTTATGCGCCGCTCAAAAATTTTCCATCTAGCTTCATTTCCATATTTTTCAAACAAATTTAACGCTTGGCTGGTCAAAATTTCTTGTTCATTCTTTATGAGTAAATATTCAAAAAGCTGATCAATCACCGCTAGACCGTTTCGCTCCAGCATCAAATCAATCAAATTTCGTTCGGTTTTTATCTCATCAAAAAATCTAAACACCGCCATTAGGTCACTTGTTAATTTTCACAAAGCGCTACCGTGTTGCTATTTTCGTTGATTTCATAGTAAGCTGCTTTAGAGTCTATGATAGATGAGATTCTATCCCTAAAATGACACTCGTATTCTTTTGGCTTTAAGACGGTTTCTTTGCCGGCTGCGGCGTCTATAAACACACCGTAAATGCCGCAGTTTACGTAAAATCTAGTTTCGAATGCGGTATTACCGCTACTTTTTTTGAAAATTTACGACGTATATAAATTCGGGAGTATTTTTGTAGAAATTTAGCCCGTTTTTGGTAAAGCCGTTATCTTTAAACAGCGGCTTTACTTGGGATATGAGCTCGTCAAATTTTGCTTTCATCAAATTTGACGATTGCGATTATTTATTTGCGCGCTCGATGTACTCGCCGCGGACGGTATCTACGCGGATAACCTCGCCTTCAAGCACGTGAAAAGGTATCTGAACGACCGCGCCGCTTTCTAGCGTAGCAGGCTTTTTACCGCCCTGGGTGTCGCCTTTGAAATTCGGCGGAGTTTCGACGATCTTTAGCTCGACGACTTGCGGTACTTCTACACCGATAGCCTTACCGTTGTGAAATAAAATCTCAACCATCATGCCGTCGATCATCCATTTTTTGACATCTCCCACGTCCTCGTCGCTGATCGCCACTTGCTCGTAGCTCGCGGTATCCATAAACTGACAGAACTCGCCGTCGTCGTAAAGATACTGCATCTCTTTTTCTTCCAAATTCGGCTGATCGCATTTGTCGCCCGCATGGAACGTCTTTTCAAGCACTTTGCCGTCGATGAAAGATTTGATTTTCGCGCGAACGAAAGCTGCGCCCTTGCCCGGTTTTACGTGCTGATACTCGACGACTTTATACGGGACGCCGTCTAGCTCGATCTTTAGTCCTTTTTTTAGGTCGCCCATCGAATAGGTTGCCATTTTTTCTCCTTGTAGTTTTAAAGGCTGATTATATCAAAAAAGTTTTTAGTTTAGTTTAAGAAGCGGCGAGAGGGCAAATTTGACCGCGCTCGCCGAAGTAAAACTCAAATTTAAGGCTTAAATTTAAACTCGCCTTTTTCCTTGCTTTGTTCAGACTGCGAGTGGATTTCCCTTTTCATCTGTTCGCTTACACTAGGATCGTCTTTTTGTATCTTTTGAAATTTCTTTTTTTCGGTCAAAATTTTCTCAAAATTTTTCGTAGTTTGCTTTTGCACTTCGCTCTCGCAACCCGCAAGCAAAAACAAAATCGGAATCAAAAGTAAAAATTTCATACTCAAACCCTCCTTAAATTTAAGCCCCAATTCGGGATTAAATTTAGACAACTGCGTACTTTGCCCATACGCAAACGTCTAGATCGTTTAACTTAGCCAGCGTCTCTTTAGTTATCTTTTCATCCACAAGCACGACCGCAAGCGCCATACCGTGATCGTCGCGTCCTAGGCGGAAGTCGGCGATATTGATCTTTTCTTCGGCGAGGATAGATGAAATTTTAGCGATAACGCCCGGAACGTCGTTGTTTTTAAAGATAATCATCTTGCCTTTAGGCTTAAAGTCTGTTTTAAAGCCATTTATCGTCACGATGCGCTGCTGATTTTCGCCAAATACGGTTCCGCCGATCGTCACGACGTCGTTTTCGGTCGTGATGCGAACGGTGATTTTATTTTTGAAAATACTATTGCCGCCGACGGTGCTCTCTGTCGTTATGCCTTTTTCGTCGCACAAAAATTTAGCGTTTACGTAGTTTATCGTATCGCCCAAGCTCTCTTTTAAAGCGCCCACGATCGCAAATGTAAGCATGGAGTTTGCATACTCACTAATAGGGCCGTGCGTCTCGATGCGGATAGCTTTGATAGCTTTTTTGTTGATCTGCGCGGCGAGGAAGGCCATCTTGCTCGTAAGCTCGATATAAGGCTCCACAAAAGGCGGTAGATCTTCCGTTTTTATCGGCAAATTTAGCGCACTAGGATAGCTGATGCCGCGAGCCGCAGAGATAGCCTGTTCGGCTGCTGCGATAGCGATGTTGGCTTGAGACTCTAGCGTATTTGCGCCAAGGTGCGGTGTGACGCTGACGTTATTTAACTCAAGTAGCGGATGATCCGTCGCCGGCTCCTTCTCAAATACGTCGATACCCGCAAACGCTATCTTGCCGCTTTTTAGGCCGTTATATAGCGCCTCTTCGTTATAAAGGCCGCCGCGAGCGCAGTTGATGAGGCGCACGCCGTCCTTCATTTTTGCGATCTCCGCTTCGCCGATCATGTTTACGGTTTCTTTATTTTTAGGAGTGTGTATGGTGATGAAATCGCACGCAAGGATATCGTCGAAATTTCGCGTATAAACGCCGCCCATATCGGTTACTTTCGACGGATCGATATACGGATCGTAAGCAACGATTTGCATACCGAAAGCCGCAGCCCTAACCGCTACGCGAGAGCCGATGTTACCAAAGCCGATGACGCCTAGAGTCTTGTTAAAAAGCTCGACACCGTACCATTTTTCGCGCTTCCAAATTCGGTCGATTTTTAGATCGTTGTGAGCGTACGGAAACGAGCGAGCGGCAGCTAACATATGAGCCATCGTTAGCTCTACCGCGGCGATTGTATTTGCCGTAGGGACGTTCATCGCGATTATGCCGCGTTTTGAGCAGCCGTCGATATCTACGTTATCAACGCCCACGCCCGCGCGCACGAGAGCCTTTAGATTTTTGGCCGCATTTAAAAACGCCTCGCCGACTTCGGTCGAGCTTCGCGTGATGGCCACGTCAGCCTCGCCTAAGATATCCAAAAGCTTATCTTTGGGCACGTTTACTGCGTCGATTACTTTTATATCCTCTTCGCGATTTAAAATTTCAAAGCCGACTTTATGTATTGCGTCGCACACTATTATCGTTTTCATAGCTTGATCTCCTTGAAAGTTGAGCGTATATCGTACGCTTTAAGTTCGTTTATAACGCGGTCTAAAACGCTGCCGTCTTGCGTGTTTATGTAAATTAAATTTTGTGAATTTTCTTTTACTACACTAAAATCTACGGGTATGTTTTTTAATGTTTGAGTAAGGCAGAACATCGAGTATATATCGTTTTTATCGATCACTAACTGATAGGCCGTTTTTAGGACTGTTTTTGACTCGTCTTTAAATTCTATAAATATCTCATTGCTTGCCAAAGCATATTTTTTAGGAGCCAAATTTGCCATTTCGCCGACCCAAGAAGTAGGGCCAGTAGTCAAATTTTGCTCCTTGTTATTTTGTGATACTTTTAGCTCCGCAGGCGCAGGCTCTTTTAAATTGACATCCGCGTACTTATACAGCAAAACGCCGCATACACAGACGAAAATCAGCAAAAAAGCAATCGCGCCCCAGAACAAATATCGCTTCATTTACTTATGATAGCTGTTCTTTAATAATATCGCCCAAAGTAACCTTATCGTCGCTATTTATCTCGTTTAGCACCTCGCGCTCTTTTTGTCTTGCAAGGCGCCTTACGCTTAGGCGGATTCTATTTTTCTTCTCGTCAATAAAAGCTATCGCAGCTTCGATATTATCGTTTATGTTTAGGCTTTCAGCGCTTACGCTACCTAGGTCTTCTTTGCGGATGAGCGCATCGACATTATCGCCGAGCTCTACAAATACGCCGAAATCTTTAATATCGCGAATTTTACCAGTCACGATGTCGCCTACGTTAAATTTCTTTGCATAGGCTTGTACCGGGCTTTGTTTTAGATCCTTTTGACTAAGAGAAATTTTTTGCTCGTTAGAGTCGATTTTGATGATTTTTACCTCAACCTCGTCGCCCACTTTAAACAAATCTTTGCACTTGTCGTTTCTATCCCATGAAGCATCCTCATTATGGAGCAAGCCCTCAACTGCGCCAATCCTAACAAATGCTCCAAAGTTAGTCACACTAGTAACTACGCCTTTAGTGACGTCCCCTTCTTTAAATTGGGCTTTAAATTCGTCAAACGGTTTTTTGAGTAGGTTTTTCAGACTCACTCTTAGGCGGCGATCTTTTGCGTCTATCTCGATAACCTCGACGTCAAGCTCCTCGCCTTCACTAATGTGATCTTTTGGATTTTTGATATTTTTATCCCATGAAATTTCAGAAATGTGCAAAAAGCCCTCTATGTCGTTGCCAAGATCCACAAATGCACCATAAGGCTCAATGTTGCTGACTGTTACTTTTATAGTGTCACCCACATCTAGTCCATCTTTTATCTCATCCCAAGGATCTGGAGTTGCAGCCTTGATAGATAGAGAAAGGTGTTTTTTCTCGTTATCGTATTTGATAACTTTTACTAAAACCTTATCACCTTCTTTGTAGATAGAGCCCGGATTTACCGGTCCTTTATAGCTTATCTCACTGTAGTGCACGAGTCCATCCACTCCACCTACGTCTACAAACATACCGTAAGTAGTGATTTTCTTAACCACACCCTCTATCACATCCGTATTTTCAGCGACTGCAGATATCGCTTCTCTTTTTTTCTTTCTATCTTCGTCAAGCAGTTTTTTTCTTGATACGATAATGCTTTGCTCGTCTTTGTCTATTTTTATGACTTTTACTTTAAACGACTTTCCTACTACCGCGTTTGCGTCTTTAAAGCCGCCTTGCGAGCGAGGCAAGAAAAACTCGATACCCTCACTGTTTTGAGCAACAAAACCGCCTTTATTTTTACCGATTATTTTTACGTCAAATACGTCTTGATTTTCTTCGTTATATGAGTCTATGTAAGCTTTTACTTTTTCTTTTCTAAGCGCTTTTTTGTGAGAAACGATAGGTTTACCGCCTCTTGAGCCGGTTATTACGACCTTTATAGTATCGCCCGTTTTAAATTTAAGCTCTCCGTTTTCATCTTGGATCTCGGAAATATTTAAAATTCCCTCTGATTTTTTACCGACGTTTACAAAAACCTCGTCGCCTTTAATATCGACGATTATTCCGTCGCTATCCTCTTCAGTCTTTTTAAAAGACTCCTCTAACATCGAGGCAAAATCGTCGTCTTCGATACCGTCGTTTGCCTTACTAAGCTGAACTTTTTTGTTCACCGCAGCCATCTTGTTCCTTTTGTATATATTTTGCTTTTAACACAATTAGACTCAATTTTACTTAATATTAACTTATTTGTAGATTAACTTGTGAAATTTCAGGGCTAAATTTGAAATTTTGTTTAAAAAGGTAATGAGTATTTATTAAATTTGAAAGCTCTCCAGCTTATCAATCACTTTTTGGATAATCCAATCAGGCGTAGAGGCTCCAGCGCTCACTCCGCAGAGATTTTTCCCTTCAAACCATGTACGCTCGAGTTCTAACTCATTTTCCACGAGATAGCTATCCTCGCAGGCGGTTTTTGAGATGAGATAAAGCTGCTTTGTATTTGAGCTGTTTTTTCCGCCGACTACAACCATCACGTCGGCTCTAACGGCTAAGTTTTTAACAGCTTCTTGGTTTTCAAAAGTAGCATTACAAATCGTATTAAAAACGCGTACTTCTTTTACGCGCAGCATCAAATAATTTACGATTTGCATAAATTTTTCTACCTTACGCGTAGTTTGACTAATGACGGCTACTTTTTGAGCCAGTTTTACGCTCTCTAGCTCACTCTCCTCTAGCACGACGAAAACCTTACCGACGGCGTATGATTTTACGCCCTTTATCTCGGGGTGTTTTTCATCGCCGAATATCACGATATCGTAGCCTTCTTTGCTCATTTTCTCGCAAATTTGCTGCGGTTTGGTCACAAATGGGCATGTAGCATCAATCACCTTTATGTCGCTTTTTTTTAGCTCGGCTAGGTCGCCTTTTGTGATGCCGTGCGTGCGGATGATCGCTTTTTTTTCGCCGTCGATTTCGTTTATGCCCTCAAGTGTTTTGACGTTAAAGTTTTTATTTAGGCGGTTTATCTCGTCGTTGTTATGGATGATGGGTCCGATAGTTACGGCGTCCTTAGCGTTTTCGGCGATTTTTATGGCGCGCTTGACGCCAAAGCAAAAGCCATAACTGCTAGCAAGCTCAATCTTCAACGCTAGCTCCAAGTTGTCTTAAAATCCCGCTAAAATTTGGAAACGAAGTCGCGATAAATTCGCTCTTTTCTATAACCATTCCGCATTTTAGCCCAAGCACCGCAAAGCTCATCGCGATACGGTGATCGCCGTTGCTATCTATAATAGCGCAGTTTGCCTCGCCGCCTTTTACGCTAAAGCCGTCTTCAAATTCTTCGACTTCAAGCCCGCATTTTCGCAGACCTTGCACCATGATTGCGATGCGATCGCTTTCTTTGACGCGAAGCTCTTTTGCGTTTTTAACACTACTTATGCCCTGCGCATTTGCAAAAGCTATGGCAAGCGCCGGCACCTCGTCGATTAGCCACGAGATATTTTTACTCACGTCCACGGCCTTTAACGGCGCGTGCTTTATCTCGATCTCACCGATACTTTCGTATGTGTTCGAGGTCTCTTTAAACGTTACTTGCGCGCCCATTTTGGCTAAAATTTTAAAGGCCTCCACGCGTGTTTTATTTAGTAGCATATTTTTTAGCACGATATGAGAATTTGGGATTATCGCTGCGGCTGCGGCAAAGAAAAACGCCGAGCTAGGATCGTTTGGAACGCAAATTTCAAGCGGTTTTAGTGGCGCATTCATCGGTTCAACCTTGACGCCGCGGGGTAAAATTTGCAAACTTGCACCCATACCTTTTAGCATGCGTTCGGTGTGATCGCGACTAAGCTCAGGTTCGCTAAGCTCGCAGCCGTTTGATTTTAGTCCCGCTAAAATCAGCGCCGATTTTACCTGCGCGGAGGCGATTTTGCTATCAAATTTAAAATATTCCAGCTTCTTGCCGCGGATCGCCAAAGGCGCGTGATCTCCGCCGTTTGCGCCGTCTATCTTAGCGCCGACGCTGATCAGCGGTTTAGCCACGCGCGCCATCGGACGCCGATTTAAAAACTCATCCCCGCTTAGCACGAAAAAGCCCTCGCTAGCAGCCAAAAAGCCCATAAAAAGCCTCATAGCCGTGCCCGAGTTTCCGCACTCTAAAACAACGCTAGGCTCTTTTAAATTTGCGCTCGGAGTTATGATTAGCTCGCCCTCTTTTTCCTCGATATGCGCGCCCAAATTTTTTACGATCTCTAGCGTATTTAGCGTATCCTCAGCCTTTAGATAGTTTTTCACGCGGCTTGGCCTATCGCTTAAAAGCGAAAATATCGCGCATCTATGCGAGATAGATTTATCGGCCGCGATGTTTTCCAGGCTCGCGCTTATCGGCGTTCTTAATGCGTAAACTTTCATCTTAGTCCGATATTTAAATTTTGCTTTAAAGCGTCCAAAATTTTATCCATTATCGCTGCCACTTCCTCGTCTTCAAGCGTTTTTTGTATATCTTGGAAGTTAAATTTAACGCTCAGACTCACGTCGTCTCCGAGCTTATCGTCTGAGTATATATCGACCGGCGCAAATTCTTTTAGACACTCGATTTTTAGCGCGTTTATGCACTCTTTTATCGCTTCAAATTTCATGGATTTAGGCACGATTAGGCTTAGGTCTCTACTGATAGCCGGAAATTTCGAGTATGGCTTGACGACTGCACCGTCAAATTTAAGCTTTTCAAACTCTATCTCGCAAAGATAGGTTCGCGGTAGGTCGCGCGCGGCCTCGACTCGCACGTCCACGCGGCCGATATAACCCACGCAAACGCCATTTTGATAGATTTTAGCTTGTTCAAATTCGCTTAGATATTTTACGTCGTCGCAGACTTTTAGCTCAAATTCGCCGACCGCGTTTCTAACGGCCGTCGCAAAGCCTAAAAAGTCGATATCGGCTGGCTTTGCACCGTTTAGCAGGCTAGGCTCTTTTGTAAGTCCGCTAGCTACGAAGCCAAATCTCTCGCTTTGCTCGCCGCTCTGGCCAAATACACTGCCGAATTCAAAAATTTTGACCGATTTTCGCTGATTTTTTACGTTTCGCTCGGCCGATTTTAGCAAGTGATTTGCAAGCGTCGGTCTTAGAGTGTTTAGCTCGCTATTTATCGGGTTGGCTATCTCGGCCTTGCAAGGCGAAAAACCGAGCGCCGCTAGCTCGCTCGCGTCGTCGAATACATAATGCACGCTCTCGAAAAATCCGGCCGCAGCCGCTTTTTTACGCAAATTTAGCGCGTTTTTGTAGCCTACAAAGGTATCGTTTATGCGGTTTGCTTCGCTAAAATTTAACGGCTTTGAAGCAATGTTGTCGATACCGACCATTCGCACAATCTCCTCGCACACGTCTTGAGAATTTACGATATCGTGGCGAAATAGCGGAACCTTCGCGTTCGCGCCCTCTTTTTCGGCGTTAAAAGTTAGGCTAAATCCAAGCTTTTTAAGTATCCTTACGACGTCGTTTTGAGAGACTTCTTGACCGATCATTTTTTGCATTTCGCTCATCGTAAAGCTCACGACTTTCGGCTCTCGCGTCATTACGCTTTGCTGAGAGCCCGCATAAAGCGCGACCGATTTTAGCGCGGCTAGCTGTTTAAATAAAAAATCGGCTCCAAAACCTACGTTTGGCTCGCTACCTCTTAGCGAGCGGTAAGTCTGCGCTTGGCGCGGCATTTGCTTGTCCTCATAGACCGTGGTTGCGATCACTTGCGGATCGGTGTAGCTAGCCTCCACTATGATTAGTTTGCTGTTTTCGTCAAGCCTCGCCGCGTCCGTCTGATATACGCCGCCCACACCTAAAAGCTCGCCGCCGGCTAAAATTTCAGTTGCTAAATTTGCGCCCTTTTGCAGGTCAAAAACAGCTCGCTCGTCGTCCTTTTTGAGCTTGGCGTAATCATACGCGCTAAAAAGCACGCCGGTTGAGTGTGTAGCGTAGTCTAACAGGCGCTCGATGCGGTTTTGTTTATCGCACTCGATCAGCGCCAAACGGATCTTCATTAGCAAATTTTCGTCGAAATACTCTTTTATCTCAAATGCTCGGTACTGAAAACTGCTTTGTAAATTTTCCTCGGCGTGGATAGCTAAAATACGCCCGATACCGAGCAAATTTTCGCCCTCTTCGTATCTGGCAGCGTCTTTTAGCGGCAGATCAAGCGCCGCCGATAGATCCCTCGCTACGCCATAAACACTCAGGCAGTCGCCGCGGTTTGGCGTTAGCTCGATCTCGATTATATCGTCGTTTAGTAGCGGATATTCGCAAATTTCCTTACCCAGTTTTAGCTCGCCGATACTTTCATCCAGCGGCATTATGCCGTCGTTTGTTTTTACGAGGCCAAGCTCCACGGATGAACAAATCATGCCGTTTGACTCGACTCCACGCAGTTTTGCTCTTTTTATCTCTAGGCCGCTTGGCATAACGGCGCCAGATAGCGCCACCGGCACGAACTGCCCAGCCTCGACGTTTTTCGCACCGCAGACGATTTGTAGCGTCTCGCCGCCTACGTCCACTTGGCAAACGCTTAGTTTCTCGGCGTTTTCGTGTTTTATCTTACTTTTTACGTAGCCTACGACGATATTTTTAGGTACCCTTATCTCTTTAAAGCTATCGACCTCGAGCCCGATCGAATTTAACGTCTTTAGCAGCGTTTCGCTCGTTACGCTCGAGATATCCAGCCATTCGCTTAGCCAATTTCTTGAAATTATCATTTAAACTGCTCCAATAATCTTAAATCTCCCTCGAAAAGCGAGCGCAAATCAGGAATTTGATGAAGCAGCATCGCAAATCTCTCGACTCCAAGCCCAAATGCGTATCCGCTCACGTTTTTGTAGCCGACGGCCTTAAAGACATTGGGATCGACCACGCCGCATCCTAGCACCTCGAGCCAGCCGGTTTGCTTGCATACGCGGCATCCGTCGCCGTGACAGAAAATACAGCTGATATCGACCTCCGCGCTGGGCTCGGTAAACGGGAAAAAGCTAGGGCGAAAGCGCACTTTAACGTCGCCGAACATGTATTTTAAGAAATTTTCAAGCATTGATTTTAAATTTGCAAAGCTCACCGCGCCGCCCTCCTCGACCACGAGGCCTTCTACCTGATGAAACATCGGCGTGTGCGTTAGATCCATATCGCGGCGAAATACCGTTCCTGGCGCTATCATGCGGATCGGAGGCTTTTTGCTCATCATCGTGCGCACCTGCACTGGGCTAGTGTGCGTGCGAAGTAGCCTAAAATCCTTAAAATAAAACGTATCCTGCATATCGCGCGCGGGGTGATATTTAGGTAAATTTAGCGCCTCAAAGTTGTGGAAATCATCTTCTATGAGCGGTCCCGTCTCGAGCGAGAAATTTTGCATCATAAAGTACTCGATGATCTTATCCATCGTAGCCATTACTGGGTGCAGCGCTCCAGCACCGCTTGGTTCGTTAAATAGCGTGATGTCGATGGCTTCGGCCTTCATTTTGGCTTTTATCTCGCCGCTTTCAAGCTCGGTTTTTTTAGCCACCAAAAGCGCCTCAAATTCGTCTCTTAGCTTGTTTAAATTTGCCGCAAATTCCTTCTTGGCCGCTTCGTCCATATCCTTAAGCTTAGCAAACTCCGACGTGATCGCGCCCTTTTTGCCCAGTAGCGCGACGCGAATCTTGTCTAAATCCGCCAAATTCCCGCATTTTGCGATACTTTCTCTATACTCTTGCAAGTTTTTACCTTTACTGAATTTTAGGATAGATTGTAGTCAAAATTTGATAAAATCTGCCTAAAAGGCGGGAAATTTTAACTTTTACTTGTTATAATTAAGCCAAATTTTAACCAGGAGAAAATCATGACGATATTTGAAAAAATCGTAGCAGGCGAAATACCTTGCAACAAAGTGTTGGAAAACGACAAATTCCTAGCCTTTAACGACATAAATCCAAAGGCTCCGATTCATATTTTGATCATCCCGAAAAAACACTTTGAAAATTTCCAGGAGATGGACGGGGCGCTGATGGGCGAGATGACGAAATTTATCCAAGAGGTCGCGGTGCTGATGGGCGTGGATAAGAGCGGATACCGCCTAGTCACAAACTGCGGCGAAAACGGCGGCCAAGAGGTTATGCACCTACATTTTCACCTGCTAGCCGGCGCAAAGCTGGGCTGGGTAGATACCGCGACCGATCCGCAAAGCACGTTTTAAATTTTAAATTTACGCTCGAAATTTGAGCGTAAATTTGATTTAGCGAGCCGTCCGCAAGCACGGCAAACTCGCTAAATCTCCAAAAAGACCGCCGAGTCCTTGCTGGGCTGGGCGGTTTAATTAATAATATTATTTCCTAGCCGCTCTAACCGCGTTCAAAAGCGTCTCAAAGCCGACTTTGCTCGATTTTTCCACGTCTTTTAGGATTTCCACTCCGGCGGCATTGTCTTTACTACTATCTGCAAAAATCTTGATCGCTTTCTCTAGTCCGCTATGGACGTTTTCGTGATCGCGAGAGATATCTTGAACCGTTTTTGCGTCTTTTACGATATTTTTGACTTTTTCATTAAACCACTTACCGAATCTACAACGCCCGGCCTCAGGTATGCTTTCAAATTCGCCGTTTAAAACGGCTCTATAGCCGTTTAGTTTCATATTTATATGATCGATTTTACCGTTACTAACGTTAACTTCGTTAGTTAAATTTAATGTTTGATTTAAGATGTTTTGCGTGTTTTCGTTTACGCTTGCGATAGTGCCCTGAAAATCGCTCAAAACGCGCATCACGTCGCCCGAAATTTTAGAGAAATTCTCGCTCATTCCTATCATCGTATTTGAGCTTTGTTTTAGTCCGTTGATATTTACTTCGACTTCGAGAGTGGCTTTTTGCGTGCGTTCGGCGAGCTTTCGCACCTCATCGGCCACGACGGCAAATCCGCGTCCGTGTTCGCCCGCGCGCGCGGCTTCGATAGCTGCGTTTAGGGCTAGTAAATTCGTCTGATCGGAGATATCCTTGATCAAATTTATAATCTCCACGATCGACATCACGCTGTTATTTAGCGACGAGGCATCGTTTTGTAGGTCGCCGCTCATTTGCTGGACGTTTTCCATCGAACTAACGATAAAGCTCGTCTGTTCGCGCAACTCGCCCGTCTTAGTAAAAGTTAGATTATTTAGCTCGTTTATATTTTCGAGCATTTTTAGGTTTTCTTCCATCGTACCTTGCAAAAAATTTATACCGTCGGCGTAGCTAGCTAGCAGTAGTTTCGTCGCATTTTCGTTACTTTTAGGCGCGTTTTGCTCGCTAATCGCGCTTGATTTTACGGCCTCTAGATCGCTTTGCAGTCTTTGTATCTGCGCTTTTAGACTTTCGTTTTCTTGCTCTAAAGCAGCATTTTTGCTTTCTAGCTCTTTTTTATATCCGTTTCCAAACATCCTTTCCTCCTTAAATTTTCTATAATTATAATTAAATTTTTGCCTTTCTGCGATAAATTTTAAAATTTATTTATCTTTCAGCCACTCGTTTAAAATTTCAATCTGCGCCGCAACGCTCTCATTTGCCGTGCCGCCTTGCGACTTGCGCGCCTGCTTAGAAGCGTTTAGATCAAGAAATTTAACCGCGCCTGTGTCCAAGCTTTCATCCACGCTAGCAAGCTGCTGCGCATTTAGCTCGCTAAGATCCAAGCCCAAATTTTCCGCATACGCCACGGCCTTGCCCGTGATGAAGTGCGCCCGGCGAAACGGCACGTTTTTCTCCCGCACGAGATAGTCGGCTAGATCGGTCGCCGTGAGGTGCCCGCGCTTCGTCATCGCTAGCATATTTTGTTCGTTAAATTTAGCCGTTTTTAGCATCTGTTTTAAAATTTCAAGGCTCGCAAGCG